>JAWKMJ010000004.1:0-169694 GCA_041392305.1 Crocinitomicaceae bacterium
GCATGCTCAACAAAAGAGGAAATAAACAAGAATTTGATTTAGCTCATCCCGAGTTGATCTTCCTGGGAGGGATAGTGATGGGAGGTTTGTTTCGAGTGATGCACTGGCCTCATGGTAATCGAATAATGGCTGCCTCTCTCGCTTGTTTTACAGTAATTTATTTAATTCGATTTTTTCGACGGAAAAAGAAACCCTTTTTGCTATATCTCAACATTGCAACTTTAGTTGTAGCAACAGTGAATGGTATCATGGTGATTTATTATATGAAAGAACATATTCTCTTCAAATACCTTTCTATTGGATTCGGTACTTTTTGGTTGGTTTTGGAAGGATTGGAATACTATAATAATCAAAAATTAAAGGGGAAATTCAGCATATTCATTTTGTTTAAAAACAATGTCTTTACCCTTGCTATGATCGTTACAGGATTGGGAGTACTATTCAAAATTATGCATTGGCCAGGTGGAGGGGTGATGCTTCTTGCCGGAATGGGAACAGGGGCAATCTTGGCTTTGAATTCAGGGTCAAAAAAATAATTAAACAATTGTTAATCAATTCAATACGTTTGCCCGTCTTTGATTCCATTACTTTTTTTATCTTTAGTGAACTCAAAGCCCAACAAATGAAATACTTATTTGCATTCCTTATTCCTCTTACACTAATTTCCTCGTGTAGTCCGGAAGAAAAAAAGAAGAACGACAATCAGGATCAAAAATCGGATATTCAAGGGGATCCCGAGAAGAAAGAACCAGAAAGTAAGGCAGAAACCCTTCGTTTGGATGATGGTAAGAAATGGAAGGTGAACCCAGAGACCACTGTAGGAGTAGAGAAAATGATTGGTCGAACAGAGTCCTTTCAACTTAATTCATCTGCTGAAAAATACCAATCACTATTCGATTCGTTGGATGCCGATTTCAGGTATATCTTTAAGAAATGTACTACCGAAGGTGTAGCACATGATCAATTACATATTATGTTGTTTCCTTTACGCGGAATGTTCAATAAACTGAAATCACCGGAAGAACATATTAGACAAGAAGCCCTAGAGAATATAAGAGAGCAGTTGTCTTTATATGCTATTTATTTCACGAATTAGGAATGAAGAATTGGTAGGATTATAAAAAAACTTCGACGTGTCTGTTAGACCCGCCGAAGCTTTAAATACAATTTATTTTTGAATCACTATTCTTTTACTGGATACCATGTTTTCAGTTGTGATATTAACCAAATAAACACCATTTTCCAGGTGAGTTGTTTCGACCATTTTCTCATTTTCAAAATTATTTTGATAATTGAATTTCATGATGGAAGCTCCTGTAAGAGATAATACTTCAATTTGTTCAATCTTATGCTTAGCGGTTACTTTGAATTGATCTTTAGCAGGATTGGGCCACAGAGATAATCTAAAGTCATCCGACTCAGAAATTGATGCGATATTGTTATGAACCAAATCATATCTTTGATTTTCAAGAACCCCATGCATCAGGTCAACTTGTCCTTGAGTGAAGCTGTTCTGACAAGTTTCCTCTGAATAATCCATATAGTTTTCAATCATATCAGGTAAATCAATTCCCTGAATGTTGTCTGTACAAGTGTTCTTGGCAGGATTGCAGTCTTGGTTGGATTGATTATCGGCATTCGGCGTGTCATCAATTCCGTCTTGTTCGTTGCAGTCACCATCACCCCAAATATGTCGCAAACCTAAGTAATGACCTACTTCATGGGTTGAAGTTCTTCCACGTACGTCAATTGGACCAGCTCCTACATCTAAAGCATTTGGGTTGTTGCTACCGAAGGCCTGATATTGAATCACAACCCCATCACTTAAGCCATTGTTGGATCCGGGAGGCCAATTTGGCAAATTTGAAGGAGGAGTTGCGTAGCCTAATAAAGCAGTAATTCCAAGAACCGACATGTCGCACACCCAAATGTTTAAATATCTGCTTTGATCCCATGGGTCATGTCCTCCGTCCGAAGTACTTTTTACTTTTTCCAAATCAGTAAAATCTCCACTTATAATTCCGAAAGATCCAAAAGAAGCTGTAGCCGTTTGTGTTCGAGTAATTCCATTCGTTGGATTTCCAAATTCATCTACTTGAGCAAGTACGAATTCTATTTGAGGACTTCCCTTAACAATATCAAAATCTGATCGCATATTTACTGTATCCGCATTCATTCGATTGTAATCTTCGTTTAAAACACGGATTTGATCGAAAATCACACTGTCCGGCAAATTTGCAGCAGCCACGTTGTAAACTATGTGAACCACAACCGGAATAGTGTAGATTGGTTGGTTTGTTTTTTTCGGGATATAATTTTTAGCCTGATTAAACACAGCTTCCACATCCTGAATATAACCCGGAGTAAGATTTTCCTGGTATTGAATCGCCTGTGGTGTGCGACAACGTTCATAATTTTGGGCTATTAGGGCAGTACCGAAGTAGCAGGTGAAAGCAACTAGTAATACTTTTTTCATGATAAATAATTTTGATTTGGCCCGAAAATACCGTTTAAAAAATGAACAAATCGATTCTTATATATGAGTGGAAATTTTCGTTTATGAATGGTTCGTAAGCTGTGAATACATAACAGAAGCTAGCGGAAAACGTTTAGAATTCAACTATTGATAGATGGAAAGACTCTTCATAAATAGGGATTTACAATCAACTATCCCCCTTCCTCTTGCTCCTAACTCCTGCTCTTGCTCCTGCTCCAAACTCCTGCTCTTGCTCCAAACTCCTGCTCTTGCTCCAAACTCCTGCTCTTGCTCCTGCTCCAAACTCTTGCTCTTGCTCTTGCTCCTGCTCCAAACTCTTGCTCAAAAACTCCACTTCAATCTCCAGAAGATTCCATTTCCGATATTTTTGAATTTATCTCCCGGTAGTTCTTGAAAGTAGATTTGTGCGATGAGGTCGAGATCCAGATTTTGTTTCAAACTGAAAGTGAGAGTGGGGAATAGAATGAAACTGTTGATTTCAAAGCTGTAGATGGTGCTCAAGGCACCAGAGAAAATAGGACTGAAAGGATAACTTACCATTGCCATCAAGTTGTGCTTTGCAGGCATTAAATATTTAGCATTTGGAATCGTTTGAACTTGAGCTAAAGTAGGGTTTATCGGATGATTGGAGCCTGTGGAGTTAAACAAATAAGTTCCCATCAAATAGACTCCTTTCGCCCAAGAATAATCCAGAGAAACAGATGCGCTGAGGTTGCCAAGAGTGTCAAACTGATAAGGCTGAAAATAGGTCATTTCCCCTTTGAATCCAATCATTTTAATGCTGCCGGCCCATCCAAATCCCATGGCTACATCCTGTTTGAATTTTCCTGCCAAAAATTGAAAATCGTAGGAGGCCTTATTGAACAAATATTTCAAGGCAAAAACGTCATCAGTCCATCTTCCGGTGAATTTATAGGCCAGATCGAATGAAGACATATAATTGGGAAAAAACTTGAGTCGGACCGCATCGGCGCCTTGTCTTTCTTCGTAATCGAAATCGTAAATATTGTAAGAATTGAAAATGTCGTTGGGATTCCAGGTGGTATTAATTCCCCAGTTGACACGCTGTCTACCGAGTCGGATTTGAAATTTGTCGTTGGAATAATCGTAATACAATCGATCAATCACCGTTGAGAAAACAAAGGCTACACTGTCCAGTATGATTCCTTTGCTATCATTGGAAATCCATAAAAATTCGAAAGGAGCTATTCCATCGTATTGGACCGTGGCTTCACCATAACCAGGTACAAAATTAACCGAGCCGCCAAATTGAATTCGATTTCGAAGTTGCAACGTAAAATTCCCACCTTTTGGGATGTAAAATTTGAAATTAAGTCGGTTGTGAATGAGATTGTCGACATTGATATTCTTTAAATCTGCAAAACTCAAAGTCTGCATGAACTTCAAATAGCCTTTAAATTCAAACCATTCAAATTTTTCTTTTTTAGGTTCAGGTAGTTTGGTTTCGGTGGTATCTGAAACAGTTGTACTATCGGTTTGAGCAACTGAAATGGAAGCCCAAATGAGAAGAAATATGAATATGGAAAGTCTAGCGAACTTCATCTTTGATGATCTTCCCATCTTCCAAATACACAATTCTTTTGGCTCGATCCATTACCCTTTGATCATGAGTTGCAAAAATAAAAGTCATGTTCTCCTCCTGATTCAATCTGTACATCAAGTCCAACAAATCAGAAGTAGATTTACTATCGAGATTCGCGGTGGGTTCGTCGGCCAAAATATAAGCAGGTTGAGCGGCTAATGCTCTGACCACTGCCACACGTTGTTGCTGACCTCCAGACATCTCTCCAGGTTTGTTTTTTTCCTTGCCTTTCAATCCCACTTCTTCTAAAAGTTTGTAGACACGTTCTTTGCGTTCTTTAGCAGGAACGTTTTGCAATAACATAATGAATTCTGCATTTTCATAGGCAGACAAAACAGGAATCAGATTATAAGCCTGAAAAACAAAACCAATGTGGTCTTGACGAAATTTGGTCATTTGCGACTTTTTCAGTTCAGAAATATCCTGCCCGTCCAGAATTACAGTTCCAGATGTTGGTTCGTCCAATCCTCCAATCATGTTCAAAAGAGTAGTTTTACCGGAACCAGAAGGTCCAACTAAGGCAGTAAACTCTCCTTTTTGAATGTGGAAATTGACATCATTCAAGGCTTTGATTGCCAGGTCCCCCTCGCCAAATACCTTGTTTAAGTTTCTTGTTTCAATTACATTTTCCATTATAATTTCAATTATCAATTATCAATCTCTTCCCTCTTTCTCACTACTCTTGCTCTTGCTCTTGCTCTTGCTCACTACTCTTGCTTACTACTCTTGCTCTTGCTCAAGACTCAAATCGATCTAATCGCATCAATTGGATTCAATCGAGTAGCAATTTTTGCGGGATAAAGGCTTCCAATTACGGTTGCAACCATGATCAATCCTGCATAAATAAAATAATACTGCGTTGGCAGATTGAAGTAGACAACAGTGTCCAATCCGTAGGACTCCATTGCCTCTCCATAGTTTGAAAGATCGAATCCATTTTTATTGTAATAACTAGTAGTAAGCCAACCTAACAAAACTCCGATTGGACCACCAACAAGTCCGTAAACCATGGATTCAATAGCAATCATGGTTCTTATTTTCTTTTTCGTCATTCCGATTGCCAGAAGTACTCCAATTTCTCTTTTTCTTTCCAGAATAGACATGACCACCGTATTCACAATGCCAAAAAGTAGAGCACCAATAATAACAAACATCAAGACAAAGATCATCATGCCATAAGAGTCTTCAGCGTAGGCAGAATAAGGGTCTGCTTCAAGCCAAGTGAGTACAGTGTCTTTTTCAACCGTTTGTAATAGATCGGCCTTAACTAAATCAGCCTTTTCTATATCATCTAGCTTGACAACGATTTCATGAACAATGGGTTGGTCTGTTTTAATGACTTTATATATCGCTTCTTTTGGGACAAAAATATTGTAGTTGTCATACATGGCATCTCCTGATTTAAAGATGGCAGAAACCTTAAAGTTTTTGGAAGTTTGAGTGGAATCAGGCTTGGTCAAACTCAATGAAACCTTGTCGCCAATTCCTACTTTCAATTCACTTGCCATTTTATCTCCTATAGCAACTGGATATTTATATTCATCACTAAAAAAGGTTCCCTGTTCGGCTTTTTCTGTGATTAATAAAGTGGTCCGATCTTTTTCAACATCAATACCGTTGATTTTTACTCCTCTTTGTTCTCGTGCAGTTTTGAGAATTCCTTCAGTTACAAATCGATCTGTATAGCCGATAATATTTGGATGATTATCCAAAGCTTTGTAAACAGATTGAGGATCTTTAACTGAATTCAGAATATTTGGGTCAAACTCGTATTCCGGTGTATGGATTTGCAAGTGTCCCAGTCGGGTATTGATCACATTGTTTTTACGCGAAGCCATCATGCCATCCATGAAACCCATTAGGAAAATGGAAGACCAAACACCTATGATGATGGAGCTGATGACAATGGAAGTTCTTAAAGGACTTTTCCAGCAGTTTCGCCAGGCTATTTTAATGAGTGTTTTCATTTTTTTAATGTTTTTTCATGGCTTCTAAAGGTTTCAGCCTAAGAATTTTAAAGATGACATAAGACGACATAATTACTGTCAATAAGATAATGATGAAAGAAGAACTCATGTATTCAGATGGATAAAGACCAACCGAGATAATGGGGTCAATTCCATATTCAATCATAGTATCCGCAGCATTTCCAGTTAAAGGAATTGGATTATGATTCATCCAAAGCAAAATGGGTGTGACAAGCAAGCAACCGAGACCTACGCCAATCAGCATAAGGAGATAAACCTCCAATAAGGTTATTAAAAGGATGGATCGTTTGCGCATACCAATAGACAAAAGGATCCCGAATTCGAAAATTCTTTCGGAGTACATCATTACTATGGTTCCAAAAATTCCAAAACAAACGACGAGTAAAAGAACGCCAGCAATCATTTGGTTGGAAACAGTGTCGAGTTCCATTCCACTTTTGAGTTCCGGCATGACCTCCTCCCAATTTCTGGCGATCAGGTTTGGATGGGTGACCAAAGATTTTACTTCCTCATGAATTTTGTAAAGATCAGCTCCTTCATCTATGTTGACCAATACGGATGTCACTAACCCATTTGCTGCAAACATCTTTTGAGCTTCTTGCATCGACATGTATACCATATTTGACATGTCTCCTGCTGGAATTCTCACAATTCCTTTTATTCGATAATTTCCTGCAGCAGTGAATCCCTGGTAGCCACTTCCGAATAAAATTAAGCTGTCTCCCACCTTCACTTGATAGAATTTGGCCATTTGATTGGTGATCAAGATTTCATTGTCACCGTCTTCGATGAGCTCTCCTTCGGAAAGTTTTTCTTTTAGTTTCATTTCTTCCACATCAATCGAAGGTTGGATTCCCATGACTCCAGCGCTTTTAGAACGAATTCCAATGGAAGCTAATACTCCAGACTGAATTCTAGGATAAACTCCACGAACACCCTTGATGGCTTTTAATTTATCCAAATCCAATTGGCTGGTTTCAAACATATTGTCCATGGATTTTTCTTCCACGTAGGCCGTATCTGTAATTTGAATATAGCCCACATAACCAGAAAGCGTAGTATCTAACTGATTCATCCAGGTCCATTTTTGCATTTGGAGCAAGAAAATGACAAACATTAGGGAAATACTGATCGAAGAGATGGTTATAATTGCCCGCCTTTTATTTCTCCAAATGTTGCGCCACGCGAGTTTAAAAAATTGTAAAATCATCTTTTAAGGTTTTACTTTGGTCATGTATTGCGTAGTAAAATAATGATCCGGAATATCTACATTGAATTGAATAGATAAATAGGTCATGACCGTTTTTTGATTGGGCTTATCAGCAGGTACAATTTCCATTTTAGTTGGAATTTCTTCTCCTCCCATCATTTTAACATTGGAAGCATTCATGGTATTCACCAATTCCATGTCTTCATCATAGGATTTTTGTTTCATGATATTGTAGAGTTTTTTATCGACCCAAATCTCGATTTTACCCCAAATTACATCGGCACTTTCTTTTGGAATTAGTTGTATTTTGTGACAGTCATGTCCATCAATGGTTTCCGAGCCAAGAAGTTTGTGGGTGAAATCATTGGCCATGGAAGTTCTTTTAACCAAATCGTCGTTACTCATGTCGGTTCCCATCCAGGACTGACTCATCATCGAAGGAGGCATTTTGATATTGCGTTCTACAGATGGTAAATAATACCAAATCTCCTTACTTCGTTTTAAATAAGTGGTTCCTTGATCTCTGGAAGGGGTCATGATGTACATCAAACTATAATCATCCCCTTTGGTCCAGGCTTTTAATGTCATGTCACGGGTATATTTGGGTCTGACAATCGTAATTTTCATGGAAGCAATCGAACTTTCACCTTCCATTCGGTTTTCTGCTTTTCTGATGATTTCTTTTAAATCTTCTGATTGAGGAGTTCTTTCTTCGTTTACAGGAAACAAAAAGCTCATTCCAAACACTCCCAAAAGCATTAGTGTAATGATTCCAGATATTTTCATTTTATATTGATTTTATAGCGTTGATATATTTTCTTTTTCATTTTTTCCAGGGGATAATCCTCATGAGAAACGATGGTTAGAATTGCTGTTCCTTGCAGTAGAGTAGATAAAAACCAAGCTTCTGTTTCTGGATCTTCAAAGCCAATTTTTTCTAGAAGAGGCGTGTACAATTTAATTCCCTCCGTCGCTTTTTCGTGTACAAATTCTTCCACGATGGGCATTTCATTGACATCCAAACTAAAACTCATCATCATTTTTACAAAGCCGATCTGATGTTCAATCATCATAAAAAATTGGTCTAGCGCGTTCTCAATTGTGATTCCTTCTTGAACAATTTCATCTTTCATGCTTCGAAAACCTTCAATAACTCCCTTGAGTACGCCTTCTTTCGAGTCATAGTAATTGTAGATAAGTCCTTTTGAAATACCAGCTCTTTTCGCGATCTCTGCTACTGATGTGTTTTTATATCCCTTTTCAGAGAATAGTTGCAAAGCTGAATGCGTGATTCTCTGAATTGTATTTAGGCGCATAGCCTCAAATTGTTCATCTGATCTTGGTGCCATATTTATAATTGACTGAACGGTCAGTCAAAAGTAAAAACAATTATTTAAATAGCAATAAGAAAATTGAAAAATCATGTTCTGGAATGATGAAAATCAGAATAGTTGTATCTTGGTACTATGTTTTTAATACTGATCATCGTAGGACCCATATATTTCATTGTTGGCGTATTATTGTTTCAATTTCCACCGAAAAAGATCAATAGTTTGTATGGCTATCGAACGAATCAGTCAATGAAAAACCAAAAAGTTTGGGATTACGCGCAGAAGAAGTCGGCCAAAGAGATGATGAAGGTAGGCTTAACCATGGGCCTGTTCTCCACATTGGATCTCATTTTTGTAATTCCTGAAATTTGGGGAGTGATCGCCGGGCTAGCCATGTTGATTGTTCTATCGGTTGGTCTATTATTGAAGGTAGAGCGAAATCTAAGAATGAATTTCAAAGAATAAATCTAAGCTTCCTTTCACGTTTTATTTCAATCACAAAAACAAAATTTCAACTTACTTGTTCTAAAGAAAAAGCAATTCAATTTGTTCTAAAACAATACTTCAAACCAATTCTATGGCATTCTACCAATTTAAAAGAGAACAATTTCTAAATGCTTCCATCGAAGAAGTTTGGGACTTTATTTCTTCACCGAAAAATTTAAAGGAAATTACACCTGATTCCATGGGGTTTGATATTACCAGTGAAGCACTTCCCGACAAAATGTACGAAGGGATGATTATTAGTTATAAGGTGAAACCACTTTTGGGAATTCCAACCACCTGGGTAACGGAAATTACTCATGTTCAAGACTTACATTATTTTGTAGATGAACAAAGAATAGGACCCTACAAAATGTGGCATCATGAGCACTTTTTAGAAGAAAAGGATGGGGGAGTAGTCATGAAAGACATCATCAGTTATCAACCTCCTTTTGGGTTTTTAGGAAGAATAGCTAATGCACTTCTCATAAAAAGTAAACTCGGCAGCATCTTCGATTACCGATTCAAAGTACTTGAACAAAAATACAATTCAACAAAAATCCAGTAGTCCAAATATCCAAATCGAAATCAGCAAAAGAAAAAGAAGTCTTTCATCGACTCTAAGCCTTTCGATTTCAAAACCTCTCTGATTTTCAACTGAGCCTCCGGACTAGCGATAGAAATTATGTTTTGTGTATTTGGGATTTCTTCAATAACCTCCCATGCAAGCATTTCCTGTTTGTAAATTTTCTTACCGATCTTCAATGGGTTGTCGCAAATCCAATGAAAAGGAATCTTGGATTGAATCAATAATTCGCCAATGTTTTTTCCCATTTTTCCCGCTCCCCAGAGAATCAGTTCACTTTTAGGGTTGTAATGTAAATTTAAGAAATGATAAACTTTCAGTTCAACGAAAGACTCGTATCCATAGTTTTCGTGATTTCGAGAAGTACGCAATTCATGATCTCTCCACAAATGCAAAAGTTCAGAACTCGGAATCACTTTTAATCCTCCTTGATAGAATCGAAAGGTGAGGTCGTAATCCTCAGGGTAAATGTCGGATTCAAAGCCTCCACATCTTTCGAAATCTTCGCGGAAAACCATCCAACAAGGGGAGGGAATTACACATTCTTTGTAAAGGTCCTCGAAATTCCGACCTTCTTTTGTTAAGTCATTGAGCCAATCTTCATAGCTCTGATAGCCTTCTCCCATATTGATTTTTGGAAAATATTGAACTTGTCCTGTTGCCAAATGACCTTTTCCTTTTTGCTGCAGATTGGTCGATAGAATTTCTAATTTCTGATTCGGCATTACATCATCTGAGTCCATCCTTGTAATCAATCGACCCTTAGATTTGGAATATGCCAATTGTAATGCTGCAATGATCCCTTTTCCTGAATTGGAATAAACTTGTATTCGAGTGTCTTTTGTGGCAAACTGCCCCATTATTTCAAAGCTAGAATCCGTTGAATGGTCATCCACTGCAATCAGTTCCCAATCTTTTTCAGTTTGATCTAATATCGATTGAATACACTCAACCAGGTACTTGGAAGTGTTTTTAAAAGGCATGATGATACTGATCTTAGGATTTTCCACTCAACAAAATTAATCTTTATTCGAGAAACAAAATTTTTCTATTAAATTCACATTCAAGGTGAACTTAAAATAGTGTATTTCATGAAGTTAATGTCTTTATTCGCTTTCGTGTTGTTGGTTGGTACAATTTGGGGGCAAGATCTCATTTTAAAACAATCTAGTGGAAAATTTGGATATCAAGATGCCTCTGGTAAATGGGTAATCGAACCTCAATATGATGATGCCTGGGATTTTTCTGATGGATTGGCTCTGGTAAAAAAGAAAGGAAAATGGGGGTATATCAACACTCAAAATCAGACAATTATTCCTTTTGAGCTGGATAAAGGCAGTTTGCATCGATACGGTTTTGCTAAAATAATGAAGGGAGGAAAGTATGGGTTGATCAATACGAAAGAATTTGTTCTTCAACCGCTTTATGATCTGATTCAGTTTGAAGAGAATTACCGAAACGAATTGAAATGGATTCGAATCACAAAGAATAACCTTCAAGGGTTGTATGATCCAATCACTCAAAAAGTCGAGCAACCTAAATACGATAAAATAAAGGACTTTTATGGTTATGAAGGGATGTTTGAAGTTTCTAAAAACGGAAAACTTGGGCTGTGGTGTGAAGGAAAGGAAATCGTGCCAGTAAAGTATTCACATCTTTCTACAGAAAATCTGATCATTCATGATGGATGGTCGCAAGAGTTGCATCAAGAGCTGAATGAATTTGGAGAACCTGTTTATGTAGACTACAAAAAAAGAAAGTTCATCACGGCATCCTGGGGTGGAAAGAAAGAATATTTTGCAAAATCTGGAGAGGGCAAAGGTGTTTCAGGCGAATTATTACCTCAAACGAATGGAAACATATGGGTTCGGGATCCCAAAAAATCAGGATCATATTTTGTTTATGATTACGATTTAAAATTACTCACACCGCAGTCAGTTATGCAATACAAAGAAGTCGAGACCAAATCTGGTAAATACATCATTCTTTCTTCAGGTGACAAAATAGGTTTGTGGGAGCCTCAGCAGAAAAAATGGTTGCTCAAACCGGTTTACAGATCCATCGAGTACATTTCAGGATTAGATGCATTTCTAACTTCATTCTCTCCAACAGAATGCGAATTGTACACTTCAGATCTAAAAACAAAGCTGGAAGATCTGAAGAGTTATTTACCCACCTGGGAAGAAAATAAAAATAATTATTTCGTACTTCTGGAAAACGGGAAAAAATATGTAATTAAAATAGTTTCAGGAACGAGTATCAGAGATTATAAGAAGATAAGTGCCCCTTTCGACTCGGGTAGTTTGATCTACGATCCTTACGGCGACATTGTCTTAAATGCGATTTTGTTAGAGCGTATGGGGAAGAACTTTTATTTCAATCTCCTAAAAGAATCGGAATATGGGCCTGTTGAATCTGTATCTGACTTTGTTTTTTGGGACCAAGGTCAAAGTCTTCTTCTTACTCAAATTATCCTGAAATCATCGGAATATATTTATCTGGATGAAGCTTATAACGAAGTTTTTTCAAAAGGTAAGGATGTCAAAATTGTCAAAGTTTCAGCAGGAAATCAGGAATTTAATTTCTTCGTGTTTCAGTCTATGGTAGAACCCGGATATTTTATTCAAACATTAGGTTCCGAACCAATTAATTTGAATATGGACAGTTATAAGGATCAACGTATTTTGGATATTTCAAAAGATATAGAAGACGAAATCTATGGAGATCCATATTGGAGAAAAGAACCTGATTTTTTACTCGTCTTGGATGGAAGTAAAAATGGTAACCCATCATCGGCTCTTTTGCATTGTGAAGAATTAAGGATTTCAGGTGCAGAAGAAATTATTTTGAATGAATTCCTAGTCAATTTTCGAAAGAACAATTTATGGGGTGCATATATCCCGGATAACCATTTGGTGGTTGAACCCAATTATAAAGGATATTTATCTTATGAAAGATCTTTTTCTTTTGCATTGGAGCGACCCATTTTAATGTCAGAGAAATCCCTAATAGATCCTATAAAAGATAAAGTGTTGGCTCCTTGGGATTATGAACCGGAAATCAAGAAATATGGAAAGTATTACCATGTGATGAGCTACAACTATATTGAGACGGACGAGGAAGAAAGAACGGAAGAAATTAAGCTTACCCAAGGCAACTATACTGAAATCATTGCCCTTAATGAAGTAGATGATGAAATCCTCAATTATGCGGATCATTTTGAACATATTTATATGGTTAAAAAAGATGGAAAATGGGGAATAATTGACTTATTTGAAGAGGAAATTGTACCCATTATTTATGATCGTATTGATATAGATTATGGTCTTCTCAATTTATATGGATATGAAACCGGTCCCATGTTACTCTATAAGGGAAAGGAAACCACGGTCTATGATATTAGAACGAAAAAACAGTTGCTCCCATTTGGAGTGCGCTCCTACGAAGCAGACGAAGAATATATGAGCTTTAAAAGTCCTTTAATCTATCATCAAAATAAAAAATGGGGCTATGTTTTGTATAATTATAAAACAGGAGAAATCAAGGATTCTGGTCCTCAATTCGATGATTTTCAGTTTTTGGATGAATCGTATTCTTTATTGTTTCAAAAAGAAGGTGAAATTGAGATTCATTTGGAAGGTGGTTCTGTAATTCACTTTGAAGGAGATGAACTCATAAAAGATTTATACGATGCATTTTGGATCCGAAAAGGAAACAAACATCAGATTATAGATTTTAAGAAAAATGTGCTTTTAGAATTCGACACCAAACCCGATGCCATTGAAGGAGATAGCTATGCGGTAGTTGTGACCAATGGAAAGCTAGGAACCTATTATGAAGTAGAAGAAAAGAAACTAGTACCAAAGAAAACTGAGCAAGAAATGATGTTCATGGTCTATTCAGATTATTATCTGATGTATAAAAAGGACGATGAATGGTACGCCTTAAAAAGCAACTTGAAAGATGAACTAAAAATTGGAAAATCACAACCCGAACGCATATTCGAACTAGAAGACAAACCAATTTTGTTCTACAGAAAAAAGGGAATCACCTTGATTGATCATCAAACTGGGAAAAGCTATTCCAACAAAAAAGGAAAGGCGGCATATCCAAAGACTATTCAGGAGCAAATGCTGATTTATGTTAGCGGCGCAAATGTTTATCTGGATAAAGACTTCAATGAAATAGAAATTAAAACGGGAAAATGAAAAAGCTACTAACGATATTTGGACTAAGTTATCTATTCCTAGCTTCAGCACAACAGAAAATAGAAGAAGTATTTCCTCTCAAATGGAAGCAAAAAATTGGAGTTACAACCTATAGAACCAATATGGTTTTGGATCAAGGTCTGCTTTTTATTGGTTCCAATGGGGAGGATCGCAATCAGGAGCTTGATAAACTGGATGGAATCTATGCTTTGGATGCAACAACAGGTAAATTAAAGTGGCATTTTCAAATGGAAATGTTAGGGGATAACGATGTGACAGGGGTAGCCGTTTCAGGGGATAAGGTCTTTTTTGGAACAGACAACTATTATTTTTTCTGTTTGAATAAAGACACTGGCAAACAACTTTGGAAATTTAGAACTCCAAATGATGTGGAATCCATGTCAACCCTAGCAGATTTAAACGGGGATTCGAAAGAAGATGTCGTTTTCACAGTTGAAAATTTTGGTGTGTACGTGCTGGATTCAGAAGATGGACGATTGATTTGGAAACAAGATTCTATTGGAACTAGTGGAAATCATGTGCCTCTTTGCCTGGATCTGAATGAAGATGGGGTAAAAGATGTCATCGTAGGAGGAAGAGGAACACCCTACACCAATCGAACTGCCGGATTTAAAATGGAACACTATGGGGATTATTTGTTTGCTTTTGATGGGAAGAATGGGAAGCCGCTTTGGCAAGTTCCTTTTGGTTCCAATTTACACGCTTCTCCGGTGGCCTATAAGGATGAAAGAATCGGTTGGGTAATTTGCATGGTTTCGGCTTATTGCGAGCTTAAATTTTTAAACGTGAAAGGTGAAAAGTTGTGGTCGTATAGCTTTGGATATGGATGTTTTGCAAGTCCTTCACTTTCCGATCACAATATCGGAATAGCGACAAGTTGGGGAAGAAATGGAGGTTTTGGGATTTATGAAAAATCTCATTTCGTAAAAGAAGATTCGAAGTATAAATATGCGGATACTTCGGATGTTGTTTCGTCTTCTTCAGCAATTGCAGATATATCTGGTGATGATGGAATGGAGTTTATTGCCCTGGATGAAGCCAATCGAATGCTCATTATTCCAGAATCTAAAAATGAAGATTCCTACCACCTGATTCTCCCAAAAGGAGGTGAAGCAACACCTTATGTACTAGACGTAGATGGAGATGGAACCAATGAAATTTTAGTGGCTTCTTTAGATGGTTATCTCTATTGCTATTCCACCAATAAAAAAGGAAAAGTTCTTTGGGAAGGATTTAGAGGCGGAAGGAAAAATGGGGTTTATTGAATTAACAATTATCAATGAATAATGAACAATTTACATTCTAAATTCGAATAACTCTACATTCTAATATTTCTACACTCGAATAACTCTACACTCGAAAAACTCTACATTCGAATAATTCGACACTCAAAAAGTTCTAACTTTGCCTCATGAAATATCTAATCGTTGGTTTAGGAAATCCGGGAGGGAAATATGTGAATACACGTCACAATATTGGTTTTTTAGTTGTGGAAGAATTTGTTGCTGAACGAGAAGGAGAGTGGCAGTCTGATAAATTAGCTGATGTAGCCACCGTGAAATTCAAAGGGAGACAAATTGTGTGTATCAAACCTACGACATTCATGAATTTATCCGGAAAGGCAGTTAACTATTGGATGCAAAAAGAAAAGATTCCTCAAGAGAATGTTTTAGTAATTACAGATGACATTGCGCTTCCTTTCGGTAAACTTCGAATGAAAGGGAAAGGTTCGGATGGTGGACACAATGGCTTGAAAGACATACAAGCGACACTTGGAAATCCAAATTATGCCAGAGTGCGTTTTGGAGTAGGAAATGATTTTGCCCAAGGACGTCAGTCGGATTATGTACTTGGGAATTGGTCGGACGAGGAGTTGAAACTATTGCCTGAAAGAATTAAAACCACAACTGAATTCATCAAAGGATTTACTTCCGTAGGGTTGCAATTGACCATGACCAATTGGAATAATAAATGACCATTCTGGAAGAAATATTCCTTAAAGAATTCGAAGAGAAAGTCACAGACTCTCAAGCTCTTTCCGGAGGAGATATTAATGAGGTTTTTTTGGTCAACGATCGCGTAGTCAAAATCAATGACGCAAAATCCTATCCTCAAATGTTGGAGAAAGAAGCTCGCGGACTCCAAGCTTTAAGAGAGACGAATTCTATCTTAATTCCTGAAGTATTTGCTTTTGGTGAAATCGATGGAAAGCAATATTTGATTCTTGAAAAGATAGGGAAGGGACTTCGTGATCAGGCCTATTGGGAAAGCATTGCAAGTGGATTGGCCAATATGCATCAAAGCTCATGTGATCAATTTGGCTGGAATGAAGATAATTATATAGGATATCTTCCTCAATCCAATGACTGGCATGAACGCTGGACAGAATTCTTTATCCATTGTAGAATGGAACCGCTTGTAAAAATGGCCTTTAACGATAGGAAGCTGAGGTCTGAAAACCTAAGACAATTTGAACGCATGTATTTGGAATTGGAATCCATTTTTCCAAATGAAAATCCGAGTTTATTGCACGGGGATCTGTGGGGAGGGAATTTGATGGAAGGTTTGATCGACCCAGCCGTTTATTTTGGGCATCGAGAAATGGATCTGGCTATGACGCAAATGTTTGGTGGTTTTAGTTCAAATTTCATCGATTTATATGATCAATATGCACCCTTAGAACCAGGAATTGATGCAAGAATCCCTGTTTACAACCTGTATCCCAATCTAACTCACTTAAATATGTTTGGTTCTTCTTATTTGTTTGGAATTGAATCGGTTATTCGTAGATTTTAAGAGGAATTATCGAGGGCTTTTCCACATTCTGTCTTTCTTTTCGTATTTTTGTTAGTATCTATGGAGATTAAATTCACAAATAAGGAGGCTCAAAATAAGGAACAGGAGAAAGCATTTTACAAATTAACTCCTGATAAACGATTTGAAAGATTTTTCGAGATTAGTTCCCTATGGATTTCAATTTCATCTGATTCTAATAAACCTAAAGATAAAGAGCATAATTTCATTCTTTCAAAGTTTTAATGAATATAGCCGAATGGAATAGTGAGATAATGCATTTTATACAACTTGCCGAAAAGTATAAAGTCCGCATGCTAATGGTTGGCGGTGGAGCAGTAAATTTTCACGGTTACCAAAGATCATCGGCTGATATTGATTTTTGGATTGATACAAATGCCTCTAATCTCGCGAATTTAATTGCTGTTTTTAATGAAATGGGATATCAAATAGACTCATTTCCGGAAGAGGTTCAGAATTCGCAGCAAAATATTTCAGTAAAATTCTCTCCAAAGGATCTGGAATTGGAATTGATAACAAAATTTGATCTTGACAAAACATTTGATGAAGCTTTCCAAAATGCTGAAAATATTCAAATTGGCGACCAGCAGGTTCTGAAATGGAAGGTACTTTCATTGGATGATTTGATTGCGAACAAATTAAAATCCGCCAGACCAAAAGACATTTTGGATATACAGCAATTACAGCGGATTAGAAACGAACAAAAATAAATGATGGATTGGTCTCAAAAAACATACAAAGATTCACTAAAGAAAAAATCGGTTTCCATTTGGTTGATGGTCGTCTTTTATCTTTTATTTACAGGTCTTGGAGCACCTGTAATACTTGATCTTACAACAGCTTGGTATACAACTTTCATGTTTTATTCCACCTTTTTTGTACTTTTTGTGGCTGTTGCGGCATCTATTGGGAACTATAAATGGACTTTTTATGTTTTCACTTTTTTGGTTGTTCTCCCACACATTTTTTTCATGTTCTATTTGAAAGAACCTCCATTATTATTTCCACTATTGGCCTTTTTGATTGGGGTAATTTTGTTTTACAACACCCACACAGCAGAGAAATAAGACTACCAAGAAGATCCTGCTCCACCACCAGAAGAAGATCCTCCTCCCCATGATCCACCACTACTGGATGAACTACTGCTGCTGCTCGACCAACTACTGCTTGAAGAAGAAGAATAAGAAGAACTTCCACTTGAAGGAGGTGATAATCTCGGGATGGTATAATGCTTAATTTTTTTGTGCTTGCAATTTTGACAAACATAAGTCTTGTAACCGGCTCCTGAAGAAGAATAAGTTGCACTTCTGGTAACCGTGCTTCCTTTGTATTCCATGGTTCTTTGTTTGCAACTCGGACATTTTCGAACGAATTTAAACCATGTTTTATAAGGAATGATCACAAATTCTGCTCCGCCCTCACTGATCCAAACATCGTAATCATAAGAACCCACTTTTTCTTTCGCTTCATGCAGTTTATCCAAAAATTTATCTTCTTCGTTTTCATTGAGCAAGAATAATTCGCTTCCGGTTGTGGGGGAATATCTGGTTTTGTACCGATAACTATCCATGAATCGACTAATGATCGATCTAAAAAGGAGAAAGGGGAATGGGAAAAAGATTCTGAAAATACCCAGAGAACTAAACTTAATCAAATTGTATTTCAACATAAGATCTTTCACCATTAAGGCAATTAGCATCAAAAAAAGGCAAAAAGCCACGGTTCCTGCCATCACCAATAAATAATACCAGGGCAGTTCATAAACAAGAAAAACAGAAAACTTTGAAAACCCGCCAAGTGCCACCATTTCCTCTCTGGTTTTTGGTCCTTCTTCAGCTTGAGCTTGAACTTGAACAGTTTCATTCAAGTATTCTACCGGATTTCCTAAGTAAATATATTCAACAGTTTTAATTCCATTATACAATCCCAAGTAGAAATTGCCATCCTTAAAATAGGGATTCATACTTTTTTGCTGGATCTTATAGCACAAAGCATCAGGTAAAATCCCTTCAACTCCTGTTCCTGTGATAAATTCGGTTCTTCGAGCTTCTAAAACCACCATGATTAATAAGCCATTGTTCGTTTTGGAATCTCCAACTCCCCATAAATTAAAAAGATCCAAAGCAAATTGATGCGTGTTTTGCTCATCAATGGAATTCAACAAAACCACCGAGATAGGGTAGCCAAGTTGGGTTTCTATTCGGCTCAATAAATTATTTAAGGAATCGCGCTCCATTTCTTTTAACCGACCTGATCCATCATAAAAGTTCTGATTGTCGGTTACTTTTTTATTTGGAATATTCTTCGGCTGAATTTGTCCCTGAAGAAAGAATGGGAAACAAATCAGTATCAAAACCAACAAAAAAGGAATTCTTTTAGTCATATTGATATTCTTTTACTTGGAATTCGGGGTGATCGGAGCCATATTTTTTAACCAGAATATTATATTGTTTAATAGCCTTGGCCAACTCACCTCTTTGAAATGCAATTCGATTTTCCGCTCCTTCTATTTGAATCAAATGGGTTTGAATAGACTCATCTTGGTTACTTGCAAAGGTTTGCCTGTACTCATTAAATGCTTCATCCAATTCCGAAGGATCAATGCCTTCTACGACCAAAAAAGAGAGTTTTTTCTTCAATTTGGTTTGTTTTTTTGATGATTCTGGTCCAATTGCAATGAATTCTTTGATCAAACTTCGCTTGCGATCTTGTTCCACTTCAATTTCCATTGCGATCGAATTAACGGTCTCTTCCGCTTCAATAAGCTGATTTTTAGAGTTGTTCTGATCTTGTTGATCCATTGCCTCATCAATTTGTTTTCCTAAAGCAATGAAAATTACAGCTCCAATAGCAATGGCCATGATAAAAGCTGCAAGAACAATATAGATTCTTTTATTATCCTTGGATTTTGTTCTTTTATCCTTAGATAAGGCACTCATTACATTGATCGCTCTTTGATCATGACTATTTAATTTTAAAGCCTTTTGAGCTGCAAATTCTGCCTGAACTCGGTCATTGTAATCACCTAAATCCTGATATTTCTGAAAATATGCCAAGGCTAACATCGAATATCCTTTTTCTACATAAGGATTGATGGCAACCGCATTTTTTGCTTCTTTGAGCCCGTCTTCATAATTGTTCTGATCCAAAAACCTTCTGGCCGTTTGGGTATGCCGGATCGCTTTGACCATCAACTCTCTGAATTGTTCTTCGGTCAAACCCATACTCAAAGCCAACTCCTTCATTTCTTTGCGGGTTAAAGGTCTTTCCGAATCTTGGTCCTCCTGTGCTTTTCGGACGATAGCGGCAATATAATTATCCAATTCTGAATCTTGCATCGAGCTCGTTTTCAATAAGTTCTAAAAATAATACAAATTTCCTTGCGGAAGATGATTTATTGGAACGCGTATTGAATAACAAACTTAAGCAAGCAAAAAAAGGGTACAAGAAGGGATAGGTCGGCGTATTTATTCCTTTTTGTTTTTAAAACACCCCCACTAGCGCTCGTTTCCAACGAGTGCAAAACCTTCCAGGCGTTTCTAACGCCACAAAAATCACAAACCCACTCAAACCTCTCACTCAAAACGCTTGCTCCGTACTCTTGCTCAATACTCTTGCTCAATACTCTTGCTCCGTACTCTTGCTCAATACTCTTGCTCAATACTCTTGCTCCGTACTCTTGCTCAAACCTCTTGCTCAATACTCAAAACACTCCAAGCTTCTGGCTTAGCGTCAAACCATTTCTTGACCTTAGGCCAAACCTGACCAAAAAGTTCGGAATCCCGATAAGCGTTAAGGTGTTTTTCAGAGTCCCATTTGGAATAAGTAAAGAAGATTCTTGGATCGTTGAAATCATGAAGTAGATCAACGTGATTACATCCTTCTTGATTGCGAATGCGATCTACGATTTCAGGAAAATAATTGAGGAAGTCATGGACGTGTTCTTCCTTGAATGTCATCTTTACAATTCGAGTAATCATTAGAATAATTCATTGAAATTTTTCGCCGAGCCCTTGGGTTGGAATCGTACTCGAATAATATCATCTTTTCGAAGCCCAAGTAAGGAAACGGCAGAGCCACCATTACTTTCAACTCCTTTGTTAATTGCAATTTCTAAATGACCAGTTGATGAAAATAATGCGAGTTTTTCACCGGAGGAGACATCATTGTAGGATTTTGAAATCTCGTCGATGACATAATCCTCCGATTTGAAATTCAAAATAAAAGGATTTCCTTTTCCAATATCTTTAAAGAGCTTTTCGGTAATATTAGTTATTGCATTGCCGTAATGGTCAATATAAATTACGCTACCTCGAATCATATTTTCTTCGATTATTGGCTGAATAGAAATGGCTTTTCGAATATAGTCGATTTCTTCTCCGAAGTCTTCCGGTTTCTCCCCTTTCAAAAGACGGCAAGCAACATCAGCAAAAATAGATTTGGTAGGGAATCGCAAATGCTCAGGCTTGTTGTAATCTGTGATCCTGTATATAGCCTGTGGTTTATGATGTTCCAGAATTAAAGAAAAAATACCCGAGTCGTTTCCAATGAAAATTTGCTCGTTGTACACTACAATTTTAGGCACTGAGGATTTCTTTTCATCTTTGAAATCAATCACGGGTTCTGGATCTACACCAATGATATGAATTGTCCCAGCTGGAAAATCCTTAAGAACATTTTTAATCAAAAAAGAGGCCTCCAGGATATCAAACGGGGAAACATTGTGGGAAATGTCAATAATATTCGCTGTAGGAATATCGTTCAGAATTTTCCCCTTAACCACAGCCACATAGTGATCCTGATGTCCCATGTCCGTAGTTAATGTGAGTATTCCCATAATTTGTTTGTAAATCTTGTGGTTTTGTTATTAAAGAAAGCCTGTAAATCGGGATTCTTTGATAATTTTGCTAAAAATAATTCATTAATTTGAATAACCGGACAAAGTTAAAATTTTAGCGCTAAGGAATTGCAGGAAATAAAGGTAGAAATTGAAGGATTTGATCCAATTGAGATCTTCGGGGTGAACAATTCCAAATTAAAGATCATCAAAAAGTACTTTCCAAAATTGAAAATTCTTTCTAGAGGTAATCGACTTACAGCGGTTGGAGAAGAGGAAGAATTAATGGTATTTGACAGGAAGATAAAAAAAATTCTGGCATATCTTGGAAAATACAATCAATTACGAGATGAGGATATTGACAATATCTTACTGGATCAGGATGATGATTACCACAAAATTAAAAATGATCAGATAATTGTTCATGGAGTTGGTGGTGCACCTATCAAAGCGAGAACGCTGAACCAACGGAAGCTGGTAGATTCCATTGTCCAAAATGATATGGTATTTGCAGTGGGACCTGCAGGAACTGGGAAAACTTACACGGCAGTTGCCATGGCGGTTAGGGCGCTTAAGAATAAGGAAGTGAAGAGAATTATTTTAACGCGTCCAGCAGTGGAGGCCGGAGAAAATTTGGGTTTTTTACCAGGCGACTTAAAAGATAAGTTGGACCCCTATCTCCAACCACTTTACGATGGGCTTCGCGACATGATTCCCCCTGAAAAACTGGCTGAATATTTAGAATTTGGAACTATTCAAATAGCACCCTTGGCTTTTATGCGAGGGCGTACGTTGGATAAGGCTTTCGTGATTTTGGATGAGGCGCAAAATGCCACTTATATGCAAATGAAAATGTTCCTGACGCGTATGGGGCAATCTGCGAAATTTGTGGTCACAGGGGACATGACTCAGGTAGATTTGCCGAAACACCAGAAATCAGGTTTGCTTTCAGTGATCAATAAAATCAAAGACATAAAGGGGATCGAAATCATTGAGTTAAATAAACACGATGTGATTCGACATAAACTGGTAAGTAAAATAATTCAAGCATTAGAAGACGACAAAGAATGAATGCATTAACAAAAACCAATTTTGAATTTCCAGGTCAAACTAAAGTTTACCACGGAAAAGTAAGAGATGTGTATACCATAAATAACGATCTATTGGTGATGATTGCCTCTGACCGAATTTCAGCTTTTGATCATATTTTACCGAAAGGGATACCGTTTAAAGGACAGGTTTTAAATCAAGTAGCATCGATGTTTTTGGATGCTACCGCGGATATTGTGCCGAATTGGAAACTCGCTACACCTGATCCTCAAGTAGCAGTTGGTATTGCATGTGTACCATTCAGAGTTGAAATGGTTATTCGAGGTTACCTTTCTGGTCACGCATGGAGAGAATATAAAGCTGGTCGAAGAATTATCTGTGGAGTTGAAATGCCTGAAGGAATGAAGGAAAATGATCGATTTCCACAACCTATCATTACGCCTGCGACTAAAGCTGACGAAGGGCATGATGAAGATATTTCTAGGGAGGATATTATCGCCAAAGGTATTATTGCTGAAGAGGATTACAGGCAATTAGAAGATTACACTAGAAAATTATTTCAAAGAGGTACCGAGATTGCAGCAGAAAGAGGTCTGAT
Source organism: Crocinitomicaceae bacterium (assembly GCA_041392305.1). GTDB lineage: Bacteria > Bacteroidota > Bacteroidia > Flavobacteriales_D > Crocinitomicaceae > JAGQYP01. Next base: position 23,227 of record JAWKMJ010000004.1, read on the forward strand.
TCTGGTAGACACCAAATACGAGTTTGGAAAAAAGGATGGGAAAATTTATTTAATTGATGAAATTCATACTCCTGATTCCTCGCGCTATTTTTATGCTGATGGCTATGAAGAAAGACAATCAAGGGGTGAAAATCAAAAACAACTCTCCAAAGAATTTGTGCGTGAATGGTTAATGGAGCATGGATTTCAGGGACTAGATGGACAACAAATGCCGGTAATGCCTGATGAGTTTGTAAACACGGTTACGGATCGATATATCGAGCTATTTGAGAAAATTACTGGGAAGACCTTTGAGAAATCTGATTTATCGCACTTGGAAGAACGAATCGAAGAAAATGTAAACAGCTATTTACAAACTGTTTAACTTCTGATCAGTTTGGAATAATATTTGATTTGGCTTAGATTATTAGTAAATTTGTAAAAACTCAAAAGACTCGACATGAAAAAATTAGCAATTCTTGGTGTAGTTTGTTTCGGAGTGATGGCCTTTGTGATCAGTCCAAAAAATAAAACTATAGCAAAAAAAGCAGAGAATGCAGTTTCTAAAAAGGAAAATCCTGCTGCGGATTCTTATAAAGTGATTAAAGTAAATGGTCAAATCATTTACGTGAAAACTGGATCTTCTATGAAAATGGGAGATGAATTTGCGCCTACAACTAGCTTGAAATTTGCCACTGCCGAATCTAGAGCGGCTATCATTTCGAGAATCAAAGGAAGATTTATTCTAACTCAAGGAGGTTCGGGAGACCGTTCCAATTTATTGCCTGCAATGAATAATATTTCTTCTCGAGCAGGTGCGCTTTTGAATATTATCGATCTTCAAAACCACTTTCAAGGAAATTATGTAATCCTGGGACGAATGGCACTAACGATTGGTCAGGATGCCTTCCCAATGGATAATGATCATTTCTTCTACCTAAGATTCGACTATGATGGAGAATCAATCAACAAAAAATTGCCTGTCGAGGAAGGTAAATTAGTTTTAGATAGAAAGGATATTTTCAAAATCGATGATAAAGCTATCGACGGAGCTAAGATCAAGGAAATGACTTTATACTACAGAGATAACGCAAAGAAAACGTCTACTAAGATTAATTCTTTTAACCCTGTATTCCCTGATATCGATCTTTTAAAAGATGAATTAAAAATTATTATTGCCGAATATTCAGATAAGGATTCGGATAAGAAAAAGTCTGAAATTACATCTTATATCAACGAATTCTACGGAAAACCGGATAAAGACAATCTTGCGGAGTTCTTAGAAAAAGAGTTTCAGTTGTAAAAACTAGAAAATACCATTCAAAAGCCGATTCGTAAGAGTCGGCTTTTTTTGTCTGGATTAATGGATTTTTGGACTTTTAGACAGTTCAATTTTATAATGTTTATATATTATGGTAAGATGGTAATAGTGTATTCTGGACTTGTTATTTGTTTATTACATTTCACACCATTAATTGTTACTTCGGAGGAGTATTCAATATTGAAGGTATAAAATCCAGGTGTTTGTGGTGTGCCCGTAAACACTAGATAATGAGTGGAAGAATTACTATAAACCTGAGAGTACATCAAGGATAAATTTGGAGGTCCATTAATGATGTTTAAATCAGAGATCACAAGTGAATCAGTGAAGTTGAATTCAATATTGCCTGTATAAGGTAGACCTACTTGTCCATCTGCAAGAGTTTTTTCGAGCAAAGAAGGGTGACTTGTTAAAGAGCAAGTTAATATCTTTTCACAAGAAAATAAGGTGAGTCCTATTGACAAAAGTAATACTAGGTTATTGTATTTCATAAATCTTCAAATCAGCACATCTATTCCAACTCCATCTTTAAATTATGTCCTTTCAAAGTTTCCACATGATCGGACATTCTAAAATTGGCTGGGTCAAAAGCGTCTTCTCTTTGTCGTGATTCATTTTGTCGTCGAATACTTCTTGCGAAATGCCTTACATCATCTACCGAGGTCAGAATCAAACCAGGAATAATAGTATTGTGCCCATCTTTATCTTTGGCAACCATCGTGAAATAAGAGGAATTACAGTGCTTGATCTTCCTAGTGTGAATGTTTTCAGCTTCTACGCGAACTCCCACAACCATGGATGTTTTTCCTGTATAATTCACAGAAGCTTTCAAATGAACCAACTCACCCACTTCAATCGGATTTAAGAAGTCCACTTTATTGACGGAGGCTGTCACACAATAATTCTCTGAATGCTTTGATGCACAGGCAAAAGCAATTTGATCCATCAGATTTAAAATAAAACCACCATGAATCTTCCCGGAAAAATTAGAATGCGAAGGCAACATCAACTGTGTCATCGTAATCTGAGACTCCAATCTCGTTTTGAATTTCTTAGCCATGTTTGAAAAATGAGTTTTCTAAATATAAATAAAAACTCTCTCAAGTGAATTCAACTTTGCATTTTGCATTTTTAACTTTGCATTACAAAAAGTCTTCTTCCTTCAAATCAAATAATTTCAAAGAGGTTTTGTACATGATATTATCCAAGTCTTGCTGACTCAAATCGCTCTCTTCCATGAATTTTCCAATCTCCAAATCTCCCAGCGGAAAAGGGTAGTCTGTTCCCATGGCAATTCTGTCGGAACCTACTTGAGAAATAATATACTTTGTGAAATCAATATCGTGAGTGATCCCGTCGTAGTAGAATTGTTTGAGGTATTCTCTTGGATTTCTTTTGTTGTCAATGGCTACCAAGTCTGGACGACAATTGAAACCGTGCTCAATTCGACCTATTGTTGGGATAAAAGAACCACCGGAATGACTCAAAACAATTCTTAAGTTGGGTAGTCTCTCTAAAATTCCACCAAAAACTAATGAACAAGCAGCACGAGAGGTTTCGGCAGGCATTCCAACAAGCCAAGGTAGCCAATATTTCTTCATGGAATCAAATCCCATCATTTCCCATGGGTGAATCATGATGGCCATGTTTAATCTTTCAGCAGCCTCAAAAATTGGGAAGAACTCGGGCTCCGATAAGTTTTTATCATTGATATTGGATCCAATTTGAATCCCTTTAAATCCTAATTCATTTTTACATCTTTCCAACTCCTGAATGGCCAGTTCTGTGTCTTGCATCGGGATGGTTCCCAAACCAACATACTTTTTAGGGTAATTGGCAACAACTTCTGCAATGTGGTCATTCAAAAAGCGAGATAATTCCAAACAATCTTTCCCTTTTGCCCAATAGGAGAACATTACAGGAATGGTACAAATCACCTGCACATCCGCCTGAAATTTGTCATAATCTACTATTCTCACATCCTCGTTCCAGCAATTCTCTTCAATTCTTCTGAAAAACTCATTGCCCTGCATCATGTCGCCAAATTTTGGATCGTCTGTGGCTTTCATCCAAATAAAATCACCATATCCAAATTTATCGGTCCAATTGGGCATTTCCGCTGGCAAAATATGCGTGTGCATATCGATCTTGAGCTTGGTTTTCTTCATAACTATTGATTGTTTTTTGGAACCGTGAATATAAGGATAAATCTAAATGTGTAAATCCAATATCTATAATCGTAAATCTAAAATTGTTCCAGTTCTTTATAAATTAATCGAACAGGTAATCCCATGACATTGAAATAACATCCTTCGATTCGATCAACGCAAGTAACCCCAAACCAATCTTGTATTCCATAACTACCTGCTTTATCAAAAGGATGAAAATTGTCGATATAAAAGTTGATTTCTTCTTCTCTCAATGCCTTAAATTTCACTCTGGTGGTATCAGTAAAAGATACTTTTTTATCCGTTGTTCTCAGACATACTCCTGTAACCACTTCATGCCATTGATTAGATAATTTTGATAAGGTTTCCTGAGCTTCTCTTTTATTGCTAGGTTTCCCAAGGATTTCATTCTGAAAAATAACTACAGTATCTGAAGTAATAACCAATTCATTTTCTCTAAGACTTTCAAAAGCTTTTGATTTCAGTTCAGCAAGAAATAGTGGTACTCTCTGAGAATCCAAATCTTCCGGATAGATTTCTTCCACTTCTTTTGCCTCCAATCGAAATTTGAGACCCAGCTTTTCCAGTAATTCCTTTCGTCGTGGAGATTTCGAACCTAGAATAAAATCCCATTTATAATTCATTGACTCCACTATTAATGATCATAGGTAAAAACAAACCGTACAACATGGCAATTTTCAAGGTAATTGAAGCATATTTATACTTACTAGTTTCCCGGGCTAGAATCAATAAAACCAATGTGGTTACTAAAAGTACGATCATCACAAGAAAGGGAATAAATACTACAGGAATACCAACAATTTGGGGCCACATGGCAATTGGAAAAGAGAAAACAGTGATAATTAAAAGTATCAGTAAACTGGTAATGATTTTGGTTGCAGATACCCCGATTACAATGGGCATAGTTTTCGAATTCACTCTTCTATCACCCCGAATATCCATAATGTCTTTTATAATCTCACGTACGAAGTTGATGAGAAAGGCCAATACAGAGAATATTCCTACAAAAACAATGGTGTCTGTCATCGGAATTAATTTGAAGGTGTGATCTTTTAAAGTGAAATCGAGCGAGGTGAATTCGAATTGATTGAGGATGGGAAGAAAATAAAGATAGGTGATATAAGGAACAATCCCAGTTAGCATAGCAATACTTAAATTCCCTACCAAGAATCTTCTTTTCAAAAATGCAGAATAGATCCATAATAAGGCGGCTATTAATAAGGCAAACAAGAAGAAACGATAATTTTCAGCTGCAAACCACAAATAGATCGAGAGGATCATAGCCAAACCATTAAATATAAAATGACTTACAATGGCAGTTTTTCGATTAACGTGGTAATCGATATAGGTTCGATTGGGTTTATTTATGCGATCAGCTCGAACATCGAAATAGTCATTTATAATATTTCCTCCAGCAGCTAAAAACACCATCATTAAAACTAAAATGAAGAAATTGAGCTCATAATTCGCTGGGATTTCATAGATCTCGCCAATGTTTTCAAACAAAAAACTTCCCGTAAGTACCGCCTCTACAATGTACATTTTAGTCATATACATAGTAAGTGCAATGATGAGTAAATTTAAAGGACGGAGTAGTAAAATGAATTTCATCTATTTCAATATTTCAATAATCTTGTATTCTGTTCTTCTATTTTGCTGATGTGCAGCTTCTTTTTCTTTTTCGTTGGCCAGCTCTTCGATAGCTTCGTCTGAGACCAAAGGTTGACTTTCACCATAGCCTTTGTAAGTAATATGGGTACTTGGTATTCCTTTAAGAACTAAATAATCTGCTACCGCTTTGGCTCTGTTTTCAGAAAGTATCTGGTTGTCTTTTGCGTCTCCTCTTGTATCTGTATGACCACCTAGTTCGATTTTCAAACTTGGGTTGTTCTTCAAGAATTTCACGAATTTGTCCAATTCTACATAGGATTCTTTTCGCAAAGTATATTTACCAAAATCGAAGAAGATGTTGTCTAATCTTACTGCTGATCCTGCTTCGAATGGCTGCATCGGCACATTTAAATGATAGGCTTCTTCGCTGTTCTCGGGCTCGGTCAAAGTAAAGTTCTTGGTGAACATTAAAAACCCATCATGATTCGCAATAAGCGAGTAATCTTTATTCACTGGTAAGGTTACTAAAAATTCGCCGGTTACCGGGTCTGCTTGTGAACGAACAACTTCCTTCCCTGTTTCCAAATCGAATAATTGAAATTTTGCTCCCAATCTTTCTTCTTGATTTTTAGCATTAAAAGCAATTCCTTCCATATAGATAACCGGATTAGGTCTGAACTTTTCGGGCATGTTAAATTGGTAAATATCCATATCTCCAAATCCCCCGGGGCGGTCAGATCCTAGCATTGCATAACGCCCACTCGCAGCAACAATAAGCGTCGCTTCGTCTGCTGGAGAATTGATTGGATGACCCAGATTAATAGGATTGGACCAGCTTCCGTCGTCTTGCAATCGAGTCATAAAAATATCGGTTCCTCCCAAACCTGGGTGGCCATCTGATCCAAAATAAAGTGTTCTTCCATCAGGGTGTATAAAAACAGATTCCTCTTTATATGGGGTGTTTACATTATCTGGGAGTTTAATCGGATCTGACCAATTTCCTTCTTCATCTAAATAAGAAACAAAGATATCGCCCACATTGAGTTTTAAATCTGGACGTACCATCGCTTGCTGTTTTATTCTTCTATCGCCTCTTATAAAGTACATGGTTTTTCCATCAGCGGATAGAGAGGGTTGGGTTTCCCAATTAAATGAATTAATCTTATTACCCAAATTTCTTGGAGCATACCATTTATTACCAAGTTTTTTAGTGATGTAGATGTCACAACTCCCAAAACCTTGATATCCTTCAGGATACGTTCCATCAACATTCTGGCAGCCAATAAAGACAACTGTCGACCCATCAGCTCCAATGGATGGGGCACCTTGATTTGCCATAGGATGATTAATGTTACTGGGTAGTGGGGTAGCTTTAATCCATTTTCCATCGGGTCCTAAATGCGATATGTAAAGATCTTCCTGTCCAGGAATGTGATCGGGTGTGTTGGGAACATGAATCTGTCTTGTAAATATAATCGTTTTTTCATCTACTGTTAATGAAGGGAAATATTCTGGATCTTTGGTATTGATGCCTTCACCTAAATTGACCAACCGAATTTCAACTCCTTCTGCAATACTTTCCAATGCAAATTTTGAGCTGGAGATGATCTCTTCAGCCTTGACTTTCATTTCTGGATTTCGATTCGTTTTAAGAAATTTTTCTGCCAATTGAATGGCCGTTTCGTATTCTTTCTCTTTAAAACCAAGTTCTGCTGTTTTGTAGTAAAGAAATGAGCTGCCTGGTCCGGTCAGATTAAGATCTATCGCCTTTTTACCCGTTTGATAGGCTTTATCTGTTTGTCCAATTTTTTCATAAAAATTCATGCACATTCCGTAGGCCTCTATGAAATTTGGATCTTTTTCAATTGCCTTTTGAAATAATTCTATCCCACCACGGTAATTAGGACGATTACTGGACGGATCAAGTTCCATCTCTTTCTTCATACCTTCTTCGAAATACTTGATTGCTTTTTTGTTCTTAGTGGAATAATTCATCTGTGACGAACCAAAAACACTGATAAATAAAGCAATTCCCAAAATCAAAATATTCTTCATATCTAATATCATAAATCTAAAATCGTAAATCTAAAATCGTAAATCTAAAATCGTAAATCTAAAATCGTAAATCTAAAATCGTCTATCTCCATTGATTTACCTAATATTCATGTACTTATGCGTTTGTAAGGAGATCCGCCATCGTTGGTCTTCTTTTACCTTATTCAGTATTAATGGTAAAATCTCTTTTTCGTTACTCCATTCTGGTTGCAGAATTAATTTGCATTCTGAATTGGTCTTTTCCGCAAGTTCATCCGCCCAAACCAAGTCATGATTGTTATACACGATGATCTTCAGTTCATTGGCCATTTTATAAACAGATTCAACAGGTAAACTGAATTTTTTCGGACTCAAACAAATCCAATCGAATTTCCCTCTCAAATCCTGATTACCTGAAGTTTCTATCGCAATTTCAATACCATTATTGTGCAGGGCCTGACACAAAGGCTCTAAATCATGCATTGCAGGTTCTCCTCCCGTAATTACTACAAACTTAGCTTCACTTTCAAGGACCTTTTTAATCAATTGTTCTACCGGTTGAAATTGATCTTCTTCGATATCCCAACTATCCTTAACATCGCACCAAAAGCATTGTACATTGCAACCGGCCAATCGGATAAAATAAGCAGCTCTACCTGAATTGAATCCTTCTCCTTGAATGGAATAAAATTGCTCCATTACGGGAAGCGGGTCGCTAAAGGATTGTAATTCTAACTGGGCCATCAAAACAAAAATAAAAAAAGTATTGGTCTTTCTTCGAAATCAAGTTTTTCTTTAATATCAAAATTTGAGTATTTTTGGCTTTGTACACTTGATGCGGTTCACACTTATAAATATATCGGCCCAACTTCTATTGTTGACCTTCTTGTCGTCCTGTTTGAAAAATAAATTCGAACCTGTTGGAGAAGGCGATATTGTTTTTTCAGCCTATGATCAAAATGAGGATTTTGTTGGGTTTACAACCTTTGCTCTAGTGGATTCGGTAGGTAAAGTTGATATGACCAATTTAGGCGCTATTGATTCCATACTTGAAGAGCCCTATAGATCTATAATTCTCAATCAAATAGAGGTCAATATGATTGCTTATGGGTATTCCAAAGTGAGTACAGTAGACAGTGCAGATATTCTAATCAATGCCAATTTGATTTTGAGTCCAAGCGGGGATTTGGTGAGTCAATACAGTTTTGTGGGTGGGAACGAAGAGTTTGAAGCTGATTGGTGGAAGAATGCCCATTATATAGGTGAGCCGAATTATTGGGGAATTAATGCCATTGCCTTGTATCGTTTTAGGCTGCCCTATTATTTTACTGAGGATAACGGAACTTTATTAATCGAAATGATTGATGTAAATAGTTTGGATTCGGTAAACCAAAAGATTTATGTTCCCTGGGTGGCCGGTGTTCGAGCTATTTATACGGGTTCGAATATAGGTAATCGACTTATTCAAGCTGTTAATCAGTGTTTTTTGCAATCTGAATATTTGAGGCATTAGATGAGACAGTGGTTATTGATACTTGGTTTTTACTCCAATTTCCTTTTGGCTCAAAGTTTCTATGTGGGAGTCAACTACAAAATTGATATTCCTGTACTTAGTTTTCAAAAGCACATTCAACCAATCTCTTTCGTAGGATCAGAGATCGATTTCAGATACTTTAAAACCGACTGGTTTTCTTTTGGTTTGAATTTGGGTTGGGCTAGTTTTTATGAGCATATTCCAATGGGAACCTATTATTGGGAAAATAACGCAATGACAGCAGAACAATGGAATTATCTATATCAAACTGATTTTCATTTTCAGTTTCATTTTTATATTCCTACTCAAATTTTAATCAAACCCTATTTTGCATTGCAGCTTGGAACTTCCTTTGTTCAAGATTATAAGAAAGTTGGAGATTTGGTTTTCAATGACAATGGTTGGGGGTTTGGTTATACACCGGAAATTGGTTTTCTTTTTCATTTGCCTAAGCCGGATGGACTCGCTTTTATTACTTCTTGCGGATTTAGTCACGCGCTCTATAAAAACAATCACTATGATGCCTTGACAAATGTAAATATCAAATTTGGAATCGCCTATTCAGGTCAATTTAGACAAAAGACAAGAGATCGATTAGAAAAGGCAAAGGAAGACGCTAAGTAGTTCAAACAAGGAAATGCAAGCCGTCGTAGGCTAAAAAAACGTTGGAAGGAAGATTGATTTCTTCCTGCTCATGTAGTCCGAAATAGTGACTTATATGCGTTAAATAAGCTCTTTCAGGTTGAATTCGATCAATGAATTCCAATGCTTCGTCTAAGCTAAAGTGAGAAATGTGTTGTGTTTTTCGTAGGGCATTTAGTACTAGTACTTTCGTTCCTTTAATTTTTTCAAATTCTTCATCTGCAACGTAATTCGCATCCGTGATATAGGTAAAATCTTTTATTCTAAATGCCGTTACAGGTAGCTTGTGATGCATTACCTCGATCGGAATAATTGGAATGCCAGCAAATTCGAAAGGTTCTTTATCAATTAGCTGGATATTGAATTGTGGAATCCCCGGATAATTATCACCTGAAAAAACATAATGGAATTCTTTCTTAAAACCTTCAAGAACGCGCTTAGAACAGTACATTGGCATGGGCGTTTTTTGTTTGAAATTAAACGCTCGTATGTCATCCGTACCCGCAATATGATCCTTGTGCTCATGAGTATAGAGTATGGCATCAAGCTTTTGCACATCTTCGCGAAGCATTTGCTGTCTGAAATCAGGTCCTGAATCAATACAAATGTTTTTCCCGTTGTACTCAATGAGAATAGAACTTCTTAGGCGATTGTCTCTGGGATCGAAGGAAGTACAAACCGGACAATCACAACCAATAACGGGAACACCTTGAGAAGTACCTGTACCTAAAAATGTAATTTCCATTTATTATCAATGATTAAGAGTGAGTTTGATTCTCTAGATCAAATGATCACTCAATTCTCTTTTTTGTTTTATTTCGAACACATTTTTTAACTGCAGACTTGAATTCTGCTTCAGCTTCTTTGTTTTCTGCGCCATATTCACTCTTAATTTTTTCTATAATATGCATGCAGTTCTTATCGTCAAGATTATTTTCCATCAAGCATTCACAAAATTCAGCGCCATATAAGGTTGGAGATTTGGTTTTTTTCTCTGACTCCCCACAAGCAAAAAAACTATGCGCTATTGCAATAAAAAATAAGGTTCGAAGCATAAATTCAATTTTTGACAAATATAAAATAAAAAAGGGGCTGTCGTTTCAGCCCCAATTCTAAGTTTTTTTTTATTTCAGTCTTCTTAAAGAAAAACTGCCTGAATGAATTTATTCCTTTATAATTCGCTTGGAGGCTATTCCATCTGTTGAAATGATTTGAACTAAATATATTCCTCTAGGAAGATCAGCAAAATGAATTTTGTAATTGCCTACTATTTGCTGGTCCAATCTCTTGTCAAAAACAATATTTCCGTTTGGGCTAACAACCCGAATCGCAGAAATTTCTTTAGTGGATTCAAAATTTAAGAACAGTTCATTTTGAACAGGATTTGGAAAAGCAGTGATTTGGTCTCCCAACTCAAATTCTGAAATACTTAACGTATCAATCAAAACGGAGTCTGAAAGAATTTGACATCCATTGTTATCAGTATAAAGAATCCAGTAATAACCATTTCCATTTGGTCCATAATCACCTGGAGTAACTGTAAATCCAGTCTCTCCCGCTAAATCTACTCCATTTAAAATCCACTGGTTTCCAACCGTATAGCTAGACAATAAATCGCTTCCAACAACTGTAATATTGGGAGGAGTAGGTAGTGCATGCACAATGACATCCACATAACCAGTATCTGAACAGCCATTATTATCAGTACCAATTACAGTGTAAGTAATATTTGAACTAGGCCAAACCAATGGTGAGGTTACTGTGGAGTCCGACATCGAAGGATCATCCATCCAAACAAAGGAAATTCCTCCAGTTGGCATTAGTTGGATAGTGTCTCCATTACAAAGCGATGTATCAATACCTCCCGAAATCGAAGGAAGGGTGTATGCAGTCACTGTAACTTGAGTTGAATTGTTGCATCCCATAGAATCTACAACCGTTACAGAATAGTTCCCCGAAGTGTAAACCATAGTTGAGATAGAGTCGGAACCTGTATTCCAAGTGTAACTCGAAGTGGGGTCAGTGTAAAGTAAAACAGAATCTCCTAAACAAAAATCCAATGGAGTATCGTTATAGATTACTGGACCAGGTAGTGGGTTAATGGTCACTACGATTGTATCGTAATCAATACAACCAGAGCCACTCTCAGAACTCACAATATAAGTTGTCGTAGAGTCAGGCGATGCAATTGGATTCGCACAGTTTGTGCAAGAGAAATTGGCGCCTGTAATTGGATTTCCCTGGAAAACTGACCACATAAAATTACTACCTCCGGATGCATTTAATTGAACAGCGTCTCCAAAGCAAATTGCTGTATCTACCCCAGCATCCGTTGTCAACTGACAATATTTGATGGTTCTATAATCAAAATTTGTAGCAGCAGCTTTTGATTTTCCAGTAATGTAAATGTTTTGTCCAGCATCTACCCACATGTCAATCGCATTGTCTGCGCCACTAGCAGGACCATTAAAACGAGTCTCCCATAACTTGTTTCCAAGAGAATCAAACTTCAATGTAAGATAATCATTATTACTTGCGGACAAATAACTTGTTCCAGAAGCATAAACGTCACCCATATCCGAAAGAATCAACTTTGCTCCGACATCATATCCTGTAGCTGGAGAGGCGTATCGGTATACCCATTTTTGAATACCATTGGCATCATAAGCGATGGTAACAAAATCTTGAGCAGTTCCATTACCAAGAGATTGACCAGTTATATAAACAAAACCATTGTTGTCGTCCGATATGACTGAGTTTGCAATATCTGTATCATCACCTGTTCCATTATAGAGTGCGTCCCAAATTTGAACTCCGTTTGTTCCATTTATTTTAAGCGTGTAATAATCTTGTTTAGATGCAATGTCTGAAGTATAGGATCCTCCAGTAACATAAATATTACCTGAACCATCAACAAATATGGATTCAGGTTGATCAGAGTTTCCATCTGCATCGTAAGTTTGTGTCCAAGTTGGATTTCCCGTACTTGTGTACAAATATTTTAATACCGCAACATCTTGAAAATTGGAATTGGATTCAACTTCTGCTAAAACATAGACATTTCCTTGAGGATCCGTAATTACCCTACGACCAAAGTGGATTCCTGTTAACCCATTATTATAGGTGTCGTTCCAAACCAAGGTCCCTGAAGAATTATACTTTAATAGTACCACGTCATTATCACCTGCTCCTGATTCTAAAGTCCCAACGTGATAGATGTTTCCTAAAGTATCTGTTGCAATTCCTCCGGATTGATCGTAATTTGATGTGCCGGTATATTCCTGACTCCACAATTCATTTCCGTTAGTAGGATCATATTTTATAGTAACCATGTCATAATCTGAAGCACCAGATGTATTGGAATGTCCTGAAACATAAATAAAACCATTTTTGTCAATCGCAATTCCAGTCGCTTCATCCACTGAACTGTTTAGTCCATCATAAGTGGCAACCCAAACTTGACCTCCATTTTGATCATATTTAATGGTCACCATATCGAAATCGGTTCCATTCAATGAGGTTCCTGTTACGTAGGAATTTCCAGAATTGTCAACGACTATTCCTACCGATTGATCAATCATGTTGGCATTATCAAAGCTGTTTTGCCATTGGATATTAATCTGTCCAAAACTGATGGAGTAACTGCAAACACTAATAAAAACGTATAATAACCTAGTTCTAAGCATAGAGAGTATTGGATTTACATTCAATAGATTCAGACGACAAAATTAGTCAAAAGGTTAATAAAAAATAATTTTTTTTCAGATAAAGTCGAAAAATCGTTCTATGAATTCAACCTTTTCAGCGATTAATGCGTTTTTAAAAAAAAGAATTCTTAATTTTGCAACGCAAATCTAAAACTCTATGAAACTCAAAATATCGTTAGCGCTATTATCAATGCTGTTTGTATTGAATTCATTTGCAACCCATATTGTGGGTGGAAATTTAACTTATGAGCATCTTGGAGGGTCTTCCTTTCGGGTGACTTTACGATTGTATAAAGATTGTAGGGCATCTTATTTTGATCCGGGTTCTGGAACATGGATTACGCCAGTTGACTTTGATCCTACAGCTCGAATAGAAGTTAGGTTAGGTGATGGTACATTACCGGCTTGTGCTAATAATACCTTGGATTTTATTATGCCTAGAATTGGTAGGGACACTTTGAATCCTCCTATTGATACTTGTGCGTTCGATCCGGGTATTTGTGTGGAAGAAGCTCTGTATTCATCAGTGGTTTCTCTGCCTCCAAGATCAGAAGGATATCATCTTTTTTATAGAACGAATGCTAGGAACTTTACCTTGGATAATGTCGTTGCAACCGCAAACCAAGCAGGTGAGACATTTAATACTTATATTCCTAATACGGCACTTCTTTTAACAAACTCGAGTCCGGTCTTTGCCAACTTTCCTCCTGTGTTTGTTTGTGCGGCCACAGATTTGAATTTCGATAATTCGGCCACAGATGCCGATGGGGATTCTTTGGTGTATAGTTTGTATCACCCTTATGATGGTCTGCCATGGGGGTCTGGTGGACATTGTAATGTTTCTGTTTTTCCTACAATTGTAAACAATGGGAATGCACCTTACAACATAACCTACCCGACGGTGTCCTATTATGCGGGTTACACAGTTAATAATCCTTTAAATGGAGCTGCTTTTCCAAATGATACGCTTTGGTTGGAGCCTAACGGAACACTTCATGGTATTCCAAGAATTGTTGGTCAGTACGTTGTAGGGGTGAAAGTTGAAGAATTCAGAGACGGAGTTAAAATAGGAGAAATTGTGAGAGACTTCCAATTTAATGTGGTAGTTTGTCCCCCACCACAAAATGCTGCCATTGCGCCAGTTGTTGGCTGTGGCGGAACAGCTGTTCAGTTTACTAATGAATCTGGGGCTGGAGCCAATGGTTTTTGGTGGGACTTTGGTACGGGGAACCCAGCAGATACTTCCACTCTTACCAACCCTACTTTTACTTACCCTGCTTTTGGTAATTATCCAGTTACTTTGATTGCTCAAAAAGGAACGAACTGCGCAGATACAGCTTATTATACTGTGCCTGTTTCGGATGTGACAGCTGAATTCAATTATAATGATTCTGCTTGTGTTGTAGACATCTTTAATTTTCAAGATGCTTCCTCGGTTGCGTTTAATGCAACTTTAGCGAATTGGACCTACCAGTTTGGTGACGGAGGAACTGCAATCATTCCTGATCCTTCTCATACTTATATGGCTGGTGGAGATTTCACTGTGACTTTAATTGTTGAGAGTAGTGTGGGTTGTAAAGATACGGTGACGCATGATATCTATGCACAGCCATTACCAACAGTAAGTGTTGGACCGGATACGAATGCGTGTTTTAATAATCCTGTCATCAACTTGAGTGGGATTGTAAGTAATGCATCTGGTGGGATTTGGGTAGGTTCTGGAGGTACATTTACCCCCGGAAATAACTTTTTGAATGTTCAATACGATCCGGATACTAGTGAAACAAATGCGGGTTCATCACAATTAATTTTAACAACCCAAGGCAACGGTTTTTGTCCGGCACAAGTAGATACTTTAAATATTGTGTATGTGCCCGGTCCTTTTGTTGATGCAGGATCAAATCAGTCTGTGTGTCAGGATACCGCTTTTGTACCTATTGTAAGTTCTATTCAGTATGCAGGAGGGGTTCAATGGTCAACTGCCGGGGATGGTAGTTTTGATGATGAGTTTGCAGACTCAACGGTTTATTATCCGGGAACTGCGGATACAACTGCGGGTAGTGTTTGGATTTATGCAACTACTACGAATAATGGAAATTGTATCGCAAGTGTCGATTCTATGCAGATTAATTTCTTTTTACCACCTACCGTAGAAATCTTATCTGTTGATTCCATTTGTACGGGATATGCGATTAACCTGGATGGCCAATCTTCAACTGGAAGTGGGGTTTGGTTAACCTCCGGAGACGGAATATTCAATCCATCAGATACTGGAAATGTAGTAAGTTACGCTCCAGGTACCAATGATGAAACGAATGGAACGGTGTCACTTTATTTTAGTTCTATTAATAATGGCGGATGTTTGGTGCAAAGAGATACTGTAACTGTTGTCATTTTAGCTTCTCCAAATGCAAGTTTTACTTCGACCGAAGTATGTCAAGAATTTGCAACAGATTTTACGAATACGTCTACTTCTCAAGATCCAATTGCATTTTACGATTGGACATTTGAGCCTGGTCAAACTTCTACTGCTATGAATCCTTCTTATATTTTCTCTGATGGAGGTGTTTGGCCGGTAGAGTTAATCGTGACTTCGCAGAATGGCTGTAAAGACACGGTTGTAGATTCTGTGATTGTACAATATTTACCTGATGTTGATTTTGGTCCATCCACACCTTGTTTTAATGGGGGAACGCAATATTTAGATTCAACTGTCCAATTGAATGGAGTCGTTAATTCATGGTTATGGGATTTTGGAGATGGTTTTACATCAACAGATGAAAATCCTTTACATCAATACAGTACCCCAGGTAATTATAATGTGACCTTGATTATTATTTCTGATTTTGGTTGTACAGATACCATTACAAAGAATTATGACATTTATCCAGGTCCGAACGCCGCATTTACTGTGAATCCTGCATCGGCAGGCATCCAAACCGATATTACCTTTACTGATGTAAGCCAAACAGACTTCCCGATTGTGGATTGGTATTGGGACTACAATGACGGGAATTCGTCTACAGATTCTGCTATTTCCATTCATCAGTTTGCAGAAGGTTGGAATTACCAAGTAATGATGGTTGTTACGGATCAAAATGGATGTATTGATACAGCTTATAACAGTGTTATCATTTTCGTTCCTCCAGTTGTACCTTCTGGATTTTCTCCAAATGGTGATGGAAATAACGATAGACTTTATGTTTATGGTGGTCCGTACAAAGAATTTGAATTCGTGGTTTACAATAATTGGGGTGAAAGAATCTATCAATCCAACAATATTCAGGATGGTTGGGATGGAACTTTCAAAGGAGTTGAACAACCTCTAGGAGTTTATGTCTGGACGGCACGTGTAGTGGCACATGACGATCAGGAATTTACTCTTAAAGGAGATGTTACATTAATCAGATAATTTACTCGTAATGCATAAAAAGTTACTTTACATTTTTGCATGCAGCATGCTACTACTTGTGGGAAAGGTTCGAGCACAGGATTTTCACCTTTCTCAGTTTGACGCTGCACCATTGAATTTAAATCCTTCACTTACGGGTTTGTTCAATGGAAATTACAGAATCCACGGTCATTATCGAACACAATGGCAGGCAATTGTAAATAAACCTTTTCAAACAGGTTATATCAGTTTTGATATGCCGATCAAGAAGGGATTTTCTTTTGGTGCCTCCATTGCCAATTACAACGCTGGTACGGGGTCTTATAATGAATTTCAATTGATGTTGTTCGGAGCCTACAAGGTAGCTTTGGATAAGAAAAAACATCACAATATTTCTGTTGGATTACAAGCTGGATTTTTTACAAAAAGTATCAATTTTGGAAATCTGACTTTTGGACAACAATACATCGCCAATGCAAATGGTGGAATGTTCGATCCGGGAATTCCAACTGGGGAAACTTTTGATAATAATTTTGCCATCAACTTTGATTGCGGATTAGGATTTACCTATTATTATTCAAACATGGCTTCTAGAATTAATCCTTTCGTGGGAGTTTCGGTTTACCACTTGAATGTCCCGAAAGAGACGTTTTATGGTGATAATAATAAGTTGCCATTGAGATATGTTGCCAATGCAGGAGTTCGAATTGGAATTACAGAGACATTCTCCTTGATGCCGAAAATCATGTATGAACATCAAAAGAAGGCGAATGAAATTTTGGCCAGTATTATGTGTCAATTCTATCTTAAAAATGCTGATTTAATTTTACAAGCTGGACCAACATTTCGGTCGAAAGATGCTTTTGCAATTGACTTAGGAGCAAAATGGAGAGGATTGGAGTTTAGACTTAGTTATGATGTTAACTTCAGTTCATTAAATGTATCAACTTCAGGAAGAGGTGGTACTGAAATCTCTCTTACCTATATATTTAAGAAACTAAACCCGAATCCTATTCCAAGTTGTCCAAGATTATGAGAAAATTGTTTATAATACTATCTGCAGTTTTTGTTGCTGCGGCATCTTTTGGTCAAAATGATAAAAAGATGTTTGAGCTAGGGGATGAGGCAATGAAAAATGGTCACTACACTTCTGCTGTTTATTATTATTCATTAGTGATAAATAAACTGGCCGGTGGAGACAATACGGATTATATGCCTTTTGAAACCGTAGCCTATTACAAAAAACCTGAAAAACAAGAGGATGGTTCGATTAAGCCGCCTTCAGATCCTGGGAAAAAGGAGATTTTAGCGATCAATAAATTGGCAGATGCTTACAGAGAGGCGAAAGATTATAAGAACGCTGTCGTCTGGTATAAATCAGCGATGGAACATCGACTGGATGAATTTCCATACGTACAATACTTCTATGGAGTATCTCTGATGAAAAGTGATCAGTTTGAAGAAGCGATTAAAGAATTTGAGGGTGTTAAGTCGGAATTGAATAATCCCGATCACCCTATTCAACAAAAAGCAGAAAATAGAATTATCTCTTGTGAATTTGCCCTGAATCCTAATAATACTGATGAAGGAATTGAAGTAAATGAAATGGACAGTATCGTAAATGCTGGATCAGCATCCTTCGGTTTTAAAAGGTTACAGGATGATATTTTTGTTTTTTCAAGTGCAAGAAAGAATCCTGTGGACTCTGTGGATATGATCATGGAAGAAATGGATGATTTTGATAGAGATTTCCAAAAAGCTCTGGGAGGTGAGAATAAGAAGAAAAAACAAGAAGAATACAATCCTATTTTAGATCCACTTTACATGCTGGACATCTATAAAATGAGGGAGTTATCGGCAGGTGAGTTTGAGGAACCTGAAAAAGCTAAAAATAATTTGAGTATGCCTTTTATTCACGAAGCAGATTTAACGATCTCTAAGGATGGAAAGACAGCTTATTTTACTAGAATGGATCCTTTGGATCACAGAAATACAAAGATTTATGTAAGTCGAAACTTTAATGGGAAATGGATGCGACCACTTGCATTGGATTCAAATGTTAATAAGGAAGGTTCACGTTCAATGAATCCCACACTCTCCGTGGATGGTAAAACCCTTTATTTTGCTTCAGATAGACCTGGAGGAGAAGGCGGTATGGATATTTGGATGACAACCATTAATGAAGATGGGGTTACTACAGCACCTCAGAATCTTGGTACGAACATCAATACTATTGAAGACGAAATATCACCTTTCTATGATGGTAGATCAAAGAATATGTATTTTGCCTCTGAAGGTCATATTGGTTTTGGTGGGTTTGATATTTATGTTGCCACTTGGAATCCGGATACGGATTGGTTCAAGAAAGCTAAGAACATGAGTGCTCCAATTAACTCATCTAAAGATGATGCTTATTATTTCTTAGATGAAAAAACTGGTATTGCTTATTTATCTTCAGACAGAAATAGTTGTAAAGAATGCGATGAAAATAAAGATTCGGTTCAAATTAGTGGAAACTGTTTCAAGATTTACGATGTATCCATGCCTGATATTGAATTTGCCTTAGAAGGAGTGGTGTATGATGAGGAAACTTTGGATCCAATTCCAAATCCTGTAATTACCATTAAGGATATCCGAGGGAATAGGAAAGATGTGATTATCCGAGGTGATGAAAATGGATATTACAATTACAAACTGGAAGCAAATTGGGAGATTTATATCAGAGCTCAGGATGAACCAATGGATTATTTCGCTAAAGCAGATTATGCTTATACTCTCGGTTTAACAGAGTCTACAACGATAGAAAAGGATTTTTATCTATTGAAAGTGCCTGCTGGAGAGATTGCCATTGAAGGAATCGAATATGATTTCGACTCAGCTAATTTGAGACCAAAATCCAAAGAGGTTTTAGATCAATTGTACAAGGATTGGATTGAACCGAACCCTTCGTTTACAATCGAGATTAGGTCGCATACCGATTTTAGAGGTTCAGATACATATAATATGACGCTTTCCCAAGCTCGTGCGCAATCGGTGGTAGATTACCTTACTGAAACATACGGGGTGTCCAAAGAAAGATTATTGGCAAAAGGATATGGTGAAACGGAACCAACAACTGTTGAGTTGCCAAATGGAGAGCAAGTTGTTTTAACTGAAGAGTACATTAAAACAAAGCTTCAAACTTATAACGAGAGAGAAGAAGCTCACCAAAGAAACAGAAGAACAGCTTTTAAAGTTATTAGATAAAAAAAAGGAAGGTGAAGCAATTACATCTTCACCAATCCTAATTCTACGAGTCTTTCATGTAAATATCCTCCGGCAGTCATGTCGGAGAATATTTTTGGATGCGATTCATCTATACAGGAATCCAAACAAGTCAAATCCATTTCCGATATCGGGTGTAGAAAAAATGGAGTAGAATACCTTGAGGTATGCAAAAGTTCTTTACGTGGGTTAATCACTCTGTGTGTAGTTGAAACTAGTTTGCCATTGGTTAAGCGTTGAAGCATATCGCCTACATTGATTACTATTTCATCAGGTTGTGGACTCACATTGATCCATTCACCTGCTTTCGTCTTTGCTTGCAAACCTTCAGCAGTTCCTCCCATCAACAAAGTGATTAAATTGATGTCTTCGTGTGCTGCAGCTCTCACCGCTCCATCCGGGATGTCTTTTAAATCGGTTTGTGGAAAGTAATGCAACAGTCTTAAAATGGAATTTCCTTTTTCAATCTTTTGATCAAAATAATTCTCATCCAAATTCAGGTATAAGGCAATCGCTCTTAAAAGATCTCTTCCTGTATTATTGAAAGTGTCAAATACCTCTAAACCATGTTTTTTCAATTGAGGAGTTTCTTCGGGCCAAATATTCGCTGGATATCCAAATTCATTGTTTTCAGGAACCTCCTGTCCGATGTGATAAAATTCCTTTAAATCTGGTATATCAGCTCCTTTAGCAGTTTCTCTTCCAGCAGAAATGTAACCTCTTTGTCCTGCAATGCCTTCAATTTCGTATTTCTTCTTAGTGTTCTCATCCATTTCAAAAAAGGAAACACTAGCGTCATATAAATTGTCTCTTAGTTCTTTGGTAACTCCATGGTTCTTTACAATCGCAAAGCCAATATTGGAAAATGAATCACCTAGTTCTTGAATAAATCGATTTCTCTTTTCAGCATCTCCTGAAATGAAATCTGAGTAGTCTACTGTTGCAATTTTCATACTAATTCAGTGAATTTTCCTGAAAATTACTCAAAAATCAACTTGCCTAAACCGTTTTTACAGAAATAATATTGACAGGACAAGCCTTCTTTGCTTGCTCTGCTTCGTAAGTATGAATTTCATTGGTATTGATAGTGTGAAAACCTTTGCGATCTCTGCTTTTAAGTAAGACCGTTTTCCCATCTTTTTTTGACATCCGAAATAATTCCGGACACAATTCAGCACAGTAATTACAGCCAATGCATTTGTCTCTCTGAAGGGTTACAACCAGCATTAGGCTTCCACTATTTTGTAGAGTTTGTCACTTAGTCTAATTCGCTGTTCCAATGGAATTGTACATTGATCTCCTTTTTTCGTTTCAGCAACTTGTTCGTCATCCACAAAAATGGATTCAGCAACTGTTTCATAGACTCCTGTGGTTGGACCCGTAATCAAGATCTTATCTCCTTTTTTCAAGGATTGTGCTTCGATTTTAAACTCAGCAATCTTCGCTTTTGGATAGTAGTGAACACCTTTACCTAGGTAAACTTTCTTTTGTGTGGCCAACGAGCCAGGTTTTGATGAAAATTCTCCAAGTTCTTGCCCCAGATAATAACCTCCCCAGAATCCTCTGTTGTAAACGGTTTCTAATTCCTTCATCAATTCTTTTCCTAACTCAGTAGTATAGGTTCCGGCATAATACGCATCAATTGCTTTTCGGTAACATCTGGTAACTGTTGCCACGTATTCGGGAGCTTTTCCACGTCCTTCGATCTTAAGTACTTTTACACCCGCATCAATGACTTGATCCAGAAAATCAATGGTACATAGGTCTTTTGGTGACATGATGTATTCATTGTCGATGGCCAATTCCGTTCCTGTTTCTTGGTCGATTACCGTATATTTTTTTCGGCAATTTTGAATGCAAGCTCCTCTGTTTGCACTTGAGTTGTCTGTGTGTAAACTCATGTAACATTTTCCAGAAACCGCCACACAAAGTGCACCATGTCCGAATATTTCAATCTCGATAAGTTCTCCGTTAGGTCCACGAACATCTTCTTTCACGATTTGTTCTGTGATTTTCTTCACTTGAGATAAGGAAAGTTCTCTGGAAAGTACCATGGTGTCAGCAAACATGGCATAGAATTTCACTGTTTCAATATTGGTGACATTCAATTGAGTCGAAATATGGATTTCAACCTCTTTTTGGCGGGCATAGGCAATTACAGCTTGGTCTGAAGCGATAATGGCTGTGATGTCCGTATTCTTTACCTCGTCAATTACTTTTTTAATGATGGAAAGATCGTGGTCGTAGATGATGGTATTTAAAGTAAGATAGGTTCTTACTCCTGCTTTGCTGCATCTTTCCGCAATCTCAGGAAGATCACCTAATGTGAAATTCATGGTAGCTCGAGCTCTCATATTAAGCTGATCTACACCAAAATAAACCGAATCCGCACCGTTGTCAATCGCAGCTTGTAGGGCTTCCCAACCTCCACATGGAGCCATTAACTCAATCATTCCATCTTTCTTCATGGTGCAAAAATAAGCAAACGCAGTTTATTTATAAAGATTCTAAATAAATTTTTAATTGTGCTGATTCGCCTTAGACTGGTGTTGGTCGTTTTCGTGCTTCAAGAAATGGTTGACTGCACATTCGGCGTCCAAAAACAAAGATTCCTTGCCAATGGTATCGATAAACCCAATTTTGTAGAATAAATCGCGCACTGGACCTATGACTCCAGAGAAATAAACTTGTATGTTTTGCGATTGTAAACTCTTTACAAATTCATCCAAAGCTTTTAAGGAAGTGGTGTCAATGGCACTGATCGATTCAGCTTTGATAACCACTAATTCAGTTTGTGGTTTCTTCAGTAATTCAGTTTTGATAAATGACTTTACGGTGTCAATATTTGCAAAGTATAAATTCGAATCAATTCTAACAATGAGGATATTTTCCCATGTTTCGACATCTTGAAACCGATTAATATTTCTGAAGTTTTTGCTGCCAGGGATTCTTCCACATACTGCAATGTGAGGATTCGTGGATTTGAACAATAATAAGGCGATGGACACAAATATTCCAATACCTAGCCCTTCGATGATCCCGACGGTAAGTGTAACTCCAAATGTGATCAGCAACATGAAGAAATCCTCTTTCGACATCTTGAACAACTCAATGGCGTACTTTAAATCAATCAGCTTTAAAATGGCCGTAATGATGATGGCTCCGATCACTGCTTTTGGAAGAAAATAAAAGGGTCCAGTCAAAAACAGGAGGACGATTAAAATAAATACGGAAGCAATGATCAAACTCACAGGTGTCTTAGCGCCCGCCTCCTGATTTACTGCAGATCTGGAGAATCCACCGGCACTGCTGTAGGTTCCAAATAAAGAACCAATCATGGCACCAACTCCTATTGCTCTCATTTCCTGATTATTATCTACTTCGTGATCGTTTTTCATGTCCTGAAGAGATTTGGCAATGGAAATAGATTGCATGTAGCTGATTAAGGCAATGGTTAAAGCCAATGGGGCCAATTTGATCAAATCATCCCATAAAAACCAAGAGCCTGTAAATGGTGGAAATCCTGAAGGTACTTCACCCACTATTTTCAGACCGTATTCAGAATCCAAATGCATAAAATAGGTGAGCGCTGTAAAAATGGTAACAACAATGATCGGTCCTGGAATTAGTTTTGATATTTTTTTGATACCGATAAGAAGAACTGCTGTGGATAGAGCGACAATGAATGTTGTCCAGTTGGTTTCGTCTAGGTGTTTGACAAGATTTTCTACTGATTTTTGAACTTGATTAGAGCTGGGAATATCCAAACCAAAAACATTTTTGAGCTGACTCATGGCAATAATGATCGAAGCAGCAGAGGTAAATCCACTGATGACTGGTTTAGAAAGAAAGTTGGCGAAGAAACCAAATCTTAAAATTCCGAGGACTAACTGCACAAATCCAGCTAGAAAGCAAACGGTGATGGCCGCTGAAACATAATCTAGTTGATTAGAATAATTCAGAGCGGAAAGCCCAGCTCCAATAATTAAGGAATCCATCGCAGCAGCTCCAATCGATAATCTTCGTGAAGAGCCCAAAAAGGCGTAAACAATAGGGGGGATTAGAGCAGAATACAAACCAAAAATAGGAGGAAGTCCAGCAATAATCGCATAGGCAATTCCTTGCGGAATCAGTATCAAACCTAATGTAAGTCCTGAAAGAAGATCACTTCCAAAAACATTCCGGTTATAATTTTTTAAAAGTTCAAGTAATGGAATATTTTTAGAGTAATTGGGCATTTTCTTTTTTTAGTAAGCATCAATTTCCTGTCAAAAATAATTAGTTTATTTGGGAATATGAACATACAATCGATTCTGAAAACACTTGGTCCAGGAATTTTGTTTGCCTCTACTGCAATTGGAGTTTCTCATTTAGTGCAATCGACTCAAGCGGGGTCACGATTTGGTTTTGGTTTGTTATGGGCAGTGGTGCTTGCAAATTTGTTCAAATATCCCTTTTTCGAATTTGGTTCCAGATACGCAAATCGAACTGGAAAATCGATTATTGATGGCTATTATCAACTCTCCAAATTTGCTTTTTATATGTATTTGGTAATCACTGCGATATCAATGTTTTTGGTAAGTTCTGCGGTTCTGGCGGTGACAGCTGGGTTCATGGAAAATTTATTCGGCATTGATGAAATGATTGGTCAGAAAAACACAACTTTAATCCTTTTAGTTCTAATCTGTGCTGCAATTCTGCTTTTTGGAGAATTCAAGCTATTGGATAAATTGATTAAGGTGATTGGGGTGACCTTACTCCTGACCACCTTATTAGCGCTTTTCATCGCTCTTTTTAAGTTTGGGTTTCAAAATAAGACACTTTTTCCTTCTGGAATTTTGTCCAGAGAGGAAAATATTCCTTTTTTACTGGCACTGATGGGATGGATGCCGACAGCTGTAGATCTGTCTGCCTGGAATAGTTTGTGGACAGTTGAGAGAATAAAGGAGACAGGATACCAGCCTACTTTGAAGGAAACTTTATTTGATTTTAATTTCGGTTATGTGATTTCGGCATTATTGGCAATTGTGTTTTTAACTTTGGGCACCCTATTGGTTTATGGCACAGGTCAAAAAATACCGGGTCAGGCAGTACCTTTTGCTGATTTTGTAGTTAACATTTATACTAAAAGTATAGGTGATTGGTCTTATTTGTTGATTGCCATTTCTTCATTCTGCATTATGTTCGGAACGGCTATTGCTGTATTTGACGGCTATGCAAGAGCGGTCAAGAGAAGCTCGGAGATTTTGGTAGAAAAGCAAGGCAAAAAAATTGGAACCCATCGAATGTACAGAATTTCACTGTTGACTCTTGTGATAGGAACGATTCTAGTGATCCTGTCTTTTCAAAACGACCCGGAAGGATTTGGAAATCTCATCAAGGTAGCCACAATAACTTCTTTTTTGATTGCACCGATCATTGCTATTTTTAATTTCTTTTTAGTTCAGAAGAAATTTATGGGAAATGGCGGAAATCCTCCTGTTTGGTTAAATATTTTGGCTATCTTCGGGATAATCTTTTTGTTCGGATTCAGCGTATTTTACGTTGTTTTCTTACTTGGGTAAATGGGTTGGTACGAAAGAAATATAGGCTACAGTCGTGAATCACGAAATTATTACCGAAGATCTGTTTTAGAAGAAATCAAAGCAGAAAGGCGGCAGCGTAAAAAACAGATTCGTTTTGCTGGTATTTTTGTGGGAAATATCGCTTTTATTTTACTGACTTTGCTTTTATGGATGTTTTCCGGAAATACTAAGCACACTGAATTGAATCAGCAAAAATTTAAAATGGCTGATGGTGTGACTTTTGAGGTTATCAACCCAGGTAAAGTTCACCAGATCACCTTAAAAGTTCCATATAAAACGAGTCTGTCAAATTTCGAAAGAGCGACTGGAGTTTTGTTAGATTTGTACGGTCCGGATGGTAAAAGGGTCTATTCCTTTTATAAAACCTTGTGGTGGTATCGTGAAAGTTCTGAAGATCAAGGAGCCAGTGAGCCTTTAATTGCCAAAATTATTCTGAATGAAAAAGGTGTATACACCGTAAAACCTTACATGATGGATGATGAGTTTACCAAGAAAGTAGGCAATGTAGATCTTAAAAAGGAAAAATTAAGTTATGGGGAGTTGACGGTAAAGTCTAAACGATCAGGAAGCTTGTACTTTGGCTATTTGATACTTTTTGAACTTGCCATTTTAGTGGTCTTTTTAATCGCTGGTTCATATTGGGGTAATCCAATGCAAATGTGGACAACCGTCAAGGAAGATATTCGCGTAATCACTCAACCTATTCCCTTATTGTATTTTGGAATGCTAACCGCTTTTTTAATTTTAATAATGTATTGGAACTATTTGGGAATTGGGTATGCCGGTTACGGTGATTACTTGCATTCTCCAAACTGGTTCTTTGGTTCTGATGATGTAATTTATATAGGATAGATATGGTATTTAATAGAATTTTTAAAATGTTTAAGTCCGACAAAGGAGGTAGTTCTGTAGACTACACAGTGAAGGACATCAAAAAAGGGTATATCGTAGAATATGACCTGGTAAGTTGGGAAGCAATTGAAGAGTATGAATACGACTGGGGAGGGAATTACAAAGGAAAAGAATGGACTTTGTACGATGGGAAAAATGAGATTTACCTGTATTATGGATCCTTTCCAAGTGAAGAAATTTCGGTAAGTAAACGGATCAATATGATGACTGAATTGCCGGATTTAAGAGAAGATGTATTTCACAAAGATGAGCCAAGAACTTCATTTGCTTATGATGGGAAAACATGGAATATTGTGGATGAATCACCTGGATTGATGATCAATTCGGACACCAAAGAAGAGGTTGAAATCGTTTCTTGGACTTTTAATGATCCAAATGAATCGGAATTTATAACTGTGGTGAGAAATGGAGAGAAATCCGTAGATGCCTACAAAGGGAAATACATTGAAAATTACGAAGTGTCCAATATCCTTCCAAGGACGTTAGAAGATTAATGAAGAATTGGCTTTACATAGCATTTACTGTCTTTCTATTTGCTTCTTGTGTGGGAGAAAAATGGAAGGAAAATCCTGTAGACGACCTGATTGAAAAATACAAGGACAAAGGGCCTGTTTCAATTATTTTGAAGGACATGGATCTGAAAGATGGGGATTACTTTCATAAATACATGATTCTTTATTCGGAAGGGGGAGAGTTCAAGGTTGACAGTACAGAATGGATGGAAGTCAATGAGAATTTCTTTATCCTGAATGAAGAGAATCTGGACATGTCGATTGTAGCCATTGATGAAAAGGGGAATATAGATAAACTGGTTGCTCCTCCTGGTTACAGACATATTGTGGGGAATGAGAAGTATGGTAGATGGGAAGATAGAAACGGACAACGAGTTTGGGTGTTTTTAGGTCAGTATTACTTCTATCGGACAATATTTGGTTGGGGTGGCAGACCACTTTATTACAATTCCTACAATACGTATCGAACTAGTTATTATGGTTCAAGACCGTATTATGGTTCCACAGGAAAAGAATGGGGCACAAGTTCCAATTATACAAAGAACAATAGACCGAACTTCTACAAAAGAAAGACATCGAAAAATAATTTTATGAGTCGTAAACGAAGCTCCGGTTTCTTTTCACGTTCTGGTTCGTCCGGATTCAGAAAAGGAGGGGGCTCTGGAAAATAAAATAGTATGTATTTAGCTTTAAATATCAATTTGGAGTACATCACGTATCACCCGCTGGTTTACATAGCCGCTTGCTTGGTGTTGATTGTGATTGCAAAATTTACCCTCGGACTTTTCATGAAGGGTGTTAATATTGACCATGAATTGGTGGAGAAAGACAATTTTGCTTTTTCGATTGCTCATGTGGGTTATTATATCGGTTTATTGATTTCTCTCGCCGGTGTTTTATCCGGATCAGGAAGCGCTAATTTTTGGGAAGATGTTGGTTTGACAGTGGCCTATGGAGGTATTTCTATTTTACTTATGAATTTATCCGCCATCCTGAATAACAAAATCGTTTTCGCCAAATACAATATTCAAAAGGAAATCATTGAGCAGCAAAATGTAGGATCTGGAATCATTGAAGCAGCCAATTTCATAGCTACAGGTTTCATCATTTTTGGAGCGATGCGCATGGATTTGGATGAGCCTTGGCTGACAATCGTCTATTGGGCTATTTCTCAAGTAGTCTTTTTTGTGATCTCACAAGTCTACAATTTAATTACACCCTACAACGTTCATCATGAAATAGAGAAAGGGAATTCTGCAGTGGCCATTGGGTATGCAGGAGCATTAATTGCATTTGGAATTTTATTGGAACATGGTATCGCATCTTCTCATTATTCTGTATTGGAAAGCTCTGTTTACATGGGAATTGATGTTTTAGCAGGAATTATTTTGCTTCCTGTATTGAGAATTGTAACAGATAAAATACTTTTGCCAAAAAGAAAACTAACGGACGAGTTAGTCAACCAGGAAAAGCCGAATCATGGAGTAGCTTTCATCGAAGCTTTTTCTTACATTACAGGAGCATTATTATTTACTTGGTGTTGGTAGAACATTCTAAATTGAACAAAATGAAAACAATTAAAATTGCAGTAGTATCGGTTATTTTAGCTTTCACTTCTTGTCAGGGAGATGTGCAAGACGATTCTAAAAAAGATGGAGGATCTGGGTCTGAAGAAGTAGCTAGATTGAAATCGGAATTGGAAAATCTGAAATTGCAGATGTCCGACAAGGATTCCACAATCAATCAGTCTGTAAGATTGTTCAACGAGATTCAGGATAATTTAATTTCTATCAACTTAAAAGAAGATGAGATTCGAATCAAATCAAGAGATGTAGAATTGTCGGAAGATTCTAAAAACTGGATCATTGAAGAGATCAAGAAACTGAATATGCTTCGTGAAGAGAATGCGAGAAAGGCATCTCAGTTGCGTAAGCTAACTTCCAATCTGAAAAAGGAAAACAATGAGTTGATCGCCATGAGAGACAATTTGTTGAAGCAAATCGAGGAGAAAGATAAAGAGATTGAAAGATTGAGAAATGAATTGGCCGACATGGACAGAGAATATCTTGAATTGTTTGATGCTTACCAAGAGCAAGTAGAATTGGCTTACGAGACCATGCTTGAATTGAACGAAGCTTACTATGCTTATGGAACCGTGAATGAATTAAGAGACAATAATGTGATCGAAAAGAACGGAGCATTTTATACGCTAAAAACGATCAAAATTAAGTCGGATTTAAATGAGGAATACTTCACAAAAGTGGACATCACTAAGGTGAAAGAAATTCCTTTTGAGGGAAAGAAATACGAGATCATTACTGAGCACCCAACTGATTCTTATCAAGTTGTAGAAACGGACAATGGACACAAATTGGTTATCACGAATTACAAGAAATTCTGGAAAATCAGTAAGTTCTTAGTGATCGGAATTAAGTAACATTGGACTTCAATAAACTTAAGGTTGTTGAGCTGGCTGGGGTTCTTGCCGGACCCTCGGTTGGGATGTTTTTTGCTGAATTAGGGGCGGAAGTCATCAAGATTGAAAATGAAAGATCCGGGGGAGATGTGACGCGTTCTTGGAAATTGGCTAGCGAGGACAAGTCATCCAAAGTTTCCGCTTATTTCTGTTCAGTCAACTACCGCAAAGAGTATCAGTTTAAGAATTTAAAAGAAAAGAAAGATCTTGACGAAGTTCGAGATTTGATTCGTAAAGCCGATATTGTTTTAGTCAATTTCAAAAAGGGAGATGATGTCAAACTTGGCTTGGATTACGAAACACTCAAAAAAATCAATCCCAAGATTATTTACGCAGCTATTACAGGATTTGGAGATGAATCTGAAAGAATTGCATACGATTTGATTTTACAAGCTGAGAGTGGATTTATGTCGATGAATGGACAAGAAAGCAATCCGCCTACTAAAATGCCTGTAGCTTTAATTGATGTATTGGCCGGACACCAACTAAAGGAAGCAATTTTAATCGAACTTTTAAAACAAGGAGAAAATAGAAAAGCTGTGAAACTGACGGTTTCTTTGTTTGACTCAGCATTGGCATCTTTGGTGAATCAAGCTTCCAATTATTTGATGACCGGACATGTTCCCAAACGAATAGGGAGCAAGCATCCGAATATTGCGCCTTACGGGGAAATTTTTGAGACTCAGGATGGCAAACTGATCACTTTTGCCATTGGTTCGCATACGCATTTTCAGAAGTTATGTGAGTATTTAGGTATTGGTGAATTGGCAAATGATCATCGATTTTCATCCAATCAAAATAGAGTAGCCCATAGATCGGAATTATTTGAATTGTTGCAAAATGAGATCAGCAAAAAAGACTCAAAAATCGTGGACGAGCTGAATCAAGTAGGTGTTCCATCTGCCCGAATTAAATCCTTAGACGAAGTTTTTCAATCCGAAGAAGCCCAAAATTTGGTTTTAGAAGAAAATATTGATGGTGTGGCAACCAAGAGAGTCAAATCCATTGTATACAAATCCTATGATTGAAGTTAGAGCACCACAAACAGATCAGGAATGGGAAGCTTATTTCGATCTTCGTTATCAAGAATTAAGAAAACCCTGGAACCAACCCAAAGGATCTGAAAAAGCCGATGATGAAGATGCGGCTTTTCATTTTGCCGCTTTTGAAGATGGACAATTATTGGGAGTATCCAGATTACAAAGAAACAGTTTGGAACAGGGGCAAGTACGTTTCATGGCTGTTTCGGATCAAGCCCAAGGAAAAGGGATTGGAAAGAAGATCATGGCGGAGGTAGAAGCCTTTGCGAAAAAGATTGGAATGACCGAAATCGTGCTTCAAGCCAGAGAAATTGCAGTGCCTTTTTACCTCGCAATTGGTTACGAAAATGTGGAGAAAACCCATTTACTTTTTGGGGAGATTCAGCATTATTTGATGAGGAAGAAAATTTAGTTAGACATGATCTAAGAACATTTCATTTAATCTAAGCGAACGTAAAACAGGTATTTCCGAATTTTTAAATCCTTTTTTATCATGAGAAGCAATAAAATCTGCCTTGTTTTGAATTGCAATGGAGTATTGGAAAGCATCTTCCAAATCTTTCCAGTTGTTCATTTCGAGAGCTTGATTTAAATTGTTTAAATTTCCAGGAATAACAGTGCAAATTTGAGAAATTCGCTTCACACATTTTTTTGCTTGATTGTTCTCCCCAAGGATGTAATAAACATCTAGAACCGTCTTCATAGAACAAAATAAGCTGTAATTTTTCCCTGCCTTAGTCAAAAGCAGAAAAGAATCTAAATGATCTCTTCTTTGATCATCAAAATAATCGATAAAAATATTGGTATCGAGGAATACTTTTTTCATGAGTGTTTTTTTCTAAGTCTTTTCTTTAAGAACTCTTTTTCACTTCCCTCTTTGATCCCATATGAGTCAACATAATTTTCTCTAAATTCATTGTATTCCTCTTCCGAAATACCGTATTTCTTTAAGTAATTTTTATCATTGATTTCTTCTTGGATCAGATCTCTAAAATGCTTTTCAAGATATTTACTTAAGCTCAATCCTTTTGATTTTGCATAATTCTTAGCAAACTCAATTATTTGATCGTCTAATTTTAAATTAAGTGGTTTGTCCATAATACAGCAATTATTGTTTTACAAATATACGCATAAATAAATAAAAAATATGCGTATAAATAATTGTAAACGTTTAAATCTATTGGGCTTCGAAAAACATTCTTTATCCACCAAAAATTCACTTTAATAATTTCTCAAAAATTTAACATTTCAAACGTTCGGGATAATTATAAATCTTCTACTTTAGCGCGCTGAAATTAAATTTATAACAAACTACTATGAAGAAACTGTTCTATTCATTTGTCGCAGTGTGTATAAGTGCTGCCTCATTTGCAAATGTCATTTATGTTGATCTCAATGCATCGGGATTCAACGATGGGAGTTCATGGGCCAATGCCTATACAAATCTTCAAGATGCAATTACAAATTCTGTTTACAACGACACCATTTGGGTGGCTGCGGGAACTTATTACCCTGATCAAGGTGTTGGGTATACCGACAACGATCGATCGGCTTATTTTAA
Organism: Crocinitomicaceae bacterium; assembly: GCA_041392305.1. Taxonomy (GTDB): domain Bacteria; phylum Bacteroidota; class Bacteroidia; order Flavobacteriales_D; family Crocinitomicaceae; genus JAGQYP01. The sequence goes on from JAWKMJ010000004.1 coordinate 54,985, forward strand.
TTTGAAAGATAGCTTGACTATCCTTGGAGGATTTGCGGGTACGGAAACTTCCTACACTCAGAGAAACTGGAATACCAATGTGTGTATTTTGAGTGGAGATATTGATCAAAATGGCGATACGCTTAATAACTCCAATTCTGTCTTTTTTATTCAGAATGTGAATTCATCTGCAAGATTAGATGGTTTCACGATTACCATGGGAGCCAACTACATCAACTATGGTGCTGGTGGACTTCGAATTAGTAACACAGGTGCAATTTTTGAAAACTTAATTATTACTCAGAATTATTCAGATACTGAGTCTGGAGGAAGTTTAGTTTATGGCGCCGGAGGAGTAATTACAGGTGGAGCTCCAGCTCCTTATTTTAGAAATTGTAAGATTAGTGATAATCATGCAAAAACGAATTGTTATTGGACTTCAACGTCAGTAAGTTCCAGAGCTTCTGGAGGTATGGGTGTAACTTCTGGAAATACAATTCTATATAATGTTGTTTTTTCAAACAATAGCGCATTGGCAACAAATACTTCCGGTGGTGGAGGTCTTCAAGGTGCCATGGCGTCTGGAGCGATTTCTTTTTATGCAGGTTCTAATAGAATGATCAATTGTGCTCTAATTGGGAACCAAGCTACAGCCAATTCAGAATACTCATTTACAGGAGGAGGGCTTATTCTCACTCAAGCTACAGGATGTCAAATTTCCAACTTGGTTGTAGAAGGGAATTCTGCGAATTCAGAAGGTATAGATAATGGAAGTGGATGCTACGCATTTTCTGGAGGAGGGATGTTTGTAGAATACACGGATGGTAACTTTATCAATAATGCCACATTTACAAATAATTACGGTGAAGCAAGCGCTCCCGGAACTTATTTTGGCGCTGCGGGAGCTTATTTTGGAGGAGCAACCTATGCAACTACAACAATCAGCAACTCTATTTTTCATGGCAATCAAATTCAAGGTGGTTTAGCTGGTAATAGTGATATATATGCTTTTGCCTTACATCCGGGATTTGGAGGGAATGTTCCTTCATTTAATAATTGTTTGTTCGACACCTACACTGGGGGTACAAACTGTTTAGTTGGAGCTCCAGATTTTAGAGATCCTTCAGACCCAAATGGTCCGGACGATATGTGGTTTACTTCGGATGATGGTTTGCATATTAGCTGTAATTCTGACGCCATCGATAACGGAGACCAAACTCTGTTGTTTCCTGATTTTATTGATTTAGATGGGGATTTAGATTCAGCTGAAAATATGTCTATGGATCATAGACTTCAACCTCGAGTTCACAACGGTCAACTAGATATAGGAGCTTTCGAATTTCAAGGTTTAACAACAAGTCCTGGTGCAGGAACGGATGTGGTAACAGCAGCTTGTGGTTATGTTTGGTTGGATGGAAATGTTTATACTACAAACAATAACGTGGCAACTCACACCATTAAAAGAGGACCAGACGAATGCGATAGTATTGTGACTTTGGATTTAACGGTCATTTCAATTACCGACTTGACTCCAGGTGCAACAAATGGAACAGTATGTTTTAGCAATACAGGAACAACTATTACAACTACTGCTTCGGATAATGGAGTGGATTATGTTTTGAGAGATGATCAAAATGATACAATTGTTGACGGACCGATCACTGGGGATGGAACTGCTTTGACGTTCAATACAGGTACATTGACATCAGACATGAACTACAACGTATATGCTGTCAGAGAATATAAAGGTTCAGGAGTTGATCTTCCTGCAACGAATGATCATGTTCGTTTTAGTGCGCCATTTTATTCCTATACCAATGAAATTACCATTGAGGCTTGGGTGAATTTCAACAGCGGACAACATCCTTGGGCAGGTCAAGGTACTCCATCAGTGGATAACGCGACGACCAATGTGTGGTTATGGCATGCGGGTACTTTCTATGTGAATAATAACGGAGTATGGACATCGTTAGTATTTCCTTCCCTTCCAACAGGATGGGTGCATGTGGCAACTGTGGCTGATGCTTCTGGATTGTATATTTATTATGATGGAGCTTTAGTCGCGTCAAATTCAAATGGAATTACGAATGTGATTGTGAATAATGCGGCTTCAGTGATCGATCTAGGACACGATGTGCGTTTTCCTGCTGGAACAGGAGGAAGAAACACCAATACTGCATTTGATGATTTTAGAGTTTGGAATTTTGCTAGATCCGGTATCGACATTGCAGCAGACATGAATACTTGTTTGACTGGGTCGGAAGCTAATTTGGTTCAATTAACTGCTTTTGAAGAAGGAAGTGGGACCGCTATTCAGTCAATTACTGGTTCGGATGCTACAATTGTGAATGCAGGAACAAACTGGGTAGATGGATCTGGTGTTTGTGGATTTTACTGCGAATTGGAAATGTCCAACTTGGCTTCAGTAACGGTACTTGCAGAAAAAACAGGAACTGAAACTTCCACTATTTGTGCGGAAGAGACTTTGATGATTAATGGAACAGCGTATAACGCGTCCAATCCTTCAGGAGTAGAAGTTTTCACAAATATCGGTCCTTTTGGATGCGATTCTACAGTTACCATCAACTTGAATGTTTTGGCTGCTTTGGATAGCACTTTGGATAGCACGATTTGTACTTATGACAGCATTGTGGTAAATGGAACAACATACAATGCTGCAAATCCAACAGGAACAGAGGTATTTTCGAATATAGGGCCAAATGGATGTGATAGCACAGTGACGATCAACTTAACTGTAACAACGATCGACTTGACAGTGACCAACACAGCAAATGTTTTGTCCGTGGCTCAAGCAAGTGCGGATTCTTATCAGTGGTTTGATTGTGCAAACGATTCCACAATTGTATCAGGGACCAATCAGTCCTTTAGTCCAACCAACACAGGACAATATGGAGTGGAAGTTTCCTTGGATGGATGTGTAGATACTTCTTTATGTGAAGATGTTGCTTTTGCAGGAATTGAGGAAGGTGCATTTTCTGATATGGTATCAATTTATCCAAATCCAACCAACGGGAAATTGAATATTGAGTTCACAGCTTCTCAAGGTGAATGTACTATTTCATTAAGATCAGCAAATGGTCAGCTTTTGAGATCTGAGAAAATGAATAATATATCTAATCTGGAATACTTCATTGAAGAAGCCGATGGAATGTATTTCATCGAAATCCGAAATGAAAAAGGAGAACATTCTGTATTCAGAGTGGTAAAGAATTAAAAAAGATAAAAATGATATTAGAAAGCCCTGACAATATGTTGGGGCTTTTTTTTTATACTAATAATTTGATAAAGAATGCAGTATGAAATTACTTAACAAGAGGATTCAATTTGCCTAACATTTTCAAGCAAAACACTTAACAGAAGATTAACCAAAGAAGAGCACACCAATTCCCAAAAGCTACCGAATTTTGCCGCAAAAAAAATGAGTATTTTCTTTATCAGTTTTGGAGCTTTGTTCTCCGTTACAAATCCCTTAGGAACCCTTCCAATCTTCATCGGTCTTACAAAAGACAAGTCCAAACATCAAATTACTTCCATTGCTTTATGGACCAGTATTAATGTGATGGTTATTTTGATCATTTCCTTTTTACTCGGGAATTACATTCTTGAATTTTTCGGAATTTCATTGAATTCTTTGAAAATAGCCGGAGGAATGATTATCGCTTCTTCTGGCTTTGCCTTGCTGACGGGTAATTTTACTAAGCACAAAAGGAATGAAAAAAAGAGAAAAAGACGATGCCTTTAATCGATCAGAAATTACTCTGACTCCCCTGGCGCTTCCTATGTTGGCTGGACCAGGATCTATGTCATTGCTGATCACCTATAACCAAGAACAAGCAGAAGTTGTAGATAAAATTCCAGTTTTATTGGCTATCGGACTAGTAGCAGCGACTATCTTTTTTATTTTGATCTCTTCACGAGTAATTAATCGTCATTTGGGAGCTTCTGGAATCACAGCTTTATCAAGAATAGTAGGTTTTATTGTGATTTCGATAGGAGTGGAATTTATTGTTTCGGCAATTACCAATATTGTTATTGAGTTAAAGTAGGGATGTTGGATTGGTGGATTACACTTTTTCTTTTCACTAGAGTTGTATATTTTTCCTGATAAATTGTTTTGAAATTTGAGTTTCTCAAAGGATGTTTTGTATTTTTCAATCATGAAATATCTGTCTTTTATTATTGCACTTGTCATTTTATCTTCTTGTTCAACAACTGGAACCCCGTATTTGCCCCAAGGAAATTTATTAGTGGTGGTCGTGGATTCGGATTATTCTGTAATTGAGTTTGCAGAAACAAATACCAATACATTTTCTGGATCTCTGAGTATTCCATTTGTTGAATCTGTTGAACATGATAATGCCTTTAATTCATTTCATTATTTTATCGTGTCTAATGATACACTTGGGTATTTCTACAATGGTTTAAGAAATTTAAATTTGGTATTTCAAAATCAAGCTAATTTTGATCAAAGCACAGATTTGAATAATATTCATTTAAATACAAATCATTTTGACATATACTCTAATTCAAATTTAGATGCGAATCAAGTATGGGAATCGATTAAAAAGTATGAGATAGTTCAAGGTTATTTCGAGCAGAATATTTTAACCAAATTTTCATTGATCAAAGTTGTTGAGAGTGTCAATGATCCCACACTTCAAGTTGTTCAACCTACAGTAAGATACTATATTTTAATTCCTGGAAATTAAGGTTTCGGATTGAAGGCTTTTCACTCCATCTTCACCAAACGAATAAACATTCCATCACAAATAGCGACAGTCAAAGCATTAACAAAAACGATTTTCCTTTCCTCTAAAATGAAGCAATAGGCATCCGTCCCACTCGTCCAAAAGGAAGTGTAATTTTCTAAACTATGTCCTGCAAAACCACCTTTTGTTATAGTACCTCCTAAAAGACCATCGAATCCTGTGCTGCTATTTTCTCCGATTAATTTGTTAAACGCATCATCAATCCCACCGGCTTGTTGCATAAGATAGTCCCAATCCGCGATATAAGGAATGCCCCAATTTGGACATAAATTTTCTCTGCCTTTACTGATAACAGGGATGTTATACAAATACCCATATTTTTCGCCCAATTCTTTCTTAAAATCCGGATAACAATAACAAGGAATGCCATTTTTACAATTAATGACCCATTCTTCTTTCGTATTGGCTCGTTGGATCGGACTACCATCGATAAACTGAGTCACTTTCAGATTTTCAGCCATCCATTCCATCTCTCCAATTTTGATGGTTTTGTATTCATTTCCTTCCGGGTCGGTCATTTTACCGTATTCATTGGTGGAACAGCTAAGTAGGGAACAGCTTAGAAGGAAAAGGGTCAATATAGAAAAGAGTCGGGGGTTCTTCATGATTCAAAGATAGGGAATTGCAGGAAGTAATTATTTTAACTCACTTCCAGAGTGAGAGTCAGCGAACAGTTTCCATGATTGATCTTCAGATCGATGGTGGGAATTGATTGGAAAAGTTAGTATTTGCCGAATTGATCGGTGGTGTTTCATTTCAAATGTTGGAAGACAAAAAAGTAGTGACTGTAAGTGAAGGGGCGTTCTTTTTGGTCACAACTGAAGAACATTCTAAGGAATATCCTGGACTTAAGTTTGAAGATGTTTCTGATGATGCATTCCAGCAGTATGGGTTGAAAAATTATAGTGAGAGGGTGTGGGAATTATTAAAACCTATATCTTTAGTACAAAATTCTCATCATGATCAAATACTTGTTTTTATTCACAATCAATATTTTTGTTGTCATTTCCACTTTCAGTCAATCTGATCCATCTTTTGTTTGGGCACGACATGGAAAGAGTATAGGAGTTGATAAATTTCAAGATGTTGCATTAGATCAAAATGGATTTGTTTATACAGTTGGTAATTTTGATGAAGACTTGATAATAGGAACGGATACATTTCCAGTGGTATCTTCAGGAAATTCTTGTGGAATTATTACAAAATGGGACTCGAATGGTGTGTATCAGTGGGGGATGTCACTTGGTAATCTTGGATACCCAATAGAACTTTATCGAATTTTGATATCCGACCAAAATGAAGTTTACGTGTCTGGTAGATTAGCTGGTACATGCTATATCGGTACAAATGCCCAAGGTGTGGATACTACTTTGTATTCCACTGGTTCATTGAGATCATTTATAGCAAAGTACAATACAGATGGAGTATTAAGTTGGACAAGGCTTTTGGAAGGAACCTATGACAATTGGATTTGGAATCTAGAGTTTGATCCATCCAATAACCTTGTAATAGTGGGTGATTACAATGCTGATGTCGACTTTGGAAACGGACATACACTAACCGCTTACCATCAATTGGATTGTTTTGCTGCATGGTTTGATCCATCCGGAGTTTGCTTCAATCATTTGGGTTATCATGGTCATCTGGAAGAACGAATGTATGATATTGCTTTTGATTCACAGGGAAATTACGCAATAGGGGGAGCATTCAACGATTCTATATTTATTGGTAGTGATACACTTTTATCGAATGGGACAGGGGATGCATTCATCAGTTATTACAACTCCAACGGAGTTTTGCAATGGTATGATTATTTCGGAGGATCGCAGAACTCATTTATCAATTCCGATATGGTCACGAATGTAGAGTTCGACAGCAATGATGAAATTTATGCAACAGGTGTTTATCGGGATACGCTGTTTTTTGGTCAGGATTCGCTTATCAGCAGAGGAAATATCGATTCCTATTTGATAAAATACGATGCTTTAGGACAGAAATTAAATTACAATACTATTGGTGGATCTTCCAGTGGGGATGCCATTACCGGCTTACAATTAGATAATTCCAATAATCTTTACATGACAATAACCGGGAATAATATTTCCTATGAGGATACCACATATTATTTTTTTCACGGGCTAGATATTTTAGTTCTTAAAATGAATCCAAATCTAGAAATTGAATGGTTAAAAAGAGGAGGATCAAATTCCAGTGATTACGCTTCAGATTTATGTCTCTCTCCTTATGGCGATGTTTACGTAGCATGTCAGCCAGGGGATAATGATCCAATTTCATTTGATACAATCTCTTTTTCTCCAGTAGGAAATAATTGGTATAGCTGTGTTCTAGCAAAATTGTCTTTTCATGCACCTAGATACGTGAATATTGCCGAATATAAAAATGTCGCGCAGCAGTATTCCTTATATCCCAATCCAACAAGTGATTTTATCAGTATAAAAGGGATAGAAAGTAAAGAAACATTGTTCATTGTTGATCAAATGGGGAAAGTAATTTTAGAAAAAAGCCAGCAACTATCTCAACCAATTGAAATATCAAATCTGAGCAAAGGATTATACTATTTCATATTACCTGAAAAAGGAGTTGCGCTTCAATTTGTAAAAAACTAAGCTGTTTTTTTGAGACTAAAATTTGAGTATTCTGGTAGTTGCCAAATTCTCTTTTGATAAAAATTGTTCTAATCTCATATCTCTGATTTAGACTCTGGAATTTCGCTTACTCACCACTGAAGTGAACGATAGTGAATGTTTTTTGAGATTGACCTATTTGGTCGATGTCAAAAATCATACGCAGTGATGGAAGTATGTTTCTTGTAACAACAGAAGAACATTCTAAGGAATATCCAAAGTTGAATTTTGAAGTTGTTCCTGATTGTGCGAATATTAAATATGACATAAGAAATGTATTTAAAAACCTCTAGAATCGAGGCGTTAGTTGAATTTCGCTCATTGAAATTATACGTGGAAATTCCAAGGAAATATCAAAAAAAAGTTTTCAGATAGATTAAAAATTAGGTAAAGCCCTTAAATCAAAAGGACTTAACAAAAATTTAATTTTAACGTGTTGAAAACTAATCAATATTGTGAGTTTATTTTGATTGGTCAAAGCCTTTAAACTCAGTAACTTTAGGGGAATTATAAAATAACGATTATGTTAAAATTAACAGAAGCGTTATTCTTACTAATCAAGTCCTTCATTTTGATATACGACTGGCTTGAGAAGAAGAACAAACGCTAAGGGAAAAACGGGGGGCACTGCAATGCCTCCTGTTTTGTTTAGTCAAATATATTGATATTCTCCAAACTAGGTATTGAATTTAATACCTTTTTATCCACCGTTTGAGATTTTTATTAAAAATAACTTCCTCAAAACCGTCCCAAATTCTGTCAAGCACATCAATTTCCTTTACTCACCATTATAGAGAGTGATTGCGAACGGTTTTCATGATTGATCTTCAGATCGATAATGGAAATTGATTGAAAAAGTTAGTGTTTGCCGAATTGGTAGAGGGTGTGGAGACAATAAAATATAAAGACATTCGTTTGATAATCAACTAACTCAATCCCTATGTATAAATCAATTTTATCCGTTTTAGTTTCTTTGGTTTTCTTGGTTTCTTGCAACAAGGAAAAATTTCCAGAACAAGATCAAATCGTGGGTAAGTGGGTTCATTACTCAACGGAATATCCACCAATTCGAATTGAATTCAATGCCAATGGTATTTGTTATTTCCAAAGAACCGACACATCTCAATATGATACATTGACCTATCAATTGGATACCGAAATCGAGAAACTCCTACTAAGTCCAGCACTTATTGGTAGTTCTGTTAGCCAACACGATTTTCAATACAACAGAAAAGAAGATAAGCTAAGAATTGGTGGATTGACTTCTCAAAGTCTTGCTGGGTCATCTGTTCATTTGTTTGAAAGAGAAGATTGATCTTTAGCTCAATGATGGAAATTAAATGTTTGCGATAATCCGTAAAAGTCTAAAAATCAAATCCCTTATCTTTGGAACATGAAATACTTAGCTATTATTATATTATTGGTTTTAGTTTCCTGCAAAAAACATTTTGAAGAAGAACAAACAATTGTTTTCAGAGCGATGAATCCAGCAACAGATTTTAGGGTTCAAGGAGTAAAGGTTACTATTTATGAAAACTACCACAAGAAGAATTTGGTATTAGGATCTCAGGAACAACCATGCAAGTCAAAAATAATCTATGAAGGGGTTACTAATTCTATGGGTGAATGTGAGTTTACTTTTTTGCCTTTACGTATGAACCAAAAAAATTATGAAGTAAAATATCGAGTGGACTTTGATTGTTCAAATATCATTGTCCCGTACAATGATTTTATCATTCAAAATCCAACTAGCGGATATCTTTATGGTGGACAAATTTATTTTCCATCTACCTATCAAGAAATGATTCTTAGAATTACTCCAAAAGTAAATGTTGTTCGTCATGTTAAAAATGTGAATTGTCAAGGTTCAAATGATACTGTTCGTTATTCGTATTGGTCTTCTTATCCATATTCATCTTTTACGCAGAATAGTGGAACTTGGGGATATGGTTGTATTGATGATGTATCATATTCAAGTGGGCTTCCCCAAGATTCTATTTTCTGGGAAGCAATGATCATTAGAAATGGCATTACAACTTATATTCAAGACTCTATGCTTTTGGATCCATCTAAAACTCAAGATACGATTAAGATTTATTATTAGAAAATTAAGACTAAACCGTCCCAAATTCCGTCCACCACTTCAATTTTTACTACATACCACCAAAGTAAGAGTCAGCGAACGGTTTTCATGATTGATCTTTAGATCGATGATGGGAATTAAATGTTTGCGATAATCCGTAAAGCCTTAAAAATCAAATCCCTTATCTTTGGAATATGAAATACCTTGGTATTATTATACTATTTGTTTTGGCCTCTTGTGCTAAAGAAGGAAAAAACATCTACATTGAAGGAAGAGTTGTAAATCCTGTTACTGGAGAAGGGATTCCAAATATTCGGTTTGAACTAAAAAAGGTTAAACCTGATTTACAGATTGGGTCATCATCAAAGACAGTTAAAATTGTACACTCCGATGAGAACGGTTACTTCAGGGTTGCTCATAATGGAAGTCTTTTCAATAGATACCTTTTACTTTTTGACTATGAGCTAGAAAACACCGATGGGGTTGCTTATCATCCAATAGGGTTCAAAGAAGTTGGTGGGAATTATATAGGTGCATATAATCTCGAAGTACCAAAAGGGGAATATTTGAATGTTAATCTCGAATTAACACCTTATGTAAGAGTTCGATTTTGGCACAGAAATCTAAATTGTTTTAATAGCAATGACTCGATTCATATCTTCAGGCAAGATCAATATCAATATGCAATTGGAGACTATAAGAGATACGGATGCATAATAGAAGAACCTCAAAATAGCTATATACTTATACCCCAAGGTGATTTAACAATGAGCTGGACAGTATATAGAGAAAATAGTCCGGCAGAATCATTTTCGGAAGTGATTGATTTAAGTCTAAATGACACAACTACATTTATATTGGAGTATTAGATTGCCCAAAACCGTCCCAAATTCCGTCCACACTCCAAATCCCAACCCGAAACAAAAGCACAAAAAAAGAGCGAAGACCTCATTCTCCGCTCTCATTCTCATTCTGTCATCGTGACCTCGGCAGGATTCAAACCTGCAACCTCTTGAGCCGTAATCAAGTGCACTATTCAGTTATGCTACGAGGCCGACTTTAGGTAACCAACCAATTTTTCGACAAACCGACAAACCGACGTTCCGACACCACCTTTTTTCAAAATTCTTAGTAGGGTAATCTTCTTGTTGTCCCAAGCAATGTCCCTACAAATTTTACTAATCTTAAATATCAGAGACTATGAAAATTACCATTAGACAAAAAAGTGGAATGAATTACCTGTATGCAGACATTAATGTATCAGGGATTCGAGTAAAAGCAACATTGGGTATCTCATTAGGTGATGCCACATTCAATCCAAGAACCGAACTAGTAAAGGGATCTGCAAGTGATGAAACAAATATCTTGATTGTAAAGATGAAAGAACACATCATGGAATTGATCCGACAACTTCAAAAAGATGGGTTGCTTTGTAGGGAAGAAATCAAACATGGGATAGTACAGATTAGAGAACACCTAACCAATCCTGAATCTAAAAGGGAAGTTGGACTATCAGAGTATGCAGAAATGTCCATAGAACGCTGTATTTCTACTCATAAGTCAGGAACAATCCGTCAATTGAAGGTAAGTTTAGGTAAACTAAAGTTGTATGAGAAATCCAGAAGAAAAAGATTGAAGTTTTCAGATATCAATATGCATTTCTACCATGACTTTGTTTCCTTCTGTACAACTGAAATGGAATTGGCAGTAAATTCTGTTGGCACACACATCAAGAACATTAAGTTTTGGATGAATCAATCAATGATTGACGGACTACACGACAACACAGTGCATCAAAACAGAGCATTTAAAAAGCTTTCTGAACCAGCCGATACTATCTACCTCAATGAAGATGAAATCAAGCAGATACGATACGCAATCATGCCCTCTGAATCTCTAGACAATGTCAGAGACATTTTCATTTTGGCTTGCTACACTGGAGTGCGAATAAACGATTACCACAAATTGGATGCATTCCACATGATCAACAACGGAACAATGCTGAAAATTCGAACAGAAAAGACAGATGCGGAAGTAGTAATTCCTTTACATCCTGAAGCAAAACGAATCTTGGAAAAGTATAATGGCAAACCGAGAATGATATCCAACCAAAAATTCAATGACTATATCAAAATAGTTTGTAAGTATGCTGGAATCAATGATATGATTTCTGTAACGAGAACATACGGAGGTAAGAAAAAGTCGGTTGTTGCTCCAAAGTATGATCTAGTAACCTCTCATTGTGCTAGAAGGAGTTTCGCTACGAATGCGTATTTGGCTGGTGTGCCTACTTTAGCAATCATGGCAATCACGGGACACAAAACGGAAAAGGTATTTTTGAAGTATGTTAGAGTTTCTAAAGAAGAACATGCTAAATTGATGTTGGATCATGGGTTCTTTAAAAGTAAAATTGATGTAAATTAGAGTATATCTAAAATGAAACCCCAAAACCAAAATGCCAACTTAAATTAAATCTTGTGGGATAATTTTTAATGTTATATCCATTTCTCATTCTGTCTACTGAATACCTATTTCCAAATAGAAAAATTGATTGAAAATCTAGAGCAGTGTGAAAATAAAACAACTTGCTTAAATTTAGCTGGTATTTTAGGTTGATAAATGCACCTAGGTCTCGATTGAAAATTGTTTCTGTCAAAAGTTCATTCCAATTTGAGGGGCTGCCAATTGAAATGTTATCAATTATTATCAATTCTTGGCCATGCCTGTATAATAAGCCAATACCTGTTTTTATTGTTGATTTTGAACCCAAGCTAAATCCATAAGCATATCCAATTATAATATTAAACCATTTTCTAGAACCATTGGTTGGGAGTAAATTTATATACTCAACTTTTGCGAATTTTGGATAATAGGTATTAATGTAATTAACTCCAATAAAGAAATAGTGATTTTGGCCAATTTTCCGATTATACTGAAGTCCAATAGAACTTGAAAATATTCCATTAATCTTTGTTCCCTTTTCAACATTTTTTATGTTTAATATTGGAGATTGATCAAAAAAAAAATTAAACATTCCGAAATCTATTTCAATTTCATTTTTTCTTGATTCTTGATTATATCCAGTTAAAAAAGTTAAAACTGATACAAAGAATATAATACCCCTTAATTTCACTTAACAACTAATTTTTTGTTTAATTTTAGTTCATCAGTATCGTAATTCACTATATATACTCCAGATTCTAAATTGGAAATATCAATTGTGAATTGATAGTCATCAGGATTAATTGTTCTAATCTTTTTACCGGAAATATCGAAAATGTTGATCGTAAAATTTTCATTTATGGTTGGGGTGGTAATATTCACAATATTATTTGATGGATTTGGGAAAATATTAAATCGATCAATATTATTAGTAATAGCATCAATATTCAAAGTGTAATTACAATTATCTTCTGGTCCAACACCAACTGCATACCATGCGTTTTTTGTGGATTGGTATTCAAATGAACATTCTCCATAAAGTAATTGGGCTGCAGTAATTGTTGCCATCCTTGAATCCACATATTGAGAAGAATTCATTAAGAAATTAGTTAATGCAACAAAGGCTATTTTACTTGATTTATCGATACCAATTCCTTGAAGGTTATAGCTGTTTCCATTATCATTAATTCCAGTCCCTCCCGAGGATAGAAGTTGGAACCATTTGTTTTGAACACCAGAATTAATATGTACTCCACCGTTGTCAAAGGTACTAGTTATCCAATTAATGCCTTGATAAGTGTCTGGTTGGCCAGGCCAAACTATGGATCCATTACCATCTAGAACCTCACCTTCAGATTTAGGATCGATAAGTGATCTTAAATGCCCTCCTTGAACATTATTTCCAATAATCCAGTCCGTGAAATTTCCATCGAGCATTTTTGCTTGAATCATTACACCAAATATATCGCTAAAGGATTCATTTAGGGCTCCTGATTCATCTGAATTGATTAAATCTGCCGTAAATTTTGTGATTCCATGAGTGAATTCATGACCAACTACACTTGGTTCAGTACTATAATGATCTCCAAATACAGGAGTGCTTCCAAAATCCATCATTCCAATTGATGATCCTGAGACAAGGTGGAAAAAAGCATTGTCTTGTTGTAAATGAGTCCTAACCCTAACCTTAGATCCGTATGAATCCATTCCTTCCCAATTGAAAGCTGTTTTAAAATAATCCCAACTTTTAGTGGCAAAAAAATGCGCCGATGTTTCCACATATTTAGCTTGAGGCCATTGATCATTATCATCAGTGGTGTTTGAAGTTGTCCACCAAGTTATATTGATATTGTCATTATCTTTTTTCTTTGTATGAATATCTCTTCCATTATCATTTGTGTGAAGTATAAAATCTTGATAGACTCCCCCTCTCCATCTCGAATCAATTGTTTGTATGTAGTAATTTTGAACAAAAGCTGGTCCATCATTATGAAGTTCATCAATTGATTTAAATATTTCTCCAGTATTTGCATCCATGAAGTATGTTATAATAGTTGTTGGGTTTTCAGTCTGAGCTGTAATTTGATATGCAAGTCTGAATCTAGAACCATCAATATTAAACGTTAAATTTTGATAGTTATCTAAAGCAAGTATTAATTTAGGGATAGGTAAGTATGTGGCATCAGGGTTTCCTAAATCTATTTTTAAATTTTGTTCTAGAGTAGGGTTTAACCATGCAAAATTTAAATTAGGATCAACTTTGGTTAGAAAGATGTCGAGCGCCATATCCTGCGTTATTTTCGGAATTACATCCAAATCTATATTAACAGCGTGTTTTGCATTTGTAAATACAAGAGATCCATTATTATCATAATGTTCAATACATCCAGCACCTTCGACAATTATGTTCTTATAAACTTGTTGAAATTTATAATGATCCATATTTAAAATTGCATCGTGGTATTGTTTAATCAAAATCATGTCATTATCAGTGTCAGAATTTGCGCCTTTATAGTATTGAAAGCACGCACCTACAGGATAATTATTTGGAATATTGAAAAACATGAATCCATTTTCCTCAGGTACCGAAAAAAAAGAATTTAAAGTTGTGGTAAAATTATCTAATTGAGCATTTACAGATGAGAAAACTGCACAGGCAATGGTAAAAATACCGATTTTAGTAGTCATAATTATTGATTTTGGTTAATTGATTGATCCAAATATAGTTGATATTCAAATAAGTACAAATTAATAAATGATTAAATTAGAATTAAAATCATATTACAATTGTTAATATTTCATTAGTAGACAATATGTTGTTAAACAGCTGGTAGTAAAAAATGTTCCCTTCTATAGCAATCATGGCAATCACTGGATACAAAACTGAAAAGGTGTTCTTGAAGTATGTTCGAGTATCAAAAGAAGAGCATGCTAAATTGATGTTGGATCATACTTTTTTTCAATGAAATTAGATTGAATTTTATTTATTTGCATTGTAATTCGTTAAATAAATATATTTTGGTTTCTGAAATTAACTTAATCCAACAACTACTTATGACACCTGATGAAATTATGGAAGAGGAAAACAGATTAATAGATGTGTTTTCAAATTGGGGTATACCTGTTCATAAAGGGATTTTTATAGGTTTTTTGCCCTCAGATAATTTTATTCGACGTTTAACTTGTAAGTTTAATGTTGAGTTTGCCGGAGTGTTCACACTAGGGGTTAAAGATTATTATCTTTTTGTAGGAGATAAGAATTCAATTTCTCTAAATCCTCTGTCCAACGGGAATATAGAGATACTAATTAAGCATTCACACCCAATGGGAAATGAGCTTCCTAGTTTTATGGATGTAAGTTGGTTAAAAGCCGCCCAGAGTTTTGGCTCTCCTCAGAAACAATCTGTTATTTTGCCTCATCAAAAACCAAGATTTAGTTTTAATGTTGAATCAAATTATATGAAATGAATTATATAGACATTCTAGATAGAATAAATGAACGTTACGTGCTATTAAAGTTAAATCGACATTATTATATTATAGATAAGGCAAATAATAATTCAATTCTTATTATTTCAGATCCAATTATCAACTATCATCAATTAATTAAGGAGATGAAAAAGAGAGGGGTCGAAGTACATGATAATATTGACGATATTTCAGAGTTGTCAAAAGAGTCCCCTCGAAATATTTATTTTTACAAATCAGGAAAAATCCTGAACAAAGGAACTGATGAAGAGGTAAAGACTGTAAATTTAATTCTAAAGAAAATTTTCAATCAACATGGGAAAGAGACTGGATCTATAATTTCAGCTGTTACTGATAAACATGTTAATTCAGTAGATAAAGAGAGGTTGGAGAGAATGATTCAGAATTATGCGTTCCATAACCTTTATCCCAGACAGGGAATAAATATTTATTCCGACATTCATAAAGATACCGTTTCATTAGTTATTATTAAGGATACAAATAGTTTAGAGTATAAAGAATTAGATCCAATAGAGAAAACGATAATTGATTGGGATAGTTAAAGGGTGATTCTCCAAGATTCTTTATTGATCTGCCAATAGTAATTTCTGAAATAAGAGAACAATAAAGACATTCTGAAAGAGATTAAAGATAAGATGAAAAAAAAGCAGCCTTTTTTCTTTTGTTACTAAATGACCAATATGTCATTACTAAATTAAAATCATGATGAAAATGTTAGTAGTGCTGTTGGTAATGGTGTCATTGCCAGTTATTGGTCAAAAGGGGATTAGATTTGAATTCCATGTAGACAAGAAAGACGAACCTGAGAAAATAGAGTGCTATGAAGTAACTCGAGAATTTATCTTGGATATGAAGGCGGAAAAATTATTGATGATAGATCGTGAACTCAATGGTGATCGGTTGGAAACTAAAACCTACACCTTAGAATTTCTGAAACCTACTACTGGATTAATCACAATCATCGCCAGAAATGAAAAGGGAGAACGTAATGAGATCAAATTCGGGGTGAACAAGAAGTATGTTGCCTTCTCTTTTGACAATCAAGATGTGATCATTGAAGGAGATGTATACTATGAATCCGTTCTAAAACTCCTTGAGTAAATCTGATACAGGGATGTTGAAGTACTCAGCGATCTTATAGATAGTAGTAATAGACACATCCCTTTTTCCTTGTTCAATCCTACCAAAGTGAATACCAGTTTCATGGAATGCAGATAGCTGGGTGTGTCCCTTTTCTAGTCTAAGAGCCTTCACACGCTTACCAAATTTCTTTTTGATTTCTGCATCACTAATCATGACCGAAAAGTCATAATTCCCCACAACCTATACAATGACCGAAAAGTAATCAAATAGATAATCTTACACACCCTACCCTCCCTGTTTCAAGCGGAATAGAAAGTCTGTTCCCAATCACTAATACCAATAACATCATGAAAAACAAAAAGATGATGCCTGAAATGAAAATCAGGTACAGGACGAGTCATGTCCAAAAACTAAAGATCAATGATTCAAAATCGGCATACAGTTGTGTGAAAGAGTTGTTTGATCCAGATACTGTGGAGTACAGAGAGAGCTTCTACGCTGTTTTCTTGAATCGGAATAACTACACCATTGGTTGGTCACAAATAAGCGTAGGAGGGCTTACTAGTACAATTCTGGATGGTAGAATACTTTTCACTTTGGCACTAATGTCGGGTGCATCGGGAATCATTCTAACACACAACCATCCAAGTGGGAATACCGAGCCAAGTCATACGGATCTAAAACTAACATCTAAGCTAGTGGAGATGTCAAAATTACTGGACATTGTTATCCTTGACCACATCATCATTACAAGTGAATCCTACTACAGTTTTGTGGATGAAGGAAAAATCTAAAATGACCGTACAGTTATATTTTGTAAATTTGTTTAACTTAAAATACTTTCTAAAATGAAATTATTAATCTATATAATTCTACTAACACCTTTGATTACATATTCTCAATTCAAGGTTTCAACTGTTGAAACGAGTTCTGGAATAACAAAAGAAGCAGAGTGTCATAGTAGTAGCAAAAGTACATTTGCTTCACCTACAACCATAAAATTGGGTGTAACCAGTACAAAGATTCTATTCCTGAAACTTCTTGTGAAACCTTTTAGTGCAGTAAAAACTGCAAGGGATAGTGATTTTGAAGAAATTAAATTGGGCTTAGTTTTCTACGATTCAAAAGGGGAAAAGCAACATACTTATTATACTTATTCAGGTGGATATTCAAAAGTGAATAATGGATACTGGATATTTATAAATGATGACAAGGTAATCACATACTTTAAAAAATATTCAAAAGTAATTATTGGATATGATGGTGGCGCATTTGGAACAGTAGCCTATGAGTTTTCACTTTCTGGTTTCACATCTGCTTGCAACAAGTTATTACAATGACTTTTGAAAATCCCAAATCAACTGCCTAAAATTGTGGCATGGATCGGGAATTAATTATACGTCTTATCGAACAAGACATCAAGCACAATCAATTAATCAATGGGTTCAATAATATTGGACTCATAGTAAGTGAAGACCATCATCTGAATATTGTCGGGATCGTATCGGATCTTATGGGTAAGACTTCGGATGATTGGTTTGATCACTACCACAAAACAATGTTGGATGTAAAACCGAACATGACCTCAAAAGAACGAATCTCTGCATCCGAAAAACTCTTCAATGATCTTTCTATCAAAAACTAGTTTGAGTCACAGACATGCGCTCTTTGGCACTCACAGGGAATAGGTATTTGATACTTTTTGATCCTCAACCAAACTGAATATCCTTAATAAATAAAAAATATACTAATGTATATTTAATACTACAAGCCTTTAAATCCCTTTTTCTCTTCCGAAATTCGTCCCAAAACACTAATAAAATGGGTTGTTACAAGAAAAATCACGACAGTACTTGGTCAGTTAAATAACATTGCTAGATTGTTGGTATGAATACATTAAAATTCATAACGCAGACTGTAAGTTCAGTCAAAAAAAGCCCTTTAGTCGAAAAACTTGTGGGCTTTATTCTATTTATATCTGTAATATTTAATGATATGAAAAAACTAGTAGCCTCTAAGGTGAAATCAATGGCAAAAACAAATGCCGAAAAATGTACTCTGTTGTACAATTTAGATTTTGATGAGCATGTTTACTTTGAAAGACCAGAACAAGAATGGTCATCGGATGAGAGAGTCCTTTTGAGTGGTGATGTAAACAGGTTTACTCTAAAGTATCAATTTATTTACCACTGCATCTATACAAATAGTTTCAATCGGTCTAAAGCTGATACATATGGGGTGACAGAGGAAGATGTTCATGTGACTTTCCGAAAGTTAGTCGCTTATCTAAAGGAAATCGAAAAGTTTGAGGAGATGGATGAATTTCTGAATTACCTGTTTGAAGAGACTAAGAATGTGTATGAAATTGAGAAATCCGAGTATGATGAGATCTACAATGGAAAGCTGCTGGATCGTCTTTGTCACCGTGAGAAATACTTCACTACACTTAAGATTGAACTCAACGATGCTCGGATAAAAGTCAGGGACTATGAATTTCAAATCGATCGTTATCTGAATCAGCTAAGGAGAAGAGAGATCTCTGGCACTGAATATGAGACTTTAACTTCAAAATTTCTTGATAATTCTGATTATTGGAAATATAGGTTTATAGACTTGAAAGACAAAGTGAAAAAAATGGGCAGTACATCAAAACAGAAAAGGAGATCCGCTTTGAAAAAATGTATCCCTCCAAGGATTCTGAACGGTTTAATTCCTTTGAATAAACAAACATTTGCACCAATGTCTGTTGGTATCTGTGAATTTGTTATTGATGAGTATTGTCGATGGTATAATAACAAGTATAAGCCTGAAATCAAAGCCTATCAGAAACACAATAAGAACACTGCTCTTAGACTTAAAAGGGAAGCTAACTCTTCTGCATCCCAAAAAAGGAAGATAAGAATGAAGGTATTGGTTGATTATGTTGAGTCGACTTTATCTATTCGAAAAATAGCTGAACTGACTCAAATTCCACTTGCAACTGTCCAGAGATATATGGTATTATTGAGATCTGGGGCGACTCAAAATTGAGCTAAAAAAACGGTTATTATTTAGTGAACCCTGAAATATAGTATCTGATTTGGGTCGGGTCATAATCCTCCCACCTTCTCTACGTTCCAAGTAATCTTCAGGTAATCATCCCAATTGGAACTACGATTCGGTGGTAGGATTTTTTTGTGTCCGATTTCAAAATCACATCTATTACACCCTCTGCAAGCCTAATCTTTCTATCCCCCTCCCCAACAAAAAGAGGGAAAGCGGATATCTGTGGGTCTTTTTCTGTCATTAGAACAAAGGCAAATTGTAGGTATCCAGACCGTTCCCAATTGTTTAATTCAAAATCTTATCAAGTATGAAAAAGTTAGTATTTGCAGAGCTTGTAGAAGGCGTATCGTTCCAAATGATGGAAGATCGGAATGTAGTAATAGTAAGTGATGGGGCATTCTTTTTGGTCACAACTGAAGAACATTCTAAGGAATATCCTGAACTTAAGTTTGATCATGTTCCAAGTGAAGCGATCGAACAGTATGGGTTGGAAAATTTGTTGTGAGAAGGTGTGGAGATGATGATTTTAATTAACTTGTATCCATTCAAAATTGATGTTCGATGAAGTTTGAGCTAGATTCAACAAGTAGAAATAATAGTGATGAAGATTTGATTTCTGATTTAAAATCAGTCGCAGAAAAATTAGGAAAAAATAAAGTAACTATTGATGAGTACAATGAAATGGGAAGATTTCATAGCTCCACTTTGAGTCGGAGATTTGGCTCATGGTTCAAATGTCTTGAAATCGCTGGTTTGGAAAAAACTAGAAGTAGAATTAATATCCCAAATGAGGATTTGTTTGAAAACTTAGTTGATGTTTGGACGAAACTAGAACGACAACCTAGATATAGTGATATGTATAAGCCATTGTCTAAATTTAGTGCAGGCACATATGAAAAAAGATTCGGAAGCTGGAGAAAAGCACTTGAATATTTTGTTGACTACATGAATGGTGAAGAAGCACCTATTGAGGTTCCTAGTAAAAAGAAAGTCAGTAAAAGAAGCACATCTCGAAATATCAATATTAGATTAAGGTTTATGGTATTGCGCAGAGATAATTTTAAATGCAAGATATGTGGAAAGTCTCCTGCTAATGATCCATCAATTATTTTACATGTTGATCATATCAAGGCATGGGCAAAAGGTGGAGAAACAATAATTGAGAATCTTCAAACTTTGTGTTCGACATGTAATATTGGAAAAAGTGATTTGGATATGAATGAAGAATAAGTGATTTTCTGTCCCAAATTCCGTCCACGCTCCAAATCTCACCCCAAAACAAAAGCAAAAAAAAAGAGCGAAGACCTCATAGGAAATTCAGAATGAGAATGAGAAACAGAATGAGGGAAAACAAAAATGGGAACTCCGCTCTCGCTCTCATTCCCATTTTGTTTTGTGTGACCTCGGCAGGATTCAAACCTGCAACCTCTTGAGCCGTAATCAAGTGCACTATTCAGTTATGCTACGAGGCCAAAAAATATATGTTTTCCGTCACGGTTGACGAACACGGGTCTCTATTCAGCTCAACAAAACAAGAAATCTATCTGATTTCGTAGATTTTGTTGATCCTGACATTTATCGTCAGGGTATGCTACGAGGCCTTAAAGTGCTGACAAGCTTGGCTTAGTCAGTACAAATTCGCTGGCAAAGATAGTGAAATTATTAGGAATCACTAAAAGAACTAACTGCAAGTTTTCGACAGAAGCCCAAAGTACTGCACTTACCACTTACTACTTACCTCTTCACCCTAATACTCCACATGCCGAGCCGTCTTATCCTCATAAATCTCGCTAATCTTGATCATGATACCCGTTTCTTCCACACCTCCAAAATCAGAATTATGACAGGTTCCAAAGGTTTTCATGGTCGGAGACAATTGCATGTAGCTTTTAATTAAGGGTGGGACCAATTCTTCACGAGATCGGGCAAATTTGATGAGCTCTCTCATGCCATCTTTAAAGTCTTTTCCTTGCAGATCCGCCTTGAAATCAGAAATATCGTTATTAGATTCTAAAGGATGCTTCGGAACGACCAACTTGTCGGGATCTGGAAAATAGTGCTTCATGAAATACAATACCGCATCACGTGCTTTGGAGTCGTAATTGGTGTACATGGTCACTTTCCCAAAGAAGTAATCAATATGTGGATAGTTTTTTACTAGTGCTCCCAGTCCGTCCCACAGATTTGCTAAGGCGTAGAGTCCTTTTCTAGGATCCGTTTGTGGCTGATAATCTTTTCTAACCCAAGACCTTCCTAATTCGATGGTTTGAGGTAAATATTTGGTGATGAATTCGTCTGAAAAATTGAAATAATGCGAAGAAGATAATTCTTGATGAATATTTTCAGGACCACTGATTTTAGAGCAATCAAAAAAACGATAACCCGAGATGATTCCTTTTTCCGTGGGTGACCAAACAATCAATTGATCGTAGCACTTTTCTTGCAGATCTTGTTCGTCCAAATCCAACTCTTCACCGGTTCCACCACCAGCGGCTCGGAAGGTTTCTTCTCTTAATCGACCTATTTCCTTTAAAACATTGGGAGCATTGTGCTGATTCACAATATAGATCTCAGCATCGCCATTGCGGACTTTGCGAACAAATCGATCCTGATTTAATTCAGCCTGTAATAAGTTGATGTCTACGGGTGGAATAATTTCTTTCATTCTGGTCAATTAACTTAGATCGTAAACTTTGTCCTTTACCCAATCTGCCCATTCGTGGTCCGATAAACTCTTATCAAAAACAGAAGGTTCGATGGGTTTACCAAAGATAATTTTAATTGTCTTATCTTTTTGTTTCATCAATTCATCCACTAAATATAACATTTCAATATTGACTTTGACACCCATATTGGAACGTAAATTTGAAAGTCCGTAGAAGAATGGAGTGAGCTCACCTTCAATATAAACAGGAAGGATGGGGGAATGGTTCTTTTTGGATTGGGTAACAAATGTTTTTTTCCAAGTCAGATCTCTTACTTTCCCTTTTTTCTTTCTACTTACCAAGCCTGATGGAAAGATAATTACCGCCTGATCAGAAGCGAATAAGTCATTCATTTCCTGCATGGCATCTTTGGCCGTTTTCCCGTGTTTATTGATCCCTACAAAAAGATCTTTTAGTGGTTTGATCCCCAAAAGGATGTCGTTCACCACAAATTTTAAATCTTTTCTTTTAGGTTCCAAAGCCTGAACTAAGGCCAAAGCATCAAAACCTCCAAGAGGATGATTACTGGCTAAGACACATTTCCCGGAAGTGGGTACATTTTCAAGTCCGTGAATTTCCAAACTGATATTGAATCGTTTGAGAATATCCCTGCAAAATTCAAATCCATCCAAATAGGCCGTTTCCAGTAAAATATTGTTGACTCTCTCCTGATGCGTGATTTTTTTAAGATAGTTGACAAAAAAAGGAGGCGACCATTTATGCAGTTTCGGATTTTTGTCCTTAAGTACTTTGTCAATGTCGATGAACTTATCGTTATCTTCCTTTTTACTCATGCTTTTTCCTCAAAAAAGAGATTACAAAATAAGCAATTTTGATCGGAAAAAAACAGGAGAATTTTCAAAAACAATCGACAGTCAAACGTGAATTTCTTTCATCACTCAAAACCCCTTCTTAATCAGTAAAATAAAACAAAAAAACAGGAAACCTCTACACTCGAATAACACTACGCTCGAAATACTCTACATTCGAATAACTCTACACTCGAAAAACTCTAATTTCAATTCACTTTCATCCGCTTATTCAAAAAAGAAATCCATTCCCGGTATAGCGGCATCAAAGCATTAATGTCTTCCGAAAGTTGAAATCCAATGGCTGGTGTATCTTCATTTTCTTCCGATGCCATGAAACGCACAAGTCGGTCTTTCAAACCGTTGGTCAATTCCACTATCTGGATAAAAAGTGGGTGTTTGTCTTCACCTAAATGAGCAGTATGCGCCACAAGGTCGAAAAACTGCTTGTCTAGGTTTTTATACAATTCAAAAACTTGTTCGAAAGAAGCAATCGGCATTTTCAATGATTTTGGCCTGAAGATAGGAAAAGTAGGTTTTAGTGCAAAATGCAAAATCCAAAATGCAAAATTATTTTAGGTTGAAACTACCCACACAGGGAGGATTTCAATCCTCAAACGAAACGTGATCCGAACTCTTGATTAAAAACCAAAGGAAGAATTCAAATCAATAAGAAATGTCCCAAGCTAAAAAAATAAGAGTCAAAAACGAAAATCCATTTCGTAACCCTGCGACTTCAGTCCGGGGTGGAGAAGAGTGCAAAATTATTTATAGTCGAAACTACCCAAGTTAATATGATTTTAATCTCCAAGTAATTTACAACCCCGCGACTTCAGTCCGTAGACACAAATCTAAAAGTCTGAAAATCTAGAGTCTAATAATCTGAAAATCCCCAAAAAGCTATTACACGGCGAATCACGGAGCATACACGGCGATGCACGGAGAATCAATATCATAAATCAATTCATCCTGAATCAATAAGTCATACATCAACAAATCATAAATCAATAATAAGAATTCCGTACTTTTGCACCCATATTCCAGAAATGGTCAAAATACGCGACATAGAATTAGGTGATTTTCCTTTGCTTTTAGCACCCATGGAGGATGTTTCAGACCCCCCATTCCGGAAGCTTTGCAAGCAACATGGGGCGGATTTGATGTATACCGAGTTCATTTCTTCAGAAGGATTGATCCGAGATGCAGCGAAGTCTGTGCAGAAATTGGACATCTATGAATATGAGCGACCCATTGGGATTCAGATCTTTGGATCGGAGATTGAATCCATGAAGCGTACCACCGAAATTGTTGAGAAAACCAATCCGGATATTATCGACATTAATTATGGTTGTCCGGTTAAAAAAGTAGCTTGCAAAGGAGCTGGAGCAGGGATTTTACAAGATATCCCGAAGATGGTGGAAATGACCAAAGAAATTGTAAAAACCACGCATTTACCCGTGACTGTAAAAACGCGATTGGGGTGGGATGATGATACCAAATACATTGTTGAGGTAGCTGAAAGACTCCAAGATGTTGGGATCGAGGCAATTTCAATTCATGGCCGAACGCGTAAACAGATGTACAAAGGAGATGCAGATTGGAGTCTGATCGCCGAGGTGAAAAACAATTCCAGAATGCGCATTCCTGTTTTTGGAAATGGAGATATCGATTCACCTCAGAAAGCGGTGGAATATAAAAATCGGTATGGGGTTGATGGGGTGATGATTGGTCGTGCCGCGATTGGTTATCCTTGGATTTTCAGAGAAATAAAACATTTTATTGAAACGGGCGGAGAAGAACTCGCCAAACCAGAAATAGCCGAACGTGTGGGGGCAGCCAAAGAGCATTTGCGCATGAGTGTAGAATGGAAAGGGGAGATTTTGGGAATCAATGAAATGAAAAGACATTATACCAATTATTTCAAAGGGATCTCTCATTTTAAACCTTATCGAACTAAGTTGGTTACCTCAATGGATTTGGCAGAAATTAATGATACCTTAGACGAAATTTTAGTGAGTTTTTAAGTTATGGAGCAAGAAAAGGATTTTATATACGGAGTTAGAGCGGTGATCGAAGCCATCCGCAGTGGGAAGGAAATAACAAAAATTCTGATCCAGAAAGGACTTGAAAAAGACCTCTTGAACGAATTGAATGAGGAAATCAAAGGAAAAAACTACCAGTTACAATTTGTTCCTTATGAAAGATTGCAAAGGGCTACCACAGGGAATCACCAAGGAGTAGTCGCTTACATTTCTCCTGTAGAATACGGAAATTTAGAGGAAGTCATTTTGAAGTGTTTTGATGAAGGAAAAGACCCTTTTATCTTGGTACTAGATCGAATCACTGATGTAAGAAATTTCGGAGGTATTGCACGTTCCGCTGAGTGTTTTGGAGCAGATGCAATCGTCATTCCAGGAAAAGATTCAGTTTCCATCACGCCAGATGCCATCAAAACATCCGCAGGGGCATTGAATTCCATTCCGGTTTGTAAAGTAGACCAAATCGCAGACGGAGTAGACATCATGCAATCCCTTGGGTTAAAAGTATATTCCTGCACTGAAAAAGGAATGCTCAAAGCAGAAGACGTAGATTTCAAAGTACCTTGCGCCATCGTATTAGGTTCCGAAAAAGACGGAATTACGCCAAAAGTGATCAAAAGATCCAATGCCGTTTTCCAAATTCCAATGTCTGGAAACATAGCTTCTCTAAATGTGTCTGTAGCCGCTGGAATTGCTTCTTACGAAGTTTTGAGACAACGATCGTAGGGAAGTTAATTTGAAGATTTGAAAATGTGATTATTTGAAAATTAAATCTTCAAATCGACGAATCTTCAAATTTTCAAATCAATACATAAGTTCAAATGCACTCCGATACCCACCAATACCCTCAACATATTCCAGCATTTTAGAATAGAACGGATCGCCGCCAATTGTAGCAGAATCTCCAATCACGATTAGTTTTTGCTGTGCACGGGTCATGGCTACATTCATTCTTCGATAATCCTTCAAAAAGCCGATTTCTCCACTTTCATTTGATCGCACCAATGAAATAATCACAATCTTTTTCTCCTGCCCCTGAAAACTGTCAATAGTATTTGCAGATATCGATTCACTTCCGGGGATCTCGACTTGCGCTCGATCACCTAGGTTGTTGATAAATTCCTCTATACTTTCCACTTGTTTTCTGTAAGGACTGATAATCGCCATTTCATTTTGAACTAATTCTGGATGATTTTCGATTAGTTTTTCAATCACCTGAATTTCACCTGAATTCCAAAATCCAGGATTACTTTCTGAGCTTTCTTCATTGAAACCAGTTCCTGCGGTGTCGATGAATTCAAAAGGGGTTTGGAAAAAGGTTTCTTCAGTTTTTGCTGCCACTTCCGTCTTCAATTTACCTTCATAAAAAAAACTATTCGAAAAGCCCATTATTTCCGGTTGCATGCGGTATTGGGTGTCCAAGAAAGAAATGTTCTGGATCGTATTTGCGGCTGTTTCCAAAAGGGATTTACCCAAAACTTCTTCAGCTGCAGGAGCTAAAATAGTAGGAGGCAACTGTTGATGGTCTCCACATAAAATCAATCGATCTCCTTTTTGAGCAGCTACCCAACATGCGGGTTCTAAACTTTGTCCTGCTTCGTCAATTAAAACATAATCAAACTGAAGAGAGGCTATTTCCTTGCTTGTTGACCCAATCAGTGTGGTACAAATCACTTGTGCATTGGCTACAAATTTGCTATCCACATGTTCTTGAAGGGCTAAAATTTCCTTTCTGATTTGTCTGGCTTCAGCATACAAACGCTTTCTTTCTTGTCGGTCTTCTGCCGAAAAACTTCTTTTCCATTTCCCAGCTTTGGCTCGAACTTCTTCAGCGTCTTTTTTTAATTTTTTGATCAATTTATAATCTGAAGATTCCAATATTTTAGCTTCTAAAGTATTGTTGATCCGACCTATTCTCAGCGTATTGATTCCTTTTAATCGACTATAAAAGTGATCCACCGCCGCATTGCTCGGAGCGGTAACCAAAACTTTCATTCCTCTGGAAACAAGCTCATGAACAGCTTCCACCAAAGTGGTAGTTTTTCCAGTTCCGGGAGGTCCGTGAACCAAAGCAACTGAATCCGAATTCAGAATATCTTCTACGGCTTTGGATTGAGAAGTATTCAGTTTTTTATTGGCATAATTCGAACACTCATTTCGTAAATGTTGTGATTGATCCTTGTAAATTTCATTGTAGAATTTATTCAGTTTTTCATTTCCCTTCGATTCCAATAATGCCAAAGCTTTTTCCATTTCTCGGAAAGTTTTGTCGTCCACTGTGGGGAAGAGGCCAAATTTGTCCGACTCAAAGATCCAATCTGGAATATCTTCTGAATTGATGCCTACCTCAATATTTTCAGAATCAAACTGAATTAATACACCATTGATTTTATTCGAAGCATCTCGGAGTTCGATTGGATCTCCTTTTTTGAATGGGATTTCTTGATTTACATCATAGGTGAAATGCAAAATGGGGTTTTCCTTAACCGAAAAATGATGTTTTTTCAGAATTAATGGATATACCGCTGAACCTTCCTGTACTTTATTTTTTATTGAATCGAAACCGTTGGAATCGGAATATCTTTTTTTAGATTCCTCGAATTCGATTTTTAAGGCTTTTTTTAGTCTTGCAATTTGATCCATTTATTACAAAATTTGCATTCGATATGAGCGAGAACAAGTATAGAGAATTAACTCCGGAAGAGCAAAGAGTAATTTTGCACAAAGGAACTGAAATGCCTTTTACAGGAGAATACGATAAATTTTACGAAGACGGAATCTACAAATGCAAACAATGTGGAACTCCTCTTTACGATAGCAAAGATAAATTCTCATCGGGTTGTGGTTGGCCAAGCTTTGATGATGAGATTGAAGGAGCGGTGAAAAAAGTGTTGGACGCGGATGGAAGGAGAATTGAAATTGTTTGTGCCAATTGCGACGGACATCTCGGACATGTTTTTAAAGGAGAAAGATTTACTCCAAAGAATTTGAGACATTGCGTAAATTCCATAAGTTTGGTCTTTGAAGAAAAAAAGTAAGATGAAAAAATGGATCGGCATCTCTTTGTTGTTCGTGCTTTTTGCATGTAATTCGGAAGAATCGAAAACAACAGAAACCCCTGTAGTTCAGGAAAAAGATAAAACTTCTGAAAAAATAATTCCATCTGATGTGGAGTTGGGAACTTATTCCTTTGTAGAAATAGGGGTGAAAGGAACGTATGAAGTCTCAAGGAAATTTTACCAAACAATTGGATTTCAAGAGATTCCTAGTCAGTTTGAAGATACAACTTTGGTGATGATGTCGGACAATAGTTTGAAAATTGTCTTGAACAAAGCTTCGATAGCGCCAGCAATGCTTGTATACCTAAATCCGAATTTGGAACAATTAAAAGTTAAATTGAAAGAACAAGGGATTCTTTTTAGTCAGCCAGGAGAAGATTTTATCGAGATTAAGTCACCGAATGGAGCCCACATTGCCATCATAGATATGGATCCCACCGGAAAATTTGAGATCAAACATCCAAATATGATGGAGATGATGCAGACGAATGACATTGGAAACCCTGCTGCATTACCAAATCCAAAAATTGGAATTTTTGGGGAATTCTCACATCAGGTTAGAGATGTAGAAGAGGCAATGAAATGGTGGGCAAAAGTTGGACTGATGGGATCAGGAATAATGGAATTTGGATACAAATTTGCAATTCTGATGGACAAATGCTCGGTTGTAGGAGTACATGAAAAACAAGATACCAAGTGGATTGGATCGGCGATTACTTATTTCGCTACAGATCAAGAGGTTCGAATAGAGCAATTGAAAAAAGAGTTGGATCCAGAAATGATTCGTGAATCCCAACAATTAGGACAAGGATCGGCAATCGTAAAAAGCCCTGAAGGGAATCTGATTTTTGTGTTTAAGTTGTAGTACTTGGTACTAAGCTCTAGTTTAAAGGAAGTAGAAATTTGATCGCTGATAATTTTCAAATCCAAATTTTAAAGTCCGTTCAAGTCTTCATATCCGCCAGGAATATTGTATTTGAACCAGTTCTTGAAACCTTGTTGAATTAGGTAGTTTTTCAGAATCTGAAAACCGATTTTTTTGTCTTTGACTTTCTTTTTATTGAGAAGATAGGATACACTTTTTCCTTTAAAATCAGCTCTTAATGCATGCCGATTACCATCACTTAGGCTGATACTTTCTACTAAACCATCTTTATCAAACCAAACAGTAAATTGATTTGGAGGATTGACTTTAGAAATAAGGGGCGCGCGATATTGAATGCATTTCAATTTTCCTTTTTCATAAATTATAAAAGTTGCCGGGTATTCATATCCTGTAGCTTCAAATACGGCCTGGTATTTTTTATTTTGGTATTTAATCAACTTGTAAATAGGATCGTCTTTGGTGTCATATTTGTAAGCTAAAATTACTTTTCTTTTATTTCTAATTTTGAGTTTGTTTTTGAACTTTTTGTCTTGCTCTGGTCCAATTTCTTTAGTTTCAAATTCCCCAATTTTTTGCATGAATTTTTTCGAGTTAAAATGGGTGTTCATCAAATTTATCAGCTGGGTTTGAAAATAGCCATCATACAACCCAGCATAAAACTCTTTCGAAATTTCTGGTTGCACTTGATGAATATAAAACCAAGATTTTTTCTGATTTCCAATAATTGCATAGTAATGTGCAAAATTGATTTTTGTTTTTGCATCAAATTCCGAATGAACAAATGTTTGGGCTAAATAATAAATCAATTGCTCCCCTTTATCGGGGTCTCCATATTTAGCAATACTGGGAATCAAATCCCAAAGTGTAGATCGGTAATCCAATAAATTAGGGCCATAATTTTGACCCGATTCAAGTATCTTAGGTTGTTGATTCAAAAGATCAATATAAAGAGATAAAAACTTTACCTTATGCTTGATGGCATCTTTTTTATAATGGATGAGTTGGTGGCCTAGTAAAAACAAACTTTTTGCCCGAACTATTGGGTTCTGATTGCGAATTAATGGATATAGCCTAATCATAATGGTGTCAGCCCTTTTTAGGTTGAATGCGCTCTCAATCGTCGAGACATTCATGTAATGCTTCTCGAGAAGAAAATCCAATTCTTTACCATATAATTCTACGGCTATTTCAGGGCAGGAATATCCGGTAGAAACATCTATTTGTTCATTTTGAATCTCTTCCCATTTTTTGTATTGAACGATTTGCCATAAACTAGAAAAAGATTCTTCCAGAAAACAAGCATTGGATAATGGATCAGGTTCAGGCACATAAACGCCATCTGCAATAAATTTGCGATCAAAAAAATCCAAGCTATCGGTTTGACCAAGGCCCGAAAATGAAATAAAAATTAATATGTAAAAAATCCTTCTCAATTTTCACTCAATTTTTAGAAAGTGCCTTAGTCGCTTTTAACAAAAGGCATTTTCTTCTTTATTTTTTCTAATTGTCGATCATTTAGAAACAAACTATAGCTAATAATCATTACTAATCCGAAAGAAAAAATACCCATCATGATCGCGATGCCCAAATGGAAGAGTACTCCAACAAATAGAAGATAAGGTTTTATCTTTTTATTCCAAACCAACAATGGAAATGCCACCTGGTAAAGTAAAGCAAGATAAGTTAATGATTTAGCAATCCAAACATGATTGTAAAGGAATTCGCCTAATCCAAAAAAGGAATAGGTGTCGATATTTATAGCATGTAAAAAGGCAAATCCTCCCATCCAGCCCTCATCTAGCATTTTCCACCAGGAGGAAATGATGTAAACACTCAAAAATTGGATGACAATCGCATAGGTGAAAGTGTTGTTCATTGCGTTCTGCACTAATTGAAGATTTTTGTCTTCAGATTTTACACGACCAACAAACATCAAATAAAATAGAAATAAGCCAACTAAAACCTCTCCTCCTGTATTGATGACCGTTGTTCTTGACAAAAAATTCATCCAGAAAATGAAGACTAAGAAGGTCATCCATCGTTCAAATTTCTCCAAGTAAACCAATGCAGCAAATACCATCAACATGATAATAAACACCCAATTGTAAGGTAAAAAAGCAGGATAATTCCAAAATGAAATCAACGGACTAATGCCGTTGAATTGCGGAGGAGCAGATTGAAAGTAAGCTTCTGGCCCCAGAATGGAGTGGGCGCCAAGCAATACAATAAAGGAATTCAAAATAATGAAGAGCATCAATAGTTTTTTGAATACAGAAATTCGATCAGCATATCTAAAATCCTGATTGAACCAAAAACTGATATAATTAAAAACCTTATTCTTCAATATTCACGATTAAAAAGTATTCCTGACGTAACTCCACATCAACAACAATGAATTTTACTTTGGCACCGGGAAATTCGCCTTCAGAAAGTTTTTTGTGCGCACCTAAGACCAAATTTCTAAGTAGAAAATATCCATTCATTTTTTGAAATCGAATGGCTTCTGTACCTTCTAATTCTCTATTCCAAGGGATGTTAAGTTTTCTCAAGTCATCATAAACCCACCAAAGGGTGTTATCGAAACCGAGAATTATTTTCCCCTCAGGCCCATAGCGTAACCATTTAAAAACCCGATAGGCATTTTCTAATGGATCTTTAAATTCAGTATAACCCTTTTCTTCCTTAAAGGCGATTTCTATTTTTTTGTTGTCCTTGGGAGCGGGGACAAACAGACTCCAATTCTGCCAAAATAATGGATGCATATAGCCATTCACCACATAATGGATGTTTTCATTTTCGTGATTTTTGAGAGGAGACGTAAATAAAAAAGTCGCTGAAAAATGCAGAATCAAAAAACCAAGACCCAAAAATGCCAAGATTAAGCGGAATTTTTTGGTATTTCTTCGATTGTTTTCCTGCATACATTAACTTTGTCTCTCAAATATACTAAATCGAAAATATTAATATCATGATACAAGCAAATGACCCCAAACTAAAATCATGGATTCCTATAGCAAAGGACTCTGACTTTCCAATTCAAAATATTCCTTTTGGGATTTTTAAAACCAAAGATGAAGGTCCGAGAGTAGGTTCCAGAATTGGGGATATGGTGATTGATCTAAACGCCTTGTTTGTTCTAGGTTATATGGCCAATCTTCCATTTGATTCGGAAGACTTCAAAACGGAGTATCTGAACAATATCATGCAAAAAGGAAAAGAAGCGACAAGAGATTTGAGAAACAGAATTTCGAAGCTTTTTAGAGAAGATTTCCCGGATCTTAAAAATAACGAACAACACGTAGCGCAAGTATTAGTTGATGTGAAGGAAGTTGAAATGCTTTTGCCAATCTATACAAGAGATTACACTGATTTCTACTCAAGTGAGCAACATGCCTATAATGTGGGTTGTCTTTTCAGAGATCCAAACAACGCTTTACTTCCAAACTGGAAACACATTCCGGTTGGATACCATGGAAGAGCAAGTTCCATCATTCCTTCTGGTGTAGCTATTCACAGACCAAAAGGACAGAAAAAAGGACCTACAGACGAAGTACCGGTTTTTGGAGCTTCTACATTGCTGGATTTTGAATTGGAAGTAGCTTTCTTTACTTATCAAGGAAAACCTCTTGGAGATTCAATTAGCACTCTGGAAGCAGACGACTATATTTTTGGAATGGCTTTATTCAATGACTGGAGTGCCAGAGATATTCAAGGATGGGAATATGTACCACTTGGACCTTTTTTAGGAAAGAACTTTGCGTCTTCACTTTCTTGTTGGATCGTGACTTTAGATGCTTTGGAGCCTTTCAGAGTTCCTGGACCCAAACAAGATGATCCTAAAATTCTACCTTATTTAGAATATTCAGGAAACAAGCATATTGATATCAAATTGGAAGTTCTAATCCAGCCGGAAAATGGAGAAGAGAATTTAGTTTGTACATCAAATTACAAACACATGTATTGGAATATGAACCAGCAATTGGCGCATCATACAGTGAATGGATGTAATATCAATACGGGCGACTGCATGGCTTCCGGAACGATCTCAGGCCCAGAAGAAGGACAGTACGGTTCGATGTTGGAAATCTCTTGGAAAGGGACCAAACCATTTAAGATGAGTGATGGATCCGAAAGAAAATTCATCAATGACATGGATACAGTAATTATGAGAGGATATGCCGAAAAAGACGGTGTAAGAATCGGATTTGGTGAAGTAAGCTCCAAATTACTTCCAGCGAAATAGAAGGAAAAAGTTAAAAATACTAAGGAAGCCTCCAAGTCTGGGGGCTTTTTTTTATCTTGATTTCCGAATGGCAAACAATCCAAATAATCAAAAATCGAAAAGTTCAGAAAACCCAAGGTTTTCTCTTAAAAAGCGATTTCAAAGTTTCCCTTATGCCATGAACGGGGTGCGTTTACTAATTCAAAACACGCATAACGCTTGGGTTCATTTGTTTGCAGCTGTTCTGGCTATTATTCTGGGTTTCGTTTTAGAGATTTCCTGGGGAGAATGGATGCTCATAATTATGGTTATTGGATTGGTACTAGCTCTCGAGGCTGTCAATTCCGCTCTTGAGATTTTGTGCGATTTTGTCTCACCCGAAAAACACGATCAAATCAAAAAAATTAAAGATCTTTCCGCAGGAGCTGTATTGATAGCAGCATTAACTTCGTTTATTGTAGGGCTAATGATTTTTCTTCCAAAAATAGATTGGTAGGGGTCTGTTGAAAGTCAAAAGTAGTTAGTCATGCATCATGAGTCATAAATCATTCATCAAAAAATCCAAAAGTCCAAAAGTCCAAAAGTCCAGCCTCCAGTAATCCAGTAATCCAGAAATCCAGAAATCCAGAAATCTAATCAATAATAGCCCGATAAATATAATCGTGAATATTCTTCCTTACGCCAAATTTGTAGATTCTCTTATTCACTTTTGGGTGGACTCTGTTGGATAGGAAAACCAAAATGATTTCATTGTCCGGATCCGCCCAAACACAAGTTCCTGTAAAACCGGTGTGACCAAATAAAGAACTTGGTGCCAAAGGAGAAATCCCAAAAGTTTTCTTGCTGGCAGATTGCTTATTAAATCCTAGCCCACGATGCGAATCCCCGTACGATTGCGTGAATAGATCTACTGTTTCTTTCTGTAGGTAGCGCTTGCCTTCAAATGTGCCTCCATCTAAGAGCATTTGGAAAAGTTTGGCCAAATCGGTTTTGTTTGAAAAAATTCCTGCATTTCCAGCCACTCCACCGTACAAGGCGGCATTTGGATCATGTACATATCCTCGCAACAGTTGGTTACGCCACCATTTATCATCTTCCGTTGGTACAATGTCCAAAGTGTCGTATTTCAATCGAGGTAAAAAGGTTGTCCGATTCATTTCCAGCGGTTTGTAGAAACAAGAATCTAAAAAACGGGCAAATACATCTTGGTTTCCTTTTCTAGGGACTCGTACATAGTTTTTCTTTTGAATGATACTCTTAAATATCCGATATAATAGATTCATATTGACATCCGAATATTTGTATTCCTTTGCCGGACTCACATACAATGAATTCATTCTTAGCCACATAGAATCAAGGTATGAACCGTCCAAATAATAGCCCTTGGCGATCTCTACACAAAAAACAGTGTCATCTTTTTCATCACAATAATACTTGTCATATCGGCCTATTTCTTTCTGACGATCAATATAGTCGAGGTACTGAATGATGGGAGCACCTTCAGGTAATCCTGATTTGTGTACCAAAATCTCATCAAAACGAATATCCCGAATAGAGGATTTTCGACGTCTTAAGTGGTTTCTTAGTGTATCCTCCGGTAAATATTTGTATAGAGAATCATCTAGGCGATAGGCTTTCATTTCATACAACTTCATGGCGACCATAGTCGTGGCTACTACCTTCGTTAAAGATGCAATGTCGTAAACATCATTATCGTTGATAGCATATTTTCTCTCATAAGTCTGAAACCCAAAATTTTTGTCATATACGATTTGACCATCTTTGACCACCAAAACCTGACATCCCGGAAATGCTCTCCCGTTCATGGCGCTTCGTACCAGGTAATCAATTTTAGCAAGCGTATCTGAATTCAAACCAACTTCTTCAGGTCTACCTCTACCCATACGTGAGCGATGTATCTTGTTTCCAGTTGATTTCCCTAGCATTCGTTCGTAAAATCCAAGTTCACCAGTAAAGGATAGTACACCACAAATTTGCTTGGCAAGCACATATTGGTTTTTATCCATAAAATGAGAGGTATAAATGAGATTTTGCGATTGATTTAAATGGATAAGATTCGAGGCTTTTCCAGTAACGATAATGATAATGTTTTTTGATTTACCGGCATCAATAAAGGCTTGTCTCAGTTCACTTTTGCAAGTATCCAAATCTACATTTTCAAGTATGAGAATGGTTGGGCTTTTCGATTTTACTGCGTCTTTTACCAATTTGGCATCCCAGGTCTTGAAGTGCACTGACCTGTGCGAAGAATATTCATTCAGGGTTCTTAAAAATCGACTTGGATTGGTGTTGGACAATACCGTAAAACCAGCTTTCAGATTTTGAATACTAAAGATCTTGTTGTTGACCAGGATACTCGAATTTTCAGCAATGTGATAACTAATGGCTTTGATTTCATTGTCTGTAATTGGTCGGAAAGTACTATCTCTTTCGATTTGAGAGCTGTCTTTTTGCAGACCATTTTTCATCCATGTTTTGGCTAATAAATTTCTCTTGATGGAATAGGATAATTTTTCCTTGTTTAATTCCAACATCACTAAATCCGCAATCGCGTTTTTATAGGTTTCAGGATGAAAATCCATAACAATCAAATCGGCTCCTTGAGATAAATAGGTGTGAACTGAGGAAGATTGGCTGGCGAAAACCCCAATCAAACCATTGAACTGCATAGATTTCATCTTTTCTCGCAAATCCAACTCAGCATCGATAGAATCTGCATTGATCAAAATAAATGGAAGACCTTTTTTAGTAAGTAATGGAAGCCGACTTTTAAAATAGGAACTATCTTGATATAGATCATTTCCGAAATGGTATCCAATCAGACCTTTATGCATTCTGATACTGTCCATTAGCATATAGTAATCATCAAACAAAGCAGGTTTTTCATCACCAAGTGCTCTTGGATTCAGCCCATAAGCTTCAAGGTTGAAGTCAAAAACAAAACCTGAGATATTTTCCTGTTTATACAGTCGTTCAATCAACTTTCTGTAATTGGCATGTAATTTTTTGGATTGACTATTTAAAAGGTCTTGATTCATGCTTTTTGGGGCATCCAGAAACAAACGATTGGGTTGAATAAAAATATAAGGCCGTATCGCATTTTGTGAATCTAATTGCGGAATGATCTTAGTCAATTCTGCAATATCTGCATCTAAAATGAAGCCTCCACCACGTATTCCTGAAAGGTCAAAATTAGAGTCGGCTGGTATTTTCCAAACAATATGCTGAAGTATCAGATTTTCGTCGTTTAGACCAACCATGATCGAGTCTGCTAATTTAGGATCTACGTCCAAAAACTCAATTGCTACAGGTTGGATTTCCTCTTCCTCCGAATCATTTTCTTCAGTACTTGGCAGAAATACATAAATCAACAGGAGCAATAGCATGACCCCGAAAACCCAAATCAGATATTTGTAATGTCTCTTTTTCAAAAGTTTAACAGTATTTCAATACGGTTTCGAAAATATAAAATATATCGCATCGCCTTACGCAAAAAACTATATTTGTCCTTTAAATTTTTCTTATCAAAAACGTTACATGAAATTTGAATCACTACAATGGGGAGATTATGAATTGATTGACGTCGGGAATGGTCTTAAGTACGAGCGATTTGGTACTTTTTACTTGATTCGACCGGAGTCAATGG
Organism: Crocinitomicaceae bacterium; assembly: GCA_041392305.1. Taxonomy (GTDB): domain Bacteria; phylum Bacteroidota; class Bacteroidia; order Flavobacteriales_D; family Crocinitomicaceae; genus JAGQYP01. Next base: position 91,928 of record JAWKMJ010000004.1, read on the forward strand.
CCTATTTTAAGTCGGCTTTAGATCCTGAAGAATGGGAGAAATCATGTGATTTTATTTTTGAGGAGAATGATTCAACTTCGGGTAAATGGATAATGAAATCCGGGCAAGATCTATGGAGATTGCAATATCAAGATTTTCAGTTTCTGCTCAAAATTACTCGGTTCAAGCATATTGGACTTTTTCCTGAACAAGAGATTAATTGGCGTTTTATTTTAGAAAATCTTGATTCAAAGGGGCGTTTTTTGAACTTGTTTGGCTATACAGGTGCAGCATCTATTGTTGCGGCAAGTACTGGAGCCAAGGTTGTGCATGTAGATTCGGTTAAACAGATTGTTCAGTGGGCTTCCGAAAATGCAAAAATCAATCACTTCGAATCCATTTCTTGGGTGGTTGAGGATGCGTTGAAGTTTGCTCAGAAAGAATATAAAAGAGGGAAAAAATATGATGGAATAATTATGGATCCACCAGCCTTTGGTTTTGGGACAAAGGGGGAAAAATGGAAGATCGAAGAAAATATTGAAGAACTAATCCAGCTTGGAATTGATTTGTTAGAACCCAACGGATTTTTAGTGCTCAATACCTATTCTCCAAAACTTCCTTTAAAGAAATTGAAACAACTGTTGGATCTGCACAAACACAAAGGTTCGTTTGAAGTAGGTGAGTTAACCACCCAAAGCACTTCTGGCAAAAACCTTACACGTGGCAATTTGGTAAGATTCAGAAGAAATTAGTCCGAAAAAATTCGACTCTGATTATTTAAGAATCTCATTTTCAAACACTTTCAGTACTTCTTGAATACTTCCGTAAGTATTCTCCCTAACCTTATCGAATTCTTTTCTTTTCAGCCATCGCACTTCAGAAATCCCTTCCTCTGTCTGGGGAATCAATTGGTCATCACCCTTATATTTTAAATGAAACCACACGCTTTTTTTCAAAATCATGTTTCCGTTCATTTCATAACAATGATAAGTATCACATATCTTCTTTTTAATCTTTGGGTTGTGAATATTGCATTCCTCTTCAATTTCTCTAATAGCTCCTTCCTCTTCATCTTCGCCTTTTTCCAACTTGCCTTTTGGAATATCCCACTTGCCATGTCGGACTATAAAAAGAAATTTTTTGTCTTTCTGTACAATACCTCCAGCTGCACGAATCAATTTAAAATGGGATTGAAAATCAGTCCAAAGTGATTCAAGATCATCCGAAATAATGGAGATGTCATCTGTAGAATTGAAAATAATGTCTCCCAGGTTTTTACGTACCTCAGAAGTGTCTTGAAGACTGATATTTGTTAGTTTTTTTTCTGATATTTTGCTCAGAATTATTTGTCTTGATTCAATAAAAACTTTATACATTTGCGCTATGATTACAAACAAAGATAGAGCCCTAAAAGTAGCAGAATTTTTACTACAAATCAAGGCAGTTAAGCTTCAACCTTCTAATCCGTTTACCTGGGCTTCTGGATGGAAGTCGCCTATCTATTGCGATAACAGAAAAACGTTGTCCTATCCTCAAATCCGTACTTTTATTCGCCAGGCGTATACAGAGATCATTCGGGAAGAATTTGGTTCTCCGGAGGTAATTGCTGGTGTAGCAACTGGGGGAATCGCACAAGGGGCATTAATCGCTCAGGAACTTGGAATTCCTTTTATTTATGTTAGATCTTCAGCCAAAGGTCATGGGATGCAGAATATGATTGAAGGAGATTTTATGGAGGGGCAAAATGTTGTGGTAATCGAAGATTTGGTGTCTACAGGTGGGTCGAGTTTGAAAGCGGTAGAAGCACTTAGAGAAGCAAAACTGAACGTTAAAGGCATGGTTGCAATCTTTGATTATGGTTTCCATGTTGCAAAGGAAAACATGAAAGAAGCAAAATGCAATTTGGTCACAATTTCAGATTATGATCATCTAATCGAAGAAGCCTTAAAACTAGGATATATAAACGAATCTGATCTGGAAAGCCTCAAGCAATGGCGAGAAGATCCTGAAAACTGGAAGAAATAAGATGAAAATAGAATCGGAAAAGGTAGTAGTCAGTGCCTCTAGAGAAACCGTGTTTTCCTACGTTTCGGATATGAATAATATTATCAATTTACTTCCTCAAGATAAGGTTTCTGAGTGGCAATCGACACAGAATGACTGTTCTTTTAAGGTTCAAAATACGGCTACCATTTCCCTCGTAAAAGAAAGTGAGGAAGCTCCGGGTAAATTATTTATGAAGTCGGGCGAAAAGTCTCCATTCCCTTTTACTCTCACTATTTTCATTACAGAAATGGAAGGAGGAGAATGCGAGGGTTTCATCGAGTTTGACGGAAAGGTGAATACTTTTCTTAAAATGATGGTGGAGAAGCCTTTGACCAATCTTTTCAATTACATGTCCAATAAACTCAAGGAAATTCACAACTAGTCGAAACAAAATTTAATTTCCTGATTATCGAAGTATTGCGTTTTTCCATGGACTAACTCCATTTCTAGTTGCCCAATTCGATTGACCCCTTTTATCTTTCCTTCAAATTCGGATCCGTCCCTAATATAGTTACGCAACTCATTTCTCCCGAATAAATTTTGTGTATAAATCTGATCAATTTGGATTTCATCACCACGCTCTAAAGCTAAATACCAGCGTTCCATAAATTTTAAAAATTGATGCAGTAGTGTTACTCGATCAAATATTACTCCTGTTTCCAAATTCAAACTTGTTGCCCGGTTTTCATGAAAATAATTTTGATTCACGTTCAAACCAATACCAATAATACTAGATTCAATATTTTGTCCCCTCAACGTGTTCTCGATTAAAATCCCTGCAATTTTATGCTGATTAATCAGGAGGTCATTAGGCCATTTAATTTTGGTTTCAAGTTTATTTTCCTCGAGTAAATCTAAAAGTGCTAGACAAGTAATCTTGCTGATAATGAACTGATTTTTAGCAAGAATCCTTGGGTGGAGAATCAAACTGAAAGTTAAATTTTCTCCAGGATTGGCATGCCATTGATTACCACTTTGCCCGCGACCTGCCGTCTGATTGTCTGCCAAAATAACAGTACCAGATACTACTTTTGTCTGCTTTATTAAATTGGCAGCAAAATTGTTCGTAGAATCAATGTCTGATAAATGAATAATATGCTGACCCATGAATAATGTTTCTGGATTCTTCATTTATTGGGACTTTTAGGCGAATATAGTCTAAAATTAGTTAGATTTGCGGGTTTAAAAATTTATTTAATTGATCAAGAAAAAAGTAGTTTCTTCGGAAAAATTGGCAGAGGTGATCGTGGATGCCATTCAAGATGTGAAGGGGAAGTCAATCACTAAACTAGATTTACGAAAAATTGATAACGCAGTTTGTGATTTTTTTATCATTTGCAGCGGAGAATCAAGTACTCAGGTAGAAGGTATCAATAATTCTATTCAAAGAAAAACCAGAGAAGTACTACTTGAAAAACCATGGCATGAAGAAGGAAAACAAAATTCTGAGTGGATTTTGTTAGATTATGTGAACATTGTCGTCCATATTTTTTATAAAGATGTAAGAGACTTTTACGATTTAGAAGATCTATGGGCAGACGCGGAAAAAACAGAATACGAAGATATTTTTTAGATAATGGCAGAAAATCAAAACAATAAGAAAAAGAAAGGATTCAATTTTTATTGGATCTATGCAGTGATCATTTTTGTGATCATTGGTCTCCAACTTTTTAGCATGAGTGGAGGAGCAAAAGAAATTTCTCAAAATGATTTCTTTGATGTGGCTGAAAAAGGTTGGGTAGAAACCGTAGTGATCGTCAACGGAAAGAAGGTTGAGGTCTACGTTATTGAGGATTCTATTCCAGCTCTTGCGGAATATAAAAAGGAATTTAAAAATATTAAAAAACAAGAAAAAGGATTTGGAGGTAAAACTCCAACTCTAGGCTTTGAGATCAGTTCGGCTGAAAAATTCGAAGAAAAATTTGACGCAGTAAATGATTCCTTGGTAAAAAGAAATATGAATGAGATCGAATTCCGATCTACAACCAAAGAAGATTGGTTTGGAACTATTATCGGATGGCTTCTTCCTCTTGTTATTATTATTGTGATTTGGGTATTTATCATGAGAAGAATGACTGGCGGTGCCGGCGGTGGCGGAGGTCAGATTTTCAATATCGGTAAGTCCAAAGCTCAGGTTTTTGAAAAAGGAAAGGGAACAAATGTGACGTTTTCCGATGTTGCGGGTCTGGAAGGAGCAAAAGAAGAGATTGAGGAAATCGTGGAGTTTCTAAAGAATCCGAAGAAATATACAGAATTAGGAGCTAAAATTCCGAAAGGTGCACTTTTGGTAGGACCTCCGGGTACAGGTAAAACACTTCTTGCTAAAGCCGTTGCAGGAGAAGCTAAAGTGCCTTTCTTTTCTTTGTCAGGATCTGATTTTGTCGAGATGTTTGTGGGGGTTGGAGCCTCTAGGGTTCGTGACCTATTTAAGCAAGCGAAAGAAAAGGCACCTGCCATCATCTTTATTGATGAAATTGATGCGATAGGTAGAGCAAGAGGAAAATCTGCTTCCATGGGATCAAATGATGAAAGAGAAAATACACTGAACCAATTGCTTACTGAAATGGATGGTTTTGGAACCAATTCAGGAGTTATTATTCTCGCAGCAACGAACCGGGCTGATATTCTGGATAGAGCACTCATGCGTGCTGGACGTTTCGACCGTCAAATCTATGTGGATATGCCTGATTTAAATGAAAGAAAGGAAATCTTCCAAGTGCATTTGAAACCTTTGAAATTGGATAAGGACATCGATATTGATTTTCTGTCAAGACAAACACCTGGATTCTCTGGTGCTGACATTGCAAATTTGTGTAATGAGGCGGCTTTGATTGCAGCTAGAAAGAAAAAGAAGGCGGTAGAGAAACAAGATTTCCTTGATGCAGTGGATCGTATTATTGGTGGTTTGGAAAAGAAGAACAAGATTATTTCTAAACAGGAAAAGAAAACAATTGCTTTTCACGAAGCTGGGCACGCTACGATTTCTTGGTTGTTGGAACATGCCCATCCTTTAATTAAAGTAACCATTGTGCCTAGAGGACAATCCTTAGGCGCTGCATGGTATCTGCCGGAAGAAAGACAAATTACCACTACGGAACAAATTTTAGATGAGATGTGTGCAGCCCTTGGAGGTAGAGCAGCTGAACAAGTGATGTTTGGCAAAATTTCAACAGGTGCACTTTCAGACCTTGAAAAGGTAACCAAGCAAGCTTATGCTATGGTTTCCATTTATGGGTTAAATGAAAAAATAGGAAATAGGTCTTATTATGATTCTCAAGGAAGAGAGTATAGCTTTTCTAAACCTTATTCTGAAGATACAGCAAAGTTGATAGATGAAGAAGCTTCTAAAATAATCGAAGCTCAATACAAAAGAGCGGTTCAAATGTTGAAGGATAATGAGGAAGGACTGACAAGATTAGCTAATAAACTTTTGGAGAAAGAGGTTATTTTTAAAGAAGATTTGGAAGAAATTTTTGGGAAAAGACCTTGGGGAGTTGAAGAGCCTGTAGTTGAAGAAATCAAAGAGGAAGCAAGAAAAGAAGAAGAAGCGCATAAGATTGAAGAAGAAAGAAATGACAATCCTCCAATGACCGATGAAGAAATTTCAGCCCACGCGCTAGCAAACTCTTCTGAGCCTTCAAAGGATGAATCGAAAGAGGAAAATTCGGAGAAACCTGAAGAAGAAATATAGTAGATTCTTATGGAAGGTTGGACTCAGGTTTATATTACAACTTCAAATGCTTTAGCAAACATTAAAAAGCACATTCTTGAAGAAAAGGGGATCTCAGTCATTGTACTTAATCAAAAAGATTCATTATACAATAATTTTGGGGATATCAAACTTTATGTAAAACCCGAAAATGCAATAAGAGCAATTCGCATTATAGAGGAGGATGACCATGAGTGATATCATGACTCGGGCAGTTTATGGAGGGGTGTATGTGGCTGTCCTTTTGTGTGGTGTCCTTTTTTATGCACAATTATCTTACTTAGTTTTTGGAGTAATGGCTGCTTTAGGTCTGATTGAATTTAATAAACTCATGACTGCACTAGATGTCGGATCTTCCTCAAAAAATTACCTGTCAACCGGTATGATTGCTTACCTCATTTTTGCACTGGCAGGGCTCCATTACATTTCTTTTGTTTGGGTGGCGACTTTACCTTTGCTTCTGCTTGTTCCATTTGTCTCATCACTCTTTAATGAATCAAAAAATGCATTAATTACAGGTGTTGTAGGGGTAGCAGGCTATATTTATGTCTTACTTCCATTGATGTTGGTTCATTTTCTTTATATGGCCAACGGAGAAGGAAAAATTCTTGATTTTTGGCCCGTTTTGGGTATGATGATTCTTACATGGACAAGCGATACTTTTGCTTATCTAACGGGTAAGTATTTCGGGAAGACTAAATTGTTCGAGCGAATCAGTCCTAAAAAAACTTGGGAGGGCGTATTAGGCGGTCTCTTGTTTAGCTTGGCTGCCAGTTACGTGATTTTTCTATTTAATGAACATAGGTCTCTATTGTTTTGGATGGTCTTAGGGCTAGTGGTTCCAGTTTTCGGAATTATAGGGGATCTATTTGAGTCCCTTATAAAACGCTCTGCAGGAGAAAAGGATTCGGGAGACTTGATTCCCGGACATGGTGGAATCTTAGATCGAATCGATGCGATGTTGTTTACCATTCCAGTGACTTTTAGCTGGATTTTCATTTTTGAATGGATAAAATAATTCTAGAACCAATTCCCAATTTCCATTTTTACTGTATTTTCGCTTTATGAAAATTCACAAGCAAGGACACGGAATCATTTCGATTGCTTTTTTACTTTTGGGAGGGCTTTCAACTTTTTTTATATTGTTCATTCCTTGGGTTTGGTTATGGTCAATTTTGGTCTTGGCAGCAGGAGTTTTTTTCTTTCTAATTGTTTATTTTTTCCGAGTTCCATCACGTGGAATAAATACGCAATACAATAGTGTGCTGAGTCCTGCTGATGGAAAAGTAGTTGTAATCGAGGAAGTTGAGGAAACGGAATATTTTAATGATAGAAGAATTCAAATTTCTGTTTTTATGTCGCCTTTGAATGTCCACGCAAATTATAATCCAATTGGAGGCAAAGTGGAGTATTTCAAGTACCATCCAGGAAAATTTTTAGTTGCTTGGCATCCGAAAAGCTCAACAGAAAACGAAAGAACTACAACGGTCATTCGAGATGATAGCGGTAGAGAGATTTTATTCAGACAAATAGCAGGAGCTGTTGCAAGAAGAATTCGTTGGTTTCAAAAAGTAGATGATTCAGTGACTCAAGGAAGTGAAATGGGCTTTATTCGATTTGGTTCCAGATTAGATATTTTTGTACCCTTAGATGCCGATATTCAGGTCGAATTAGAACAAGTGGTCAAGGCCAAACAAACTGTCTTGGCTAATTTCTAAAAGATTTTCACTAACTTTACGTTTATACTACAGATCAAAAATTATTAATTATGAAAAAATTAGCATTCGCTTTTGCATTAACGGGATTGATGGGTTCATATACTTTGGCTTCGAACTTTAATGCGATTAAAACTGAAATCGGAGGAGATCACGACGCAAAAAAATGTAAGGACAAGAATTGTCAAAAATGCAAAGATGCCAACAAAAAGTCTTGCACTACAAAACCGGCAAATGGAAAATCTTGTCATTCTACAACAACTGGAAAATCTTGTTGCACGAAGAAATAATCAAATTATATTTTAATATAAAAAGCGACATTAATTGATGTCGCTTTTTTTTGATCTGAAATTTTAAAAATAAAAAACCCGAACCTATTCGGATCGGGTTAATTCAATATCTTGTGAAGATACTTATTCTTCTACTGATGATTTTCTTCTACTGGTTTTCTTTTGAGCTGTTTCTTCAGCCTCCTTCATCGCCTCAGGATTGTCAACCAAAATTCTTCCACAGTGTTCACAGACGATAATCTTTTTCTTAGAGTTGATGTCTAATTGTCGTTGTGGTGGAATCTTGTTGAAACATCCCCCGCAAGAATCTCTCTCAATCTTTACAACAGCCAAACCATTTCTGAGGTTGTTTCTCAATCTATCGTATGCCATTAATAAACGGTCATCAATCAACTCTCTTGCTTTTTCCGATTTTGCATTTAAATCGTCTTCATCTTTCTGAGTTTCTTTAACGATTTCATCCAATTCCTTTTTCTTTGCATCTAAGTCATTGGTTCGTTCTTCCAATTCAGTTTTAGCCTCAGTCATGACCTCTTTTTTCGAATCAATCTTCGCTTTGGCTTCCTTAATCTTTTTTTCCGATAACTGAATTTCCAACTCCTGGAATTCGATTTCTTTGCTCAAAGAATCAAATTCACGATTGTTTCGAACATTATTCTGCTGGTCTTTGTATTTTTTGATCAATGCTTCTGCTTCCTTCATCGCATTTTTACGATTTGAAATCTCAGCATCTAATTCCTTTGATTCTGTTTCAAGGTTGGTGATTCTCGTAGTTAATCCTTCTAACTCATCTTCAAGATCTTGTACTTCAAGTGGAAGCTCGCCTCGGATTGTTTTGATTCTATCGATTTCAGAATCAATGTTTTGAAGATTGGCTAACGCTTCTAGTTTTTCAGATACAGTTGAATCTTTACCTATTGTTTTTTTGGCCATGTTACTAAAAATAATTAATCGGATTTGTACTTATTTCCGTTAAATGAACGGCAAATTTAGGAAATTTTTTCGACAAAATATCATGCAGTAAATTTTTAGTATACTGCTCGCTTTCATAGTGCCCAATGTCAGCAATAATGATCTGATCTTCTGCATCAAAAAATTCATGATATTTAAAATCTCCAGTAACGTAAATATCGGCTTTATGAGAACGTGCTTGCTTTAATAAAAAACTTCCACTTCCTCCACAAAAAGCTACTTTTCTAATTATTCCTTTTACTAATGCCGTATGTCGAATGCATGGCACATCAAAAACTTCCTTGAGATGTTTTAGAAAATCTTCTGTTTGCATAGCCGATTCTAATTCTCCGATCATACCTGCGCCTTCATAGTTGTTTTTATTTATTAAAGGGATAAGATCATAGGCTACTTCTTCATAAGGGTGGCTATTCAACATAGCGGCGAGAACAAGATGCTGTTGATGTTTACTCAGTATAACTTCAATGCGTGTTTCTTTTTCCGTATGTCGTTCTCCTTTATTGCCCAATGCTGGATTTGATGCATCATTTCCTTTAAAAGTGCCTTCTCCACTAATATTGTAACTGCATTCGGAATAATTTCCAATGTTTCCTGCACCTGCTTGAAACAAGGCATCTCGCATTTCCTGTGCATTTTTTTCCGGTACGTACACAACAAGTTTTAATAGATTATCTGAACTTGGGGCTAATACTTTAAGGTGATTTAAACCAATTCGTTTTCCAATTTCAAAATTGACACCATGCAGGTAATTATCTAGGTTGGTGTGCAGGGCATAAATCGCTATATCATTTTGAATGGCTTTGATTATGGTTCGTTCTACATAATTTCTTCCTGTAATGGATTTTAGTCCCTTGAAAATAATAGGATGGTGTGAGATGATTAAATTACAATTCTTTCTAATGGCTTCATCCACAATGTCTTCTGTGCAATCAAGTGCGATTAATGCGGAGGTTGTTTCTCTGCTTGCATCTCCTACTAATAGACCAGAATTGTCATAACTTTCCTGACTGCTTAAAGGGGCTAAAGATTCTAAATAACGGATTACTTCCTGGATTCTCATAAATCTTGACTAAAAGTTTACTTTTGTAAAACTATAAAATGAATTTGATACGCTTCATATTTTTTCCTTTTTCGCTGATCTATGGATTGATCATTGGAGTAAGAAATTTTCTTTTCAAGAATGGTATTAGAAAAGGTGTTTCCTTCGATTTACCAATTATTTGTATTGGGAACCTGTCGACGGGAGGAACCGGTAAAACTCCGCATACAGAATTATTGATTGAAAATTTACACACAGAATATCAAATTGGTGTGCTTAGTAGAGGATATAAACGGCTTTCCCAAGGCTATTTTCGGGCAAATGAAAATTCTACCTGGGAAGATATAGGAGATGAACCACTTCAGTACTATTTTAAATATGGTAATCAAGTTTCTGTTCAAGTTTGCGAAGAACGCATTCAAGGGGTTATTCGAATTGCCGGAGACCAACCAAATACGGATCTCATTCTATTAGATGACGCATATCAACATCGATCTATACAAGCTGGGTTCAATATTTTACTTACCGATTATTCCCGGCCATTTTACTCTGATTTTATTTTGCCCGTTGGAGATTTGAGAGAATTCAGGTCGGGTAAAAATCGAGCGGATTACATTGTTGTTACCAAATGTCCGACCGATTTAAATGAAGTCGACAAAAAAAAGATAATTTCAAAAATTCATCCTCTTCAGAATCAAAAGGTTTTCTTTTCACAAATAAGATACAAGGGAGTATATAATTTGAATAATGAAAAACAAGAGCAGCTTCAAGATAATATTTTATTGATAACAGGTGTTGCCAAACCCGAACCTATTCTTCAATATTTAGAGGGGAGAAATGTACGACATCTAAAATATCCCGATCATTATAGATTTAAGCCAAAAGATATTGAAAAAATAAGAGATATATTTGATAGTTTTGCACATGGAAATAAGATCATTCTTACGACAGTAAAGGATTTAATGAGGTTAAGAATTTTTAAGGATTTTATTCAAGAATTCGAGTCAATTATTCATTACCTTGATATTTCCATTGAAATAGATAATAAAAACGAATTCCTTAATGGGATCAAAAATTATGTTGAAGCAAATAAAAGAAACGACGCAATTCATTAAAGATAAAACAGGTTTTCAGCCTGAAATTGGAATTGTCTTAGGAACGGGATTAGGTGGTCTTGTTCAAGAAATCGAAATCGAGCAAACTATACCTTATCAAGATATTCCAAATTTCCCTGTATCTACGGTAGAATCTCATTCGGGAGAACTTATTTTCGGTTCTATCGGAAATAAGAAAGTGATCGCTATGCGAGGTCGTTTTCATTTTTATGAGGGGTATTCTCTTCAACAATGTACTTTTCCAATTCGAGTATTTAAATCGCTTGGAGTTGAACGTTTGCTTATATCTAATGCCTCCGGAGGAGTGAATCCTGATTTTCAAATTGGTGAAATCATGATCATTAATGATCACATCAATTTTTTCCCAGGAAACCCTCTGATTGGGCCAAATATTGACGAAATGGGACCTCGATTCCCGGATATGAGTGATGCTTATGATCAAGAAATGATAGAAAAAGCAATGGGTATTGCCGAAGAAAAAGGAATTCGTGTTTCGAAAGGAGTCTATTTGGGATTGACGGGACCCACCCTAGAAACTCCTGCTGAGTATAAAATGGTTCGGGTTCTGGGAGCAGATGCTGTTGGAATGTCCACCGTGCCGGAGGTCATCGTTGCGCGGCACATGGAAATGAAAGTGTTCGGTGTTTCTATTGTTACCGATCTCGGGGTTCCCGGAAAAATTAAAAAGGTTTCGGTTCAAGATGTGATCGAAGTCGCAAGTAGACAAGAGCCTCTAATGACTCAAATCATGAAAGAACTGGTAAATAGAATTTAAAATGGATTTTAACGAAACTCTTCTTGAAAAATACGAGGCGGTTATTGGGTTAGAAGTACACATTCAATTGAATACAGTAACAAAGGCCTATTCTTCGGATCGTTATAATTATGGAGATTCACCGAATACGGATGTTTCTGTGATTTCTTTGGGACATCCTGGTGCTTTGCCAAGATTTAACAAACAAGTTATGAACTTTGCAGTTAAATTGGGGGTAGCTTTAAATTGTGAGATCACAGAAAAAATGAACTTTGCACGTAAGAATTATTTTTACCCTGATCTTCCTAAAGGATATCAAATCACCCAAGATACAACTCCAATTTGCAAAGGTGGAGCGATTCATATTAAAGATGAGGAAGGAAATGATAAAAAAATTCATCTAACCCGTATACATTGGGAAGAAGATGCCGGAAAGTCAATTCATGATTTAGATCCATTCAATACTTTGGTTGATCTCAATCGTGCTGGGGTTCCCTTGCTTGAGATCGTTTCAGAACCGGATATCAAAACTTCTGAAGAAGCTTACAATTATCTGTACGAGGTAAGAAAATTAGTTCGCTATTTGGAAATTTGTAATGGAAATATGGAAGAAGGGTCTTTGCGCTGTGATGCTAACATTTCTGTTATGCCGAAAGGATCTTCTACTTTCGGAACCAAAGTTGAGGTTAAGAATATGAATTCGATGAGGAACGTTCAAAAAGCAATTGAGTTTGAAATACGAAGACAGATTCTAGCCAATGAAAATGGGGAGGAAATCAAACAAGAGACGAGGGCTTATGATGCCTTGAAAAATAGAACTTTGTCCATGCGTTCTAAGGAATCGGATAATGATTATCGATATTTTCCTGAACCTGATTTGCCAATTATTCGAGTTTCTCAAGAGTATATTAATGAGGTAAAAATGACCATGCCGCCATTGCCTGATGCACTTTACAGGAAATTTACAACAGAACTCAAATTAAGTGATTATGATTCTAGAATTCTTACGGATTCTAAAGAATTTGCACTTTATTTTGAGGAGTTGATTCAGCATTCAAATAATTACAAGTCTTGTGCTAACTGGTTAATAGGAGATATTAAAAGTTATTTGAATGAAAAAGCAATTGATCTGCCAGAGTTTCCTGTTCAACCTAAATCTGTTGCGGAGCTAGTTCAAATTATTGATGAAGGTAAGATCTCCAATTCGGTTGCCAAACAAAAAGTTTTTCCGGAAATGATTCAATCACCGGAAAAATCTCCTCTATTGATTGCACAGGAAAACAATCTGATTCAGGATTCAAATGAAGACTCAATTAAAGATTATATTTTAAAAGTTTTTGAAAAAAACCCTTCTGAAGTTCAGCGTTATAAAGGAGGTGAAAAGCAGTTGGTTGGATTTTTTATGGGACAACTGATGAAAGTTTCAGGAGGAAAAGCCGATCCTAAATCAGCGAATAAATTAATAAGAGAGTTACTTGAAAAATAAAATATGAAAGGAATTGTGAAATTATTGGTGTTGTTTTTTGTATTCACTTCTTGCGGAAATGAGGAGTCGATAAAAACTACGGAAACGGAATCAAAGAAAGAAATTAAGAAAGAAGATGTCGCTGGTAAAGCGACAATCAAAGGTAAAATTGAAGGTTCCGCTAATGAAAAATTAGTTTTTTCTGTGAATCAAGCCAATACGCAACCAAAAGAAGTAGGAAGTACGAATACGAATGAAAACGGAGAATTTTCTATTGAAATTCCAATCGATGGAATAAACATAGTCTTCATGAATTTTTTGGGACAAAATTTATCTCTATTGGTCCAATCGGGAGATGAAGTCCAAATCAATACGGAGAGAGAGCGGTTAATAGAAGGAATATCAGTAGATGGTCCTATAACAATGAAGTTGTTCAATAAATATGTTCAGAAGATTTTAGCTAAAAGACAAGATATGATTGCTTTGTCTGGAAAATATAATGAATTGAGAGCGTCTAATCCCAAACAAGCGGATCAGGTCAAAGCAGAGTTGGATCAAATGATGAAAGAGATTCACGATTGGATTAGAGAAACAGTGAAAGAAAACCCAGACGAACCAGGAATGTATGTATTTCTTCAAGATCTGGGGCCAAATCAAGGATTAATCAACTGGGATGTGCAAAATCTGGAATATCATAAAATTGTTCTAAAGGCGATGGAATCCAAGTATCCAAATAACTCACTTACAACTAAATTGGCTTCCGATATTTCTTCTTGGGAGTCGCAACTCGAAAATGTTCAAAAGCAAAAAGACCGAATTAAAAAATATGGAGATTTAAATCGCGAAGTCGCTATTGGTAAACCAGCTCCAGATATTTTTCTGGATTCACCTGATGGAAAAGAAATCAAATTGTCAGATTTAAAAGGAAAAGTTGTACTTATTGATTTTTGGGCTTCTTGGTGTGGGCCATGTCGAAAGGAAAATCCCAATGTTGTTAACATCTATCATAAATACAAAGATAAAGGGTTTACGGTTTATTCAGTTTCGCTAGATGAGAAGAAAGACCGATGGGAGCAAGCCATAAAGACTGATGGATTGATTTGGGAAAATCATGTGAGCGACTTGCAAGGTTGGAATTCAATCGCAGCTCAGCTCTATAAGGTAAGCAGTATTCCAGCAACATTTTTGATAGATAAAAATGGAATTATAAGGGCCATGAATGTAAGGGGAGCAACATTGGAACAAAAATTGCTTCCTTTATTATAAAATGGTAGATTTGAGTTATGATTTATAAGATTTCGATTCAAAAAAATATAGTTTTTGGTGCTGTTCTGTTTCTTCATTTGATTGTTTTTGGGCAACAGGCTCAACAGTTGGTTCCAATAGTAATCAAGGGTAAAATAGACAATGCAAATGATAAAAGTCTTTATCTGAGTCAATTTGATGGTAAAAATCTAAATGCTTTTTGTGTTGACACACTAAATGAGGATGGTACTTTTCTCATGAATTGTAATATTCCTTCTAAAGACATTTTTTATTTCAGGTACGATGGTAACAAACAGTTGAATATGATTCTTCAGTTCAACGACACCGTAGAATTGTATGCCGATGCCAATAACTTTATTCAAACCACTCAGATCAAAGGTTCCGAACCAACTGCGGCTGTTTGGGAATATATGATCACTTGGTCAGTCTATAAGACAAAACTGGATTCGGCTCGTGCGTATTTAAAAACACACCCAGGCTCAGATGCTGAAGTGAACGAAAAATTCAAACCAATTTCAACAGAGTGGATGAAATATAGGAATGAATTTATTCAAAAATTTGCCAATTCTCCCGCTTTAATTGCCGCTCTTAACGGAGTAGAGGAAGATCAAGAAATGGAGCTAAGGGTTCAGATTTTAGAGAAATTGACAAGTATATATGCGAATACTCCAACAGGTGTTAATATTTCAACGCAATATCATAAAACAAAAACTAAGTGGGATCAAACAAAGATGACCGCAAGTGGTGCGGATGCTCCTGATATTGTTCAAAATGATACAGAAGGAAAGGAAAGAAAACTAAGTGATCTCAAAGGAAAAGTGGTTTTACTCGATTTTTGGGCTTCTTGGTGTGGGCCATGTAGAAGAGAAAATCCAACTGTTGTGAAATTGTACAACAAATACAAGGATAAAGGATTTACCATCTTTTCAGTTTCATTGGATAATAATAAAGAAAGATGGCTTGGAGCAATTAAGCAAGATGGATTGGTCTGGGAGAATCATGTCAGCGATTTACTTGGATGGGGAAACAAAGCAGCGAAGTTATACGGGGTGAGCTCGATTCCATCAACATTTTTACTTGACAAAGAAGGTAAAATCATTGGGAAAAATTTAAGGGGTTTCGCTCTTGAAGAGAAATTGAAAGAGATTTTTGGTTTCTAATTTCATTTATGCAATCCGGTAAAAAAATATATTTCGCCTCCGATTTTCATTTAGGAGTTCCGGATTATGAATCCAGTCGTGAAAGGGAGGATCGGGTTGTTCGATGGCTCAACGAAATTTCAAAAGATGCGGAAGAAATTTTCCTCGTTGGGGATCTTTTTGATTTTTGGTTTGAATACAAACATGCTGTCCCAAGAGGATATATTCGAGTACTAGGAAAGCTTGCGGAAATTGCCGATTCGGGAGTTAAAATCTCAATGTTCACAGGGAATCATGATATGTGGATTTTTGACTATCTACCTAAAGAAATTGGATGTGATTTGTTTCGAAAGCCTATTGAAAGGGAATTTAATGGAAAAAAATTTTTAATTGGTCATGGTGATGGATTAGGTCCCGGAGATCGAGGGTATAAATTCATAAAAAAAGTTTTTGCATCTAAAGTTTGTCAATGGCTATTCGCACGTTTACATCCAAATTTTGGAATTGGGTTGGCCAATTTCTTTTCAAAAAGAAGCAGAAAAATGACGGGTGAAGCAGATGAGCAATATTTTGGTGACAAGGAATGGCTTGTGATTTATTCTAATCAAGTTTTGGAAAAAAAGAAGATAGATTATTTCGTGTTCGGTCATCGTCATTTTCCTATGGAGATCACCCTAAAAAATGAGCATTCAAAATACATAAATCTTGGCGAGTGGATCAAATACAATACGTATGCTGTTTTCGATGGAAATATAATGCAAATCAAGGCTTTCGAAACTGAACTGAAAATAGTTAGATCTCCTGAATAATTAAGAATCTAGTAAATCTTCATTCATTTCATTTGCGTTATTCCTATTCTGCACTTTGCGAATGAGGAAATATGAAATTATTGCAGAAAGTGCCAAGCCACTCCAAGTGAGATGCACAAAAATGCGCACGAAGGCTACAGTTGCGGCTCCATCAAATCCCAATTCAAATAAACTAGGCATTAAATAATAGGTAAGCAAAGCCACATAAAGACTTAGCAGACTGAGTCCTATTAATTGAAGACGATCCAAAATTGCATATTTATAAATGAGCTTCTTTTGAGTGAGTAAAATGCAGCCAAAAGGTGATGTAAGTAGTAAAATAAAATGAAAAAGAAAGCCATAAGGGATATAATACATGAGGTTCAGTAATAAAATTACTGCATTTGCAAATCCAATAAAAATGCCAATTTTGAGTGCGTGTATGTATGATTTTGATTCGATATCCTTGGGTTTAGCTATTTTCGATACGGCATCCCATTGCGCCAGCTATCAACTGCATCATACCACTGACCCTTAAAAATTGGATTTCTGATTAAGGCATAATCATTTTTTTGAAAATTTCCTTCTTCCCGGTAAAAGCTAAAAGACATACTGCTGGCTCCAGATCGACTTTCATAAATCCATCTTTCTTCTTTTCCTCCTTCATTTTCTATTCGGTCTGGTTCTCCAAAAACGATTAGAACCATTCCTTTGTCTGTTTTCCAACCTTCCTTATAAGTAGTAAAATGTTGATTTGCATATTCTACTCGTCCATAATATTCTTTAATTAGATACCTGGCCTGTTCTCGATCATGATTGGATTTATCTAACCAGAATTTTTCAAATTGAGCTCGACGATGAATATTCGTATCAGTCAATTCGGCATATTCATCTCTGGAACTTATGTAACGAAGAGGTTCAACTAAGAGATCCACTGTTTTAACTTGTGGAAAGTTGTTGGCAAATCGAGTAAATAAAAAACCATCCTCACCTTTTGAGTTTTCAGAAGCGATATAGAGGGTTTTATTTTTTAATCCTGTAAGAATAAAATCAATATTGGGGCAGGTTTGATACACTTTACTCGAATAATTTCCAAAATCGGGATAATTTCTTTTACTGGCAAAAGGAGGAAGTGCAATGGATTGAATTTGATCGTATATTCTTACTTCTAGGGTGTCACAATTTAAATAATTCCCTACAATTCTAACTACATCTGTTTTTGGGTTTTCTTGGAAAAATATTAATGTTGAATCCTGATTAAAGAACAAGAAATTCTCCATATTCGTCCGTTTATTTTTTTCAAACTCACAATATATTCTTCTTTTTTTATTCATATTCAGATCTTCAATCATGAATTCTAGTTCATAGGATGCATCTTCCATTGAAACATCAAAAGAACTAAGAAATAGTCCATCTTGACTGTCTTTTAAGTCCAAATTGAATTCTCTCGAAACCTTATAGTTCTTTTTAGTTTGTGTATTCGTTAAAATAGCTGTTAATCCAACTTTAACATATTTCGATTCGTTGATGATTTTGGCTAAATAAGTGTCTAGATTCATTTTTACATAGATGGTCGAACTGACTGAATCTGTATGATAAATTTTATAGTGAAAGCTCATTTTCTTCTCATTTTGAGAGAAGGCAGAGTTTCCTTTTAAAAGAAGAAGAAATACGAAGAATAAAACTAGTTTGTGCATAGGAACTCTAAAAATAAGCAATATATCCAAAATGTACTTTACTATTTCTGAAAAGAATGGGTTGGTTTTGTTGTGTCCCCAAAGCATAAACAAGAGAGAAAGTTCCAAATTTCGTTGCAAAATTAATTCCAACTCCAAACCCATAAGGCCAATCATTAAAATAACTGTTTTCTAGATTCTTTTCATAGTATGCGGCGTTGAAAAAAGCAAATACATTGGAATTCCGATCTAATAGAAATCGATATTCAAAATTGACAATGGAATAAAAGGTTGCTAAGAACGACTCTTCTCCGAATCCTTTCAAAGAATTTAATCCTCCAAATCGAAACATTTCATTCTCAAGTATTTGATTACCTAGGACCGTTTTGGTGATGTTGCTTAGTTTAATCACATGTCGTTTTGCCAATGGAATATATCCTTCGATACTTGCGCTCAATCGATAATTAGTAGACTTTAAATTGACAGAAGAATAAAGACTGTCATCAAAGGCAGGGTTTTTTCTGATTTTTTTCAGGCCTACTGCACCTTCTAGATCAACAATAATTCCTTTTCTTGGATTGAAAATATAATCGATACTTCGGTTGAAATAGCTCATTCCGTAAGAATTGGTTCGAGCATCTGCTAGTTGAGTAAGGTCTGACGGTACATTGATTAAACTTGTAGATAAAATGTCGGTAGAAAAGAACTCGTAAAAGGCCTTCAAGTAGTTTCCTCCTTTTAAGTAATATTGAACTCCAACTTTAGCATGTAAATTCAGGTAGGAAGTATCTCTTTTGTACAAATAAAACCCACCATCTAAGCCAAAAGGAGTTTTGAATAAAAAAGGCCAATTAATTTCTATTTTTAAATCCTGAGTTTTTGGCTGTAATTTTCTCCAATGGATGTGAAGCATCTCTCCATGTTTAAGTAAATTTTTTAATCTAAGTTGAAGTTCACCTGTAATATTTACTTTTCCCGTTTGATCATCGGGTTGGATACCGATAATACCGTTGAAATTTGAATTCTTAATTGTTTCAACATAAATGAATACTTCTGCACCTTCTGGAGTAAAAAGAATTTCATGTGGTCTTAATTCTTTCACAAAGCTGATCTCTTTTAGTCGATTGCTGATTTGACTTAAAGTTTTTTCCGAATAGGGATTTCCTTCTTTCAGTCTGAGATATGTTGAAATGAACTTCGGAGAAATCTTTTTGGAGCCCTTTACGTGAATTTTAGTAATTTCAACGAAAGGACCTTTGTCAATCATCAATTTCCCACTGATTTGTTGGTTGCCAATTGTTATACTATCTAGCCAAACTTTAGAAAAAGGATAACCTTTATTCTCCATGTCTTCCAATAGTTTAGAAGTGAATTCTTGATACTCAGACAAACTAAAATCAGCCTGATTATAGAGCTTTTCTCTAAAACGTGTCAGTCGAATCATTTCATCATCCAAATTCCCGTTTTCTAGCCTGGCCCACTGAAATTTCTCGAAAGGTTCAATATTCACGCTCCACTTATTGTTAACATTTTCAAGTATCTGAAACCGACAAAGTAAATACCCGTTATCAAAATAGTATTTGTTGATACTATTCAAATATTTGATTGCTGATAGAGAGTCTTTGTGGTAAAACTTAAAAGAAGGCTTGGGTTTTAGAGTTTTGATATTGGTTATTTCAAGTTCAATTTTCTGCTGTCCAAAGTTGAAGTGGCTCAGGAAGAAGATCAGAATAAAAATAAAATAACCCTTTTGTAACATTTCGTCAATTTCGCGCTATATCAATACGAAATTTCGAAAAAAAAATTACTTTCAAATGAAGTGATTCAATTTTTATCGAAAAAAAGTATTATTTTAGCAGCTCCTTGGAAAACGAATATTTACTTACAAACATACTAAAAATGAAAAAGAATTTCGCTGTAAAGATGTTGGCTTTGGTTGCCGTTATTAGTGTTTTATCTGCTTGCGGATCAGGTCGTCACAAATGTCCGGCATATGGAAGCGTAGATGCGGATTCAAATTCTGATGTTGAGTTGGCTGAGGTAAACTAATTGGTAATCAAGCGTTTCCACTCCTCGTTCCTCAAAATTTTATTTCAAGTAGTTGATTGATTTCTGGATTTAAGCTGTTTGCTACCGGGCAAGTTTTGGCTATTCTAGTTAGTCTTTCATGCAGTTCTTGTGGGAAATTGTTGCCACTAAGATCTAATTCCACTTTAATTTCAATAATCCTTCTAGGATTACTCTCCATTACTTTTGTAACAAAGGCCTCTGCGTGGTCAAACTGGATATTGGTCTGATCGCAATGAATTCCAATCATTGTGATCATACAGGATGCAAGAGAGGTAGCTGTTAAGTCCGTAGGAGAAAACCTGGATCCTTTTCCATTATTGTCAGTTGGTGCATCTGTCATTCCTGCATCTCCTGATTTCAAATGAGTTATTTTTGTCTGTAGCTCGCCTAGATATTTTACGTGTGAGGTTTTCATCATTAAATTTCGTAATTTTGTTATTGATGTTCAAAAACAACCTGAAGATACTATTTATTTTCGTTTTTATTTCTTTCTTCTCTTTTTCACAAGAAGAAGATAAAGGAGATGTAAAAGTGCTTTACCGAAAAATTATTTATGGTGGGGTCAATATAGCTACAAATGGCTGGGGTATTACCATGAATTACGGATGGCAAAAGAATTATAAATATAGACAGGTAGTCGGGTTTACCGCTGCAAATATTAAGCACGAGAAGGAAGTCAAGTCCTTCAGTCCTTATTACGAAGATGCTAAAGGTTTTTTTTATGGTAAGTTAAATTCACTTCTATCATTTAGGCCTCATTATGGTGGACAAGCTATTATGTTCAACAGGCTACGCGAGAAAGGAGTTGAAATAAGTTTTATGTGGAGTGTTGGAGCTAGTCTGACTCTCATAAAACCTGTGTACTTAGAAGTTCGAAAATTCGAAGGAAGCCAGCAGATTCTTGTAAAAGAAAGGTATGACCCAGCAATCCATAATCGAGATAATATTTATGGAAGAGCAGGTTGGTTTAATGGGTTTGGAGAATCCAAATTTAATCCTGGAGTATTTGCCAAAGCAGGGTTCTTTTTTGATTTTGCTTCTAATCATAGTAAAGTTTTTGGGGTTGAATTTGGGTGTTCTATAGATACCTATTTTTCAAAAATAGAGGTAATGCACGCTTCTCCGGCGAAATTCTTTTTCCCGGCGTTGTATGCGAACATATTATTTGGTGGAAAGCTATTTTAATCGAATTGATAGTTTAGAGAATGAGTACAGAAGAAAAGTTGAGAAAGCCCAAATGGCTAAAAGTAAAACTACCAACGGGCGAGAATTATAAGAAGGTGAGAGGTTTGGTAGATGAGCACAAGCTTCACACCATTTGCGAAAGTGGAAATTGTCCGAATATGGGTGAATGTTGGGGGGAAGGAACGGCTACTTTCATGATTTTAGGTAATGTATGTACACGTTCTTGTGGATTCTGCGCGGTTGCAACAGGTCGACCTTCGGAAGTAGATGTTTTTGAGCCAGCTAAAGTTGCCCAATCTGTGAAACTGATGAAAGTAAAGCATGCAGTCATTACCTCAGTTGATAGAGATGATTTGCAAGATGGAGGTGCCGAGATTTGGGCTGCGACAGTTAGAGCAATTCGAAGACAGTCTCCTGGAACTACATTAGAGACTCTTATTCCTGACTTTATGGGGAAATGGGAGAATCTTGAAAAAATTGTAGAAGTAGCACCTGAAGTTGTTTCGCATAATTTAGAAACTGTTCGTAGATTAACAAAAGAAGTTAGAATTCAGGCCAAGTACGATAGAAGCCTGGAAGTTTTAAGAAGGCTTTCGAAAGCAGGGTTGCGCACCAAATCCGGAATTATGCTAGGAATCGGTGAGACCGATGAGGAAATTCTTGAAACGCTAGAGGATCTTCGTTCTGTGGGTGTACAAATCATTACACTAGGACAATATTTACAACCAACTCCAAAGCATCTACCGGTTGCTGAATTTGTAGCGCCTGAGAAGTTTGATAAGTACAAGGAGGTTGGTCTGAAAATGGGATTTAAGTACGTTGAATCGGGGCCCTTGGTGAGATCCTCTTATCATGCGGAAAAACATTTGGTTTAATTAAGACGTGTATAAATTTACCAAAATCAGGCATTTTCCATTTGAATTAACTCATAGAAAACCCTTAACTTAGATATTAGATTTTTTGAAAGTGAGAATGTCGTTAATTCAAACATTATTTGTAAATTGGCGGCTGCTTTGTTGTTTTAAAATACAATTTTTACATAAAAAGTTATGAAATACAGATACTTACTGGTAGGTACAGTGACTACAGCTATGTTAGCTTCATTTGCGTTTTTAAGCCCACTTCAGAATGTGGATGCCGCAGGAAAATATTCTCCAAGGCAAGCTTCTAAATTGGATGGCCAGAAAAAAGACGCCAATGGTGCGAAGGAATATATGAGAATCTTGCAAGCCAATCCATGGACTGGTGAAATTGATCCAGACGATGTTCAAAGAGCTAGATCTAAAGCACAATCGATGTCCCGATCTGGAATTATTGCATGGGACGAAGAGGGACCATACAATATTGGAGGTAGAACTAGAGCCATTCAAGTAGATGTTAATAATCCGTACACTGTTTATGCTGGATCTGTATCAGGAGGTTTGTGGGTTTCTGGAAGTAGAGGAAATTACTGGGCTAAAGTGGAGTCTTTCGTAGATAATTTAGCCGTATCTTCCATTTGTCAAACTAAAAATGGAGCCCTTGTGGTTGGAACGGGTCACTCTGCAGAAAGCATCTCAGGTGTTTCAGGAGGTGATTCGGGAGCATACGGATACGGAGTTTATGTATATCCAAACGGTGATATCTCAACTGCACCAACTTTGATTCCTGGTTCTGAATCATGGTTGTTTGTAAATGAAGTGGTTTGTGATACTGTTCACAATACAGTTTGGATTTTGTGCAGTAGTGGGGTATTTACCTATGATACGGACAATGGAACACTGACAAATATGTCTTCAACAGTAGGAGCTACGAATTGTAGAGCTGGTGTTATCTCGAAGGATGGACAAGTTATGTGCTTCGCAAATCAATTGAATCAAGCTAAAATCTCAATCGATGGTGGAAATACATTTTTTGATGCTTCACCAGGTGGGTCTTCCGCAAATCCTTTACCAACAGCTCAAATGAGAGTTGAGTATTCTATATCGCACGAGAGATACAATGGGGAGTATTTCCTTTATGCTACTAATGCAGCGAGTGATAGAACGTTTCAAGGAGCTTATGTTTCTTCGAATTCAGGACAAGATTGGTACGAAATCGCACCTAATAGTAACGGTGGTTCAGGAGCCTTTAATCCTTACAATGACCAAGGGCAATATAACAACATTACTTCGGTTGTGCCAGGTCATCCGGAAAGGGCATTTATCGGTGGGGTAGATATTTATGGATGGGTTGCTGATCCTGATAACCCGACTTTCGGAAGCTGGAATCAAAATTCAAATTGGGCAGCTGCACCAACATCTCCGATCTATGCCCATGCGGATCAACACGAAATGAAGTGGGATAATATGGGGAGATTATACATTGGAAATGATGGTGGAATTGGTTTCTCAGATGATAACGGAGAAACATTTGCACCAGCGAACAGAGGATACAATGTAACGCAGTTCTATTCTGTTGCCTACTCCGCTCATGGAGATGTATTAGGTGGAGCTCAGGATAATGGCTCACTTTACAATGATCACACAAGCTTTCAATGGCAGGATTTTACGGAAATTTTGGGAGGTGACGGTTTTGATGCAGATATTTCACATTCGAATCGAAATATGATGTTTACAACTTTATATTATTGTGGTCTTTATAGATCTAGTGATAGAGGGTTAACTCAATATCCATTTTTTCCTCAGCAAATTTCAAGTAGTTTGACTCCAGGTTCTGTCTCAGGTCCGGGTAACTTTAATACCGTGATTAGATTCCATGAGCAGTACGATTTAAACTCTACAGATTCTGTTTTTGTTGTACCCAATAAAGCCTATTCAGCTGGGGACACAATAATGATTGAATCCAACTCAAACGGAGATTCTATTCGTTTTATTACACCTGACTCAATCCGATTTGAAGATACAGTTTATTACGATCCTAATATCTTTGTAACGGAATATGTTGTTACGGACTGTATTTCATCTGCAAATAGAGATTTAGGTTTGGAGACCCCTTGGTCAAACTTGAATTCTGGTAATTATCCTCCTGATTTAGGTGACTCGATTATTATGTTCAACAATCCTGTAGATATTTTAGATGATGACACTATTATTGTTTGTGACACTATACCATATAGATTCTACTATGCTACGGATCCGAACACAAATGATACTCTAGCAATGCATATTGATTCCGTATTGTATAGAGTGCCATGGGATACGATTAAAGCACAAGATCCTTATGTGTCCTGGTTAGCTTTGGGTATTGGAACAGGAAGATGGGTGAATGGTTCATCGAGAGATTTAGGTATTTGGATGAGTAGATATGCAAAACGTTTTAGTGATAATATCAGTTTGAATGATATGTGGCTAAATGTTGTGCCTGCAGTTGGAAACGGATCTGTTCAATGTATGGAATTCTCAAGAAATGGGGATTTCCTCTATGTTGGAACTAGAAGTGGAGGGTTGTTCAGATTAACAGGTCATAATAATTATTATGCTTCAACTCCTGGTATTGTTGATTCATTGCAAGGATGGAATCCTGTTTCTCCTGGTAGTGTGTCATCTGATATTAACTGGGATAAAATTTGGGCCGCTCCAGGTGGAGGTTCTCAAGTAATTACTGGAATTGGAGTGGATTATAATGTTAGTTCTCCTGATGGTGATCACTTGGTGGTTTGTATTGGTGGTTTTGGAAATTACATCCATGCTTATGAAATCACGAATGCTTCTACTTGTGGTGTTGGTGGAGCAAATGCTACCGCAATTCACGCTGCTGGTGAAATCCAATACCCTGTTTATGATGCTGTGATCGATAGAGAAGATGCAAACTTCGTTGTTCTGGCAACAGAATATGGTGTGCTCGCTACTTCAAATGTATCAGCAGGAACAGTACTTTGGGAATTTTCATCAGATGGATTTGGATATGCACCTGTGCATGCTCTTAGACAGGATTGGAGAACATGGAATGAGGGTTCTAGAGCACCTGGTAAGATTTATGCTGGAACACATGGTCGAGGTATCTGGAGCTCATCGACTTTGTTAAGTATGCCGGATGATATGAATATTGGTATAGAAAAGGAAACTTTTAATACTAATTTGTTGGTGTATCCAAACCCAATGGTTTCAACTGGATTCTTGAAATTCGATCTTGATGACAACGCTGATGTATATATAAATGTATATAGCCTTTCTGGTAAGTTGGTTAAAAATATTTCAAAATCAGGAATGCCAAAAGGAAGTAATACAATTGATTTTAATGTTTCCAGTCTTCCAATAGGAACTTATATTATTGAGTTTGTAGCAGATGGAAATAGAGAAACAGCTAAGTTTATCAAAGCGAGATAAAAGTAAATAACATAGAGTTCTGAAAAAGCGCAATCTCAAGATTGCGCTTTTTTTATGCTCTATAATTTGATTAAACGGAAGATGTTTCTATAGAGAAGATGGGGTGCTGACGCAAAGGTCAGCACCAAGACATATCAAAGATATCGTCATGGTTCGAACCCACGATAAGTTTATAATCATGTGTATACTCCTGTAAAGTCTGAAATAAAAAAAAAGCAAGTCATTATAACTTGCTTTCTGTGGAGAAGATGGGATTCGAACCCACGACCTCTTGACTGCCAGTCAAGCACTCTAGCCAACTGAGCTACATCCCCATTTGTGTTTTTGTATACAATTCATAGCGAAGTTGCCTGTGCCGATGTTAGATTTCTTCGAAGAATGAGTTAGAAATCTTCTATCGGTAAGCTACATCCCCATTTATGATCTTATTTAAATAGCTCTTTTGCTAATTCCTCAAATTTAACACCATTAAAGTTACCAGAACTCATCATTAGCAGATTTTTTTCATGCCACTGTTCATTTTTCAGTTTATCGATTAAATCATTGGAATTGGTAAATACTTCTACGTTGTCACTTTTAAAGCATTTTTTAACAAAATCCGAATCTATGGGTTCTAGTTTTTTGTGTTCAATTACTTTTGGATCAAAAAATATGTAGGCTTTATCAGCTGCAGCCATGGAGTTTTCATATAAGGGAAGAAAATCTGTTTTCAAACTGGAAAAAGTGTGTAATTCCATACAAGCGATTAATGTTCTTTCTGGAAATTGTTCTTTTAAGGCCTTAGTTGTGGCTTTTAATTTAGAAGGTGAATGCGCGAAGTCTTTATAGAATACAGAATGTTTGTTTTCTTTCACCAATTCTAATCGTTTTGATGCTCCTGAAAATGTTTGCATGCTTGTGTAAAAATCATCTTCTGAAACCCCGAGATCCATGCAAATTAATTTTGCGCCCTCCATGTTTTGAAGATTATGTTGACCAAAAACATTGAGTTCATACTGTTTTTTTACAGTCTCTACAATTGTTCGACCATTAATTATATTGTGTTTCGGAATTCCATATGATTTTATTTTAGAAAGCCCTGGCAAATCTCTTTCAGTGCAAATTTTAACTACTTCTTCATCCGTAGTATTGTAAAACAAACTCCCTTGTGATTCGATCGAGTCTATGAAAATTCGAAATTGATCTACATAATTCTCATAGGTAGGAAAAACATTTATGTGATCCCAAGCAATCCCATTAATCAATCCAATATGTGCATGATATAAGTGAAATTTAGGTCTACGATCGATAGGAGAAGACAAATATTCGTCACCTTCCAAAATAATGATTGGAGCATCTGAGAGTTTGACCATGCAATCATATCCTTCTAATTGAGCACCCACCATGTAATCATAGTTTAACTGTGTTTGATTCAGAACATGTAAGACCATTGAAGTAATCGTTGTTTTTCCGTGAGAGCCACCAATAACCACTCTTTTTTTATTCAGGCTTTGCTCATAAATAAATTCAGGGTAAGAATACACTTTTAATCCAAGTTCCTGTGCTCTAAGTAGTTCGGGATTATCTGCCCTGGCATGCATACCTAAAATAATTGCATCCAAATCAGAATTGATGATCTCAGGATTCCATCCAATTCGGTCCGGAAGCAATCCTTCGCGCTGCAATCTTGATTTAGATGGATCAAAAATTTCGTCATCAGATCCAGTTACATGATCACCTTTGCGCTTCAGGGCAATGGCTAAATTATGCATGGCTGCGCCTCCTATGGCAATAAAGTGAACTCTCATACTTTTAATGTTTTTGGAAATTTGCGAATAATTTTAATGTTAAGTCAACAAGAACTCTACATTTTCTTCACAGATTTCATTTAATTATTTCTATCCGACTAAAAACAAATTGTTAGTTTTAGCTTAAAATTCAATATGACAATTTATCCTCTTAATACAGGTTATTTCAAGTTAGATGGTGGGGCTATGTTTGGCGTTGTTCCTAAAACATTATGGTCAAAAACAAATCCTGCCGATGAAAACAATATGTGCTCTTGGGCGATGCGTTCTTTGTTAATTGAAGATGGGGATCGGTTAATGTTAATAGATTGCGGGATTGGAGACAAGCAAAGTGAAAAATTCTTTAGCCATTACTATTTATTTGGAGAAGATCAGTTGATTTTGAATTTAAAGAAATTGGGTTTTTCACCAGAGGATGTTACTGATGTTTTTCTGACACATTTGCATTTTGACCATTGTGGTGGAGCCGTGAAATGGAATTCGTCTCGAACTGGATTTGAATTGGTATTTAAAAACGCGATTCATTGGAGCACCGAAAAGCATTGGAATTGGGCTACCAAACCTAACCCAAGAGAAAGAGCCTCTTTTTTGTCTGAAAACATCATGCCGATTGAAGAAAGTGGCCAATTGAAATTTGTGGATAGAAAGGGAGATTTTACTGAGAATGTGTTCCAGAACATTGATGTACTTTTTGTTGATGGGCATACCGAAAGCCAGATGATTCCTCATATTCATTATAAAGGAAAAACTCTGGTCTTTATGGCTGATTTGCTCCCAAGTACTGGTCATATTCCATTGCCCTATGTAATGGGATACGATACCCGACCTTTAATTACGATGGATGAAAAGGGAAGGTTTTTAAATACAGCATCAGAAAAGGAATATGTTCTTTTCTTGGAACATGATTCCGTAAATGAAATTTGTACTTTGAAAAATACAGAAAAAGGCGTTAGACTTGATAAAGCCTTGAATTTTAAAGATATGTTTTAAGGGAAGTCAAAATAAATATTTATATTTCAGTCTCTAACTAATTTCAAACTTATGGATAAGTATATCATTGAACTACTCAAAGTCGAATCAACAGTTATTATTCCTGGATTGGGTGCTCTAATGAATGGGGCAATTGATGGGACATTTGTATTTAATAAATATTTGAAAATCAACGATCACAAATTAGAGGAATATATTTCCAAAAGTGATGGTGTTGATGCCCAGGAAGCAGCAAATAGTGTAGCAAAGTTAGTTAGAGAAATTAACGCAAAATTAGATCAGGGAGAAACCTATGATATATTTGGTTTAGGAAGATTCTTCAAAGGAGATGATGGTTCTATTGATTTTGAATCATGGGATCAATTAAAGGATGTTGCAGACAAGAAGGAAGAACCAAAGAAAGAGGAACCTAAAAAAGAAGAGGTAAAGAAGGAAGAAGCAAAAACGGAAGTAAAGAAAGAAACACCTAAGAAAGAGGAGGTTAAACCTGCGGCCAAGGCTGAGGAGTCAGCGAAACCGGCGAAAGTAGCGGATAAATCGGTTGATCCGGTAAAAGAAGCAGAAAAACCAAAAAATATCATTACTCCTAAAAAAGAAGAGCCAAAAGCAGAGACTCCAAAATCAGAGAAACCTGAAGAGAAGAAATCTGAAATCAAGCCTAAAACCGATGCTCCAGCTACAATGGCTTCGACAAATGCTGTGAAAGCTGAAGAAGCAAAATCAGCAATTAAGCCTAAAGAAGACCCAAAGGCTAAAGTAGAGGCTGCCAAACAAAATGCGGCTGAAGAAAAGAAGAAAAAAGCGGATGACGCTAAAATGGCTAAAGCTAAAGCCGAAGAAGAAAAAAGAAAGAAAATAGAGGCTCAAAAGAAGGCAAAAGAAGAAGCTCGCCAAAAGAAACTAGAAGCCAAAAAGAAAAAGCCTGCTGGAAAAGAAGGAGAGGCCAAAGAAGGTGGCGGGAATAAAGCCCTAAAGATTGTTTTAATTGTATTGGTTCTTTTGGTTCTAAGTGCGGGATCTTTTACAATATTCAAATGGGACATGGTGAAAGGTTGGATTGGGATGGAACAAACAACTGAAGGATCTGAAGACAAAGACCATCATGATGCATCTACCGATGATCATCAAGATGAAGAACATCAGGATGAAGTAGTCAACGAAACAGAAGACACAACTGCCACGGATGACAATCAGGTAGATGAGAATAATGTGGAAAATGTTGAAGAGCCGGTACAAAATGATCCTGTAGTTGAGGAAAAAGTTGTTAACGAAGAACCTGTAGTTAAAGAAGAACCAAAAATTCAAAATGTGACTTCATCAGGATCTTACCATGTTATTGTTGGAGGATTCTCTGATAATTCTAATGCGGACAGATTGGTGGCAGAATTGCAAGGAAAAGGATATCCCGCTCAAAATTTGGGTACTTATAGTGGATTGAGTTTAGTATCCATTAAATCTTATGGTGATATGCAGTCTGCAAAATCTGATTTAAGTAGTTTTTCTGAATATAAAGGAGCCTGGATTTTCAAAAAGAAATAGATGAAGGAAATTAAGTGTAGGGAATGTAGTACCTGGACAAACGCTGATCTTGAAAATTGCACCAATTGTGGGGTATCTTTGAAGATTGAAGAAATTGAGAGAGAAGAAAAGCGATTTCAACTTTTTGAGGATGAAAAACCTTCTAAGTTTGAACTCTGGTTGGAAAGACTTAAAGAGAGTGAAAATCCATTCAAATTAATGCTTTACAGTATTTTGAAAACTTTCTATGTTGTTTACATGGCCATCATTGGTTTTGTTGTTTGGTCAACTTTATGGTTTTCTGGTTGAACAATTTTAACGTTCTTTACTTTTCTTTATAATCTTTGCCAGGGAAAGAGTTTAGAAGAAAATTGTATTTTTGCACAAATTTTTTGAAATGATAGATACCAATTTTTATTCCTTAAAAATTTCAAATATTACAAAGGAAACAGAAGATACTGTTTCCATCTCTTTTGATGTAGATCCAACTTTAAGTTCAAAATTTGATTTTATTCCAGGTCAATATTTGACTTTGAAAGCCATGATCAATGGCGAAGATATCAGAAGATCTTATTCAATTTCCTCTGGCAAAGGGGAAGGGTTGAGAGTGGCTGTAAAACAAATTCAAAAAGGTGTTTTCTCTACTTACGCAAACCAAGAGCTTAAGGTAGGACAGGAAATGGAAGTCATGCCACCAACAGGAAATTTTGTATTGAAAAATCAAGGAAATGGTTCAATTTCAGTCTTTGTAGCTGCTGGATCTGGGATTACGCCAGTGTTATCCATGGTTAAAGAAACCTTGAGCAATACAAATCAAACGGCTGTTTTGATTTATGGGAATAAAAATATGAATAGCGTCATCTATAAGGAGGAAATTGAGAAATTGATGGACACTTATGGAGACAGACTTCAAATGCATTATGTAATTTCCAGGGATGATTCCTATGATGGATTGAAAGGAAGAATCAATGTGGAGATTGTCAAGACGGTAACTGAAAGCATTAATATGTCAGAAATCTCTGGAGTATACTTATGTGGCCCAGAGGATATGGTCAAGAATACTTCAACGGAATTCGAATTTATGGGTGTTTCAAAAGATAAAATTCATTTTGAATTATTTTTTGTGGCGGAATCTGAAGAAGCGAAAGAAGCAGAATCCAATTTGGCAACTGGAACTTCTAGAGTTACCATGATCATTGATGATGAGGAGTTTGAATTTGAATTGGCAATGAATGGTCCAACTATCCTTGAAGCAGGAGCTGAAGCAGGAGCAGATTTACCTTTTGGATGTAAAGGAGGTGTATGCTGTACTTGTAAGGCAAAAGTTATGGAAGGGAAGGCTAAAATGATCCAGAACTATGCTCTTGATCCTGATGAAGTAGAACAAGGGTTTATTCTTACTTGTCAATCACATCCCGAGTCCGATAATTTAGTAGTTAGTTTCGACGAATATTAAAACTATGGCTCTATTTAAGAAAATTTTCAGCAAAAAGGAAGACAAAGTATCGAAAGGGTTCTATTTGCTTACTGTTGACAAAGTGGAAAAGAACACAAATGATACAGCTGTCGTTTCACTAACTATTCCAGAGGAATTAAGATCTACTTTTCAATTCAAACCTGGTCAGTATTTAACAGGAAACTTTAAAACCTCTCAAGGGAATTTCCATCGATCGTATTCTATATGCAGCGATTCAGCTGATAATAGCACGATACAAATTGCTTGTAAAAAAATTGAGGGAGGAAAAGTTAGTAGCCATATTAATGATCAGTTACAAGCTGGTACCCAAATTGAATTCATGAAACCTGAAGGGAATTTCATATTGGATTCCAACGCAAAAAAGGTAACTGCTATCTGCGCAGGTTCTGGAATTACACCTATAATGTCCATGATTCAACATATTGAAAGAGTTGGAGGTCAGATGGACTTGTTTTATGGTAGTCGAAATCAAAATGAAAAGATCTTTAAATCAGAGATAGACCGGACTTCAGATAAAATCAGTAAAAATTATTTTCTTTCTGGAGAGAATAAAGATGGATTTATTGAAGGAAGAATTACACCAAAAACACTGGAAGAAAAAGTTGATTTGAATTCGGATGCTTTCTATTTGTGTGGACCAGAGGGGTTGATTTTCTCTACCAAAGATTTTCTGATTGAAAAAGGTGTACCTGAAAATAAAATTCGTTTTGAATTGTTCACCACTCCGGTAAGTGTAAAGGCAAAGGACATTAAATCAGGAAGTGCAACTTGTCATGTGGCAGTGACATTGAACGGCGAAACCAATGAAATGGATGTGGATACTTCTAAAATGTTATTGGATAGTTTCTACAAAAATGGAATGGAAGCTCCCTTCTCTTGTAAAGGTGGGGTATGCTGTACGTGCAAAGCAAAAGTTCAGGAAGGATCAGCAGAAATGAAGCTGAATCTTTCGTTGACGGATAAAGAAATTGAAGAAGGTTACATTTTGACTTGTCAGGCTGTGGCAACTTCAGACACATTAAAACTGACTTTCGACGAATAATGAATATCATTATCACAGGTGCAGGAAGAGGAATTGGATTTGAGTTGGTAAAGAAACTCTCCTCCAATTTTGATAATAAAATCTACGCCGTATCTCGAAATCTAGATAGAATTGAAAAACTGGGTGCATCGAATGTGATGCATAAATCGATTGATTTTTCGGATGAGACCCTGGATGAAAAACTAGGAATGCTGATTGAGGAAATCGAGGAAGTAGATGTGATTATCAATAATGCTGGAATCCTTGTCAATCAGCCTTTTGAAAAGTTATCTAAAGTGGACTTACTTCGCACCTATGAAGTCAATGTTTTTGGTCCCTTTAGATTGATTCAAGCGGCCTTACCCAAATTGAAAAA
Organism: Crocinitomicaceae bacterium; assembly: GCA_041392305.1. GTDB lineage: Bacteria > Bacteroidota > Bacteroidia > Flavobacteriales_D > Crocinitomicaceae > JAGQYP01. Next base: position 124,612 of record JAWKMJ010000004.1, read on the forward strand.
GGGAAGTCATGTGGTCAATATCTCCTCTATGGGCGGATTCCAAGGTAGTGCCAAGTTTCCTGGTTTATCGGCTTATTCTTCATCTAAAGCTGCAATTGCAAATTTAACTGAATTGCTTGCAGAGGAACTTAAAGAAAAGGAAATTGCTGTCAATTGCTTGGCTCTTGGGGCAGTGCAAACGGAGATGTTGGAAGAGGCTTTTCCTGGTTACCAAGCACCCACATCACCTGCTGAAATGGCAAAGTTTATTGCTGATTTCGCAATCAACGGTTCAAAATATTTTAACGGGAAAATATTACCTGTATCTTTGTCGACTCCTTAAAAGAGTGACTTATGCGAATTGATATTTTAACTGTTCTTCCACAATTGCTGGAGGGACCACTCAAAGAATCCATATTAAAAAGAGCGGCCGAGAAAGAACTCGTTGAGATACATATTCATAATATCAGAGATTTTTCTACGCACTCCAATAAGAATGTAGATGATTATCAATATGGCGGTGGAGCAGGAATGGTCATTGCACCCCAACCCCTTTCAGATTGTATTGAAAGCCTAACAAAGGACAGAACTTACGACGAGATCATTTATATGACTCCGGATGGAAAAGTATTAGATCAAAGGGATTGCAATGAAATGTCTTTGTTAGGAAATTTGATGATTATTTGTGGTCATTACAAAGGGATTGATCACCGAATAAGAGAAATGTATGTGACCCACGAAATTTCCATTGGAAGTTATGTTTTAACAGGTGGTGAATTGGCTGCGGCCGTTACAGTAGATGCGATTGTTCGATTAATCCCCGGAGTAATCAATGATGAAACTTCAGCATTAACTGATTCTTTTCAAGATGGATTGTTAGCTCCGCCCGTGTATACCCGACCAGCAGAATTTAAAGGACACAAGGTTCCTGATGTATTGTTAAGCGGAGATCAGAAAAAAATAGATGCCTGGAGAGAAGAACAAGCCCTTAAAATCACAAAAGAAAAAAGACCCGATTTACTGGAAGATTGATCATTCGCGTCATCATACCAGCCCATAATGAGGAACTATCCATTGGAAAAGTCATCCAGGAGATTCCAAAAGATTTGGTAAAAGAAGTAATTGTTTGCAATAATAATTCATCAGACCAAACAGAAAAAGAAGCCAACAGTGCTGGGGCAACAGTTTTGAATGAACCTTTAATGGGTTATGGCTATGCTTGTTTGAGAGGAATTCGGTACATCAATCAAAATTATCCTGAGACAGAAATTGTTGTTTTTTTAGATGGGGATTACTCAGATTATCCTGAACAAATGATTGATGTGGTTCGTCCCATTTTGGAGGAAGACATGGATTTGGTGATTGGATCTAGAGCCTTAGGAAATCAGGAAGAGGGGAGCATGACATTTCCCCAGAGATTCGGAAACTGGTTGTCGGGAAAACTACTTAAATGGATTTACAAAGCAAATTTCACAGATTTAGGCCCTTTCAGAGCGATTAAACTATCCTCTTTGAACAAAATTCAAATGCAGGATAAAACGTATGGATGGACCGTAGAAATGCAAGTAAAATTGGCCCAGCATAAAATGAAATTTTGTGAGGTTCCTGTCGACTATAAGAAAAGAATTGGAGTTTCGAAGGTTTCTGGAACGGTAAAAGGAGCATTCATGGCGGGAATAAAGATATTATACACCATAATGAAATACGCTAGAAAATGATTGTATTGATCTGGATATATATCATTGCTTTGGTGGGTGTATTTGTTTACGCCAGTTATCAGTTTTATTTGGCGGTTCTCTATCGATTTGGAAGAAAAAAAACTTCTATCAATTCTGCTCCTAAAAAATCATTTATTCCCTTTGTCACGATTCAACTGCCTATTTATAACGAACGCTATGTGGTTCGCCGTTTATTGAATTGTATTGCAGAAATAGAATATCCTGAAGAAAAATTACAGATTCAGATTTTGGATGACTCTGATGATGATACCGTGGAGATAATTGATCGGTGGTTGGAATCATACGAAGGACCGCTGGAATTTCTTTTGATCAGAAGAAAAGAGAGATCAGGATATAAAGCTGGTGCGTTAAAAGTAGGATTGGAATCTGCAAAAGGAGAGTTGATCGCAATTTTTGATGCTGATTTTCTTCCTGATTCAGACTTTATAATTAAAACGGTTGGTTATTTTCAAGATCCTAAAATTGGAGTTGTGCAAACACGTTGGGGGTTTATCAATCGAGAATATTCTATTTTAACCTCTTTGCAAACTTTAGCTTTGGACGCCCATTTTACGCTAGAGCAGACCACTAGAAATCAATTCCATCATTTTATCAATTTCAATGGAACAGGGGGGGTTTGGAGAAAGCAGTGCATTCTGGATGGGGGCAACTGGAGTCCTGAAACTTTAACTGAGGATTTGGATCTTTCCTATCGCTCTCAGTTTGCAGGATGGAAATTCAAATACCTTGAAGAGATCGAAACACCTTCCGAATTGCCCGTAAATATTTTTGCTCTCAAAAAACAACAATTTAGATGGAATAAAGGTGGAGCACAGAATTTAAGAAAGCATTTATTCCAAATTTTATCAAACAAAAGAATGCGACTATCCGATCGCATTCATGGGATACTGCATTTGATGAATTCATCGGTTTATATATTTGTTTTGTTTGCTCTGATTGCTTCCTTTCCGGTGGCGATGATAACAAGAGAAAATCCTGAGTTAAGGGATTACTTTCAGTTCAGCTGGATTTTTTTGGGAGTGAATTTTCTGTTGATGTATGTATACTGGATTGGCTTTTCCAGAACACATAAGGTCAATTGGAAGTCTTTCACTCTGTTTTTACCTAAATTTTTCATGTTTTTATTTTTGTCTTTTGGTCTTACCATCCATAATACTTTAGCGGTATTGGAAGGTTGGATGGGGATTCAATCAGGATTTGTACGCACTCCGAAGTTTAATATTGTAGAGGAAAATGAAGTTTGGGAGGAAAATGAATATGTCAAGGCTGAGGTCGGTTTTGTCGAGATCTTAGAATTTGTTTTTGGAATTTATTTTTTAATTGCCACCTACTTTGATCTGGTTTATGGTGATGTAATCATGACTATCTTTCATAGTGCGGTTGCATTGGGATTTTTAATAATTTGGTCTTTCTCAATCCGATTGTGGTGGAGATTGAACCAAAAGAAGAGTAAAACACTAGCTTCAATAGATAAAATATGAGTGAGATCATCCGAAATAAAATCCTGACTTTAACTGGATTCTTGTTAGTTGCCTTTGCCACATTGTATATTTCCTTTGAAGTTCCCAGGGAGAATTTTGCTGCTTTGATTGGATTGTACGGTTTGGGTTTTGCTGGTTTATTGATTAGCTACCAATTTGCTCAAACCAAGGATCTTTTGTTTTTGCTGATAGGAGGTTTTCTTGTCCGCTTTTTGATGATCAATGTGACGCCCGAATTAAGTCAGGATTTCTATCGCTTTATTTGGGATGGAGAAATGATGAAATTAGGGATGTTGCCTTATGTGAAAACTCCAGATGAAATTATTTCCTCCTCACCTGAGATTTTTCAAAATGCGGAATTCAGAGCTTTGTATCATGGAATGGGGGAGTTAAGTAGTTCTAATTATTCTAACTATCCACCACTAAATGAACTCTTATTTTTAATCGCCAGTAAATTGGGAGCCACCCTTTCCTCCAAAATCATGATTCTTCGCATTTTTATAATTCTCTCTGATTTGGTCATCGTACTGGTGGGATTGAACCTATTAAAAATGAAGGAACTACCAATGAAAAAGATGCTGCTGTTTGCCATCAATCCTTTTATAATTTTAGAGTTTACAGGAAATTTGCATTTTGAAGGGGTGATGATGTGCTTTTTCTTGGTTGGAATTTGGCTCTATTTAAAAGACATGAAACTTCTTGCTTCCTTCTTTTTAGCTTTTTCCATTTTGTTGAAAGTCTTTACGCTAATCTTGTTGCCCTTCTTCATCCGAAAAAAGGAATGGAAAAGTGGTTTGACCTTTATCGGAATGACTCTACTGTTTACTCTAGTTTTTGCTTATCCTTTCTTCATGAATTCAGGTTTGGAAGGCTATCAAAAAGCCAATGCATTGTATTTTCAGCAATTCGAATTCAACGCCGGGATCTATTATTTGATTAGAGAAATAGGGTGGATGTTTACTGGGTTTAATCCTATTGCCTATGTGGGTCCCCTTTTAGCATTTGTTAGTCTGATTCTTATTTTGATCTGGTATTTTAGAAATTGGGAAGCACCAATTTTAAAGGGTTTTGAAATCTGGACCATCGCCTTTTTAATCTTTTTGAGCTTGAGTACAACGATTCATCCCTGGTACATTGGAGTTTTACTGATTTTATCGCTTTTTACGAATTATTGGTTTCCTTTGGTTTGGTCCTTCATGGCTTTTTTATCCTATTATTTCTATTCAGAAGAAATGAGTGCGGGAATGTATTATACTTTGGTGGGAGTGGAAACAGCATGTGTTCTTGGATTGGGGATTTATGAGATAAAAGCTAAATTGTTAAAGGACTCAAACGTGTAGAATGTTTTTTCCATTCCCAAAGGAAGCATTATCTTTAAGGCATACTTTTAACCATGAACTATTTCTATCAGGAATTTCAAGAAAATGATCAAGTGGTCGACCTTTCAGAAGAAGAGTCGAAGCACATTCACAAGGTCCTGCGAAAAAAAGAGGGGGATGTGATCGGGATGCTAAATGGGAAAGGATTGCAGGCTGAAGGAAAGATCATTGGTTTTACTGGTAAAAAAATTTCTGTTCAACTTCAAAATCTGTGTTTTGAAGAGAATGATCAGTCTGGAAATCTCACAATTGCCATAGCTCCGACCAAAAACATGGATCGCTTTGAATTTTTTCTGGAGAAAGCAACTGAAATTGGTTTAGGAAAAGTTGTCCCCATTCTTTCATCCAATTCTGAAAGAAAAGTCGTGAAAGAGGAAAGATTGGAGAAAATTTTGGTTTCAGCCATGAAGCAATCTAAGCGTTTGTATTTGCCTGAACTAAAGGAGTTAACAAAATTCGAGACATTTTTAGACCAGGATAATTCAGAATGCAAATTCATCGCACATTGTGAAGAAGAAGAAAAGCGAAACTTTGTTAAAGAACTCGATCCTTCGAAAAAGACCACTATATTGATTGGACCTGAAGGGGATTTTTCAATAAATGAGATTAAATTAGCGTTGGAAAAGGGATATATTCCTGTTAGTTTGGGTGAATCCAGATTAAGAACTGAAACTGCTGGGATATATGCTAGTGCCGCATTTAACATGAAATGAGAATTGTTTTATTGACCATAGCTTTTTGTTTTGGACTTGCTTTTAGTCAGAGTTCCAATTTAAAAATTGCCTTTCTAAAGTATAGTGGAGGAGGGGACTATTACGCCAATCCAACTTCTTTACCCAATCTAGCAAAATTCTGTAATCAGAATCTGAATATGAATATTGATAAGGAAACACCTTATGTGGAAGTGGGTTCGCCGGAGCTATTCGATTATCCTTTTATTCACATGACCGGACACGGAAATGTAATCTTTTCAACTTCAGAAGCTGAGAATTTAAGGAATTATCTTCGAGGTGGCGGGTTTCTTCATATCGATGACAATTACGGAATGGATAAATTCATTAGAGATGAAATCAAAAAAGTTTTTCCAAATAATGAATTTGTCGAGATCCCTCATGATCACCCGATTTTTAAACAAAAATATTTTTTTAAGAATGGCTTACCGAAAATTCATGAGCACGATGATAAGGACCCTCAAGCATTTGGAATTATAGAAAATGGCAGACTTTTGTGCTTATATACTTTTGAAACTGATTTGGGAGATGGATGGGAAGACAAAGAAGTGCATAATGACCCAGAAGAAAAAAGATTAGAGGCACTGAAAATGGGAGCAAATATAATTCAATACGCGTTTAATAGATGAGATTTTTATTGACTATAGGAATAATTTTTTTGGTTCATTTTGTCAGCGCCCAAACCGACCCCACTGTCTATCGAAAAGAGCGAATAAAGTATTTTGAGTTTGAACCTTTCGAGAGATCTTTCACAGGTGTGGAGGGATCCATGGATTCCTTAATTAATAAGCCAGGAAGTCAATGGAATATTAGTGATTCATTGCTGTTTGCCGTGAATTTGGCCAAACTAGGCAATCCTGGAAGAGCCTATAAAGTATTGAAAAAAATGCCTTTGAAGGAGGTCGAGAATGAATCGATTCCCCACTTAACAATGATCTATCAATTGATAGGGAGGTTCGATCTGGCAAAGAAATGGATGGAAAGATATAAACCCAATAATCCTGAAGAAGAGTCGGCGAAAAAGATCTGGTTGAATATGATTCGGGTAAGAGAGGATGTAAAAGAGGTACGAACAAATCTAAAATATGAGACGATCATGGAAATGGATGACCGCTCCCAATATTCTTCTAGTGAAAAAGAATCAGATATGTTCAAAAAAGAAGTTAATCCTCTCAATGGTGCAGAGATTGTTCTTCGTTTTCATGTGGATTTACGAGGACAATTCAGATCCGGTTCTGGCTAAATTGCTGAAATGAAGTTGTGACTGAACACCACTATTCCTTACAATGGCGTATGTAGCTTATTCTATTGCAAAGTATTATGACAGTAATGTTGATAATGCCAAAAGGTAAAGAACATAAAAGAAGATCGAAGAAAGTATGTTATGAAATTCTCCGTTAGCAATTTTTTTCCAAGAAAAGCAAAAGTCGCTTCAATCTGGAGAAGATCAAAGAAATTGAGTGCTGCCATTAAAAATGCACCCAAATATAAACTCACCATTTGAGAAGAAGGCTGGAAGAACCATTCTGGTTGTCGAAAGGATTTATCATAACTACCGGCCTTGTACTTATTTTACTGTTTGTCATTTTATTTGTGAGAACAAGGAAAATAAGCGCTTTTTAATTTGCAACTTTATATCTTAAAGCAACTAAGTTTGTTAAATAAGCTACTAATTGAATAACAATGATTGAAGTTGAACAAATTCAAAACTTTGCTTTTAAAAAAAAAGGAATTGATGCTAAAGGATGAGTATTCTCACGCTGTAAAATGTTAGTTTTAATTGCCGTTCCGTAGAGTATTTTCTTTTCTCTTGGACCAAATGGGCAGGGCGACAACCATTAAGAATGATTCCACCATTTTTAAACCAACAGAAGGACGGATTAAAGCTGTGGGTTTGGATACCCAGATAAAGAAGAATTTGAGATCCGTAAAAATTGGCGTTTTTAACTGGTTCCACCGGATTGTATCAACGGCTCACACCAAATGAAATTCTGAATTATTTTTGAAATTATATAAGCTTTTCGGATGTTGAAATTGAAAAACGAAAAACTGAATTGTATGATTTATTGGACATGACAGGATTTCAAAACAAGAGGCTAGAAAAATTGTCTACTGAACAAACAAAAGTTTTTCGATTGCTCGAACCATATCCATGATCCGGAGTGTAGTCATTTTTGACGAACCGACTTCTGGATTGATGATCACTTCTGAAAACATTATTCAGTTGATCAAATCTTGCAAAGATCAGGGAAGACGGTTATTTTTTCTTCATACATCATGTCAGAAGTAGATTTACTGTGATGATATGGCTATTATTGATCAAGGAGAAATTCTGTTTTCAGGAACCATGGATCAATTTAGATCTGAAATGAAAGAGAAACCTAACTGAGAGTTTATTCGAATTGTAAACGAAAAAAGAGCACAATGATATTTACAATATTTAAAAAGAGTTAATCGACAATTTGAGAGATCGAAGGACTTTGATGGCCATGGCCATTATTCCATTGGTGGTTTTTCCTTTAATTATGACTGTTTTTACTTATTTCAAAATCTTACAATAAAGATTTGCAGAGAAATCTCAAAGTCGGCTTATTGAAAGATGAACAAAATAATGAAGTTTTAGCTTTTCGACACTCTTCAACAAACAGGAAAATTGAAATTCCTGGTTTTAAAGATCTCAATGAGATCAAATCTAATATCAAAGAGGATGCGATCCATTTTGGAATGGTATTTCCAAATGATTTTAACCAAAAATTAAATGGAAGTCAAACGGGAAAAGTCAAAATATTTCACAATTCTACAAAATTGGGTTACAAAGAACAGCTCGAAGTAATTCTGATATGAAAATAAAGTCAATTAAAGAGTCACGCTTCAAGAAGTTACAAATTACTGAAGAAAATATCAATCCCATAGAACTCGATTTTGATGTTAAGCTGATAAAGAGAAAATCGAAAAATTAAATATGGAGGGATTTTACCATATTTTTTTATCATTTTCTGTTTATTGGCTGTATGTATCCGGCAATTGATTTATTCGCAGGAGAGAAGAAAGAGGTACCATTGAGATAATTCTAACTGTTCCGGTGACTCGTGTACAACTCCTGATTGGAAAGATGGGAGTAAGTTGTTTGTAGCGGACTTTTGGCCGCTACTTTGGCATTACTGGGATTGTTTTTGACATTAAATATGGGGACTGTTGTGGAGGATCCTAAATCCGATGGAGGTAACACGATGGAATTCTTTCTCCAAAGTTTATTCTACTCTTTATTTGTTGATACCATTGACTATTTTCTTTGCCGGAATCATGATCTTTATTGCGGTTTATGCGAAATCGTTTAAAGAAGCTCAAAGCATATTACACCTTTAAATATGGTGATATTACCCGCAATGGTCGGTTTTTTCCAGGAATAGAATGAATCTCACACAACCAGTTTTATTCCTGTTGTGAATATTGTATTATCTACTTAAGGAGATCATATATGGAACTATTAATTATGGTTATTTGGGTATTGTGTTTTGCCTTCACTTATTCTTTGCTGGTATTGCAATTTCATTTCTCACAATATTCCAAGAAACGAATGTGGTAATTTAGTTCTAAGTTCTATGTCTGATTTTTTTAAAAACATTGGATAGTGATGATCGCAGGAGGAGTTGATGTCTCTTTAATGGAATTCAATCCGATTGAGGGACTAAAAAGACTTTATGAATTGATTAAGACTAATGATAATCCAAAAGGAGCCATGTTTCTCGGATTTTTACGAATAAAATGGATCAAGATAAAAGAAGATTGCTTTGTTCGTCGATGATTTGATTTTTGTGGTTACCTGGTCAAATTTCAAAGGAATTTTAAGATCAATGTTGGTGTTCAGTGAGTCAGCATGAAGCCCTCAAAAGAATGAATCGAATGGATTGATTTGTGTTTTGGCTTATTTGATCAAATTAGATTATGAAATTGCGGTGAAAGTAAAGTGATGCAGATTCTATTCATGTATTGTCAAAATATCCGGAGTTACAATTGAATTGAAGGGAGTTATTGAAAATGGTAAGAAAAATTATTCTCCTGCTCTGCCGCAAGGTCTCGAAATATTTTAAAAATGCTAGAGAGATTATCTGAAAAATTAATCCTAAATTAAAGCCAGTAAAATAACCGAATTTTTAAAAATACTCAAATGGCATTAAATGAAAACCAGGATTACGTTTTCAGAAAGCGGATTAATGATGAATTCGGTTTTAACCTATGAAACAAGTGGATGTTTGTGTGGTTTCTACAAAGATTTTGTTTTATGTTCCTAAAAAAGAGGCAGAGGAATGTTTGCTGTTTTAAATACAACTTCAAACAATAACAAATTATTTGAAGGTAAGTTTGATAGAACAAGGAGTAGCAGATTTGATAGCCGCTTCAGAAACTCCTGCAGATTTCTATAAAATCAATGATGGCGCATTATTAGAGGATGATGAAAAAAATGTTCATAAAATCTCGGATAAGGCAAATCATTCAAATTCGAAGGGTTTTTAGGAAGCATACTTTAAGAATGAGCACTGGTGGAACCAATTGGTCTTCGATTATGGCTAAGGGTAAAGGAAAGAGTAAAGAATTCAGAGCTTTTCATGGTTTATTAGATGATTTCTTTGGGAACTAAATACAGATCGGACTGGTCGAAGTAGAAAGTGTCAGTGAAGAAGAATGTAAAATCTGCTCCAAGAAGACAAAGCGATCTATAGTTTTGATCAAGGGTTATTTCTTCTTTATGGATTGCCTTATTTCTTCTTCAAAGAAATATTACATTACCTGTCCGAATGCGACGCCCAATTGAAGGCAAAAGTCTATGATACAATGAAAAGCTAAATCAAATGAATGGCAATTCAAATTCAAATATGTTTGGGGTCAATATTTTGGGACCTATTCTATTTGGATTAATCTACGGTCATCAGTATTAAATCGAAATAGATATTATCAACAATATGTAACGACTAGCTTTTTGATCGTTACACTGATATGTATAATTATTATCTTCTTCTACTGTTTAGTTTTTTGGAGAATGCGACATTGACGACACTGGCTTATAACGTGCAATATCATCCTGAAAAAGGTTATCTTGAAGCATTTGGAAACCTTAAAGGAATTATTCCTGGTAAATGGCATTGTTTGATGAAAACGGAAGGCTCTATGCAAAAGAACATACAAGAATGGTAAACGACACGGAGAATGGCCTCATTTTGATGAAGAAGGAAAGGCGGAAAGAGGACAGTATGAAAGGCATGAAATAAGGAAATGGATTGTTTATGAAGATAAATATGTGATTTTTAAGGATGGTCTTGTAGAAGATCAAAATGTGTTTAAAAATGAAAATTTCTTACTACTTATTTTAATTTGTTTCATATATTTCAATTGCTCAAAAGAGGCCATCGAATTTACAAAAGAACAAAGGTCAAAAATTGAAATGGGTTTGCGTTTTCTGGATCTGCCTCTATGCAATTCTCCAATTTTGGTTCCAAGGAATATCGAGGAAATTTCGATTTCGATCGGGCAATCAAAGTAGATTCCTTGCTTTAAGTTCAGATCCAGACACAATTGCAAAGGGTGGAGCTAATTTTTTAACTCATATATTCGCAAAGATTTTGGATTGTATTTATTCTCCTTTGTACACAATTCTTTTCAGAACAGAAAATATTGAACCTGATGCCATAAAGTCAGTAATTGTATGTGCATATTATAACTACTTGAAAATGGAGCCAATTGAATTCAAAAAAATCAGGAAAAAAGTCATCAAGCATTATAAAAAGAAAAATAGAATCGCAAAATTGTAGAATCTCGGAAGCGGCAATTGCGAAAATCTGTCATAAAAAAGAAATAATTTTACCTCTTCAGCTCCTTTTCATAATAGAACTTTTCTTTTCCTTTATTCGTTTGTGTTTGCTCAACCTTTTTGGCTCAGTGCTTTCTGGACACAAATACCATTCACTTTCTTTTCGTCAAATATAAAATATGGATGAGATTTTCTGAATTGTTTTTTTGTTTTTCAAATCTCTAGGTTGAAATAAGCAATACCCCGATAAAAACTAGCATTCAAATCATTAGGGAAAGGTATGCTCAATTTTTTCCAACATTTTAATGTTATAAATTCTCATTTTTCAATAATCTTAGAGCTGATTCCAGATAGTCTTCGTACTTAATCGTTTTAGGGTTTTCATTTTCCAGGATTCGTTTTTCTTTTTCAAATTGCGCAGGAAGGCCTCCTAAATCATCCTCAGGAAGCTGACTATTATTATAAATTGAAGAATAATCGACTACTTTGAAATCTGCTAGGTATAGATAGTTCACTTTCTTTTTTTGAATTTTTTGTTCTTTGTTGTTGATATCAAGGGTAAGCACGTTTTTCTTAGTTAGTTTTTCTATGGGTAAATCTTCTTCATATTCTTTGATCTCTTTTTGAACAATGATAAGTTTTTCCGGTGCAGCTGGTTGCTCCTCTTCAATAATTCTAGCTTCTTCAGTAATAGGTACCAATTTTGATTCTTGGATAACCTGATTCAAAGTATCTTGAGTTCTTAGATCTTTCTGGATTGTTTTTGGGTGGGCTGCAATTGACTTTTCTTCAGAACTGTTCCATTTGAAAAGAAAAAGGGTAGATAACACCAATACCAGAGTCCCAGCAACACCAAGTACAAGAATTGATTTGCTAGAAAAGCCAGAAGGGATATCATTTTTCGAATAAAATTTTGATTTCAAATCACCCAACTTTTCAATACCCTCAGGATGATCCATAAAACCATCAGTAGCATCCGCAATAAAATCATCATCTGTTGCACGAGCTTCAAACTCATGTGCCTGACGATCATTCATCTTCCCAGCGAAATAATCCGAAAAATTTTTATCTGAAAGCTTCTTTTTCACTTCTATTTATTGTTATCCTTTTTAAAACCAATCAAAACATCATAAAGTCCTAATATCCTAATATCATAATGTCATAAAATCAAAATTCACCTTCTTCCATTTTCATCTTCAGGTTCCGCTTTCCATTTTGAATAAAGCTCTTTACCTGTTTAAGCGTAAAGTTTGTTTTCACTGCTATTTCATTGTAAGACCTTTCTTCCAAATAAAACATGCGGATACAAATCTTTTGTTCTTCCTTCAAACTTTCAATGCCTTCCTCTAATTTCGAAAATGTGAGTTCCTGTTTTTCCTTTTCTTTCAACTCGTCCGAATTGCTTTCAAGTCTATATTCTAAAGTTTCAATTTCAGTTGTTGAGGTTTTACTTTCTTTTCTCAACTTCATTAAACACTCATTACAGCTTAAGCGATACAACCAGGATTTGAAATTTCGGACTTCATTTTGAAGCAATTTTTCAAACAAAGACTCAAATGCTATCATGGTGATGTCTTGCGCCTCGTCAGAATTCTTCAAATATTTCAGTCCTACCCCAAATACCATATGGTAATATCGGTTAAATAGTTCTCCAACAATAGCTTTGTCCTTTGTTTTTTGATACAGAAGGATCAATTCTTCGTCGGATGACTTTGTGAATTTATTTCGATTGAATAGTTTCATTTACATCAATTGACAATTCAAAAAGTCACAGTCTGCATTGTTCTTCTGAATAAAGATGCACGGGCTTTTAAAATTCCACAAAAAAAAATTAGTCGAGTACCCCTTCTTTGAATTTTTCAACTTTTTCTTCTTCTCCGTTTTCCTTGAAATATTCTTGCTTTCCGTTTCGAAGACCGTCTTTAATCTTAAATCTGAAGCGCGGATTCCCGTTCTCCCAATTAACTTCATACGACCCTTTCCAAGGCGATTTAATTCCTTTGTCAACAAATCGCTCTCCAGTTAATTCACCTGCAGTAAAAGATTTCTCCCAAATGACCTCTGGATGGTAGAAGTAGTTCCATTTTCCAGCTTTTTTATCATTTTCATAATAGCCTTCCAATACCCTAACCCCTTTCAAACTAAATTCATAAAGGCCATTTTTCTTGACCATATCCGGATTCTTATGGTTTTTGTTATATGCATCTAATAAATTAGAAGGGTCTTTCAGTAGATCAACAGCCATTAGAATATTGATTGTTTTGGAGGAATCCGTGTAATACATTAAGGCTTCCACTTCTTGAAATGTTCCTGTAACTTCTTTTAAATAAAACTCAGCAAGAGGCTTATCTGTGCCTTTTTCGTAGACTATTACTTCATCGGCGCTTCCATTTTCATAAGTAATCACCTTGCTCAGTTTTCCATCAATGTAATATTTCCATTTGTCAATAGGCTCATCGTTTTTGTAGTTTTCTTCTTTCTCAATCTTTCCACTTTTATCCTTGTAGGTCCAAGTAGCATTTTTCTTTCCATTATCATAAGATCCACTTATTCGAACCACATCATTATTGTCCTTAAAAGATACGGGACCGGTCATTTTCCCATCATAATAATTACCATATCTAGTTAAGTCAAGCTCTTTAATGAATATTTGATGATCACCAGATAATTTGCCCTCCGAATAATTTCCTTTCTCGATAGTTTGGCCGTTTAATTTAATTTCAAAGGGACCACTTTTGATATCATCCTTGTAAAAGAACTCGGATCGTTTGTCTACACGATTTCCATCCGCATCATATTCAAAATAGGTTATTTCTTTTCCATCTTTAACATCTCTTTTGAAATAGGTTTTTCGCATTAAAACCGGGCTATCTCCAGTAATATCATAAAATTTCCAAGAACCATTTTTTTTGTCTTCATCAAATCCTCCTTCAGACTCTAAAACACCTTTTTTGTATTCTTTGAAGAAAGAAGATTTCATTCCGTTTTCATAACTTCCCTCTTCTACCAGAAGGAAAGAAGTGTCTGATCCAGTAATGATCATATCTTCAATAACAATCATCCCTTGGTAATGACCGTTCACATAAAGTCCAGAAATTCTTGCGCCATCCCCTAATTTTAAGAAGGGTCCATTTAAGGTGTCATTTCTATATGTAAAGTACTGGTATTCAATAGCCTCACTTTTTGGAGCGTCGGTGTAAAAAGACCACCTGCCTTGTTTTCCCTTATCATCCTCTTTTCCAGAGGAGTGTAAATTGTCAGTATCGGCGTAATAGTTGTAAACGGTTCCTCCTTTTTTTTCAGTTCTTCCAATTTGCCCGTAGGTCGAAGAAATAAAAAGGAAACAAAAAGTTATATTTAGAAACGAAAGTAATCTTGTGAAATTCATGAGTAATCTACTTTTATCTGGTTTTAACTACAATATTAAAAAAATTATAAGCAAATAATGTGCAAAAGTATTACCAATATCGGAGTCCTTACATCTGGAGGAGATTCTCCCGGGATGAATGCTGCTGTTAGAGCGGTAGTAAGAACGGCTATATACAATGGGAAAAAGGCATTCGGGATTTATGATGGATACCAAGGAATGATTGAGGGTAGAATCAAAGAGCTCGAATATTACGATGTTTCCAATATCATCCAAAAAGGAGGAACAATTTTAGGAACTGCCCGATGCATGGAATTCAAAACCAAAGAAGGTAGAAAAAAAGCGTATGAGAATTTAATTCAACACAATATTGATGGTTTAATTGTAATTGGAGGAGATGGTTCATTCACAGGGGCACACATATTTAGTCAGGAATATGATTTGCCTATTATAGGTCTGCCAGGTACGATAGATAATGACCTTTTCGGTACGCAATTTACAATTGGGTTTGATTCTGCGGTAAATACAGTAGTACAGGCGATAGATAAAATTAGAGATACAGCCGGAAGTCATCACCGTTTGTTTTTTGTGGAAGTCATGGGGAGAGATGCTGGTTTTATTGCCTTGCATAGTGGGATTGGTGTTGGAGCAGAGGATATTTTAATACCAGAAGAACCAACAGACATTCAAAAATTGGTCAATAGAATTCAAAAAGATGAACACACTCGGAAGTCCCAAATAGTTGTAGTAGCTGAAGGGGATGATTTTGGAGGAGCTCAGGAAGTAGCCAATGAAGTTAAAAAACAGTTACCCAATTTTGACATCAAAGTGACAGTACTTGGCCACGTTCAAAGAGGAGGGAGCCCATCTTCTTTTGATAGAGTATTAGCCAGTCGACTTGGAGTTCAAGCTGTCCAATCCTTACTCGAAGGGAAGTCCTCCGTAATGATTGGCTTTGAAAACAGACAAACCGTAGAAATTGAAATTGAAAAAGCCATCAAGCACCATACAAAACCGAATTTACAATTATTGGAATTAGTGAAGATTTTGAGTTCGGGCGGGTGATTAGATGCAAGACGTAAAGACTTAAAGATTACCAGATTAAGAGACGAAATAATTATAGGTGAGAATAATTCATCGCCTTCAATTTTTAATTAAATAAAAAAAGGCAGCACTAATGCTACCTTTCTTTTTTTTAAGGGTGGAAGATGGGATGCTGACGCTAACGGTCAGCACCATGACAAATCATTTAATTAAATGATTTCGTCAAGGTTCGAACCTACGGCCATGAAGAAAATTGTAGAATTTACATTGGGATTAATGTCAGAATTGAATTTTATAATGAAAGCTTTCAACCTATCGTGAGACAAATTTTTCAATTTGAATTCAAGTTTAATAGCATCAGATTTAGTTGGTTTTTGAGTAAACCAAATTAGTTCCCAAGGCACTCCTTTTTTGGTGAATTTTTCATATCCATGGTTGTGACGATACAATCTGGATTCAAGGTCATTTGTAGAACCTTTGTAAAAAGTATTGAGAGAAGGTGAGTACAATACATAAGTATAGTACATGATTTAAGGGTTTTAATACAAAAAAAGGCAGCACTAATGCTACCTTTCTTTTTTTTAAGGGTGGAAGATGGGATTCGAACCCACGACCTCCTGAACCACAATCAGGCGTTCTAACCAACTGAACTACAACCACCATGTTCGACAAAAACAGCTTACTTTGCCATTTTGCGGTTGCAAATATAAACAAATTGCAATTCTTGAGAAATAGTTTGGATAAAAAAATCACGGTAAATTAAGGAATGCTTGCTTCTCAGGGTTTTAACTATGGATTTCTCGAGTGATTTTCGTATTTTTAATAATTGAAAAAATTGAGTCATGGAATTGGACAAAGAATTAATCGAGCAGTTTAAAGTGCGTGTGTTTGAGGAGTCGTATGCCCGAATTTATAAATGTTTGTCGTTGATCACGGATGAGCAACTTTGGTTTTCCCCAAATCTAAATGTTCCGCCTATTGGCAATCAAATTTTGCATTTGGCTGGAAATGCTCGACAATGGGTCGTTTCTGGATTGGGTGGAAGAGAAGACGTGAGACAAAGAGATATGGAGTTTGAAAACCAAGCAGGAATTCGGAAGTCTGAATTGGTTTTTGTACTGGAAAATTTAAAGCAAAATATCAACGAAACTTTTGAAGATCTTCAGACAGAGGATTTTTATCGACGGCATTCGATTCAAGGTTTTGAAAATTCTACAACGGGAGTTTTGATTCATGTAATTGAGCATTTCTCTTATCATACTGGGCAAATTTCTATGCTCACAAAAATACTTGTGAATAAACCGCTAGGATACTATTCCGAATTTGAGCTGAATTAGAAAGATTTACTCTTCCACATCTGCATTCTCATCAAATCTTCGTTCTACAGTTTTGACTCCTTCAATGCTGGTAAATTTGTCGATGAGCGCTTCAAGATGTTTATTGTCGTATACAAATAAAGTTATATTTCCCTCAAACATTCCATCCTCTGAATTGAAGAAAATAGACTTCATATTTACATTGTGCTGATTAGAAATGATCTCTGTGATTTTATTGACAATTCCAATGTCATCAACTCCAATCAACCTTAATTGAACCATTCTTTCCTCGAGTTTTTGGCTTTCCCATCTAGCTTTTATCACTCGGTAGGCGTATTTACTCATTAGCTGGACTGCGTTTGGACATTCGGTTCTATGGATTTTAATGCCCTCATGAGCTGATATGAATCCAAATACTTCATCTCCGGGAATAGGATTACAACATTTTGAGAGTTTATAAGGGATGTCTTTGAATGACTCGCCAATTACAATGGTGTCCTTTTTCACATCTACTGCATTGAGCAGTTCTCTTGATAGTTCGTCTTGTTTGGAATCGATATCAGAAGGTACCTGGATGACTCCATTAATTAGTTTGAAATCTTTTAAACTCTTAAAATTGATTTTTCCTTTAGCAGACTGATAAAACAATTCAGCAATATCTGAAACATTGAATAATTTCACCAATGAATTTAAGTTCTCGTCATTTATCGGAATCTTTGCTCCATTTAATTTTCGGTAAAGAACTTCTTTTCCATCAGTAGTTATTTTTCTTCTTTCTTCTTTTAAAGCCCCTTTGATTTTGGCTTTTGCACGCGCAGTTGAGACAAATTTGAGCCAATCGCTTTTTGGAGTTTGCTTACTCGAAGTGATGATTTCTACCTGATCTCCACTGTTTAGTTCATGACTTAAAGGTACCAGCTTGTTATTGACTTTAGCCCCAATACATTTACACCCCACATCCGTGTGAATATCAAAAGCAAAATCCAAAGTACAGGAGCCTTTTGGCAATACTTTTAAATCACCTTTTGGGGTGAAAATATATATTTCATCTGAGAATAAATTCAGCTTAAAGTCGTCTATGAAATCGATGGCATTGGATTCCGGATTCTCGAGCAAGTCTTTGATTTCCCCAAGCCAACGATCAAATTTTGAGGGTTCAATGCTATTGTCTTTGTATTTGTAGTGAGCAGCATATCCTTTTTCTGCTACTTCATCCATTCTTTTTGTGCGGATTTGTACTTCGACCCATTTTCCGGTCGGACTCATCACCGTTGTATGCAAAGATTCGTATCCATTTGCCTTTGGTGTTGAAATCCAGTCTCTTAGTCGGTCGGGATTGGGTTGGTAAAAATCGGTAACCAATGAATAGATCCGCCAACAATCTGGTTTCTCCAGTTCTATCGGGGTGTCTACAATGATTCGAATGGCAAAAATGTCGTAGATTTCCTCGAAGGGAATGTTTTTCTGATACATTTTTCTCCAGATAGAATAAACCGATTTGGTTCTTGCTTTTATCTGGTAAATATAGCCTTCATGATCTAAAGCTCTCTTTATTGGATTGGTGAAAGATCGTATAAAGCGATTTCGAACGTCCTTTGTTTTTTCCAGTTTATTTTCAATTTCATCATAAACTTCCGGAAGCTTGTATTTGAAAGATAAATTTTCCAGTTCAGTTTTAATCGAATTCAATCCTAAACGATGCGATAAAGGTGCGTAAATATATTGGGTTTCCGCGGCAATTTTTAGTTGTTTATCCTTTCGCATCGATTCCAAGGTGCGCATATTGTGCAAACGATCAGCAATTTTGATCAAAATCACCCTTAAATCATCTGAGATCGTCAAAATCATTTTTCTGAAATTCTCAGCTTGAAGAGACACATTTTCATCAAAGACCTCAGGAATTTTTGTTAATCCATCTATGATCAATCTGATTTTTGGTCCGAACATTTCTTCAATATCATCTAGAGTCAAATGGGTGTCTTCTACTGTGTCATGCAGTAAAGCAGCAACAATGGAGGTAGTTCCTAAATCCATTTCCTCAGCACAAATACGGGCTACAGCAATAGGATGGTAAATATAAGGTTCACCCGACTTTCGTCTGTCTCCTGAATGGGCGTCAAGAGCTACATTAAATGCTTTTTTAATCAGACGAGTATCTTCCTTGCTCCTCTGGTCTTTACTTGCACGTAACAATCCTCTATAAGCATTTATGATTTCCCTCTGCTCTTGTTCCAGATCTATACCCTTCACCTCTGATTCTTCCTTTTCGACCATACTCTTTTTGAAAATGTCTTCGTTTTACTCAAAAATAATTGATTTCTTAGAATTTAGGCGCAATTTTTGAATACATTTGAGCTAAAGTAGGTCTGAATGAGAAACTTGAAGTTTTTTCTGGCAATTCTTTTTCTATTTTCCGGATTTTCTGTTGCTACCCAAGAACTGGATTTTGAAAATTATTCTGTTGATGAGGGATTAGCACGTTCCGGGGTGTTCGATATTATTCAGGATCACAATGGCTTGCTGGTTATTGGTACTGAAGGAGGAGGCGTTTGCTTTTTCGATGGAGTCAAGTTTCGGACTTTTAATAAGCAAAATGGTCTAATCGATAACAATGTTAGGCGAGTATTTCAGGACTCGGATAGCGGCTATTGGTTCGGGACGCCAAAAGGTGTAACCTATCTTGGAACCAATGGTGTACAGAATTTCACGATAGAGGATGGGCTGGAGGACGATTTCGTTCGCTACATTGAAGAAGATGATCAAAGAAATATTTGGATTTCAACAAATAATGGAGTTTCGGTATTCAACCTAGATGATTTTAAATTAGAGAAAAAGTCAAAATTTAATTTTAGTCTTCCACATCGAAGGGTTCGATCTCTTCTTTTTGATGGGAAGAATATGTGGTTTGGTACCGATGCAGGATTAGGAAAACTGAATGCAAATCAAGAGTTGGCGATTTACACTTCCATAAATGGTCTTACACACAATCGAGTTTTGTGCCTTGCGAAAGGTTTAGATGATGAGATACTTGTGGGGACTAATGGTGGATTGACGATCATGAAGGATAACGAGGTTTTAGAAACTTACACCATGGAAAATGGTCTCGTTAATGATCAAATTCAGGCAGTTTGCGTGAATGATAAAGGGATTGTTTATTTAGGGACGCAAAATGGATTTTCGATTCTGAACAGAAAAAATGGGGTCATTGTAACGCTCACCGAAAAGAATGGATTGGCAAATGATCGCATTCGAAATCTGCTACTGGATGATCATCAAAACCTATGGATTGGAACCTATTTTGGAGGGATCATGAAATTCACACCTGGCGATTTTTTTTCCATCACCAAAGCGAATGGAATTGCCGCGGATGCTGTATTACAATTATTTGAAGACGATAATGGTGAGATCATTGTTGGGACAATAGATGGGGTAACCAAAATGACGCTTAAAAACAATCTGATAGAGAAATTAGAGATTGTAGGAGAGGAACAAGGGCTCATTTTTCCAGAGGTCAACGATGTAACAAGAGACTCGAAAGGCTATAATTGGTATGGGACTTCATCAGGAATTTCAGTATTTAAAGATGGACAACATGTAAGGAACATAGACATGGATGATGAGATTGTGGATTCGGATGTGGGCTTGATTAAGGAGATTAACCCAGATGAAATGTGGGTTGGGACAGTAGATGGATTGTCGATTATAAAGGTGAAAAGTAGAGCGCCATTTGAGTTTGAAATTAAAAATTATTCTAAATCGGATGGTTTAAGTGGACGATTAATCACCTTGATTGAAAAAGATACGGAGGGTAACATACTTATTGGTTATAGAGAAGGTGCGATTGATGTATTTAAAGCAGATCAAATTTTAAAACCACATCAGGATAAAGAACTTAGAGAAATCAATACTGGATTTAAAGATAAGGATGGAAATATTTGGGCAGGAACTGAAGGAGAGGGGCTTTTCCGATTGACTTATTTGGCAGATAAAATGAATATTGAGAGCCAGCGAATTACTAAAGAACAAGGGATTATTTCTGATTTCATCTATTCCATTGCTCAAAGTCAAAATGGCAATTTGTGGTTAGGGACGGAAAAAGGGGTAGCAAAAATTGTTTTTCAAAAAGAAGGTAAAATTGAATACGTTAGAAATTATGGGGCACGCGATGGGTTTACCGGAATGGAATGCAATGTGAATTCAATTTTGTGCGACAGCAAAGGGAATTTATGGTTTGGTACGGTAAGAGGAATCCACTACCTGACCAAAGAAAACGAGAACGGAGTAAAGAAAGAGGCTGTTCTTAGAATTACCGGAATAGAGTCGAATGGCTTTAACTTTGATTGGTTTAAAAGTGCATTGGAAAATGGAAATTTTAATGCGCCTTCAACCATCGAAATACCTTACAGTAAAAACTATATTGAGATTACTTTCAAGGCTTTGTTTCTTTCGAGTCCTGAAAAAGTGGAATATTCCTGGAAATTCAAAAATCAAAATGAATGGTCTACCTATTCACATAAAGATTTTATCCATTTCACAAATTTAGATCCAGGGGTTTATACGGTACAAATACGGTCCAGAACACCAGAGAATGTTGTTTCCTCAGAGCCATTAGAGTTTACATTCACAATAACGGAACCTTTCTATATGAATCTGGGATTTCGAATTTTTTTGATTGCGCTTTTATTGGGATTTGGGTACTTGATTTACTTATGGAGAGTAAGAAATCTAAAACGTCAAAAACTTGCTTTGGAAAAGATTGTGGATGAACGAACTGAGGAGATTTCCGCACAGAATGAACAACTTTTCCTGAAAAATACGGAGATTACAGATTCAATCAATTACGCGAAACGTATTCAGGATACAATTATTCCAGCAGAATCAAAGTTGAAATCACTTTTAGGCCAAGATTCTTTTGTTCTTTTTAAACCTAAAGATATCGTTTCTGGAGATTTTTATTGGATAAGAGAAGTAGATCAAAATACAACCATTTTTTGTGTGGCGGATTGCACTGGTCATGGTGTCCCAGGAGCCATGGTTTCTCTAGTTGGGGTGAATGCATTGAATAAGGCTGTTGGCGAATTCGGAATACTGAAGCCATCAGAGATACTAGATAAAGTAAATCTACTTTTGAATGAGGCTTTTTCAAGTGAGGGGAAATCAGTATCTGATGGTATGGACATTGCTTTATGTAAAATTACTCGGGAAGGGGAGAATGTATGGTTGGAATTCAGTGGGGGAAATAATCCATTGTGGGTTTTTAATCCGGGTAGAAATTTGATTCCGGATGAAGCTTCGGCAATTCACAATGAAGAAGATGAAATGATTGGGTTTGCAATTCGACCGAACAAATTTGGTTTAGGAAAAGACTTCGCTGATGAAAAATTTACAAACCACAAAATGGAATTACTGAAAGGGGATGAAGTAGTTATATTTACAGATGGTTACGCCGATCAATTTGGTGGTCGTTCAGTTGCCGACAAACCTATGGGGAAGAAATTCAAATATTCTCGTTTAAAGCAACTGATATTCCAAATCTATTCGGAAAGTGCTGAACTTCAAAAGGAAACTTTGGATGCCACTATAGAGGAATGGCGAGGAGAATTAGAGCAAATTGATGATATTTGTTTGATGGGGGTGAAAATATAATCACTCCTTTGTTGTCAGATCATTACCACAATCATAAATCGAATGACAATCATTCATAATCAACCGATCTAGTTTAATTAAAGAGGCTAAGGCAACCTGAGAGTAATTTTGTGAAGCATTTTTAAACCCTGCCGCTTGGGTGATCCACATCTTAGTTATAAGCTCTTTACCACCTTTTTTGGGCTTAATTTCATCTACTACAGCCTCCACGTTTAAAGCTCCAGCATGATAAATATGCATGGTGAAAAGTCGGAACCATAAATCCGTTTCGTTGGGAACAATCTTGTATTTAGCCAAAATTCTCTTTGCTTGAGGAATACAAACTTCTTTAATTAACCTGCTAGCTGCTTTTGCTGATTTATCGAAGTCCTTTCGCTCGTCTTTGTATTTATTTACAACTAATCCATAGGTTCTGGCAACCCCTTTCATCAATTGAAAAGAACCGTAAGCCCCAACATTAGATTTTCTAATTTTACCTGGAGATTCGATCAGTAAGATGGCCTGTGCATACCAAGGATCTACTCCATATTGGTGAAACAATTCAACGCCTTTAGAAATACTTGGAATCGCGTGCTTAAATTGATAGTAATCACTTTTTCCCTGAGTCACAAAAATGCGCTCCAAACTGTCTAATCCTTTTGCTTTTCGAATAGAATCACGGAAGGCATCTTTGAATTTATCTGTTTGCTTGTCCCATTTCTTATGGTCTCCTAAAGCAATAATCTCTCGCGTTCTTGCTACATTCACAATCATAGAATCTGAAGGAAGCTCCATTACTTTTACCCAGAATTGTGGATTTACCAGAGTATCCCATCTTTCAGTAAAAATCTCGTGACTTCGATAAAAAGTGCGAAAAGTACTGTCTTTCTCAAAATAGACCTGAAAATATTTGGAATCTTCTTGTCCAAACCCTAAAAATGATGCACTGAAAACGAAGAAAAGAATGAGATTTCGAATCATAAAATACTGGGTTTCAAAAATTACTACTTGTTTTCTCTAAACGCAGAAATCCTGCCATTTGTTTCAAGTTTCCTAAATATCCGGAATAAATTTTAATTTCTCTTGAAAAAGTGCATTATCTTGCCTCGAAACTTATGCAAAGAAGAAAGTTCATAAAATTAAGTGGTTTGGCTGCAGTCCCTCTGGTTTTAGAGAGTTGTAAGTCTGGATATACGGGTAAACCACTAGATTACGAGATCCAAGTTGAGTCTCTTCATACAATTGGGCATAAACTTACATCAGGTTTTAATTTCAGTCGTTATCCTACGGAAAAACTAGCAACAGATTACCTTATAGTTGGGGGCGGAATTGCCGGTTTCTCAGCCCTTACAAAACTGAAAGGAAAAGATCGGTTGCTGGTAGAGGCAGGAAGTAAACCAGGAGGGACTTCAAGTTATGCTACTTATAAAGAAATCATCTTCTCACAGGGAGCTCATTATGACGTAGAATATCCGAATTTTTATGGTAAGGAGGTATTGAAGCATTTAGAGGATCTGCGTATCATTCAGTTTGATTCTATTTTAAATAAATGGGAGTTTGTAGAAAAAGAATATTTGATTCCCCAGGAAAAAGAGTCGATCACCTATTTCGAGAATAAAATTGTCGAAGATCCCTTGAATATTTCTGAAAAAGAAAAAGAATTTTCAGCTTTAATGAGTAGGTATTACGGTAAATTACCTTTACCAACAAGAATGATACCGGAAGATTTACATGGGCTAAATCAAGTAAACTTCAAAACTTTTTTAGAACAAAAAGGCTTAAGTGATGAATTACTTTTTCAAGCTCTAGATTATCAGTTTATTGATGATTATGGTGAGGGCATGAATGGAATTAGCGCTTTGGCTGGCATCCATTATTTTGCTTGTCGGCCTTATTTCAATCAGAATCCAATGATTTTTTCGCCTCCAGAGGGCAATTATTATTTTGTGAGAAAGATGCTGCAACATAATCATGATCAAGAAATTTTATTGAATTCTTTTGTCTACCGGATACTAAAAACCAAAGAAGGATTCGAAACTTCCATCTGGGATGAAAAAGAAAATAAAATTAGAATTGTTCGTTCCAAAAAAGTGATCTATACGGGCAAAAAACACGCCTTAAAATTTATTTATCCTGAACTCAGTTTTGAACATCCAGTGGAATACGCTCCATGGATGGTGATCAATTTTATTCTTCCCAATTTTGGCTTGTCTTTATCGAAAAATATTTGGCAAAACGATGTGGTTGGGGAGCGTGGTTTTATGGGGTTTGTAGACTCAAGAGCTCAATTTGATGTGGATGCACCGTACAGGAGTTTGACGGCTTATTACTGCCTCAAGAAAGAAGAAAGAGGTCAGCTTTTAGATATTTTTAAAAATCCTCGTGCTATAGTGGAGAATACCAAAAAAATCATTGAGCGTTATCAGGGAATACAAATGAATCAAATATATCAAGTGCAATTAAAATTAATGGGTCATGCTATGCCTATCCCAAAACCTGGTTATCTGCTTCAAGATATGAATGATCGTTCTTCAGATCCTGATTTTATTTTTTCAGGGGTAGATAATCATCGGTTACCTCTATTGTTGGATGCGATGGATTCTGGTTTGCATTTTCAAGAGTGATTTAGAGCGTACATAAGAATTCCTGCTGCAATAGATGCATTGAGGGATTCTGCTTTTCCAGTACCTGGAATTTTAACTTTCGTATCAAGCAATTTCATGACTTCATCCGAAAGTCCATGAGATTCACTTCCAATTACCAGGCAATATTTTTCAGAAAATTTGGAGGAATTTAAATTTTCTCCATTCAATGCAGCACCAATTAAAGGTAGCTCAAGACTAGGAAGATGTTCAGGTTTCAATTCTATCAAAGGAACTCTAAAAAAAGACCCCATTGTACTTTGAATGACTTTTGGGTTGTACACATCTACACATTCAGGTGAAAAATAGACTGCGTCGAGATTAAACCAGTCTGCTGTTCGAACAATAGTGCCAAAATTCCCTGGATCTTTGATGTTTTCAAGATAAATGGTGCGTTCTGCCTTAAGATTGGGTGATTCAGTCATTTTTAAAATGGCAAGGAAAGGACTAGAGGATTTTAAAGCACTGATCCGCGACATATCCTTGGCAGAGATCTTTTCCACAGTTAAATTTTCAGGATATAAATTTTCGCTTTCGGTTGTGTAGATTACCTCGATTTTCTCCGGACAATTTTCCAGAGCCTCCTCCACTAATTTCTTTCCTTCAACAAAATACATCTTTTCCTCAAATCGGTATTTTTTTTGATGAAGCTTCTTAATGAATTTAATTTGGTTGACTGTCATAGTGACACTTAAAATTATATTTTTGTAAAATTACTAAAAGTATTGATTTCTTTGGATTTGAGATATTTCAAATATTCGGTTTTGCTATCCGTTTTCGTGTTTATAGTGTCTTGTAAACAGACCAAATACGTGCCTCAAGGAAAATACTTGTTAGCCAAAAATGAAATTGTAATCCACAACAATGAGCGTTTGGATGTAGATGAAATGGCGGCTGTACTAAAACAAAAGCCTAATACCCGATTCATTTTCAAATTCAAACTGGGTTTTTACAATATGGTAGATTCCGCAAAAGTTGCAGAAAAGCGCAGAAAGAAAAACATTAAGCTGAATGAAATCAATATTAAAAAACTGGATAAGCAAGATCGAATCAATATTAAAAGAAGGGAAAAGGCACTTAAACGAGGCAAAGAATATTATCGTTTTAAACAAATCAATTTAAAAGACACCATCAATCCAAAAAAAATCTTTTCTGAATGGATCAAATACACACTGGGTGAACCTCCTGTTATTTTAGATACTTCTTTGGCAAGAAAAACAGACAAGCAGCTGAATTTATTTCTTCAAAAAAAGGGTTATTATCATGGGAGAGTTACAGATACCATTGTTTATGATTCCTTGAAAAGAAAAGCCAGTGTAAAATACGATGTCTATCCTGGAGAACCAATGATTATAGATTCGGTTTACATAGATGACCAAACTGCCAAAGATGCTCAATGGGGTTTGCGCTCCTGGCTAGGAGGTAAAAGTACCCGAACCAATCAGACAACCAAGTTAGCCAAGGGTCAGATTTTTGATTCAGATTTGCTAAATAACGAGAGGAATTTGATGACTCGTTACATGAGAGAACAAGGCTTTTATGGATTTTATCCCGAGCATATTTTTTACGAAATCGACACTTTTGAGCTAACTCAAACAGCGAATATTGCTATTAAAGTAAAACCAAGATTGGTCGCCGATGAAAATGATAAGGACAATATCATCAACAAAGATCACATGATTTATACGATAAGAGATGTCCATTTTCATTGCTACGAGCCTCCGAAAAATGCGAATGACGTCATAAAGCTGGATACACTTATTTATGAAGTTAAGGAAAAGAAGAAGGAACCTTATAATCTTATTTTTTACTTTGAACGGGATAAAAAACCAAATAACATAGATTATTTGGATAAAATGAAGAAGCCCTATATCAAGCCAAAGATTGTTGGATATCAAAGCGTCGCTTTGGAAGCCCGGAAAAAGTATTATAAATCCTATTACACAGAAAGAACTCATCGTCGATTACAAGCCTTGGGAGTTTTCGGTATCAATTTAAAAGTTTGATGAGATCGGGAAAGATAGTTTGATGCCCACTTTATCTATTGAAAGCCAAAAAAACAATCCTTTAAAATTGAGCCCAGGGAACCTATCTATCGGATTTTTAGGATTGACAGCCACCATGGGATATACCAATAGGGAATGTTTTCAGGTGCGGAAAAACTTGTAAGTATTACAGGAGGTTTAATCTCAACCAACTATTTTTTCAGACAGTACAGGCTCTACAAAGTAGTTCAGCTCTTTTAACACATAGAAATTGGGGCTCAGCAACTTTGGGAAGTGCCGGGTCTTTTACCTATTCCCTATTTAACTTTGGGAAATTGACCATCCAATCACAATTCTGAACAATCGCTTATAACCACCAGGTGCACCAGATTTTACACGTGATCTTTTCAGCTATCTTATCTTTATAGATGGAGTTCCTTCCGATCCCCGTCAGGTCTTTAATTCAGGCTTTCCTTTAATCAATAACATCAAATATGTGCAGATAGACAAATCTGCTGTCGAGTTTGAGAAAAGGTTAAATGATCTGAACGACTCATTTCTTTGTCCTCCTACAGCGATCAGTTTATTTGGGAGGATTTAGGTTGGGATGGACATTTCAATGCACAGCAAACTCAGATCTAAAAATTGCCATTTATTATAATGTGAGTTTCGTAATGGCTGGTTATTTTTTGGAGAAAGGCGCTTTTGGACTTCTAAGATTAAAGGGAAGCCTCAGGATTCTATTCCAAAAGTATTTGAGTGCCTTATTCTCGGATTTCTTCTGATTAGACAATGAACTACGCGTGTATCATAACATTTCTTCCAGTATGTCACGAATTATCGATTTATGGGAGGGATAGGGATACCGCATCTAGGAGGAGAGGTTCAAAAGCTTTGCCTTATGATTATCTCATTCTTCGCTGGTGGAGTATCCGGATAACCGAGGATGGATATCCCGAACTCTGGGTCCTGATCTTTACAAATATTATGCAGATACTTCGCGCACACAGACACAGATCGGAGATATAAGGATGTTTTTCACAAGCTGAATTCCGGTTCGATATATATAAAAATAGCTCTGGGAAAGGTGCTCTATTTATGGATGCCAGTAATGTTTGGACCTATTATGACGATCCCAACCGACAAGGCGGACACATAAGTTGGGATTTTTGGAAGGAGTTTTTGCAATTAATGTAGCAGGAATTCGTTTGGGATTTCGATTTTTTCCAGATCCAAGTTTGATGTTGGGTTTTACCTTATATGATCCATCACTTCCAGCTGGAGAAAGATGGGTTGGGAAGCCTAGAGAGCAGTATAAACAGGCTATTGAAGCATGGGAACCCATTTATGGGGATATTAGTTATGATGTGATTTTGAAAAATCAGAATATTCAGAAACCGTTTGTTCCACGTTTCAATTTTGGTATTGGATACCCCTTCTAATCAAGTGCTTACAAAAAGCAATTTTTTACAAATACAGTCTAATCATTTTTTCTTAGTTTTGCGGTTTATTTATTTAAAAATTCTAACGAATGGCTAACAAAATTCACGACATTATTGGAAAAGAGGGTGAGGACTTGATGAATCACAAATGCACAACAATTCCTAAAGAAATGATTCATTTACCAGGTGCAGATTTCGTAGACAGATGTTTTGGAAGTACAAACCGATCACCACAGGTTTTGAAAAGCTTACAATCTTTATATGGAACAGGAAGATTGGCAAATACAGGATATGTTTCAATCCTGCCTGTTGATCAAGGAATAGAGCATTCAGCCGGTGCGTCTTTTGCTCCAAATCCAATGTATTTTGATCCTGAAAACATCATTAAGTTAGCTATTGAAGGAGGATGTAATGGAGTTGCTTCTACTTTTGGAGTATTGGCCTCCTGTGCGAGAAAATATGCACATAAAATTCCATTCATTGTAAAATTGAATCATAACGAATTTCTTTCTTATCCAAATACCTACAATCAAATTGAATTTGGTTCGGTTGAGGATGCGTGGAACATGGGAGCCACTGCAGTAGGAGCTACTATTTATTTTGGATCTGAAGAATCTGAAAGACAGATCGTGGATATCGCTCAGGCATTTGAAAGAGCTCATGAACTTGGGATGGCAACCATTTTATGGTGTTATTTAAGAAATTCAGGATTTAAAAAGGATGGGGTG
Source organism: Crocinitomicaceae bacterium (assembly GCA_041392305.1). Classification (GTDB taxonomy): domain Bacteria; phylum Bacteroidota; class Bacteroidia; order Flavobacteriales_D; family Crocinitomicaceae; genus JAGQYP01. The sequence continues at coordinate 153,876 of JAWKMJ010000004.1, forward strand.
GATTACCATACAGCTACAGATATTACTGCTCAGGCAAACCATATAGGGGTGACCATTCAAGCAGATATTATTAAACAGAAATTACCAACACTAAACGGAGGATATACAGCGATCAATTTTGGAAAAACACATCCAAAAGTATATTCTGAATTAACAACAGATAATCCAATCGATTTATGCCGTTATCAGGTAGCAAATTGTTACATGGGTAGAAATGGATTGATTAATTCTGGAGGAGCTTCAACGGGTTCAGGGACTTCAGATATGCAGGAGGCACTCTTAACTGCGGTCATTAACAAAAGAGCCGGAGGTCATGGTTTGATTTCAGGAAGAAAAGCCTTCCAAAAGGACATGAAAGAAGGAATCGAATTATTGAACAATATCCAGGATGTTTATCTCGATGATTCGATTACGATTGCTTAAAAAAATCAATTAGAACGTTTATCATTGATCATTGATCGTTGATAATTGATAATTAAAAATATGGCTTGGTTTAGAAGAAAAAAGGGAGGGATTACAACCTCAACAACAGAGAAAAAAGAAACACCTGAAGGTCTGTGGTACAAATGTCCGGATTGTAAACACGTGATGACTTCGGATGATCATGAAGAGCATCTTGGTGTTTGTGAAAACTGTGGAAAACACGACAGGATCAGTGCTGACACGTATTTCCGAATTCTGTTTGATGATGGAAAATTTAAAAAGTTTGATGAAAATTTGGTTTCTGCGGATCCATTAAAGTTCGAAGACACAAAGAAATACACAGACAGATTAAAAGCTACAAGACAAAAAACAGGACTAACTGATGCCATTCAAAATGCTCATGGCCAAATAAATGGTCATGATTTAGTAGTATCGGCCATGGATTTTGCATTTATTGGTGGGTCTATGGGATCTGTGGTAGGTGAAAAGATTGCCCGAGGAGTGGATATGGCGATCAAACTAAAATGTCCTTTCATGATTATCTCTAAATCTGGAGGAGCAAGAATGATGGAAGCCGGAATCTCTTTGATGCAGTTGGCTAAAACTTCGGCGAAATTGGGGCAATTAGCGGAGAATAAATTGCCATACATTTCATTTCTAACGGATCCAACAACCGGTGGAGTTACTGCTTCTTTTGCAATGTTAGGAGATATAAATATTGCTGAACCAGGAGCATTAATTGGATTTGCAGGACCTAGAGTTGTAAAGGAAACCATTGGTAGAGATCTTCCTGAAGGTTTCCAAACTGCTGAGTTTGTATTGGAGCATGGATTCTTAGATTTTATTGTAGAAAGAAAGGATCTTAAAGAAAAATTAACCCAAGCAATTGAAATGTTTAAGAATTAGGCCCGATAATGATTTTTTTTTTGGAAGCCCAAATTTTAGTAAATTCGGGCTTCTTACTTTAATTACTCAACCTATGAAAAACTTAATTCTACTATTTTCATTTGTTTCTGTTTATTTGTCCTATGCACAATCCGGAAATAATTATGCAATCAATGCAGAACCATTTTGCTTAGGAGTTACCTACACGGCAAATGCGAATACACCCGCTGCCAGTGTTTTAGATCCTGGAAATGATTACAATTGTCTATTTACACAACCTAATCCCTCTTGGTATTTTGTGAAAACGTTGACACCTGGAACAATTGAATTGGAGCTTTCAGCAAGTGTGGATATTGATTATATGATTTATGGGCCATTTTATAGTTATAATCAGTTGTTAGCCTATAATGGTCAATATGGAGTGGATACAGCCGCAGGAGTTCACGATTGTAGTTATGCTCCGACGAATGTTGAATCCCCTTTAATTCAATCCAATATGCCAGGGGAATACTATTTGTTTTTGGTTACTAATTATGCAGGAGTTACCCAGCAAATAACTTTAAATCAAACAGGAGGAACTGGTAGTCTGGATTGTACGGTTTACAGTGATGTAGCTAAACATTTCATTAAAGGGAATGTCTATTATGATGTCAATCAAAACGGTGTAAGAGACACGAATGATATCGGTTTTGATGGAGTTAGTGTTCACATTGATCCATTGGGTTACGATCATTATAATTATTCTTCAGTTGGATATTCCTTTGCAACAGATACAAATATTCAAACTAACTATACGGTTAGCTTTAATGGCCTAGTAAATTGGGGATTAACGACACCGGCTTCTTATAATTTCATTTTGGATTCAGTAAATTACCTAGCTGATTCAATAGATTTCGGACTTTATCCAGATACTTTCTTTGTAGATGGTTCAATCGATGTTTCTTCAAATTCTATTCAATGTATTTTGAATTCATTTATGTCTGTTACATTGGGTAACCAAGGAACTTCTCCATCACGCGTAAATTATTCAATTGAGCTACCTCCGGATATTTCCTTTTCAAATTCCTATTACCCTCATGATTCTGTCATAGGACAGACAGTTTATTTTTCTGGAATGATTACTGAAGCAATGCAGACAAGTACTTTTTGGATTGAGCTTTCAACTTCAGGTAATTTAAGTGCTGGAGACACAGTATGTTTTTATTCGTATGCTGAATTTTTAGATACAACAACAAATAATGTCTTGCATACCCAATACGATACGGTTTGCTTCATTGTGGAATGTTCTTATGATCCAAACGATAAGACAGCTTTTGTGGGTGGCTTTCATCAACAAGAATCAATTGACACCAATGAATATTTAGAGTATTTAATCAATTTTGAAAATACGGGTAATGCTCTAGCAATTGATGTTGAAATATTGGATCAACTCGTAGATAATTTAGATGCATCAACTTTTGAATTTATAGCTTCTAGTCACCCGGTTCAATATTCGATTGATTCTAATAATCTTCTGCGGATTTATTATCAAGACATCTTGTTGCCTTTTACTTTGCCAGATAGTAGGGGATATTTTAAGTTCAGAATTTATCCAGTAGATAGTGTTCTTCCAAATGATGTCATCATGAATTCTGCCGAAATCTATTTTGATAATAATCCACCTATATACACAGATACAGTAGTAAATATCATGTCGTGTTATCTTAAACCAGATCAACCTGATTTATTTGTGATTGCTTCGAATATCATTGCTTCGGGTGTTAATGTTGCATCTAGTGATACTGTCAAATGGTATCTAGATGGTCAATTACTTTCAGGTTCAACAGGAGATGAATTAAATATTAGTGCAGAAGGAATGTACGTGATGGAAGTAATCAATGAATATGGTTGTACAACTTTGGATTCCATTAATATTGCAAAACTGAAATATTTGGATAATCTATTGGATAGATTTGTTGTTTATCCAAATCCATCAAGTGAAAAGTTTGTTTTGACATTTGATATAGGGAAAACCAGGAATCTTGAAATCTTGGATCTAAAAGGAAGAATCCTATGGAAAGGCAAAACGCATCTAAAGACAGTTAAGATTGATGTTCGTGATTTTGATTCGGGAACCTATATTTTAAGAATTAGAAGTGAAGATGGTTATTTTCAAGAGAAAAAACTAATTAAACTTTAGGTACATTTTTTTATTCCTAATAAATGACATATCTTTGCCGACGAATTCAGACAAGACCATAGTGGAGGCGTCTACGCATAACAATCATTAACATTAATATTGAAATGTATTTAAGTAAAGAAAAGAAAGAAGAGATCTTCGCAAAACACGGTTCTGCTAAGACCGATACAGGATCTGCAGAAGGACAAATTGCTTTGTTTACGTTCAGAATTGCACACTTAACAGAGCATTTGAAAAAGAATAGAAAAGATTATACCACTCAAAGAGCCGTTCAGCTTCTAGTTGGTAAAAGAAGATCTTTACTAGATTATTTGAAAAATAAAGATATCGAAAGATATAGAGCGATCGTTAAAGAATTAGGATTGAGAAGATAATCCAAGGTCTTTACGACACTTTGAAAATTTTATTAGGGGGGGCAATCGACTTTTAGTTGATTGCCTTTTCTTTTATAAAAACGAAAAATAAAATATGAAGTTAGGAATTACAAAAACAATTGACCTGGGAGATGGAAGAGCCATTTCCGTTGAAACAGGGAAATTAGCAAAACAAGCTGATGGAGCAGTTGTAGTTAGACAAGGTGATACCATGATCCTTGCAACTGTTGTATCATCAAAAGACGCGATGGATGGAGTAGACTTCCTTCCATTAACTGTAGATTATCGTGAAAAATATGCTGCCTCAGGGAAATTTCCAGGTGGGTATTTGAAAAGAGAAGCAAGACCATCTGATCAAGAGGTTTTGAATATGAGATTAGTAGACAGAGCACTTCGTCCATTGTTCCCAGATGATTACCACGCAGGAACTCAGGTGATGTTGCAATTAATGTCTTATGACGGAGTAAATACTCCTGATTCCTTGTTAGGATTTGCAGCATCTGCTGCTATTTGTGTATCTGATATTCCATTTAACGGACCAATGTCTGAAGTTAGAGTGGGTAGAGTAAATGGTGAAATCATCATTAACCCTACAGTTGCTCAGTTGGAAGAGTCTGATTACGATATCATGATTGCTGGAACAGACAAAGATGTAGTGATGCTTGAAGGTGAGATGAAAGAGATTTCTGAAGCTGAAATGGTAGAAGCCTTCAAAGCTGGACACGAAGCAATTAAGAAACAATGTACTTTCCAATTGGAATTGGCAGCAGAGATTCCTTCTGCAAACCCAAAGAGAGAATATTGCCATGAAACTCATGATGAAGACTTGAAAAAGAAAGTTCATGAGTTCGCTTATGATAAATGCAGAGAGGTTGCAAGACAAGGATTGGCTTCCAAAGAAAAAAGAAGCGAATTGTTTAGCGCGGTTAAAGAAGAGCTAGAAGCCCAATTCTCTGAAGAAGAATTAGAGGAAAAAGGTGCTTTGATTTCTCAATATTTCGGAAAAACAAAGAAAGAAGCTGTTAGAAGAGTAATGCTTGATGATTCTGTTCGTTTGGACGGAAGAGGATTTGACGAAATCAGACCAATTTGGAGTGAGGTGGATTATTTACCTAGAGCTCATGGTTCTTCAATCTTTACAAGAGGTGAAACTCAATCTCTAACAACTTTAACTTTGGGTGGTAAGTTGGACGAACAAATGATCGACGGAGTAACTCAAGAAACTTCGGAAAGATTCTTATTACATTATAACTTCCCTCCATTCTCAACTGGTGAAGAAAGACCAATTAGAGGGGTAAGTAGAAGAGAAGTAGGTCACGGAAACTTAGCTTTGAGAGCATTGAAAGGCATGTTGCCAGATCAATCAGAGTGTCCTTATACAATCAGATTGGTGTCTGAGATTTTAGAATCAAATGGTTCTTCTTCTATGGCAACAGTTTGTGCTGGTACATTGGCCTTGATGGATGGTGGTATTCAAATGAAAAAACCAGTATCTGGAATCGCGATGGGATTGGTTACTGACGATCAAGGGAAATACAAAGTACTTTCTGATATTCTAGGTGATGAAGATCATTTAGGAGATATGGACTTTAAAGTAACTGGTACCAAAGATGGAATCACTGCTTGTCAGATGGATATTAAAATTGACGGTTTGTCTTTCGAGGTATTAACTGAAGCATTAAACCAAGCAAGAGCTGGTAGGTTACATATCTTGGATAAGTTGACTGAAACGTTAGCTCAACCTAGACCAGAATTGAAGCCACATTCTCCAAGAATTATTGGATTAGATGTGCCAGAAGATTGTATTGGTGCGATCATTGGCCCAGGTGGTAAAATCATCCAACAGATCCAAAAAGATACTGGAACAACAGTTACGATTGAAGAAGTTGTTGTAGATGGTAAAACGATGGGACGAGTACAAATCATGGCTACTGATAAAGAAGGAAGTGATGCTGCTGAGAATAAAATCAGAATGATTGCTTTCCCTCCAGAAGTAGAAGACGGTGCGGAGTATGAAGGACCAATAAAATCGGTTCAGAAATACGGTGTATTCGTAGAAATCCTTCCAGGAAACGACGGACTAATTCACGTTTCTGAATTTGCTTGGGAAAGAATCCAAAACATGGAAGACCATGCAAAAGAAGGAGATATTGTAAAGTTCAAGGTATTGGGTAAAGATCCAAAAACTAAAAAATGGAAATTATCCAGAAAAGTGTTGTTACCAAAACCAGAAAAAGCAGAGAATAATAACTAAGCTTTTTTTGAAAGAAAATAAGTAAAGCCTGCTCGAGAGAGTGGGCTTTTTTGTTGATGACGGATATCGACCAAGCTGCGGAGGATTCCCAAATCCTGCGTAAAACATTAGTGAATGAGATACTAGATTCTAGACTCTAGATCCAAGACACCAGACCAAGCTGCGGAGGATTCCTAAAACCTGCGTAAAACATTAGTGAATGAGATACTAGATTCTAGACTCTAGATCCAAGACACCAGACCAAGCTGCGGAGGATTCCCAAATCCTGCGTAAAACATTAGTGAACGAGATACTAGATTCTAGATCCAAGACACTAGACATCAGATGCAAGACTTTTTTTTAATAATCTGTAGATCTGTAAATCTGAAAGTCTGACAATCTTACAGTCTTGAAATCTGATAATCTTGTATCTAATAGTCTAACATCTAGAAATCTAAAACCCAATTGAGGGGGCAACCCTCCTAAAAAATTATTTTTCGCATAGTATATTAGTAACCTAATCAATTTGAATCACTTACGAATGTCTAAACTATTATCTTTTGTTAAGGTTTTGAACTTTTTTTACTTTGAAAATGAAAGTTTGAAATTTCACGCTATCCCAATAGGGGGGGGTGATACGGGTTGGACGCCTAGCAGAAAGGAGGTGTCCGTGACCTAAATTCAATCAAACTAAATCTTCGTATTTTCGTCTATAAGTTTAGGCGAAGAATTTTAATCAATTTTATTATTTAACAACATGAAATATTGCTTTGCAATATTACTTTTCCTATTTATCACAAATGTGAATTCGCAGAATCTCATATATAATGGTGATTTTGAAATATACGATACGTGTCCTACAAATGCGAGCAGTCCCCCAAATGATTATTACATCAAAAATTGTTTAGGGTGGGGTACGCCTACTATTGCGACTAGTGATTTTTTTCATTCTTGTAACAGCACGATAAATGGTTTTGTTTCAACTCCTGGTAATCCCATGGGATATCAAATCCCTTATAATGGTGAAGGATACTTAGGTTTTGGAATGTATACAGAATACATACCTAGTACCGATTGGTTTGAATATGTTCAAGGTACACTTATTCAGCCTTTGCAACAAGGCAAAGAATATGAATTATCTTTTTATCTTTCATTAGCTGAGTCAGGTAGTTGGTACTCTCTTGAAAATATTGGATTCATCTTCACGGAAGATTCTTTATTTTTTAATAATTCTCAACTTTTACCTTATGTACCCGATTATGTTTGGGAAATTGGAAACCTTTCAGATACCATCAATTGGATGGAGATCAAAGGCAGGTTTGTAGCTTCTGGTGGAGAAAAATATGTTTCAATTGGATATTTTCCTCAGGGAATTGCGTTTGAGGACTCATTGTCTTTGTATGGTGATGCAACAGATAGTGAGTATATTGCATATTACTTTATTGATGGAGTTTCTCTTGTAGAAGTAGTTTGCACCAACGACTGTGAGTTGCTGTTACCAAATGTTATAACCCCTAACGGAGATGGTCAGAATGATTTTATCCAATTTGATTCAGAAGGTGTAACGGATTTTGAGTTTAGAATTTACAATCGATGGGGTGTTGAAGTCTATTCAACCATCGATCCCGAAAAGAAATTCGAAGGGGTTTCGGCAAATGGACTTAAACTTTCGGAAGGTATCTATTTTGGTATATTGAGTGCAAAAAAATTTGGAAAAGTAATAAAGCAACAGCAATACATTCATGTTCTATATTAGAAAACATGAAAAAAATATATTTATGCGTACTTTTTACTTTAAGTACAAATATTGCATTTTTGCAAGCTCCAGCCGGTACGCCCGGCAATGGACAAAATTGGAGAAGAGGAGGTAATTTTGCAATTCCAGGAGGAGACAATATCTTCGGAACCTTTTTCAATTCACCAATATACACCTATACAAACAGTTTAGCTCGAATGAAGCTAAACGGAAGCTATAATCTAGGAACTCAATATCAAATAGAGGGTTACGGATGGGGAGCTGGTGTAAATACCTCAGGTTATCTGTTATTAGGACAAGATGGCGCAACTCAACAAGGAAATCCTTCAGTTTTCAATAGTAAAGGAGCCTTTTCTCTATTGCATTTGAATGGTCCTCAATCTACCCTAGGAGGTGGATTTGTGCAGGAATTTGGGTATAGACCATGGATGCAGACAGGAATAACGTTTACTGGAGGAAATGATCTAATGTACTTTGGAATTAGGCAAACTTTAAGAGGTCAAGATAAAACAGAAATGACTTTAACATGGAGCGACAATGCGGGTTCGACATATCCTGGTCCAGATGATATGGTATTCCGATTTACATCGGGAGGAAATGGAAATACAAGTTATTCAAATAACCTTTCAGATCCAACAGATTTAGACGGGGTGCATATTGCACGTTTTACAGGTGATGGGAATTTTGGATTAGGGCCAACATTTGGTGATCCCAATGTAAACCCAAATACTGTTAGACCAGCCTCCTTGTTTCACATGAGCAGAGACCAAAGGAAAGCTACTTGGATGCAGATTACAAACGAAAATGCAACAAACCAAACTGCCAATGATGGTTTTAGAATTGGATTCCAAGGGGGCAATAATCAGCCTGGACTTATTCGCTGGCAAGAGATTACGCCATTAATCTTCCAAACGGATTGGAATAATGGTTCAGGAGGTACTGGGAATGGAGAAAGAATGCGAATTACGACGACCAATTTCTTGAATACTCAAGGTCAATATATAGGTATAAATCCTGGTAATGGCAATTATACAAGGGTTGGAATAAGTCACAATGGCCAAAATCCAATAGAACGCCCGATGAGTTTATTACATTTAGGATATGATATTTCCTCTGGAATAGTAGGTACAACAGCCGATGGGTGGAGAGATTGGATGGATGTAGGTACCTTTACTGCTGAAGGATCTGACAATATGTATGTTGGTCTTAAGAGTGAAGGAAATGACAGAAAGGACGCAATTATCAATTGGGGAGATAATCAGCCAGCAACTGGAGGAGATGGTCCAGACTATTTGCGATTTATTTTCACATCTACAACAACTTCCTTAGGAGGGAATGGAGATCCTGTTGCTACCTCGAATGATGGTTTAGAAGTTATGAGATTAGATCCTCAAAATGGTCAAACCTATGCATATAATAATTCAGGAATGGTAGGTATCGGAGACTTTGCAACAAATAACCAAAATGTTGTAGATGTTATAGATGCAAAATTAGATATTGATGGCGATTTAAGAATACGTCAAGTCCTTCAAAATGACACGTTGAATCAAGTATTGGTAATTGATTCAACAGACCATAATAGAGTTTATTGGAGAGACATAAGTAATCTTTCAGCAAATGTACAGGCCAATAATGGAACCTCATTGGATCCAAATTCAACCGACCCTATTGTTCAATTAGGACAAGAGCTAGTAGGCGGAACTTTATTATATGCTGGGGATGCAGAGTTGTTAAATGATAGAGAGATTCCTTTGAATGGACACGATATTGTTTTTTCAAGTACAAATAATTATTTTACCCAACCAGGAATTGAAAGAATTGCCATTGGAGCCACGCCTCCTTCTGGTCCAGGGACACCAATTATCCCTTCCCTGCCAAATTCATTTTTCAACAGCGCGTCTTCTAAATTGCAAGTTTTCAATGCAACAGAACAAACTGGAGCTCATTTCCTAACTTTTATGGATCCATTAAATGTTGGATTTGCTCCAAATCAATATTCTGGTGCAAAAGGAACGGTTTATGGGACGCATAATGATAAGTCCATCATTGGATTGTTGGGTCAAGGTGTTTCTGCAACCACAGGCACTCGTGTTGAAGGAGTGAGAGGAGAAGCTTGGGGAGCTGGAAATAATGTGGGTGTAAGAGGGCATTCGCTTGTTACCATGTACACATCAACAGGAGGTGAATTCACAAGTAGAAGTGTAGATGGGATTTGTTTGGATGGAACATCTGTTGGAGTTAGAGCAAGAGCAACAGGAAGTAATACTAGCAATATTGCATTTTATGGAGAAGTGGATAATGCAAATCCTTGTAATGCATCAGAAAACTATGCTGCATGGCTAAATGGGAACGTATATTTAAATGGAACCTTAACCCAAGCTTCTGATGAAAGATTAAAAACCAATATTTCATCTATTGATCCTCAGGATGCGATGAGTATTATTCAGAATTTAAATCCGGTAACATTTGAATATGACAATAGTTTAGAATCTAGAATGATGCTGCCAGCAGGAGTACAATATGGATTTATTGCGCAAGAAGTTGAGCAAGTGCTACCTGAAATTGTTCATACAACTACTTTGCCAGCAGAGAGAGATACCTTGGGAAATGAAACTTCTCCTGAATTTGAATTTCTTGCAATGGAATCTCAAGACCTTGTTCCACTTTTATTTGCAGCAAGCAAAAGTCAGATTAATACAATTGATAGTTTAGAAGAAGTTGTAAACAGTCAAGATTCCATTATCAATAGCTTAAATGACCGATTAACAAATCTTGAAAACTGTTTAAGCAATTTACTGCCTTCTCTTTGTCAAATGAATCAATCCCTCATCGAGCAAAATGATTTGAACGTTCAGGAAGAGTTAAGTAACATCATCAATGTGGAACTTTCAAATGGGGAGAACATTGTACTAAATCAAAATGTACCTAATCCATTTGCAGAGCAAACGGTAATTACCTATTCCATTCCAGAATCAGTAGGTGAAGCAATTATTATGTTTTACGATTCCAGAGGAGTAATTATCAAAGAAGTGAAAATCGAGACAAGAGGTAAAGGTCAATTAAATGTTTATGGTTCAGACCTAAGTAGAGGATTGTACTCTTACACTCTAGTAGCCGACGGAAAAGTAATTGCCACCAAAAAGATGGTGAAACAATAGATTAGTCTAAATAAAAGATAGAAGCCTGCTCGAGAGAGTGGGCTTTTTTGATTACAGATATCGACCAAGCTGCGGAGGATTCCCAAATCCTGCGTAAAATAGGAGTGAATGAGACTCAAGACCCAAGATTCCAGACACTAGACTCAAGACAAGCTGTGGAGGATTCCCAAATTATGCGTAAAACAGTAGTGAATGAGATTCTAGATTCCAGACTCTAGATCCAAGACACCAGACTAAGCTGCGAAGGATTCCCAAATCCTGCGTAAAACATTAGTGAATGAGATACTAGATTCTAGATCCAAGACACTAGACATCAGATGCAAGACTTTTTTTTAATAATCTGTTAATCTGAAAGTCTGACAATCTTACAGTCTTGAAATCTGATAATCTTGAAATCTAAAAGTCTAGAATCTAGCAGTCCAAATGTCCAAAAGTCCAAAAATCCAAAAGTCCAAAAAACCAGCAATTCAAGGCTTTTTCTGTAACGAAGAAAAAAAAATCCGTTTTTTTAGTAACTATTTAGGTAAAAAACGCGTCTTAATATACACGACTTTTTAAAAATGATTTAATACTTAAGGTTTAATGAGACAATTAAAGATTACAAAGCAGGTAACAAACAGGGAAACAGCTTCTTTAGACAAGTATCTTCAGGAGATCGGTCGAGTAGACTTGATCACTGCAGAGGAAGAGGTGGAACTGGCGAGAAGGATTAGAGAGGGAGATCAGGCCGCTTTGGAGAGATTAACCAAAGCCAACTTGAGATTCGTGGTTTCGGTATCAAAACAATACCAAAACCAGGGATTGTCTTTGCCTGACCTAATCAACGAGGGGAACTTGGGATTGATCAAGGCTGCAAAAAGATTTGATGAAACTAGAGGATTTAAATTTATTTCCTATGCCGTATGGTGGATCAGACAATCTATTTTGCAAGCATTGGCAGAACAAGCAAGAATCGTAAGGTTACCATTGAACAAGATTGGTTCGATCAACAAGATCAATAAAGCTTACTCGCATTTGGAACAGGAGTACGAAAGACCTCCATCTCCAGATGAGTTAGCTGAATGTCTTGAAGTTTCTGTTGATGAAGTTAAACAATCACTTTCAAGTACGGGACGACACGTATCCATGGATGCACCTTTGAAAGAAGGAGATGACTCTTCTTCCTCTATGTATGAAGTGATGTCTTCAAAAGACAGTCCATCTCCAGAGAAAGAACTATTGATCGATTCGTTAAGAAGAGAGATTGAAAGAAGTTTAATGACGCTTACTCCAAGAGAAGCGGACGTAATAAGGTTTTATTTTGGTTTAAACGGGCAACAAGCCATGACTTTGGAAGAGATCGGTTTGAAATTTGACTTAACACGTGAAAGAGTAAGACAGATCAAAGAAAAAGCGATTAGAAGATTGAAACATACTTCCAGATCGAAATTGCTTAAAGCCTATTTAGGGTAATCATTTTTTGTTAACTGATAGTGAAAAAAAGGGTTGGCTTTGCTGACCCTTTTTTTGGTGTTTGGTGTTTGGTGTTTGGTGCATGGTGTGTTTTGTATGGTTAGTTGTGTTGTGTTGTAGTTGGGGTGTAGTGTAGTATTCTTTTGAATGGGGATGGATTGTAAGAATAGGGTGGTCTTTTTATATATTTGTATTAACCATCAAAATCAAGTCGAATGTATGAAAATCAAATTACTATTCAGGATCGATCTTTTAATTTTTCAGTTAAGATTGTTGAGTTTTACAAATCAATTAAGTCTAGAGAAGATATAATGAGCAGGCAACTTCTTCGAAGTGTCACTTCTGTTGGAGCTAATTCAGTAGAAGCAGATAATGCTCAAAGTAAGGCTGATTTTATCGCTAAAATGTCAATAGCCCAAAAGGAAGCAGCAGAATCTGTATTTTGGATAAAATTATTGTATGAAACAAATTACATCGAAAAAGAGAATTATGTGGAGTTAAATGATGAGGCAACTAGAATACTAAAAATTATCAAAGCGATAATCATTAAATCAAAACAAAATACTAGGAAACACTCTTAAATCACTTCACCAAGAACAAAGTACCATGCACCACACACCATGCACCACAAATCACAATCTTTGCAATGGCGTCTTCACCCCATCGATCAAACTATAACAATGTAATTTGTCTTTAAACACAGAAGATTTGAATACAGATTTATTCAATAGCATTCTCACGCACTCTTGAATTCCTTCTACGATGGAAGGGTGAGGGTGAACTAATTCCGCAATTTCTTCTACACCTTTGCCCATGGAAATCAATAAGGCTACTGCTTGAATTGCAGAGGAAGCATGTTCACCAACGGCGCGCATTCCAAGAATTTGCATTTTGTCATCATTCGTTACAACAATTTTAAAGAATCCTTGAGTGTTTCTCATGGCAATGGCTCTTGCGATAACCGAATAGTCGATTTTTACGACTTTACAAGGAATGTTGCGTTCCAGGCATTGTCCTTCATGCATTCCTACAGCAGCAACTTCTGGATTCAAGAACATAATTGTACTTACATTATCATAGGATATGGGTGGGATGGAAGGATCATTGATTTTTTCAACTGCATGTCGAGCTTCGATCTCTCCCATGTTTACCAAGGCAATTCTGCCAGAAACATCTCCTACCGCATAAATATGTGGAACATTGGTTTGTGTATCAACATCTCCAATGTGGATCCCCCTTTTACTCATCGAAACACCTGCGTTTTCGATGCAAAGTGGAGCAATGTTCGGTACACGTCCGATTGAAAGTAATGCTTTCTCCACACGGATAATTTCGCTTTTCCCATCTGGGTAAGACAATTCATATTCCACTTCATCGCCGATTCTTTCCATACGCACCAAATTGGCATTGTGGTGAATCGTCACTCCATTCTTATCAAAATTACTTGCGATCAGTTTAGAAATATCTTCATCTTCGAATGGAAGAATCTGATTTTGACGGTCAATAATGTACACTTTGGTTTTTCCAAAATTGGAGAAGATCGTTGCGTACTCACATCCAATCACACCAGCTCCAACTACCACCATGGATTTTGGGAAGTCTTCGATTTCGTCAATTCCATCTGAAGTGAGAATTACTTCTTCATCGGCTATAATATTTGGTAATCTTCTTGGAGTCGAACCAGTAGCCAGGATGATGTGCTCTCCATAGATCACTTTTTTCTCTCCATCATTACATGTGATTTCAATTTCGTGATCCGTTAGGAATCTGCCTTCACCTCTTTCGTAGTTAAATTTTTTAGAGATGGTTTCTTCTTGAAGTAGTTTGATATGACAGGAATACTGGAATTTTCTTTCAAATACAGCTTCTTCCAAAGTTTGTTTTACTTCCGCCCATGTAATGTCAAATTTAGAGGCCCTGGTAGCCAAACTTTCATTGACGTTTCTAACCTTTTGAGAAATCTCCCATAAAGTTTTAGAAGATAGTGCTCCATGATACACTCCAGCACCTCCAACTCGGTCTTTTTCGATCAGACATACTTTCATATCGTAGTCTACAGCTCTCATGGCTGCAGCATAGCCTGCGGGTCCTCCTCCGATTACGATAACATCAAATTTTTCCATGGGTTTCAATATCTATAAAGTGTAAATATATTAATTTGTTTCAATTGAGTTCTTTTTGATTCAATGTGCTCGGAAATAGTCCTTTAATTCGGTCAAACAATGAATGTGATTCTCGTGATTTCGATCATTGGATTCTGGATTGAAATAGATGGCTTTCATATTTACTTTTTCTGCGCCTTCAATATCTGCAATATAGTCGTCGCCTATCATGACAGATTCCTCAGGTTTGGCTTTGAACTTTTCCATGGCATGAATGAAAATCTTTGGATCGGGTTTTTTAGCATCCACTTCTTCCGAACATGTAACCGTGTCAAAAAAGGGCACCAGTTTATTCTCTTTCATTTTAATGGCTTGTACTTCCTCAAACCCATTGGTAATTATGTGTAGACTGTACTTGGGTTGTAAATAATTCAGGATTTCCATGGTGCCATGGACTAAGTTTCTCTTTTTCGGACTGATGGAAATGTACTTTTCACCAATTTGTGCTCCAAGGTCTTTATCAAAGATTTCAAAATAATGAAGCGTATCTTGGAAGCGGATGTATCTCAATTTCTCTTTTTCAATCTTTCCATCTCGATACAAACCCCAATAGTGTTCATTTATTTGTCTGTACTTCTCGATGAATTCGGATGCGGATAACCCTTGAGAAAGCAGATCCAATTCAGTTAAAATTTCAGTCAGTGCTTCATAGGAGTTCTTTTCAAAATCCCAAAGAGTTCTGTCTAGATCGAAAAATATGTGTTTCACTGTTTTCAACCTAGAATGAAATAACTTATAGTTGTGATGATCAATCCATTCAATAGGATTCCAATTACGATCAACGGAAAAGTAAAAAGACGTTTTCCGTAGAATTTTGCCACAATGATTGAGCCAATGGGAATGGATAAAAACAGGGGTACCCAAAAACTAATGGCGTACCATCCCACTTTTTTCTTGAGGATGACAATGATTTTATTCATCCTTGTCATTTGCTTTTTTCTTGGAATAGTAATCCCTTTTGCTAAGGCCTGATGGTATTTTTCTTTGCGTTTTCTTGCAGCTCTTAACATGAAAAAATCAGCAGAATAATAAAAAATAAAGGCACTAAATACGGCTCCACCACAGCTCAATACCCAGGTTTCCAGAAAATTGAATCCCAAGCCAAAAGAAAGGGCAGGGGTAAACATGAATTTCCACGTACCGGTAAGTAAGACTGTTATGACAAATCCAAAATGCATTCTATAGTTTTTCTCCGTA
>JAWKMJ010000040.1:0-19519 GCA_041392305.1 Crocinitomicaceae bacterium
AAATTTGATCATCCGTAATATTTGAAGCTCCATAATCATGAATTATATGAAACACCATTGGTATAGTGTAAACTACGCCTCTACTTCTTGAATCATTTGAGTTCTGGAAATTTTGTGTGAAATTTTCCAAATCCTGTCTAGACTGTCTATAGCGATCTACTTTATCCGGATTATCTTGAAGCCATTTGTTAATAACTGTATGTTCGGCACATTTTGGTAAGGTATTTTGCGCACCACTATACAGTCCTGTAAGTAAGGATAAGCTGATAAATAGTTTTTTCATAATGAATGTAGTTTTTTCTCCAATAAATTGGTTTTGTATTATTTCTGAATCATTTTGACCATGTCTCAATTAACGGTGAAACACCGAGGAACTTTTAGCAACAAGCATCCTCAAAACATGAACTTTGCAATTTACGAATTTTTATTCTAAAGTTGTGTGACCAACTCTACCTAGGCTCCTGAACAGATTTGAAAGGTTCATTTTATTGATTCAAGGTTATCTTTCCTTTATCCAATGGTTTTCAATTATTTTACTCAATAATAAGCTTTCTAACAATATATTGGCCTTTCACCATAATTCGAATCAAATATACACCAGAATCCAGTTCTGCTAAACTTATCTGGGTAAGTACACCTGGACTCATTTTCTTATTTTCGAGCATGCTTCTTACTTTTCTTCCAGATAAATCCAACAATTCCACGTTTACCACTTCAGGGGAATTTAAATTGGATTTGATATTCAACTCTTCTCCAGCTGGATTTGGGAAAATACTAAAATCGTTTTCTCTTACTAATTCAGAAATAGTCAAATGTGACTGTCCAGCGATGTAAACATTGATGTCCTCTAAATAGAAATTATTTGACTCCTCTGTTCCGATAACAAATTTAAATCTAAAATTAGAATATTGTACTTGTGAAACAGGTAACATCAACTCTTCCTCAATCCAATCTGTTGAACTAGGCACGAATGAGCTTGAAACCACTCCATTTCCAAAACCAGAACCCACTATACTTTTTCGTGCTAACCATGTTTCTCCGCAATCAGGAGAAATAAAGATTTTTAAATAGTTCGTCCCATTACTGGAATTGTTTATCCTGTTTTTATAAGCATACTTAAAATTGATGTAAAAATTGGAATCCAGCGAAGCACTTGAAAAATCATAAACACCTGAAATTAACTCATCTGTTCGAATACCTGACTGTCCGTGAATTGGAAGTACAAGAGAATTGGATCCTGAAACTGAAGCTGTATTTGTTATTTCAAAAGTTTGGGAATAGCCTGTTTGTACCACCCAATTATCATAATCAGGGAATGTTGTGTAGCTTTCAAAACTGTCAGCTAATGTATCCTTATTCCCAGGATTATCTAAAACAATAATATATCCAGTTCTTATCGTGTCTATAGTCGAGACACCATCACTTACCGATAATGTAACATCATAAATTCCTGCTGTTGAATACACAACGTTTACTACTGAATCGCTTAACGAACTAGGAACTCCTCCAGGAAAGGACCATGTTCTTGAAGTTACCATGTTGAATGATTCATCTGAAAATCTAACCGTCTCTCCAGCACATATTATTCGGAGATCAGATGTGAAATCAGCTTTACAAAGCACATCGGGCAGGTTGATACCAGTAGCGGTTGCGTTTGATGAAGAAACCAAGTTGTTGTACTCTGGAAAAGCTGTTGAATCCAAAACGGACCAGATTCTGTTTTTCTGCCCTTCTGTGAACATATTTGTGCATAAATCATAACTCATGTAGTTCTCTATCATGTCATTTACATCTACTCCGTAATATGAATTCGCTGGAACTCCAGAGCATGTATTCAAATTATAATTACATGTAAATGTTGCCACATCAGTGGGTGGTGTGTCACAGATGTAGTCGCCCGCATTATTACAATCGGTAGTATGACAACCTGACGTTCCACCAAAAAATGGACCTTGAAAGGTGTGCAATAAACCTAAAAAGTGTCCTGCCTCATGTGTTAAAGTTCTGCCATCTGAATTCGCTGTTCCCACTCCTTGTCGACCAGTGGCATCATGCCTTACCACTATACCTGATGTATTGCTCATACCTAAATAGGGTAAGGTTGCATATCCCAAAGTAGTTCCTTGACCACTACCATCAATGGAATTCACTACCCAGATATTCAAATACTTGCTTACATCCCAAGCATCGGCACCCCCATTAGAAGAACTTTTAACCGCATCATCCGCATTATAAGTTAAATGAGGAGCATTCACCCTAACGATTCCATTAGTACAGTTTCCATTCGGATCCAATTTTGCAAGTTTAAAAGTCACTTGAATATCTCCCACTCTAGGTTGAAAAGGAGCGTCTACGGTATTTCTCCAATTTACAGAATCAGCATTTAGCCTATTATAGTCAATGTTGAGAACTTCTATAGCATCCTTTATCTGAATCTGTGAAATATTCCCGACTCCATTATCATGAATTACATGAAAAACCACAGGAATCTCATAAGGACCAACTCTACTAGCTGATGGTTGATGTTCTACCACCCGCATAATTCTTTCGTGCATATCCTGTCCCGAAATCCCAAGTTCGAGCATTCTATTTTGCATATAGGCATCTGTACCACATTGTTGTCCTAAAGCATAATTGATTGCAAATATCCCCAATAGAAAAAGGGAAAGAGTAATTTTTTTCATGATTCGATGTAATTGATTCGCACTAAAAATACAACTAATTCCTTTTCACGCAAAAAATACATTGAAGGTTTGCTTTCAATAAAACTCTCGAAGATTAATAAAAGGTGAGGAATAAAATTTAGGTTCTTCGATAATTTTATAAACCAAATCAGCTGTTCTTTTAGGAGGAATAAGTTCCCCATTCTTTTTCAAGTCTGTAAACTTTTCATGCAAAGCAAAACTTGAAGGATTAGAGCTACGAATTTCTTGCTGCATCTGTGTATCAATAACACCTGGAGACACTGAAAACACTCTGACATTATTCATTTTTTTGAATTTTAGATCTTCAATTAGAGTCCGTGTCAGCATCTCCAGAGCAGACTTACTTGCGCAATATGTGGACCAACCCTGAATCGGATTTTGAGCAGCTCCTGAACTAATATTAATGATAGTTAGATTGTATTTTGAATATTTCTTTAGGAATTTAGAAATCAGAATTGCTACAGTAATAGTGTTGGTTTGAAATACGTTTTGAATTGATTCAAAATCTTGTTCAAATAATGGTTGAATACTTCCAATAGTTGCTGCATTATTTATTAGAATTACCTCCGAAGGTTGAATTAAATTGGGGAAATTGAATGTTTTAACTTGTTCGCTTTGAGAAAGATCAATAGAAATAGCATTAAATCGTTCTGTACTTTTTCGTCCTCTTCTGGATAAGCCGTAGAGAAAATTGCATTCATTCTTAAGTATTGTACCCTTCAATTCCGCACCAATTCCAGAAGAATCACCTGTTAAAAAAAAATACCTCATGACTGATTGATCTCTAGGAATCGCTCAACGTGTTTTTTAGTTCCATAAATCACCAAGGTATCCCTTTCCTCAAGGACCGTTTCACCACTCGGAACACCGATAACATGAGTTTCTTCAACTAAACTTCCATCTTTTTTGATATCAAAAACGCGCTTAACAGTTACCAAAGTGAGTTCATAGTTGTTTCTGAAATCAATATCAGAAATTGACCTTCCTACAACACCCTTAGGTGCAATAACCTCTGCAATTTCATAATCATCTGGAAGTTGTAAAAAAGAAATGATGGATGGGTTCAAAAGTTTTTCGCGCACAACAAATGCTACCTCATCTTCAGGTGAAAGAATTTCTTCAATTCCAATTTTTGTGAGAATCAATTTTTGATTGGGTCCGCTTGCTCTTGCAATGATTCTTTTGATTCCCAAATCTAGCAAGTTTGCCGATGTTAATACAGTGGCCTCAAAATTTTCACCAATGGCTACAACAGCCACATCAATGTCCTTAATTCCTTGAGAAATCATGGCTTTTACATCCGTACAATCGATGGCTACTGCTTGAGCAACATCGTCCTTGATGTTTTCGATTTTGTCTTCATTGGAATCAAAACAAAAAACTTCTGCGCCCTTTTCTGCTAATCTTCTTGCAATGGTAGAACCATAGTTTCCTACTCCAATTACTGCAAACTTTTGATTGATCATCTTTTATTATTTTAAAGCGTTTTTAAGGTCTTCTATTAAATCATCAGCATCCTCAATTCCTACACTTAATCGAATCAAAGAATCTACTACACCTGATTTTTCTCTTTCTTCTTTCGGGATAGAGGCATGTGTCATGGTCACTGGGTGTCCACACAAAGATTCTACTCCGCCTAGTGATTCTGCAAGTGAGAATACTTTTAAATTTTTCACTATTTGGTGGGCATCTTCGAGTTTATTTCCTATTAAATTAAAGGAAATCATTCCTCCAAACCCATTCATCTGTTTTTTTGCCACCTCGTGATTTGGGTGCGTTACAAAACCCGGCCAATACACCTGATCTACTTTTGGATGATGGGCTAAAAATTGAGCTACTTTTTCTCCATTCTCGCAATGTCTCTCCATTCTCACATGAAGTGTCTTGATTCCTCTAAGAACCAAAAAGCAATCCATAGGCCCAGCTATCCCACCAGAAGAGTTCTGGATTCGATACATTTCTTTAGCGATTGCTTCATTGTTGGTGGTTAATATTCCCATTACCACATCTGAATGTCCTCCTAAATATTTTGTAGCTGAATGCATGACAATATCAGCCCCTAAATCTACAGGCGTTTGCAAATAAGGTGTGGCAAAAGTATTGTCTACTGCAAGAAGAATATTATGTGCTTTTGCTATTTTGGAGCAAGCCTCAACGTCAATAATATTCATCATGGGATTGGTTGGCGTCTCTACCCAAATCAATTTGGTTTTGGTGTTGATCGAAGCTTCAATCACACTTGTATCCGACATCCCAACGAAATGAAATTTAATCCCATATTTTGCGAAAATTGTGGTAAACAAGCGATAAGTTCCTCCATATAAATCGCCAGTAGAAATCACTTCATCTCCGGGATTCAACATTTTGATTACACAATCAATTGCCGCCAATCCAGATCCAAAACAAGCACCAAATCGACAATTCTCCAAAGCTGCAATATTGCTTTCTAACGCACTTCTGGTAGGATTCTTTGTTCGGGAGTATTCATAGCCTTTATGATTTCCAACTCCCTCTTGCACATAAGTCGAAGTTTGATAAATTGGAGTCATGATTGCACCCGTGGATTCGTCCGGATGCAAACCTGCATGAATTGTCTTGGTGTTAAATTTCATCTTGTCTTGAAACTTTCAGTAAAATTAACCAATTATGAGCAATTGCACCTCCGAAATAATCAATATTCGAAGTACATCCTTCACTTTGCGCATTGTTCTCTTCCCAATTCCCTTTATTCTTAGTATTTTCATCTTTATTTTCCTTTCAATTGAAGGTTCTCGATAAACATAGTACTTCAGACTGGCATTCATTCATTGCGCCGATTGCGAATCGATTGATGGATCTTTCTAAAAGAAATCCGCTTTGTGATTTAAATCAAAAAAGTGGACTTTATCCTATTTCATCTGATTTGGAGACAGAACCAGAGAAAATAATTCTGGAAATCGATGCCGACCTAAAAAAAGTGATCAGAAAACATAATCTGATTAAAAAAGAAACTGGACTCAATACCCTGTATTTGAGTTTGGGAACAATTGATTTAGCCATGGATGAATTTGGAACCATGCCTTTGTATTTGGTTCCTGTTGAAATAAATTATGTAGGAAAAGAGAAGGTCGAACTTGTTTTGGATTGGGAAAACAAAGTGATGAATCCTCTTTTAGTCAAAGTCGCCAGGGAAAAACTGAATATTGAGATCAATCCAGAAAATAAATCTTCAGATGATGCCTTTTTAGGTATATTCAATTACAAAAAATATATTCTTCTGGATGAGATTGGAGCCATGCATGAAGATGAATTGTCTAATCCTATCAGACAATTATTTGACTTCAATCCTGATCTGGAATTGGTTCGCTCTCACTCTAAAACTTTAGAAGAATTGTTGATCGATCAAGCAGACGCATCACAGAGAAAAGTGATCCAAGAAAGTTTGACCAATCAATCTTATTGTATTCAAGGTCCTCCAGGTACTGGAAAGTCACAGAGTATCACCAACATTATCGCAGCAAACCTATTTTTAGGTAAAAAAATCCTTTTCGTTTCTGAAAAAAAGGCGGCCATCGATGTGGTCTACGAGAAGTTAAAGTCTAAAAATTTGCACCATCACATAGCCAAAGTGACGGATTCTGGTGCAGACAAAAAGAATTTTGTTAAATCCCTTGAGAAACAATGGACTGAACTCAAGAAGAAAGTAGATTTTTCGCTCACTTTACAAGAAATTGATGCACCTTATTCTCGAGTTCAGTTATTTCTAGACCACTTGTTCCGATTTCGAAATGAATTGGGTGGAAATCTGCAGGAAGCATTAAAAAATTATCAAAAAATTGATATCCCATCACCTATCAAATCGTTTCCGAATTTGAAAGAATGGTTTGAATTCCAAAATGTATGGCAACAAGTTTTAAAGGATATTCAGTCTGGAGAAATACAGAGAGAAGAATTGTTCGCAGTTCTTAATTTGAATACAAACCTATGGAAAAGTCAAGATTTTGAATTGAGATGGGACAGCCATCTGAAAATATTGAAAAGTGGCTTTGAAAAATGGAATGCACTAGCTGAAATTTCAGATGAATTTGATCAACTTTCGAAAATTTGTATTCAAGCCAGACTCATTACAGGATTGAGATTCAAAGAGAAAATTGAAATCTTGAATAATGAAAAAACAGAAAAGAAATATAAACGAATCAGCGTCAAATATTTAAGTACAAAAGCAAAATGGGAGGTATTGCAATTGGATTTAAAACACTGGATCAAAATTCCAAGTTTGCAAACCATCGATTTTTTAGAGACTTATCTAAATAAAAATAGCTTACTCTCCACAAAAGGTCGAAAAGCAAAAAACCTTCTTATCGAACATGCCGGAACTGACGCCATAAAAGATTTGGATCAGCTCTTCCAAGCTACAAAGGACTATTTTGAATTGGAAAAGGAGTTGATTAGCCTGCGTTCACAATTGAAAACAGACTTTCAAATACAGGATCCAGAAAGAGAAATTGACGAATTGAACCTGATTCTGGCCAAATCGGAGTACCAAAAAGAATTATTTGATCAAATTTTAGGATTGTCAGCTGATAAAATTCACCAATTAGATGAGTTGAATCCAGTTTTAGATCAAATCCAACATAGCCAAAGAGTCCTTTTTAGAGCCAATTATTCGAATCTCAAGGATTTGGAAAAAGCTATTGCAATGCTACCCGAAATCAAGTTTTATTGCTTGCGTCAAAAAGATTTTTATGCTGATCAGAATCCCATTTCAACTGAAATCATCCAATTTTTGAAGGATTTCTCTGGCGATTGGAAACAGGTGGATCAACTAGTTCATCAACTGAATTTTCAGAAAATAATTGATTCCTCTATCATTCTTAAAGAAACCACACCTAAATCCCTTTTGAAAGATATTGAGGAACTTATTAAAAGACGAAATCAAAACAATAAAACCAATTCAAAAAGACTAAAAGAAAAGTTAGGTGAGCGTTTTCAGGAACTAGAAAATTTATTGATTACTCCGGCTGGAAGACTCAATAATAAAGAAAAAGAATTAAAAAAAATAGTTCGATCTGGTAAACGAATTCTGACACATGAATTTTCAAAAACAAAACGATTCAAAAGTATTCGTGAGTTATGTGAATCGGATTCCAAGCATTGGATTTTCAACATGAAAAATGTTTGGATGATGAACCCCTTGAGTGTTTCTGAAATCCTTCCTTTCGAAAAAGAACAATTTGACCTATTAATCATTGATGAGGCAAGTCAGATTCCAGAAGAGGATATTATTCCGGCATTATACAGAGCCAAACAAGTAATTATTGTTGGAGATAAAATGCAAATGCCACCCTCTAATTTCTTTTCGGGTAATGAAGTAGGCCCATCGATTCTGGATACAGCAAATTACCGACTGGATAACCATATGCTAAGGTGGCATTATCGTTCCAAAAACCCACAGCTTATTCAGTTTTCAAATCATGCTTTTTATGATTCGCAGTTAGAAGTGAGTCCGACCATGCAAATTGATCAGAATGCACTAGAATATCATTTCGTATCAGATTCCAATTACCATGAAGGAATCAATCCAAAAGAAGCTGAATCCATTCGCCAATACCTTGAAAAAAATCTGGCTGATTGGGAAAGTAAGATCATTGGTGTAGCCGCCTTTTCTTTGGCTCAACAAAAACAATTGGAAAAAAGTCTGTTGAAGTCTGATAAAATAGCTTCCCTAATCGAAGCCGAGAGTTTGTTTGTCCGGAATCTGGAAAATCTCCAAGGTGATGAATGTGATGTCCTGCTGATCAGTATAGGCTATGGTCCCGATGAAAACGGCAATGTTTCCATGAATATGGGTTCACTTAGTAAAAACGGAGGTCACAATCGGCTTAATGTGCTAATCACACGCGCCAGAGAAGAAGTACACGTGTTTTCTTCTATCCCAAATAAAGCGTTTAAATTGAGTGAAAATGAAGGGCTCAATTATTTAAAAGAATACTTAGAGTTTGTTCAAAATCCAGAAATTCAAGAGAAAACCAATCCGTCCTATTCTCTTACCGCTGATGGTAAAAAAGTTACCATTCCTATTTCAGTGAATGATCCTGAAATCTTGATAAGTCGCGTTTCTATTTTAGAAGCTTTGGGCTTTTCAGTGGAAATAGCAGATGTGAAAAATGAATTTTTAAAAGGCTAAAACTAGTGCTCGTTTGAAACGAGCACTAAACTTCCAGGCGTTTGTAACGCCAAAAAATCAGAGGTAATTAAATAAAGCTTAAATTTACCCAACCACTAAATCAAAAACATGTCCGAGAAATACAAAGTAATCGACTCTTCGATTCCTACTTTCATCACCTTAACATTTGTAGACTGGCTTGACCTTTTAACTAGATCAAAATACACTGAAATTCTTGATAAGTCTTTAAAATATTGTCAAGCAAATAAAGGATTAAAAGTCCACTGTTTTGTTTATATGACCAATCATATACATTTAATTGTCTCATCTGATGATAAAGAAATAAATGAAATTGTTAGAGACTTCAAAAAGTTCACCAATAAAAGATTTGTAGAACAAATGAAAGAAGCAGGAGAAAGCAGAAGAATTTGGATGTTAAATAAATTTGCCTACAAAGCTCAATCCACCAGCCGTGCAGAACAATATAAAATATGGAAAGATGGATTCCATCCTGTGATTCTCGATTCTCCGAAAAAGATCATGCAAAGATTCAACTACATTCACAATAATCCAGTTAAAGCAGGTTTTGTATATCATCAAAGAGACTGGAGAAACTCAAGTTATAGGGTTTATGAAGAAGACTCGAATCTACATTGTAATATAAAAATCGACAGACTTTTTTAGATGTGCGTTGCAAACGCACCAAAGGTTCGTGCTCGTTTGAAACGAGCACGAGTGCTTCCAGGCGTTTGTAACGCCACCCTCAATCATCAATCAATCCAAAGTCTCTAGCAATATAATAAGTCGAAAAGAAATCTCTATCTACTGCAAACATCCCAGTTTTTCCTCCTTGTTTTTCACCTTCTCCTGGGTCAATTGGAAGAGCATGCCCCGTGTTTTCAATTAGGTAAAACTGAATTTTTTCCTCTCCGGACTGATCCCTATAAATTCGTTTTTCAATCAATGGATTGCCTTCAAAATTCATGATTAAACTATCTTCAAAAGCATCCATGTGATGAAGGATGGAAAACTGATCAATAAGCTCAAAGGAATTCTGGATGTTGACCAAAGGGTCTTTTTTACCATGACCTAGAATGAGTCTTGGAAAAGTCTGATTGGTATCAATTTCCTTCAAACTCCTTTTCCATTCTTCCCTCGACTGATCTTCCATGAATACCATCTCTTGCAACATAGCCATTCCTCCATCTTCACTCATTTTGAAAGGTCCGCCAGCCAAACATGCTCCAGCTTGAAATTTTTCTGGATGTCTGATTAACATATGAGCCGTCATGACTCCACCAGCCGACAATCCATAAATAAAAACACGATTCGTATCGACTTCGTAATTTCGTTCGGTGAAATCAAGCATTTGATAGACGGATTTTACTTCATCCAACTCCTTATCATCGTAATCATACCAGCGAAAACAACCCATTGGATTATTTACTTTTTTCTGTTCCGGGTAAACGACAATAAAACCATATTTATCAGCTAAATCACTCCAACCTGATTGCTTTTCTACAATTTTTGCGGTTTGCGAACATCCATGTAATACCAAGACAACAGGTACTTTTTCCCTACTATTCACCAATTGTTGAGGTACATGAATAAACATTCGCAGGTTGCCAGGATTACTCCCAAAACCCATGATTTCATTCGAAGCCAAAAGCTGAAATGAAAAAAAGAAAATTCCTATGTAGATAATCCCCTTCACACTACAAATCTAACGTGAAAAAAGGAAAAAATATTACGGAATATCGCAACTAAAAAACTCCGAAGTCAACATTCCGAACCGAGCGATAGCGAGCTCATCGACCGATAGGGAAATAATTTTCCCTTAGTGCGCATCCAACCAATTCGCTCCAACTTCCATTTCCGTTTCCATTGGAACTACCAATTCAACTGCATTTTCCATGTTTTCTTTGACCAATTTTTTCATTTGATCAATTTCCTCCTTATGCACATCAAATACCAATTCATCATGTACCTGAAGAAGCATTTTTGACTTCAAATTGGCTTTTTCCATGGCATCTTGAACTTTGATCATGGCTATTTTTATGATGTCCGCTGCTGAACCTTGAATTGGTGCGTTAATGGCGTTTCTTTCTGCAAATCCTCTCACCACAGCATTAGCCGAATTGATATCTTTCAAATACCTTCTTCGCTTCATGATGGTTTCTACATATCCTTGTTCTTTTGCCAATTCCACATATTGATGCATGAATTCTTTGATCTTTGGATATTGAGCATAGTAGGAATCAATGATCTCTTTTGCCTCACCTCGTTTGATGCCTAATTGTTGCGACAAACCAAATGCAGACTGACCATAGACAATTCCAAAATTTACAGCTTTGGCTTTTGATCTATCTTCTCTGGTCACCTCCTTAATGTCTACTCCAAACACTTTCGCAGCCGTTGCAGAGTGAATATCATGACCCGATTTAAAGGCTTGGATCATATTCTCATCTCCACTCAATGCAGCAATGATGCGTAATTCTATTTGAGAATAATCAGATGCCATCAAGGTGAAATTTTCATTTCTTGGAATAAAGGCTTTTCTAATCTCTCTCCCTTCTTCCGAACGAATGGGAATGTTTTGCAAATTGGGGTTATTGGAAGACAAACGACCCGTTGCAGTGACCGTTTGCATATAGTGGGTGTGAATTCGTCCATCTTGTAAAACAAGCTCAGGAAGCGCGTCCACATAAGTCGATTTTAATTTTTTTAGCTTTCGATATGACAGAATTTTTGGAACGATTGGATGCTCATTTTCCAACTTTGCCAACACGTCTTCTGAAGTACTGTACTGACCTGTTTTTGTCTTCTTGGCTTTATCCGTAATTTTCATGTTATCGAAAAGAACGACGCCAAGTTGTTTTGGAGAATCTACATTAAATTCTTCACCCGCCATCTCCAAAATTGCAGCATGTAATTGAGTCAAGTCTTTTTCCAATTCCACCGAATACTGTCTTAAAAATGCAGTATCTAAATTGATTCCTTCGGTTTCCATTTTTGCCAAAACCTGAATCAGAGGTGTCTCAATATTATAGAAAAGATTTTTTAGGTGATCTTTTTCAATTTCAGGTTCAAAAATAGCCTTGAGTTGAAGGGTAATATCTGCATCTTCACAAGCATATTCATAGACTTGCTCAGGTGGAAGATCTCCCATTGATCTTTGGTCTTTTCCTTTTTTACCTATCAGAGTTTCTATGCTGATTGGTTTGTAATTCAAATACAATTCTGCCAAATAATCCATGGAATGCTTGGACTCAGGCTGAATCAAATAATGCGCTACCATGGTATCCCAAATCTTTCCTTTGATCTGTACCCCGTAATTCATCAATACTTTGATATCATATTTGGCATTGTGCGCAATCAATTCTTTCTTTTCATCAGAAAAAATAGGCTGAAATTTATCCAGGATCAATTTTACTTTTGCATCATCCTGGTGGGGGATTGCTACATAATAAGCTTCATCTTTTTTTGTGGCAAATGCAATTCCTACCAGTTTCGCTTCAAGAGATTCGATGGAGGTCGTTTCTGTGTCAAAACAGATGGATGGCTCCTTTGCCAGTTTTTCAACAAGATTCTCAATTTCAGCATCTGTTTGAACTAAACGATAATTTTTCTTTCCCGTTTCAAATGTAGCTACCTCTTCTTGTATCGTATCTGGGACAAGGGCGGCTTCCGGGTTGGCAAACATATCCAATTGTGCCGTAGGGGAACTCGAAACAGTTTTGGTTGGTACCACAATTTCTTCTCCTAATACTCTTTTAGAAAGATTTCTAAACTCCAACTCTGTAAATATGGCTTTCACTTTCTCTGGATCCGGCTCTTCCAAAATCAATGATTCTTCGTCGAATTCCACATCTACATCTGTAATGATGGTAGCCAACATTTTGGACATTCTTCCCTGATCTGCAAAGTTGATGACGTTTTCCTTTTGTTTTCCTTTGAGTTCCTCCGCATGTTCAATCAAACCTTCAACTGATCCATATTGACCTATCAATTTCTTAGCAGTTTTTTCTCCGATTCCAGGAATACCAGGAATATTGTCAACGGCATCTCCCCATAAACCTAGAACATCTATAACTTTCAAAGGATGATCGACTTCAAATTTTTCACATACCTCTGGAACACCAAGAATTTCCGGCCCTTTTCCAAAACGACCAGGTTTGTACATGAAAATATTTTCTGAAACGAGCTGTCCAAAGTCTTTGTCTGGTGTCATCATATAAGTCGTGAACCCATTAATTTCTGCTCTTTTTGCTAACGTTCCGATTACGTCATCCGCCTCAAATCCTTCTCTTAATAAAATAGGAATATTAAAAGCCCGAATGATCTCTTTGATGGGTTCCAACATGTTCCGAATATCCTCGGGCATTTCTTCTCTATTGGCTTTGTAATCGGTATATTCCAACTCTCTATTTGTTGCTACAGGTGCGTCAAAAACCACAGCCAAATGGGTAGGTTTTTCTTTATTGATAATATCCAACAATGCCGTTGTAAATCCAAATGCTGCCGAAGTATTCTGACCTTTCGAGTTGATTCTTGGGTTCTTTGCAAATGCAAAATAGGCTCTATATATCAATGCAAAAGCATCCAATAAAAAGAGCTTTTTATCAGTGTCTTTAGTAATCATAAAATTGTATTTAAAAAGTCCAGGTTGTCCCTTCCTTTGAATCTTTGATTGTAATTCCTGCTTCTTGCAGTTTGTCCCGAATTAAATCCGATGTTGCGAAATCTTTCTTGGCTCTTGATTCTGCACGAATTTCCATCAACAATGCCATCACCTCATCCATCTTCGAATTGTCTGATTCTGTTTCATTCACCAATCCCAATACATCAAAAACAAATCCCCTGAACTCCTTTTGAAGCAATTCCAAGTCCTCTTTTGAAATAGTCTCCGTTCCTACATGTACTGAATTGATGTACTTCGTTGTTTCAAACAAATTTGCTATTAAGATTGGGGTATTGAAATCGTCATTCATTGCATCATAGAAGGAATCCACCATCTCCTGTACATTTTTTGACGACTGACTCCCGGCTTCCAATTTTAGCAGCACACCATAAGCAGTCATCAACTTAATGAACCCCTTTTCAGAAGCAGAAATTGCATCAGAAGAGAAGTCTAACTCACTGGAATAATGGGCCTGCATCATGAAAAACCGCACTACACTTGGCGAATATCCTTTTTCCAATTTGTCATTATCTCCCGAAAATAATTCTGCTGGTGAAAGCGTATTCCCCGTAGACTTACTCATCTTTTTCCCATTCAAAGTAAGCATATTGGTATGCATCCAATATTTTACGGGTTTATGTCCGGTTGCAGCACAACCCTGAGCAATCTCACACTCATGATGAGGGAATTTTAAATCCATTCCTCCGCCATGAATATCAAAAGTTTCACCTAAATATTTTGTAGACATGGCCGAACACTCCAAATGCCAACCTGGGAATCCATCACTCCAAGGAGAAGGCCATCTCATGATATGTTCAGGAGATGCTTTTTTCCATATTGCAAAATCCAATGGACTTCTTTTCTCTTCCTGTCCGTCCAGTTCTCTCGAACCTGCCATCAAATCTTCAATCTTTCTTCCCGATAATTCTCCGTATCCGTGACTTTCGTTGTATTTCTCCACATCAAAATAAACGGATCCATTGGATTCATAAGCAAATCCTTTGTCCAAGATTTCCTGTACCATCTGTATCTGCTCAATTAAATGTCCAGTTGCAGTAGGTTCAATATTTGGTGGATGTGCATTAAGTTGGCGCATCACATTTCTGAAATCTACCGTGTAGCGCTGAACAATTTCCATGGGTTCTAATTGTTCTAACCTTGCTTTTTTTGCAATCTTGTCTTCTCCTTGATCTGCATCACTTTCAAGGTGACCCACATCCGTAATATTTCGAACGTATCTTACTTTATATCCTAAATAAAGAAGATAACGATAGACCATATCAAATGAGGTGAAGGTCCTACAATTTCCTAAATGAACATAACTGTAAACAGTAGGACCACATACGTACATCCCTACGTAATCATCTTGAATCGGTTTAAACTCTTCTTTCTGTTTTGTAAGAGTATTGTAAATACTGAGTTTGCTCATTTGAAAAATATTTTGGCTAAAAATAAAAAAAAGCGACCGATTGGTCGCTTTCAATATCTTGTAATTTGAAGATTTTTACATCTGTCCGTCTGAGTGGTACTTTCCTCCCTTATAGATTTCAATCTTCAAAAGAAGTCCGTCTGCATCATACTTGTAGAATTTACCTTCCCAGAGTCTTCCACCTTTGAACTTTCCTACTTGAAACAATTCATCATTTTTGTATAGCATGTTGAACCCATCTGGTTGAAAAGGCTTTCCATCCTTAGTTTCAGTTCCAACTGGTTTGTCAGCAACATTTCCATCACCAACTTCCTTAACTTCCTTAACAACTCCTTCTTTCACTTCTGCAGGTGATCCATCGGCATTGTAAGTTACCTCACGCTTCAAGGACCCATCATCGTTTCTCCAAATAGCTTTTTTTCTAATTCCATTGTCGATGTTTGCCTCCATCACTATCACACCGGCTTCGTTGTATTCTTTAACATCACCATGTGGTTTCCCAACTTCATTGAAAGATTGAATTCTTTTCACTTTCCCACTTTCGAAGAATTGCTCTTGAGTTCCAACTTGCCTACCTACTCGAAACTCCCCTTTTTCCTTCACGTTTCCGTTAGCAAAATACTTAGTGTATTTGCCAGTGGCTTTGTTGTTTACAAAAGTTGTAGTCAATTTCGGAACGTTTCCAATATGGAAAAATGTCCATTCACCTTCTTTTCTGGAATCCTTGTAATCCCCTTCTTCAATTTTATCCTCTGGTGGATAATTTTTCTCTGGCTTGTGCTTTCCTTTCACAATCCAATGCCCTTGCTTTTTGCCTTGGGCGTCAGTCTGACCAGGCTTGTCTTCCCCCTGCCCGTTATTTTCGGAAGCAAGCGTGAAGCCTAGTGAAAATACAAATGATAATAGTGCTAATAGTTTCATTTTGGGTGTCCTTTCTTTAATTGTCAATACCAGCCAAAGAACAAGGTAGGGAATTTCTTTGGTTATTCCATAACCTTTTCGTCTAAATTATTGGATTTTTAGACCAATTCGTTTTTTCACAGGATTAAAATAATTTACTTGGGTCAACATGCTTTAGCATTGTGGTTGTCAAGGCACTAAGATCATACTCTGGCGCCCATCCCCAGTGACTTCTCGCTTCATTATCGTTGATCGATTTGGGCCATGAATCAGCGATCTCTTGTCTAAAATCCGGTATATACTCAATTTGAAAATTTGGAACCGTTTTTCTTATTTCCGCATAGATTTTTTCGGGTGTAAAACTCATCCCTGCGATATTGTAGCTAGAACGTATTTTCACCAATTCTGAAGGTACTTCCATGAGATCAATGGTAGCTTTGATCGCATCGTCCATGTACATCATTGGAAGCTCCGTATCTTTTTTTAGAAAACAATTGTATTTCTTTCCAGCTTTTGCATGGTAAAAAATATCTACAGCATAGTCGGTAGTTCCACCTCCGGGAAGTGAACCATAAGAAATCAATCCAGGATAACGTATAGATCTTACATCCACACCATGTTTCTTGAAGTAATACTCGCACCATCTCTCCCCTGCTAATTTGCTGAGTCCATAAACGGTAGAGGGATCCATCACACAATACTGGGGTGTATTTTCCCGGGGTGTATTGGGCCCGAATACAGCTATTGAACTAGGCCAAAAGATCTTTTGAATTTTACCCTCTTTTGCTGAATTCAAAACATTGAAAAGGCCTTCCATATTCAATCTCCAAGCAAATTCTGGATTCTTTTCTGCTGTTGCTGAAAGCAGAGCAGCTAATAAATATACTTCTGTAACCTTATGTTTATCTAACAATGCTAAATAATCAGCATTATTTAAAATATCTAATTGCTCGTAAATCCCGCCTTTTAAAAGTTCCGCTGGTTCTTCTTTCACATCAGAAGCAATTACATTCTCAGCTCCAAATCTATTTCTTAACTCAAGTACCAACTCGGTACCTATTTGTCCACTTGCACCAACTATCAGGATTTTACGCATATTCCAAAATTTTAGGTATAAAAAAACCGCCACTATGGGCGGTTTCAAAAATAATCTAATTTTTTGAACTTATTTAATCGCAGCCAATCGAACTGTAAAATTCACTTTATCAGAAATTTTATCAGCTGGATCTCCACCTTCTTCTAATGCTGTACCTGGAAGTCCAAGTGAAGTAAAATCTACTGAAAATTCAGCAGTAATACTTGCTCTTTCTCCGTCTACATTGATTTCGTAAGGAATTTCAACTGGAACTGATTTACCTAGAACCATCAATTCTCCCATTACTTTCTTGTCTTCTGCTGCAGTGATGTTTAATTCAGCAACTGGGAAAGAGGCCACGTTGAAGAAATCTTCATTACCTAAATGCTTGATCAATTTTTCAGAATAAGTTGGGTCTGCACCTTCTGTAGTTTCTTTCAAAGTGTTCATGTCAATTTTGAAATTACCTCCAGTGATTTTAGTTCCTTCAGTTACAATTGAACCTTCTGAAATTGAAACCATTCCAAGGTGAGCATCATTAGTCGGATCATCTCCCTTGTATCCGTTCCATTCTACTGTAGAAGCCGCTGGATCTACTGTCCACATAGCTTTCTCTGCAACTTCTTCTTGTTTTTCTTCTTTCTTTTCATCTTTTTTTTCTTCTTTCTTCTCTTCTCCTCCACAAGAGAACAAAGCGAAAGAAGCAACTAACATACTATAAACTACTTTTTTCATTTCTATTTGTTTTTATTTGGTTGAAATTAATCTACTATATCAAAAATCGCCTTGAGTTCAGTTGCTTCCTCTGGCCTCATTTTTCCCGCCAAAATTAGGGATAGCTGCTTTCTTCTCAATGCTCCTTCAAACCGAAGTTTTTCTTCTTCTGTTTCAGGTTTTATTTGTGGTACGGTTATCGGACCCCCGTTCTGGTCTACTGCTACAAAATTGTAAATCGCTTCATTCGATTTTTTTCTTTTTCCTGTAACATGATGTTCAACAAAAACATCTACCCATACTTCCATCGAAGAGTTAAATGCTCTAGTAACTTTTGCCTCTAAAATAATAATATCAGCATGGTTAATCGGGTTCTTAAACGAAACATTATTAACCGAAGCAGTTACAACTACTCTGCGACAATGACGATGAGCAGAAATGGACGCAATTTCATCCATCCAGGCTAACAATTGACCCCCAAATAAATTTCCCAATGTATTGGTGTCATTTGGCAAAACAATCTTCGTTTCGATTGTCAAGGATTCTTTCGGTGTTTTTGCGTTCATTGTCTTTCGCTTAAGCTTATTGCGGATCAAAAATATGCATTTATAAATAAGCGCAACTCAATTCCGCTTAATTTTTGCTTAATTTTGTTATTTATACCACATATTAGGCAGACAAAATTATGAATTTTACTTGTTTAAACAAATTAATTATCAGAAATCCATTTTGATATGATTTACCTTTGGTTAAAATCCTTGCATCTGATCTTTATGGTTTCCTGGTTTGCCGGGATTCTTTATATGGTTCGTCTTTTCATTTACCATGCGGAAGCTCAAAGCAAACCTGTAAATGAAAAACAAATTTTAACAAGTCAATTCAGAATCATGGAAAAGCGATTATGGTACATCATTTCATGGCCCGCTATGGTTTTGACTACCGTGTTTGGGGTGTGGATGTTGATTGAAAATCCTGTCCTTTTGGAACAAGGATTTATGCATATTAAACTAACGCTTGTATTCGGACTTATTGTTTATCATCTTGGCTTGCATCAAATCTTTCTCAAATTGCAAAAAGATGAAAGGAATTACAAATCAGAGAGACTTCGAATCCTTAATGAGGTCGGAACCATGTTCTTGGTTGCGATTATATTTGTTATAATCATGAAGAATAGTTTTGATTGGATCTATGGTCTGATCGGATTTTTTGGTCTGGGTATTTTATTAATGATATTGATAAAAGCCTACAAAAAGTACCGCCATACTCACGAAAAATAAAAAGCACCTGTCGCTTAAAAGTTTATCCATTTGGTTTTGTTAAAAAGTGCTGCTTCTCATTATCTATTTCCGTAGATTTAAGACTAACTTTAAGGTTTAAAACAATTTGAATTATGTCATACAATAATATACTTGTAGAAACACAGAATTTAATCTGTAAAATTACAATTAACCGCCCCGAGAAACTCAATGCTTTAAACAGGGCGACGATAGAGGAATTGAGCCAAGCTTTCAAAGAGGCTGAACATTCAAAAGAGGTTGGCGTCATTATTCTTACCGGATCAGGAGAAAAATCATTTGTGGCTGGAGCAGACATCAAAGAATTCGCCGATTTTTCAACGTCTCAGGGGAAAGATTTGAGTGCTAGAGGACATGAAATGCTTTTCAACTTGATTGAAAATCAATCCACTCCTGTTATTGCTGCAGTAAATGGATTTGCTCTTGGTGGAGGCTTGGAACTTGCTATGAGCTCCCATATTCGAATTGCTTCATCGAATGCAAGATTAGGGCTTCCAGAAGTTTCACTTGGTGTAATACCTGGGTATGGTGGGACTCAAAGATTGGCTCAGTTGATTGGAAGAGGAAAAGCGTTC
>JAWKMJ010000041.1:0-18618 GCA_041392305.1 Crocinitomicaceae bacterium
TGGCATTACCCTATTCCTGAGCTTATCGAAAACACAGAAAATATATTGAAAAATAGTTTGTCGGATCGTAAGCCACACAAAGGTTGGACAAGTGGCAATATTACACTAATTGGAGATGCAGCACACCCAACCACACCGAATCTAGGTCAAGGTGGTTGTATGGCTATTGAAGGGGCTTATCTTTTGGCTAAATGCATCAACAAATATGGACTATCTCCTAAAGCATATGAAATTTACGAAAAGCATCAATTTCCACGTTCCCAAAAAATTATAAGCGAAAGTCTGAAACTTGGAAAAATTGGTCAAATCACCAATCCCATATTAATCACCTTAAGAAACTTCTTTTTCAAAATAATACCTTCAAGCATTGCAATGAAAATGATAGATAAATATTTTTCTTATAGAGTAACAGAAATAAAAATATAAAGCCGAACTGCCAACAATGTATATAAAAAATAGGCGAAATAGTACTAAACATAAGACTTCTGGCTCATATCAAACTTCTTGTTTAACCGAAAGTTTGGCGCTTCGTAATCGCCTACTTTTCATATACTAACCGTTGTACGCAAGCTAAAAAAAGCCACCACACGGTCAAGCACATTTGGTTTTCCCGACACACAAAGCCAACGCTAAAAAACCAAAAGAGCTTGCCCTTCCCCACCACCACCCAGAAATAAAAATCAATAGGACTTGATACAAAAACAGAAAATTATTTTTACATTTGCTAAAAATAAGTCAAATCATAATTTGATTAAATTATAAAAATGGCAAGTTTCGGACATTACATAAAAACGGAAAGGGAAAAACGAAAATGGACACAAACAGAATTCGGTGCGAAAATAGGAATTAACACAAGTGCTATTAGTCGAATTGAAAACGGAAGTCAGAAATTCAGCAAATCAAAACTGAAAAAATTGGCTGAACTACTTAAAACCGATTTACAGACCGTTACGGATTTATTCTTTGCTGACAAGTTTGCAAGAGAAGCCTTTAAGTATAAGTGTTCAGAATCCATTTTTGCTGTGGCAGAAGACACAGCGAATTATTTAAGAACTACTAA
Organism: Crocinitomicaceae bacterium; assembly: GCA_041392305.1. GTDB lineage: Bacteria > Bacteroidota > Bacteroidia > Flavobacteriales_D > Crocinitomicaceae > JAGQYP01. The sequence continues at coordinate 1,061 of JAWKMJ010000041.1, forward strand.
CTCAAAACAGGGAGAATTCAATTTTGATAATAAATAAAACATATAACGTAATAGACTTATTCTGTGGTTGCGGAGGTCTCTCTCAAGGATTTATTGAAGCGGATTATAATGTAATTCTAGGAATAGACCATTGGAAAGATGCAATTGAAACTTTTAACTATAATCATAAAAATTCAAAAGGAATTGTTGCTGACTTATTAAATCTAGACCCTCAAGAAATAAAGACAAAATATAATATTGAAAGTGTCGATTTAATCATAGGCGGTCCACCTTGCCAAGGTTTCTCTATTGCTGGAAAAAGAATTATTGATGATGAACGAAACCAACTTTATAAATCCTTTCTTCGATTTGTAGATTATTTCAAACCTAGAGGATTTGTTATGGAAAATGTACCTAACATACTTTCAATGGGCAATGGTGCTATCAAAAATCAAATTTTTAAAAGACTTTGAAGATATCGGGTATAAAATAACCTATAATAAACTATTAGCGTCTGATTTTGCCGTACCTCAAAATAGAAGGAGAGCTTTTTTGTTGGTTTAAAAGATAGCTTGAAATTTGAATTTCCGAAGCCAATAACAACTGATAATAAAATCACTTCTGAAGAAGCCATTTCTGACCTTCCAAAAAATAGTTTAGAAGATGGATGTCAATATCCCATTAATCCAAAAAGTGTTTTTCAAAAAGAAATGAGAAACGGGAATAAGGTAGTTTTCAATCATCAGATCACAAACCATAATGAAAAAACGGTTGAAATTATTGCTATGGTTCCAGATGGAGGTAATTACAAAGACTTGCCAAAAGAACTTCACGAAACGAGAAAAGTAAATATCGCTTGGACTAGACTTAATAGCAAAAAGCCGAGTTTTACAATTGATACTGGTCATAGACATCATTTTCATTATGAATTTAATCGTGTTCCCACAGTTAGGGAAAGTGCTAGAATTCAATCATTCCGTGACGAATTCATTTTTTGTGGTAGCAAAACAAGTCAATACAAGCAAGTGGGTAATGCCGTACCGCCATTATTAGCTAAGGAAATAGCCTTAAAAATCAAAAAATATTTATGATTAAACCTTTAAAATATAAAATCCCTGACGAGTATTTTTTTAGACTACATCACGTTAGACCTCGCTTTAAAAATGATGTAGAAGAGGTTTTGCTTTATGTTGCAACTTCCATTTCTGAAATGCCGATTATGGATGAAAAAAAGTTTAATTCTGAACTAAATAAAGTACTTATTGGATTTAAAAAGAACTCTACTAGAAAAGAAAAAACTATTGATAATTGGAGAACAGAAATTTCAGCTTTATTTGGCTTTATTCAAGAATCGAATGGAAAACTTTACCCAAGTAAGACTGCAAAAAGACTTGCAAATAACCAGTATTTAGATGAGTTCTTCAACTACTTCCTATATACCTTTCAGTATCCTGGAGGTCACATAGTCAATTATAATGTTATCAATCAAATTCAAAATGGTGTTAAGTTTAAGCCTTGTCAATTTATTTTACGATTGCTGATTGAAGGTGAAAAAATCACTAAAAAACCTTTTAGTATAACACCGGAAGAATTGACACAATGTGCTTATTTTGATTTAAGAGTGACACGAGACGGTAGAACCCCAAAAGAAGTTGTAGAGCTGATTTTACAAAACCGTCAAAGCAAAGTTGAATATGATTACGAGTATGAGCAATTAAGAAATAAAACAACAGGAGAAATTCCTAAAAGGAATGATATTAATAGATATGCTGGTGATATTCTAGATTATATGGTGTTAGCAAATTTGTTACAGCATAAAGGTACTGGCTACTATTATTACCTGAATGATGAAAATAAAGAAGCTATCAATTTTCATTTGAGAAACTCGGTTTGGTTTAACGAGTATGACCAATTCTATGATAAGGACTCAATTACAAATCCTGAGATTAGTTCTCTCGAAGAATTTTGGTTTGATTTTGTGAACAGCTTCGATGAAATAGAAGAATTTAAACCTCAATTAGATTCTAATGAAGTTGAAAGCATTTCCGCTTTAATTCAAGAGTATTATTCTAGAATGACTGGAGACGCAAAAGTTCCAACCAAAATTTTTGGAGACTACGGAGAAACTCTAGTATTAGCTCACGAATACCTTAGAACCAAAGAAGGTTCGAACAGGCAACATTTGATAAATAAAATTCCTACGCCTTTAGGGGTTGGATATGACTTACAGAGTATTGAGATTGAGAAAAGAAAAGATATATCGAGGTTAAAACTACGAAATCGAGAAAAGCTATCAACAGCAATCGATTTAAGCTGACCCCAAACGAATGGGATACCGCTGAAACACTAGGTGACAATTACTATGTTTATTATTTGGTCATTAATGACTCTGGAAAAAACATATTTGTCATCAATAATCCTGTAAAGGAATATGAAAAAGGCAACGTAAAAGTTGATAAAAATTTAGTAGTAGAATTTTCAAAAGAATCTGGACAATGGCAAGAGTTAATGGAAATAAGAAATTAAAGGCTGCATCATTTTTTTGTGGTTGTGGCGGAATGGATTTAGGTCTAGTTGGTAATTTCAGTTATCTGAATAAAAATTACCCTTCTCTGCCATTCGAGGTAGTATATGCTAACGACTTTGATAAATATGCAACTGAAATTTACAATGACAACTTTCAACATAAATGCATAACTAAAGACATCAAGGATGTTTCAATGTCTGAAATTCCCGAACACGATATTCTTTTGGGTGGTTTTCCCTGCCAATCGTTTTCAATTAGTGCTCAAAATCCGCCAAGATTAGGTTATAAAGACGAAAGAGGAATGCTATTCTTTGAAATGGTCAAAATTCTTGAAAAGAAACAGCCTAGATTCTTTATTGCGGAAAATGTAAAAGGAATTTTGTCTGCCAATAAAAAGAAAGCATTTCCTATGATAATCAAAGAGTTTGAAAAAGCTGGTTATCACGTAAAATATCAGCTTTTTAATTCGTCAGAATACGGTGTTCCACAAAAGCGAGAACGAGTTTTTATTATTGGGTTCAAGAATTATGAGGACTTCATTTATTTTAATTTTCCCAAACCAACCACGTTAAACGGCTCAAAAGTTAAATTGAAAGAAGTAGTTGACAAAAAAGCTAATAAGGATGAAAAATGGTTCTTCAGCCAACGAGCGGTAGATGGAATGATGCGAGTACAAAAGAAAATGAATAAGGGAAGAGACCAAAATTTGGAAGAACCTTGTAATACAATTAGTTCGCATCTTGCAAAGGTCAGTTTGAATAGTACTGACCCAGTTTTAAAAATTGACGGTAAATACAGAAGATTTACACCACGGGAAGCAGCAAATATTCAATCTTTTCCTGACAATTTTAAATTGGATTCTGTTTCTGATGCAAGACAATATCGAGCGATTGGAAATGCTGTTCCACCAGTATTAATGTGGCACATAGCTAATTCATTAGGACAACTAATTGAAAAAGATATAAAACAAGCCAACCCTGAAAGCCATACACATTTGCAGTTCGCACAAGCCAACGCTTCACCAAAAACTGCAAAAGAGTATGTCTTTTCCAACGCTGATAAAAACGAACTGAATGAAAAAAAGCCAGCGTACAACATTGTATAAAAATAATAGCGGTTTAATCGCTAAAACGAAAGTGAGTAAATATAAAAAAGGTCTGTGCTTAACCGAAAAGTAAGTGCTTGGAAATCCGCTACTATTCTTATACGAGACCGTTATGAGGCATTTCCCAGCGCTCAATAAAAACCTACTTCAAGGTAAAAATGCATTAAAACAGCATTTTACCCATACCAGTAAGTTTAATTTTGGCCAACACAACGCCACATAACAACGCATAAAATGATAATATGGAATGCTTCGCATAAATACGTACATTTATGCTAGCACATTATCATTCATCCAAACATCTTCTTAAGATCACGCGCAACTAAAGCAACCCATTGTGAAATGGATTTAAGTAGATATTCGAAAAATTTAGTGGAAAACCAGAGTGTGTAAGACGACCACCCTCCTGTTGATTAAAAGCATATTGAATAAAGGTGGTTTATTAAATCTGTCTTTGAATCAACAGGTGGACAAGTTAGCCTAAAAAATTTTGATTTTACCCTAAATAAATGCTTATATCCGTTTAAAAAAGTGCGTTGGCCAAGTTCTTTGCACCGGCCGGCGGCTGTGGGAATTTCATGAAATTAGAAGCTCTTCTGGGATTCCCAGAATAGAGATTCTTATTTCGTGAAAGGGCGGGGAGTTCGTCATTGAATAAATGATTGTTTTAGTGGAAATATAGATGACGAAAGAGGCAGGATTGCAAAGGACAAGATTTTTTGCTTCGTTTTTTATCGACTGAAAAAATGAAGGGAACGCTGGAAGAACAATGCCCATGAGAAAAAGGGACGAAATGATAACAAAGCCTAAATCCAATATGCATCGTTTCAGCTTTCTAAAAATGTTTATATTTAAGCTAAAATGTCTGCCTTTTCTCACAGTGCTGAATGCATACTGGTTTTAGGCAGTCGTTACCATCAATGCTAAAAAGACAGACGACATAGCAAAACAATGACTAAAAACAGACTCGACATACAGACCATATCGGCCAAGCGGACAGACATTCAAGCTGACTGTATTTTGCTATTGGGACAGGTGACAGAAAAGAAAGAAAAAGCCGACCCTTCGCATTTTTTAAAATTTCTTTTTGCCTACCCGCATTGCACACATTTGGTTTTGCCCGACACAAAAGCCAAAGCTTCGCAAAACCAAAAGAGTGAAATTTTTTCCAACCCACAAATTAAAATAATATCGTAAATGAGTAAACTAAGAGTCATAGATTTCTTTTGTGGTGCAGGTGGATTCTCTGAAGGTTTCAGACAAATGGGTTACGAAATCGTATACGGATTTGACCATTGGAAACCTGCTGTAGATACTTATAACCATAACTTTAGTTTAAAGTGTGAAGTAAAAAACATTTTAGACTTTAAACATTCAATTGATGAAATTGAAAATTTACCGAATACGGAAATCATTATTGGTAGTCCACCTTGTGTTAGTTTTTCAAGTTCTAATAAATCTGGTAATGCTGACAAGTCACTAGGTGTTGATCTGACAGAAACTTTTTTGAGAATTGTTGCTGTAAAAAAACATCAGCCTAATTCAGTTCTTAAGGCGTGGTTTATGGAGAACGTAGTAAACTCAAAAAGGTATTTACAAACTGCATATACTTTTAAGGACTTAGGGCTTACTGAGTGGGCAAATAATAATAGAATTAGCCCTCTTAAGATTGCAATTGATTTATATGACAATACAACCATTATTAATTCAGCCGACTATGGGTCTTTTCAAGCCAGAAAAAGAGTAATATCTGGCGAAATTATAAAGAAAAGGAAACTGATTATTCCAAAAACAACTCATTCTGAAAATGGCCTTGATGGTAAAGAAAAATATTTGACGATTGGGAAAATGAAGAAAAACTTTCCTCATCCCTTTATTAAGAAATCAGATAAAAAAATAACCGACCCACAATATCAACTGCAAATTCCACAGAAGCAATTGACAGATCATTTCTATGATACAGGAATTTACAGAGTTGAATGGAAATTTTCTAAATATTGGAAGGCAAATCATCCTTATATGGGAAAAATGTCATTTCCTGAAAACGAAAACAAACCAAGCCGTACAATAACAGCAACAAAAATTGCAAATTCTAGGGAATCTATTATTTATAAATCCGAACTCAATAGAATTGGAGATGGTGAATTTCGTTTGCCAACTGTAAGAGAGGCAGCAATATTAATGGGCTTTCCTATAACCTATCAGTTCTTAGGGGCGGATAATAATAAATGGCGATTAGTGGGAAATGCTGTTTGCTGTTCTGTTAGTAGAGCATTTGCGAAAATGGTTCTAGAAGAACTTCGGTATACAATTCCAAATAGTCTTGTTTTAAATAACGAGCCAAATCTTGAAGGGGTTACAAATCTTAATACATATAAATTAAAAGTATTCGATAAACCCCCAGTTAAAAACCAAGGATCAAGATTTAGAAGACACGCCATTAAAGATGGTAATTTAACTGTTACTTTATCCAATTATGATATTGAAAAGAATACTAAATCAGCCGAAGGCAAGTGGTTTACTTCTATTCAATACGGAACCGGCAAGGGCTTTCCAATTCAGAAAATAAATGATAAGTTTTTCAAAAACATTGAAGAACTTATCAAAGAATATAAAGGAGGTAAAGAGTTTCTAAAGTACATCAATAATGGATTTTCAGAGAAAATTGGCAATGCCAAGGAATTGCAAAAACTTTACGAATTACAAAAGTCAAATAATAAATATACCGAACCTACTGAGCTAGTTGATACAGTTCAAGACTTAATTGAAAAACTTAACCTAGAAAATATTGAAGTTGTACAAAACAAAATCAGAGTATTTAAACACAAGGATAAAGTCCCAGTAAAGCAATTCTTTGCATTGTATGCGATTAATAAAATATCAACCATTGCAAATGAAAATTGATTATGCCAGTAAAATTTCATCCAAATAACCCAATAGATGCTTTAGAAACCATAATTGTAAAAGAGGATGGTTCACCCTTGCGTGGTGAAATTGATATTTACAGGCAACTTTGGAATGATTTAAGTAAGAGCAGTTTAGAATGGGATGTTTGGCACGATTTGAAATTGCCTGAACATTCTGATAATTTTAATTACTACAAAAAAACAAGTGCTCAAATCGACTTTGTGATACTTTCCAAACACGGTTTGGTTATATTGGAAGTAAAAGGCGGTGCTATTTCTGTTATGGACAATACTTTCTATTACGGGAAAAATTTTGAAACACCAATGAAGCAAAATCCGTTCAAACAAGTGGAAGGATATAAATTCACTTTAAAGGATAATGTACTTAACAATCTAAAAAACTGTTTTTTTTGCGAAGTTGTTGCTTTCCCTCACGTTGATTACCCCTTTGAATCAAAATTGATTGATTCTAGTTTGCTATGGACAGCATACAATACATCAATTTTTAATAATTCGATTGAAGAATTTCTGTTGAAAGCAATTCAATATTCAAAAAATAAGCACAAGCGACATTTCAGAAACTATGAGAACCTTACAGCAAAAGAGTGTTCTGCAATCAAAAAAATACTAAGTCCGAAAATTGGCGATAGAAACCATAATGCTTCTATTAACACCTTGGAGTGGCTTGGAATTCATAATGTTGAAATCCTTGAAGGTCTATACAAAAATCAGCGAATACTGATTGAAGGACCTCCTGGTTCGGGAAAAACAACACTTGCCAAAGCATTCATTGACAAACAGCCGGATAAAAAAGGGATTTATTTGTGTTGGAACAATCTTTTGATGCATTTTACAAAATCGTTGTTAGACGAACGAAAGCTGTTAAGCAATGTAGAAGTAACAACATTTTTTCGCTTTTTTCAAAAGCATAATCCTGAAATAGATTATGAAAAATTAAGCAGATTTTCGGAAGATGAATTTTACGATTTAGTAAAAGAAACTATCTTAAAATTAGAACAAGAAAACAAGTTAATTCCTTACGATTTCATCGTAATAGATGAGGCTCAGGATTTATTTGATAAAGGGTTGGATTTGTTTATCAATTCATTCTCTGGTTACAATGGTAAAGGATTACAGAATGGAAACTCCCTTATCCTTTACGATATAGACCAAAGTTATTCCAATAGTGGGAGAAATGTTTCTGAACTTGCTGATTTAATTTCAGAATATTATTCTCATTTCAAGCTTAATGAAGTAAAACGAAGTATTCAAAACCCTGATATTAGAAAATTAAGTGCGGAAATATTAGACAATCCAAAAGTATTTAGCAGTGAAGAATTTGAGGATTCATATTCCAATATTCCTGTTGTACATCACAAAGACTTACAGAGTGTAAAAAAGCACATCGTAAAAACAATCTTAACACCAATTCGTGAAACCGCTTCTTCCTTGAAAGGAAATGACTGCATCATTTTGATAGAATCGACATTTCTAAAAGGAAGTTATAAAGGGAATGAGGATTTAAGGGAGTTATTGATAATCAAAGACATTGAAGAACTGACTGAATCAAATGTTGGAGATACTGCTAACAAGCTTCGATATACTTCCATTTTAAAATTCAAAGGATTGGAAAAGAAAAACGTTTATCTGGTTATTTCTGAACCATCAGAACTCAATAAATACGAAATGTTTGTGGGAATTACACGTGCAATGTTGAATGTAGAAATTAATATAGTGTCATAATGAATTTGATTAACCAACATATTCGGAAACATTTGCTTGGCTTTCAGGACGAAGAAGATGCTTTTTTTCAGGAATTTATTGAGTTGATTCAAAGTGAAGTTAAAGAAGAATACGTTCTTTTGCTTCGTTACATTCATTTATTGTTAGATGAAACATTTTCAGAAGTAACTTATGACTCAAAAACACTCCATCTGCATTTTGAATATGACCTTAATGATGATTCATTATCGGTAATTGCTCAGTATCTTTTAATACGATTTTTCAAAGAGAGTAGTGAAAAGGTTGGTCCTTCTGTCCAAAACAATGCAAGAATTGAACAATTAAAAACAACTCTTCGTTCAGATTTAAGAAAACTTTCTACCTGCCCAGAAGGAGCTAAAGGCGGAAGCAGAATATACAAAAATTGGGTTAAGAATAAAACAGACATAAAAACATTAATTGAATTTTATAATAAATTAGATGATGATATTGATATTTCAACTAATGCAATTTTCAATTGTCAGGTTCGGTTGACCAATTCCTTGAATGATATTCTTGCAACAAGACCTTATGCTTGTAATATTGAGAATTACAACTCATACCCAACTTTCAACCTATTAAACACAAAATCAACTTTAAATGAGATAGACGATATTGATAATTCCATCATTGACAATTTAGAAACCGTTATCTTGTTTGACTGTGATAGAAAGAAGCTAATGCAATATTTTTCTTTACAAGATATAAAGGACTATGACATTAATCTGAAAAATTATTTAATCCTGTCTTTCGGCAATAGAAATAATTCCGTTCAAAGTTTAAGGGATAAATTGATGTTGATTCAAAGTAGATTTAAAACTCCGAATAATGTTAGTTATTCTATTCTTCAATCGGAAATTGATTTCGTCTTAAAGCAAAAAACGAAAAAACAAATTCCGGTTTCATTCATTGGAAATGACAATTCTGATTTGTGGAACGCTTTTGTACTTGAAACAAGTATTCAGGATTTGTACGAGTTACGTTCCATAAAAATGATGAATTTGTATTCTTTATGTTTCAATGAAGAAATTAAAAATTTCATTTTTCAAGATATATTTTCCGAAGAAGATACTTCCGAACTAATATCAGATGAAACAAAACAGAGACTATTGGATTTAAGAGAAGAAGATTTGTCATTTTTAAAAGAGTCATTGGGAAATGTTTTGGATTTAATTATCAGTTCTGATTTCAAACAAGTTTTATCTGAAAAAATAAAAAGCAAAACCAAATTAATTGTTGACGATTTTGTGATTAAAAATAAAAATTTGACAAGGTTAATTTTCTCTTCACTTTCATTGTCAGAAGGAATAAATTGGTTTCTTGAATGATTTGAAAAACATTGAAAATATTCTTGTTCTATCCTATCAAGATCAAGGAAATATCTTTATTATTTTTACCCCAACATTATAGAAACAACTGTTTCTAAAGACACAACCATTTATGCGATTTATCATAAATTCTTATTTTCTAATAGATACCAATGGGCAAAACACAATGTAGCTAAAGACTTTCATAAACTAACAGACCACCCTATTAGGCAAAAGTATTTTCAGTGGGAAGAATTAAAAAATCAATAATTGAATTAAAACCTGAAAACTGATGATACAAATTGGGATTTAGAAATCAAATACACTAGGAAATGCTCATCGTGAGACCATTAAATTGAAATTAAAAAATGAACGGGAAAGAACTTTTAACAGCTCTGAGCTTTTCATTTATTCAACAGATAATAAGCAAACTTTTAGGGTAGAAAAAATAGGAGATATTATTGAAGGTATTGATGAAGATGAAAAGTTATTCCTCTATCATCTTGATGAAATTCAAGAGGACATTAACTTGTATGAAAAGATGGTAGACACAACTCAACAAGAGGAAGAACTGAATGTTATCCGCCAACAATTTCAATTAAACGATACTGACACAGTGGCGACTTTGGAAACTTTTATTGAAACAAAAAGCATTAACCTCTAATGAAGAATCCTTGTATACTGAGTTAAAAACTTATTTAGAAAGCAAAGGTCTCAAAATTGTATCGTTACACCATTTCAAGAATAATTGGTTAACCCCCGAAAGCGATTCTATCGCACCGTTAAGCAAAAAAGTGTTTATAGAGTTATGTGATTTTTTAAATCTGCCTAAAATATATTTCATTCTTATTCAACGATTAAGAAATGCTTCTAAACAATCAAGTCGTCAAAGTACCTGACAAATGAACCGCCTTTTACAAGATTTATTTAATGACGGTATTTTGATAATGAAGCGGATATTAATAAAATTATCATAGCCAATCTTGAAAGCTATAAAAGAAAACATCCTTTGGACGAATTAGGTATTGATGAAAAATACTTAGGAGAAAATTTAATTGCCTTGGTTGAACTTATAAAAAAGCTGAGGTAACGCTAAAAGAATTGATAATTCAAAAAAGGTTGAATGATGGACAAAGTATTACAAAAAAGAACCGCTTTAGAAATTTTTATTCGGGAACAAAATAGGCCCTGGAATAAAACGGATATAAATATGTGGACTTAGAAAAATGAGGTTTTAGTGGAAAAAAATCTTAGTACAGAACCATCATTGAACTATGAAACTGAGATTTTAGACATTGTTCCTTTGCTGCCATTTACAGCACGTATTCTTTTTCCCGAAGATAAAAGTGGAACTTAGAAGAAGGAGCTTATTCGACAATGAACAAAGCGAAACAGAAGACGGAGTTGACGAGAAAGATTCCAAATAATAGTATGGAATCTGAAGATGTTTCAAATGGTGTGGAATTAAATCAGATGTACCCAAAAAAAAAAAAAACGATGGGGTTGACATTCTGTTTGAAAGAGGAAAGCATAGAAAAAGGAGAAATTACATTTGATGTTTCATTCAGATATTATAAAAAGTTAAAACAAGACAAAGAAGGAAAATTTAACAGTAAATATGGGCTGTTGTGTGAAGTTGATGCAGAAAAGTTTAAAGCCTTTTTGACTGAACACAAATTAGTTCAATTTTCAATCCTTACTAAAAGCGAAAACAATTTTGTACTATTATCTAAAATCAGTTCAGAACAAATTACTGAACTAAAAACAAGCATTCGGTCTATTCAAAAAAGCTATGCCGAAAACTTATATGACAAGACAAATAAGATTTATAGCTTACCACGTCTATCCAAAGACAAATGCTATTTGAGCAACTTAAAATCAACTATTTATTACGAATTAAAAATTCAATTACTGATAATAATAAAAGACAAGAGTTGTATGCAATCACGCAAGAAATAGAACTGATTGAAAAGCATTACCGAACATTTGCGAAATCTTTGGACGTTTATTCAGGCGGTTATGGACTATGGCAGTCAAATCCGATTAAAAAACAATTAAACTCAAAGGTCTTGATTTTCCAAAGGCAGAAAGTAAAAAATCGATTTTGTACAATAAACCACATCCAAATGAAGACATTATTGTAATTGATGAAAATGGGGAGGAACAAAAGGGTTTAGAACATTTGTATAAATTCAATATAAAGACAAGCTAGACGAATATGCTTCTTTATCTGCGAATGTTCAAGTTAGCCGGGATTCAAGAAAAGAAACCGATAAGATTTTTGTAAAAGTTCAATTAATTAATACAAGTACAGCCTTTACACTAGACAAAAAAAAAGATAGTAGGTATTTCTCGACTTTTAATGAAGTAGTAAATCAACGAACGTTCTTTGGAGTTAAAATCTCTGTAGAGAATGAATCTATTGTTCCATATTCAGATTATAAATATTCAAAAAACGAAATTGGTATTTACAACGAAGATACTACAACTCAATTTATTTACGACCAGTTTAAGGATTATGCCATTGGTCACGGATGTTCTGCAAAATGGGATAAAGTTAAAAATAAAGTAGAAACCGAATACTTGCCGGAGTGTGAAACTCCTGATATTGATCCAGTACCACGAGATAAAAGTAAACCAGCAATAGAGAACGACAATGGAGATTTTATATTACCTCTATTTTTAGAGAACTCACAATCTCAAGAATTCAAATGGCTATCGGTTTTTTCTGATACTAAAGACAATGAAATAATCATTGGTTTATTGTCATTCGTAAACTCATACGGAAAATGGATTGAAAACAAGAAAAAGGACGTAAAATATCAATTTAATTTGAAAGATATTGCTCATCAAGAATTAGATAAATGTGAGCAAGATTACAAACGGATGAAGTCGAATGTGGAGACCTTGTTACAAGGTGAAAACAATAAAGACAATCTTGCTTCATTTCGATTGATGAATGCAGCAATGTTTATGCAATTATTGCATTCTGTAAAAGTTAAAGATGATAAAATAATCCCAATTCTCGAACAAGAAAATTTTACTCTTTTTGATTTCGACTTTTATAAAGTTGCAGATGACAAACTATTTTCTAAAACAGAATCAGCAGGATGGAGAGCTTTTCAGTTGGCATTTATTCTATTAAATCTTGATGGAATTTTTAAACCTGAAAATGATGAAAATTGGGAAAGACGCAATGAATGGGTCGATTTGGTTTGGTTTCCGACAGGTGGCGGAAAAACGGAAGCTTATCTTGGATTAATTGCTCTTACTATTATCAACAGAAGAAAATTATACAAAGAAAAAGGTGGCGGAGTTGCATCTATTATGAGATACACTTTACGACTGCTTACAATGCAACAATTTCAAAGAGCCACTTTGGTGATAATGGCATTGGAATTAATAAGACGTTGGAATCAATATGGATTAGGTAATGAACCGATTACAATAGGATTATGGGTAGGAGACAATTCGTTACCAAACAAAACAGAAGACTTAATTAGCGAATTTGAAAAACTAAACAATAAACTACCCAATAAAATACCTTTTTCAAGTTGTCCTTGGTGTGGAAGCACTATTGAAGGAGAGGATAAAGAAGATACCGAAAACCTTACTAACAGAGAAAATCATTGGTTTTTAAGCAAAGTTCATTTAAAATGTACTAATAGTAAATGTTCTTTTTCCTATCCGAAAAGACGAGCCAGAGTTAGAGAAAATGACCAAGGTGCAATTCCTGTATGTTTGTCTGATGAGATTATATATCAGCAGCCACCTACACTACTCTTTGGAACAGTTGATAAGTTTGCCCAATTAGCACACAAAGTAAAAGGCACAGATAAGGGAAGAAATGCAGATTCCAGGCGTTTGTTTGGTAATGGAAATTGGGAACACGGAAAACCTCAAAAAGGTTATTTACCGCCTGATTTAATCATTCAAGATGAACTTCATTTATTACTCGGCCCACTTGGTTCGGCTGTTGCATTGTTTGAATCAGGAGTTGATCAACTTTGCACACGAGAAGACGGAACAAGACCAAAGATAATTTCATCTACGGCAACTACACGAAATACCCAACTGCAAATTGCAGCCCTGTTTGACAGAAAGGTAAATCTCTTTCCCAAATCTGGAGTTGAATGTGATGATTCATTCTTTGCGTTTTATCGAAGAAAGTTCAATAATGCGGAAAAAGAAAACGAGGAATATTTATCCAAACGGAAATACATTGGCGTACTGCCAACAGGTAGAACGCAGATTTGGATGCAAATGAGGTTGGCTGCTATCATAATGACACATCGAGCAATATTTGAGTTACAAGAATTGGCTGAAAAAAGTCCTATGGATTTTGATGCCTATAATAAAGAATTTGAAAAAGCGATGGATTATTATCACACAACTATTTCTTATTTCAATAGTTTAAAAGAAGTAGGGAAAACACAATCTCAGGTACAAACCTATATTTTAAAAGAACTTCGTAGAGTTTTCAATCGGGTGATTCGTCCTCAAAAATTGATGCATTCTCTTTATACTTATGGTCCCATACGAGAAGGTGAATTAACAGGAAGATTATCAGGTGAAGAAGTCAAAAATGAGCTTAAAAATGTTGAATCAAAATGGAAACCTCAAAATAGGTTTGCAAATATTGAAAACGGAGAAATAATAAGTGGAAATCTCCCTCCTGAATTTGTTGTCGCAACTAATATGATTTCCGTAGGAATTGATGTTTCGAGATTCAATACCATCATTATGAATTCAATGCCACGTAATACAGCCGAGTATATTCAAGCGAGTAGTCGTGTAGCGAGAAATGATTACGGTTTAGTTTTAACCGTACACCATCCATTTAGAGCAAGAGATATGTCTCATTATGAAAAATTCATTGAATTTCACGAGAAGATGTATAGTTATGTAGAGCCAATTTCCATTACTCCGTTCACAAAAAAATCTGTTGAAAGGTATATGGGATTATATTTGGCTACAATGATTCGTCATACAACAAGATTTACAGAAAGAAACTCAGCAAGTAATATTTCTTCAATATCAAACGAGCAACTTTCTTTAATTATTTCTGAATTAACTGCTTATTTTGACAATAGAAAAGTAAGACTTTCCAACTTTGATAAATTAATAAACAATCTTCTGAAAGAAGAGAATGTTACCCAAATCAAACAATGGATTGAAAAAGCTTTTGAAGAATGGAAAAAATTAGAAGAAACTCTTGATGATTCGACAGATTTAGTTTTTAATAGGAAGAAAAATGGAACAACTCAAGCAAGAAAACAAGAGCAACTTTATGTTGATATAGAAGAATACGAAGGAAATATCCATAGTAAAAAATGGCAAGTGCCAATGTCGTTAAGGGTTATAGAACCAGAAGCTGCTATCAAAATAAATTCTATTTAAAATGAAAATATTAAACGCTAACCAATATAATCAAGGCATTGGGAAATATAAATTACTATCTTCCACAGCAGGAGTTGGATCAATCATAACAACTAAAGTTGGTTCTTATGTGTTGATTTCAGATATCAATAAATGGAAATTTATAAAATGGGCAAACTCCAAAATAGAAACGGTTCGTTCAAACAACTCTGATGATAAAAAAATATATGAAGTAAGTAAAACGGAAATGGGAAATCGTGGCATTGATTTTATTGATGACCAAAGATTTATTCGTTTTATAAAGACCGAAAAAGAACTGAATAATTTAGTTTGTCTGATAGGTGTGCCACATATGGCTCTTAATGAATCTTTCAATACACCAAATTGGAAAAATCATCCAATAAAAACAGCATTAGAAAATAGTGGTGAATCAGGAACATCAAATGATTATATGATTGTTGGAACACATTTCCCTAAATGGTTTAAAAACAGAAAAGGAGAGCTTAAAAACATTTCACAATGGAAAGAAATGTGGGAAAAAGAAGGACGAAAAAATAATGGAACTCCTACCAAAGATGATTTTGCTCCACCAAGAGATGCTTCAGATTTTGTAAAAGAATATAGAAGAAAAAATGTCGAGGGACGTGAAGTCAATTTTCGAGAATACAGAGAACTTGAGCAACTCAACTTATCACTAATTTGTCCAAATGGGCATCTATCAGATATGCCTTGGTCTAAATTCTTAGCTTGGAAAACACTAAAACAAAGTTATCAATTAGAGAGAGATAATGAAAACGGGGAAAAGCTATTTGAAATTGATAATTGTTGTAGTAATCCTAATCTAATTTGGACCGAAAGCAAAACAAAATCGGAGGGTTATGGAAGTATTTACATAGAGTGTAAAAGTTGTGCAAAAAAAGGAAATCTTGAAGGAATAAACAATCTAAAACCCAACTGCAACGGACACAAACCTTGGGAATTAGATTTAGCAAATCCAGAATCAATTCCTTATGAAAAATGCTATATCAGTGGAGAGCAACAAAATGGTCGTGAAACAATGCAAGTTTCATTAGTTACAGCAAATAATGTTTATTATGCCAATGGGTTTTCGAGTCTTTTTATTCCAATGCACCTTGCAGAAGATATATCAAAAGAATTACTTGATGCACTTGAAATATTGGAAGAACGATATCATAAGAGAAATAGCAATAATCCTATTTCAAAAGAAGAATATTGGACTAATAAAGTAGCAGATGATTTTGATGAGTTTTTAGATGATAATGCTATCTTGGTAAATTCAGATAAGCAACAATTTGAGAATTCATTAAAAGTGCTATTTTTTAATATTGACAATGACCATTCTAATGATCCGTATGAAGAATACAGATGGCAAGAGTATAGATGTTTTTCAAACAACTCTTCTATTCCAAATATAGAAGATAACAAGGGACTTGCCTTTCAAGATATTGAATTACCCGTTGAATTGAAGCCATTCTTCAATAAAATACAACAAATTGAAGAACTTAAAGTAACCAATATCCAATTTGATTTTACTCGAGATAAACCCAAAGAACGAATAGTACGACTTAATGAACAAGGTGAAAAAGTTGTTGAAGAAGCGTCAACGGGTCAAAATATTTTTTCAAATAAGAAAGATGAATTGTTTGTTCTTCCAGCAAATGAAACTTTTGGCGAAGGTTTGTTTTTCCAATTTCACGATGAAACTATTGATAAATGGATAGATAATAACTCTGAACAATTAGAAGATAGGTTTTCAAGATTTCTGAATAGAGAAATTGATACTAAAGAGCAAGGTTCGGGATTAAAACAAAAAATCAAAAATAATGGTGTCAAACATTTTCTCATTCATTCATTTTCTCATTTAATGATGAGAGAATTGGAGTTTTCTTGTGGCTATCCAACAGCCAGTCTGAAAGAAAGATTATTTATTTCTAATACTCCTGAGAAAGCTATGTCAGGCGTATTGATTTATACAGCAGAAGGTTCAGAAGGAAGTATGGGAGGTTTGGTATCGCAAGGCGAACCTGAAAAAATATTGGAAATTATAAAAAAAGGGCTTGAAAGATCTGTTAATTGTTCATCAGACCCTCTTTGTTGGGAATCAGATGGACAAGGTATTTTTGACTTGAATTTATCAGCGTGTTTTTCCTGTTCACTAGTAGCTGAAACTGCTTGTGAGGAAATGAATTTAGGATTAGATAGAAGAGTGCTAGTTGATGAGAGATTTGGTTATTTTAGTGCATTAATAGATTAACGCCAACGCTATTTGCAAGCACATTGTCAAAGTCGCACAAGCCAACCGCACAAAGCCAAACTTTGCCAAAGAGCTTGCAAAGCCAACGCAAGACAAAATTGGTTTTAAAATTTCCCAACGCTTCAAAAAAATAAAAAACAACAAGCTAACAGAAACAACACCAGCAACCCAACATCAGTTTGGCAAAAACGGCAGAAAACAGCTTCGATTGAAAGTTTTTCGTTAACTTTGAGGCTCGTGCTTCGATTGCAGATTTGTGCTAAAAGTGCCGTCTTCGCCAAGCTGAAAAACGTTACCTGCAACCATAACAGACAGTCCG
>JAWKMJ010000042.1:0-17983 GCA_041392305.1 Crocinitomicaceae bacterium
TGGACTGTTACCTACGATATGCAACGAACGGTAAAGGCTACTAAAAGACTGAATGAATTATCGCAAACTCGTGATACCATTATCCCTATCCCAAAGATTGACTATCCCTTGATTTCTTTGAGAAGGGAAACTTCATTCCAATTGCAAAATATTGAACCTGCAAAAATTAAGTTGTTTCAAAACAACCCAAAATTGTACAAACATTATTTAAAAGTTGGAATTGGTTCTTATATCACACCGTTAGTTCAGTACAATTTCAATTCTGGTAGAAGTAGAAAGAGCAATTGGGGTGTGAATATCGACCATGTTTCTTCCTGGTTGAATATGAAAGGTTGGGCTCCAAGTACCACGGATAATACGGGCGCAAGAATTTACGGTACCTTACTGCAGAATAAATACCAACTCACAGGTTCACTTGATTTTCATAACAAAGGATTCCACTATTACGGAATTCCGGATGAAAACGTACCTGGAGACTCCATTAATGGAAGATTCAACAATATTGATTTGAATGCGGAGTGGAGAACTGCCAATCAAGATAGTGCCAAGCACAATTTTAAAGTGGGTATTCAGTATTTCAACTATTTCTCTTTCAAAAGGAAAAGCGATACTCTTGCCAAACGAAATGGACGTGAGAACTTTGCTGGATTGTATACAGGTTATTGGTACAAATTGAAGACAGAAACTTTTGGATTGGATTTGGATGCACGGTACGACAATTATAAATTCGGCGATACAGATACTTTAATGCAGCCCGATAGTGTGATGGGATTGAAAAATAACAACACCATTATCAACTTCAAACCTTATGTAATATCAAGAGGAAAAAAATACTATGTGAAGGTTGGATTGGACATGGCATTTGACATCCGAAGCAAACTAAAATTCGATATTTTCCCGAATGTAGAATTTGCCTATTCGATGATCAACCATACGTTTACACCATATATTGGGGTAAATGGAAAACTGAAACAAAACAATTTCAGAAACTTGACTCAGGAGAATCAATACATCCTGCTTTCGCATCAGCAAATTAATGAGGCAACCGTTTTTGATGCTTATTTAGGTTTCAGAGGACACATTACGAAAGAAATGACTTTCAATATCATGGGTTCATTTGCACGAGTAAGAAATATGAATCTTTATGTCAACGACACCACTTATACATTAGGGAATCAGTTTGATGTGGTTTACGATACTGCATACATTGCACATGTAAATGCAAGTTTGGGGTATCAGTTAGGAGAAAAATTAAGAATTGATGTTGTTGGGGATTATTTCTATTACATCATGAACAATGAAGCTTATGCATGGAACAGACCCGATTACCGAATCATGTTGAGTGGTAAATACAATCTCTCTCACAAATTGATTGTTGGACTGGATTTAACCATGGAAGGAGGAAGAAAAGCGAAACTGTTGACTACCGATCCAAACACCTTGGATAAAAACGGTATGAAATACAAAAAACTAGGCTTCTTAGCTGATTTGAACCTCAACGTGGAATACAGATGGAATAAAAGAATCTCAACTTTCTTGAATCTGAACAATCTAGCATTCCAAAAGTACCAATTATGGGATCAATACAGAGTTCAAGGATTCCAGGCCATGTTAGGAGCTACATTTAGCTTTTAGTAGGATTTCTGGATGTCTTGAAGCTGGATTGCTGGACTTTGGGAAAAGTTTAGATCCTCAACTTCTCATTTCCTAGAAGTTGTTTCTTCATTTCCTCTTTTCCTTGGTCTGGAATCATATCCAAAGCTCTTAAGAACTGAATTGGTTTTTCTAATTCATCCATGGAAATTGGAGTGTTTTCAGTGTTCCATCTCAAGTTATGGTGCCACAAAATCACATCCTCCTGAAGTAAACCGAATTCTTTGGAAACATTGGAGATCAAATCATCATCCTGGTATACTTTTTCAGCCTTTTCTTTCACTCTTTTGATCATGAGGTCGATCTCTACTTTGTACTTATTGTAGACTTCGTTTTTAACCACAATAACAAAACATGGCCAAGGTGTCGGACATTCGTCGATCATTTTCAACTCTCCTGAATCGACTCTTGGTTTAGTGGTAAATTTCTCCCAAAGAAAATAATGCGTCTCTCCTTTTTGAAGGGAATCTACTGCTCCTTGCAAATCATTTACAACAACGAAATCATCTTCGGTAAGGGTCCAACCCATTTGATCTGCATAAACATAAGACATTAAATGCGAACCCGAATTGAATCTGGAAATCGCAATCTTTTTTCCTTCTAATGTAAATGGCTTTTCGAAATTGTTTTGAGAACCCGTGTGTACGCCCCAAATCAAAGGAGAATCAACATAAACTTGAAGGATTCTGGAATCGTTCCCATTCAAAATATCGCGAGTGACACCTTCTGTCAAAATGATGGCCACATCTAATTCCGATGCTCTCAAGTCTTGACACATGGCGCCCGTCCCGGATGGGTAATCTTTCCAAACTACTTCATCAAAAAGGTCTTTAAATTCTTCGTTGCGAGTGGTGAGTTTCCAAGGGTAGTTATAGTGCTCAGGCACTCCACCCACAGTTATCTTTTTCATTCGTGGTGTTTTTGCAAAGATATTGAGAAAAATAGACTTTCAGATTTTCCGATAGACAGATTTACAGATTATCTCTTTTTTGTTTTTTCGGTGTTTGCTACTCTACAATAACCAGGAAATAATTCTTCTTTCCTTTTTGAAGCAAAACTAATTTATCATTCAATAAATCTTCTGATCCAATTTGGTAGTCTTCACCAACCTTAGCTTTATTTACTGAAATCGCATTGGCTTTTAATTCTCTTCTAGCTTCACCTTTTGATTTTAAAAATTCAGTTGAATCAGAAAGAAAATCAACAATGGAAGTACCTGAATTCACGACTTCTTTAGAGATTTTCACCTGAGGTACGTCTTTAAAAACCCCCATTAAATCTTCAGCTGAAAGTTTTTGCAAATCCTCTTTTCCTGAATTCTTGTCAAACAAAATTTTAGAAGCCGCTTGAGCCAACTCCAAATCCTTTTCACAATGCACGTATTTTGTGATCTCTTCTGCCAGTTTGATTTGTAATTTTCTTAAATGTGGTTCTGCAGCATGCTCTTTCTCAAGTTCTTCAATTTCCTCTTTGGAAAGTAATGTGAAAGTTCTCATGTATTTTCCAGCATCCTGATCAGAAGCGTTCAACCAAAACTGGTAAAACTCGTACGGCGATGTCTTTTCTCTGTCCAACCAAACCGTTCCAGATTCAGTTTTCCCAAATTTTCCTCCATCTGCTTTTGTCATTAATGGACAAGTGAAGGCAAAGGACTCACTTCCTCCCTTTCTTCGGATTAATTCTGTTCCCGTAGTAATATTTCCCCACTGATCTGATCCACCAACTTGCAAACGACAATTTTCCAACTGATTCAAATGGTAAAAATCGTTTCCTTGTAATAATTGGTATGAAAATTCGGTAAAGGAAATTCCTGTTTCAATTCTTGTTTTCACAGAATCTTTCGCCATCATGTAGTTCACCGTTAAGTGCTTTCCTACATCTCGAATAAACTCAATGAAAGAGTAGTTTTTCATCCAATCGTAGTTATTCAACAATAAAGCTGAATTGGCACCACAATCAAAATCCAAAAATTTCTCCAATTGCTTTTTAACTGCAGCGATATTTCTATTTAAAGTCGCCTCATCCAAAAGGTTTCTTTCGTCAGATTTTCCTGAAGGATCCCCCACCATTCCAGTGGCTCCTCCAACAAGCGCAATAGGTCTGTGACCACCTCTTTGCAAATGCACCAACATCATGATTGGAATTAGATTTCCTACATGTAATGAGTCTGCAGTCGGATCAAACCCCGCATAACCTGTAGTCATTTCCTTAGATAGTTGCTCTTCAGTTCCTGGAATGACATCCTGAACCATTCCTCTCCATCTTAATTCTTCTACTACGTTTGTTGGCATTTTATTCTTGTTTTTAGGCGACAAAGATAGAAGTTACATTTTAGAATTTGGATTTTAGATTTTAGATTTTGGTCAAAATTCGTATTTCGTAATTCCTAATTCGTAATTTCGCAGGGTGAGTATTTCTCCTAATAGCAAATTTTTTGTCACTGGTGGAACCGGTTTGGTTGGCTCCCACTTTCTATTTGAACTTGCTAAAAATCATAAGGTAAAATCCTTAACCAGAGATATACGAAGAAGTCAGCAAGCCAAGGATCTTTTCGAATACTACGATCCAGAAAATGCTGAAGATTTATGGAAAAATGTTGAATGGATTGAAGGAGATTTGGAAGACATTCCTCTACTGGAAAACTGCTTACAAGACATCGATTATGTTGTTCATGCAGCGGCTTTTGTTTCATTCAGACGCAGAGATTTCAATACCTTATTGAAGATTAATTTTGAAGGCACCAGAAACCTAATCAATGTTTGTTTGAATGCTCAAATAAAAAAGTTTGTCCACATTTCAAGTGTATCTGTATTTAGTAAAACACTCGATGGCTCACCAATTAAAGAAAGTAATCGATGGAAAAATGATCCGGACAATAGTGGATACGGCACTTCAAAATACCTAGCTGAACGTGAAGCGTGGAGAGGAATGGAAGAAGGACTCCATGGTATAATTGTCAATCCATCCATTATTTTCGGTCCAGGAAATCCAAATGAATCCTCCAATCGATTATTTGTAAATGTACTTCGAGAAGGAAAGTACTATCCTCCAGGAGCAAATGCTTTTGTCGATGTACGTGATGTTGTGGATGCATCACTGATGCTGTTAAATAGTGACCAAAACAAAATACAATACATCTTAAATGCTGAAAATCTAAGTTATCAATCCATCTTCACACAAATCGCACAAGCAGCACAAAAGCGACCTCCGGTTAAAGCTATTTCTAGAAGCACTATTCGTTTCGTTTATTTTATTGAGACATTTCTAAAACTTTTTGGCAGAAAACAAAAACTGACCCGCGAGAATGTTCGAAGTATGTTCAAAGTTTCAAAGTTTGACGGCTCAAAAATTCTATCAGACACTCCTTTTGAATACAGAAATATGCATGAAACTATCTTGAATTCTCTAAATTATTTCAAGAGTCGCAAGCTACTTTAATGGCTTGGGATTTTCATTTTCAACAGCATTATTGGTTACCTGCATTGTATTGATTTCTTCCAAGACCTTTTCATAAATCTGAAACATTATTTGAGGATGCTGTGCGTAGTAATCAAAACTAGTCTCATACTCTTGGATATTTCTTCCTTTTACTTTGAGCAAAGAATCTATTGAATGTTGGAGCAATTCATTATAAATATCGGGTCGAACGTAAGTATCTAGACAATAAGATTCCATCAATTGAATGTCCACTAAGAGGGATGTAAATTCTTCCTGAGGGATTAGATTTTCAGGGGTCTTTTCTTTTTCTTCTCTGCATGCAGAAAAGATGAAAAAAACCAAAATCAAGACATACAATCCTTTCATTATCTATCGAAGGTAAGTCGGCTTCCTGAACCAACTTCCAAAATTTGATTTTTCTGATAAACAACTTTACCATTTACTAAAGTAGAGTTGACCTGATATTGAAACTGCTGACCTTCAAAAGGAGACCATCCACATTTGTACAGAATATTCTCCTTGCTTACAGTCCAATCTTTTTTCTCTACGATCGCAAGATCCGCATGATACCCTTCACGAATAAATCCTCTCTTTTCAATACGAAACAAAATTGCTGGATTGTGACATGCCTTTTCTACAATCCTCTCAATTGAGATTTTTCCTTGCTCATAACTTTCCAAAAGCGCAGGCAATGCATGTTGAACTAGAGGCCCCCCTGAAGGTGCTTTGAAATAAGAATTTGCTTTTTCCTCCAAAGTATGAGGAGCATGATCAGTTGCCAATACATCAATTCTATCCTCTAACAAACCTTTCCAAATTCCCTCTTTATCGGCTGCTGTCTTTACCGCAGGATTCCACTTTATTCTGGATCCAAATTTATCGTAGTCTGCATCTGTAAACCATAAATGATGTGTACAGGCTTCAGCGGTAATCTTTTTCTCACTTAGTGGAATATCATTTCTAAATAAGCTTACTTCCTTTGCAGTAGATATATGTAAGATGTGTAATTGCGTTCCAAACTTTGTCGCTAATTCTGCAGCCATAGATGATGATTTGTAACATGCTTCCTCACTTCTAATAATTGGATGCTGGTTCATCGGAACATCTTCCCCAAATTGTGAACGTGCTTTTTCCAAATTAGCTCTTATTGTGGCCTCATCTTCACAGTGTGTTGCAATTAATGTAGGGGCTTCTTTAAAAATCCCTTCCAATGTTTTGTGTTCATCAACCAACATATTACCAGTCGAAGATCCCATAAATACCTTTATTCCACATACTCGTTTAGGGTCTGTTTTTAAGACTTCATCCAAGTTATCGTTGGAGGCTCCCATGAAAAATGAATAATTCGCCAAAGAACTTTCTGCAGCTATATCGTATTTATCCTGAAGTAATCCTTGAGTCAACGCATTTGGTACTGTATTCGGCATTTCCATAAAGGAAGTGATTCCTCCAGCAACCGCAGCTCTCGATTCAGATCGAATATTTCCTTTATGAGTTAAACCAGGCTCTCTGAAGTGAACTTGATCATCAATTAGACCAGGTAATACATACTTTCCATTGGCATCTATTACCTCATCAGCGATATCTTTGCTTAGATTTGTTGCAATTTTCTCGATTTTACCATCCGAGATTAGAATGTCTAGTTTTTCGATTTTGCCTTCATTGACAACTAAACCAGACTGAATCAATAACTTGTTCATAATTTCATTTTTCGCATTCGCCATACGCCAATCAATGCTTCTCTAAAAATCGCAATACTCATTTTTGATTCTCCGTACTGCCTATCCTTGAATATGATTGGGACTTCTATCAAACGATGTCCTTTCTTAACTGCCATGTATTTCATGCATACCTGAAAAGCATAACCTTTGAAAGTAACTTTTTCAAAATCTAAATCTTTTAAAACTTTTCGGGTGTAACAGATAAATCCAGCGGTAGTATCACCTACTTTGATACCTAATACGATGCGTACATATACTGAAGCATAGTATGAAAGTAATTTTCTATTCCAAGGCCAGTTTTCAACTCCTCCTCCTTTACAATAACGCGACCCAACACTTAAATCGCCACCATCAATTGCGCAGGCATTGTACAAACGGATCAAATCCTCTGGATTGTGTGAAAAATCAGCATCCATCTCAAACACATATTCATACTCTCGATCCAATGCCCAATTGAATCCATGAATATAGGCCGTACCTAAACCTAACTTCCCGGATCTTTCCTCAATATGGAGTCTACCAGGAAATTCATTTTGTAGCGATTTAACAATATTTGCCGTACCATCGGGAGAACCATCATCAACTATCAGGAGATGAAAATCCTTTTCAAAGGAAAATACTTTTCGAATCATGTTCTCTATATTCTCCTTTTCGTTATATGTTGGTATGATGACGAGGCTGTCTGACATTTTGATTGAATATCGGCACTAATATACATTAAATTAAAATCAATAAAAGTGAGATTGGGAAAAATTAACGAAACCAATCCTTCATATTTTAAAGAGGAAATAATTTATCTAAGACATTTTGAATCAAAGAAGATTCAAATCCTTTGTTGAGGAGATAGGAATAGCATTTTCTTCTCTTCTCCCATTGGTTTCCATTGACTTCAGCTTGCTTCTTTTGAGCTAAAAGTTCAATTGTTTCTATATACGTTTCTTCGTCAATTGAATCCAAAGCTTTTTTGATCGAGTACTCATTGACATGTTTTTGCTTCAAATGGACCCGGATTTTATTTCTTCCCCATCTCTTTATACGAAATTTTCCAGAAACGTAAGCTTCAGCAAATCTTCCCTCATTCAGAAAATTGTTTTGAATAAGATCTGAAATGAGCACATCAACCTGATCGGTAGCAAGACCCCATTCATAAAGCTTTTTGGTTACTTCGGAATGACACCTTTCCTGATAAACACAGAAATACTCAATCTTGGCTTTTGCTTCCAAAAAAGAGTATTTCTGAGGATTTCCTTTCAAAATTATAATGAGATTTCTTCGTTTTTCTTATCTACAAATTTATACTGTAGTAAGTGAAATGACGAATTTGGACGTATAGATACCCATTTTTTCATAGATCTATACCATTTCCATCTTTTTGAAAAAAGTCCTTTCGTGAAATAGGCTTCTAAATAAGGATGAACAACCAATGATACATGTGGTTCTTTCCGATCCTTAATTAGATATTTAAGATTGTTCTCAATTTGTTCTGCTAGTAAAATTGAAGCCTGTACTTCACCTGTTCCATTACACGTAGGACAAGATTCAGCTGTACGTATCTCGGTCTCTGGACGAACACGCTGACGTGTCACCTCAATAATTCCAAATTTGGAAGGGGGCAGGATGTTGTGCTTGGCACGGTCTCCTTTCATGAATTCCTTGAATTTCTCATGGAGAATTTTATTGTTCTCCCTCTTGTGCATATCGATGAAATCAATTGTGATAATTCCACCCATATCTCTCAATCTGAGAATTCTTGCGATCTCTTCTGCAGCTTCAATATTGACCGTTATCGCATTATCTTCCTGATTATCTTCTGCCCCTTTTCGATATCCTGAATTGACATCAATCACATGCATCGCCTCTGTATGCTCGATGATCAAATAACCTCCACCTGATAAGGGAACTTTCTTACCAAAAAGTGATTTGATTTGCTTGTTTACGCCAAATCTTTCAAAAATGTTGACCTTTCCACTGTAATGTTTAAGAATCTTTTCTCTGCCGGGGGCAATAGATGAAATATACTTATGTAATTCATCTTTGAGAACCGTATCATTTACATGGATATTTGTGAAGCTTTCATTCAACATATCCCTTAACAAAGAAGAAGAACGATTCAATTCACCTAAAACTCTTTTTGGGGGTTTCGCAAACTTTAATTTGTTATGCATTTTTTCCCACTTCTTGATTAGATCATTCAGATCCGAATCAATTTCTGACACCTTTTTATTTTCGGCGACTGTCCGAATGATTACTCCAAAATTCTTGGGTAAAATACCTTTGACAATCTCCCTCAATCGATCTCTCTCTTCATGACTTTTAATCTTTTGAGAAATCGAAACTTTGTTCGAAAAAGGAACCAACACTAAAAACCTTCCGGCTATAGTAACTTCAGAACTCAATCTTGGCCCTTTGGACGAAATTGGTTCTTTTGCAACCTGCACCAAAATTGGCTGAGATGCGGATAAAACATCTTCTATCTTCCCATTTTTATCTATGTCCGGACTCAACTTGAAATAACTCAACTTAGAAGACTTCTGCTTCTTGTTCAGTGTATTTTTTGTGAATTCGTTTAGGGAGCTGAATTGAGGACCTAAATCAAGATAATGCAAAAAAGCATCTTTCTCGTAACCTACATCCACAAATGCCGCATTTAGGCTGGGTACAATTTTTCTGACTCTTCCAAGATACAAATCTCCTACCGCGTAATCAATCTGCCCGTTTTCTTCGTGAAGTTCTACTAACTTTCCGTCTTTCAACAAGGCGATAACGACGCCGGAAGGCTTGGAATCTACAACTAATTCTACACTCACAAATCCTTTATTTGAAACGACAATAAAAAACAATAGCCTGGCAATATTGATCACCAAGCTTTACGCATAAAATATGCTCAAACAAAAAGAATTATTTTTTCTTCTTGTGTCTGTTTTTTCTTAGCCTTTTCTTTCTTTTGTGAGTAGCCATCTTGTGTCTTTTTCTCTTCTTACCGCTTGGCATAACTAATCTTTTTGTACGTTAATAAATCTATTTTTAATTTCTTTATTTCTCTCTTGTATCATGGCAACCAAGGTCGAATCACTTGCAAATTCTTCCATCATTTTTTCATGCAAAATCAAAGCTCTATTCACTTGATTTGTACTGATGAGGGAGAATTCCAACGCTGTATATGCATTCACGCGTTCTTCTTTGTTTACCTCAATATTTAAAAGATCTTCAAACCTCTGGATTGCTTTTTCGTGCTGACCAGATTGCTGAGAAAAAGTGCCCAATGTCCATATAGCATATTTATTCTCAGGATCTTCCTTCAACACTTCTTTAAGCATCCCAATCCCTACCATTGGAGCACCCCCGCCTTGAACATAAGAAATTCCCAATTGAACCCTTGCGTCCATCTCCGATAATACGGGTTTTTCACTGTATTTCCGGGAGCTCTGCAAAAATAGGAGGGCAAAAATAAGAAAAGCCCCTGAAACAACCAAATATTGTGGCTTAATCTTAGGGGCTTTCATTCTTTTAGAATCAGATGCTGTCACTGCTTACTTTACAGTCACGTTATCTTTAACAGACTCAACAAATGTTTTCGCTGGCTTAAATGCAGGAATATTATGAGCCGGGATAATAATCGTTGTATTCTTTGAAATGTTTCTTCCTGTTTTCTCCGCTCTCTCTTTCACTACAAAAGATCCAAATCCTCTTAAGTAAACATTCTCCCCCTTTGTCAATGAATTTTTCACTGAATCCATAAACGCCTCAACAGTAGTTTGTACTGCTACTTTCTCCAATCCTGTCTCATCTGCGATTTCTGCTACGATATCTGCTTTTGTCATAACTAAAATGTTTAATAATCAATTAATTACCATTAAATTTCGATGCAAATGTAGTGAATTCTTTCAGATTGAACTTTGAAAATTAGACCGATAGACTAAAAATCTAGTCAAAATGCTTTTTTTGAAGGTTTAATTTTTAATTATGTTCCACAAATTCAATGAATTATTCTTCTAATTTATATTCAGTTCGACCAACCCTAAATTTTTAACGATGAAGTTATTACCTTTGCTCTTAATGGCCGAAAACACTTTAAATAAAGTTAATTTAATAGGGTATGTACAAAACGATCCCATCGTCCGCTATTTCTCTGAAACCAATATTAAAGCCTATTTCCCATTGGTAACCTATGACGAATATAAAAGTAATACCGAATCGAAGAAAATCCCTGAATACCACAATATTATTGCCTGGAAGGAACTAGCAACCAAAGTAGAGGACTCCATATACAAAGGCCAATTAGTTGAGATTACCGGTAGACTTAAGACCCATCGGTATGAAAAAGATGGAGAAACCAAAACCGCAGTTCAAATAGTAATCTCTGCTTTTAACATCATTGAAATTCCCAAGGAGACCAATCACACCTTGTACCCTCCTTCAAAGGAAAACACCATACTATCCGATTTAGATTCTGATTTATTTGAATCGGATGATGAGGATTATTTACCGTTTTAATTTTTATCTTTGAACTAGAAACCAAACAGCAATCAACTTGGAAGGCGAGATAGTCCCGTTTATATTTTCGATTTTAATACTTTTAATTTTATTACTTTTTTCTGCTCTGATTTCAGGATCGGAAGTGGCCTTTTTTTCTTTGAGTCCGCAAGACATAGACGAATTAAAGGCGACTGAAAAACCTAAAAAATTCGAAATTATTGACTATCTGATCCAACGACCCCAAGAGCTCCTTGCAATTATTTTGATTACAAACAATTTTATCAATGTAGGCATCGTAATTGTTTCGAATTTTGTGACTTCCATTATTTTTACTTCTGCTTTTCAGTTGAATTCCCCTATAACCTATTTTATTATTCAGGTGGTTCTCATTACTTTTATTATCCTACTTTGTGGAGAAGTTTTACCGAAAGTTTATGCTACAAAACACTCTCAGAAACTGGCAAAGATTATGGCCAAACCCTTGAAAATGATTTCAACAACTTTCCCTTTTTCTGTGCTGAAATCGGGATTAATCAAAGGTACGGATTTTCTATCCCGTTCTTCTCGCCGAAGAAGTATCAATGTTTCAGCAGAGGAATTGGAGCACGCACTTGAAATCACTACGCATAAGATTGAAGATGAAGAAGAACGAAAATTATTAAAAGGAATTGTAAATTTTGGAAATACAGATTGCCGCCAGATCATGAGAGCACGTATCGACATGATTGGAATCGAGAAGAATTCAAATTTCTTCGAAGTACTACAAATTATTAGGTCGAGTGGATACTCAAGAATACCCGTATATGAAGATTCCCTTGACCAGATCAAAGGTATATTGTACTCAAAAGATTTTCTAAGCTTCTTAGATCAGGATCAGGATTTTAATTGGTTCCAACACATTCGCCCGGCAATGTTTACTCCGGAAAACAAAAAAATAGATGATCTACTCAAGGATTTTCAATCGGTAAAAACGCACATTGCAATTGTGGTTGATGAATATGGAGGGGTATCAGGACTCGTAACAATGGAAGATATTTTAGAAGAAATTGTTGGAGATATTACCGATGAGTTCGAGGAAGATGAAGATCTCGTTAACCAAATCGATGAAAATACTTATATATTGGAAGGGAAACTACCGTTGGTGGATTTTTATAAACTATTTAAAATCGACCCTAAAGAATTCGAGGAAGCAAAAGGAGAATCGGAAACTTTAGCTGGTTTCCTTATAGAAAATTCTGGTAAAATCCTTATGAAAAATGAACGCATGACTTTCAAAGAATTTACTTTTACGGTTGAAGCTGCCGACAAAAGAAGATTGATTCGTATTAAAGCACATAAAAATGGCCAATCATAAATTTTTTAACCTTATTATCATTTTCCTTTTTTCCACATTGATTTCTTGTGAAGAGGAGGAAAATGTACTTCCAAGACCTATTGGACAAATGCGGGTGGAATTCCCAAAACACGAATACAAACAAGCCGAAACTTCTCCCTGCCCCTATACTTTTGAAATTCCTATTCGAGCAGAAATCACTGAAGGAATCAATCCAGAAGCTCCTTGTCACAAAAACATTGTTTATACCGATTTTAATGCTGTTCTCTATGTATCCTATTATTCTCTGGAATCAACCAATGTGAATAATTTAATCAAAGAATCAAGAGAGAAAGTCTATGAGCACGTCGTAAAAGCTACTTCAATAGATGAAGAAATGATTTCAGATTCTTCTCATCAAGTGTATGGTATTTTTTATGATATCAATGGAAATGCGGCTACCCCTTTTCAGTTTTTTATAACCGACAGTTCTAAAAATTTCATTCGAGCTTCTTTGATGTTTAATTCACAGGCCAATTATGATTCGCTAAAACCAATGATCGAATATCTTAAAATCGATTTGAATAAAATGATATACTCAACGGAGTGGAAGTAATGCCTAATTTTCTAGTTTCTTAGGAATTACTTAATTTTAAGGAAAAACCCATAGTGTTATGAGAATTCTCTCTTTAATTATACTATCTTCTTTCGCAAGTCTACTTTTTTCTCAAACGTATTCTCGAATAAGACTCTTTATTAATCCTTCAGAAATCCTTCAAGTCCAAAGTTTAGGTGTGAATTTAGATCACGCACATTTTCATAAAGGAACATACGTTGAAGCGGAATTGAACCAAAACGAAATACAAAAACTGAATCAAAATGGATACAATTTTCAAGTATTAATCGCCGATCTGGAATCTTATTATGAAACCAGACTTCAACAACCTGACTTGAAAACAGGTGCATTCCCATGTAATAATAACGATGACCCCAACTTCTCTACTCCGACCAATTTTAGCTTGGGAAGCATGGGAGGCTATCTTAAATACTCCGAATTTTTAGCAAATCTGGATAGCATGGTAAGTAAATATCCAAATCTAATTACTGTAAAAGATAGCATTTCTAGCTTTTTGACCCATGAGATGCGACCCATATATTATGTGCGTATTTCAGACAATCCAGGAATAGATGAAGGAGAACCTCAAGTGCTTTACACAGCAATCCATCATGCCCGAGAACCCGCGAGTTTATCTCAGCTTATATACTACATGTGGTACTTATTGGAAAACTATTCTACCAATACTGAAATTCAATATCTGGTTGATCATACGGATATGTTTTTTGTTCCAATGGTCAACCCTGATGGATACATTTACAATGAAACAACAAATCCAAATGGTGGTGGAATGTGGCGTAAAAACAGAAGAAATAATGGTGGTGGTGTCTTTGGTGTAGATAACAATCGAAATTATAGCTATGAATGGGGAAATTCATTAAATGGCACTTCTACCGATCCAAACGACGAAACCTTCAGAGGTCCCTCTGCGTTTAGTGAACCGGAAAATCAAGCTATTAAATGGTTATGTGAAAATCATAATTTCGCATTTGCAGCTAATGCACATACCTATGGCAATTTATTGCTTTTCCCATTTGGCTGGGAAAATAATACACCAACTCCTGACCACGATTATTTCTTAGGTATTTCTGAACATATGGTTCAATATAGTGGCTATACTAATCAGATAAGTTCAGCCCTCTACCCAGCTGTTGGGGATTCAGATGACTGGATGTATGGAGGAGATTTAGGAACAAAGCCAAAAATTTATGCATTCACTCCCGAAATTGGCTCAGATGACGATGGATTCTGGCCAGCCTCTTCCAAAATAGATAAAATTTGTAAAGACAATGTTTTTCAGAATATGAGATTGGCTCATTTTCCTCATGTATATGGTAACTTGAAAGATCTGGAAGAGGATCTTTGGAGCCAAACAGATGATTTTATCAATTTTACTTTAACCCGATATGGACTATCTTCAGGGAATTTCACAGTTTCAATAACTCCGATTTCGGGCATAGCGACGGTTGGAACTCCGAAGGTATTTGGAGGTATGCAAGTGTTAGATGAAATCCATGATTCTATCTCTTATACACTCAATAGCGGAATTACTTCCGGAGATATCATCAAATATGTGTTGAATCTGGATAATGGGACCTATATTCATCACGACACCATCACTAAGACTTTTGGTGTGCCAAACACTCAATTTTCCGATTCAGGAAATGATTTATCAAATTGGATTACTAATAATTGGGCTACGACTACTGAAGATTATTTTACCCCATCAACATCCATTACAGATAGTCCAAATCAAAACTATGTTAACAATGTAAGCTCATCGGTTGAATCTGCATTTTCAATAGATCTAAGCAATTCAACTCAAGCATTTGTATCGTTCTGGGCAAAATGGGATATTGAAAACAATTGGGATTATGTTCAGTTTCAAATTTCTACTGATAATGGAACAACTTGGATCCCCATGTGTGGAAATTATACTAACATGGGTTCTCCAGACCAAGCGGAAGATGAACCTCTATATGATGATGTTCAAGATTGGGTGAAAGAAATCATTTCGCTTCAAGATTTTCTTGGAGCAACCATCAAATTCAGATTTTTTATGAAAACTGATATTTTTATTAATGGTGATGGGTTCTATTTCGATGATTTTATTGTTTACAATGATGCTTATACAACTATTGGTGAATACGACAACAACATAAATATTTATCCCAATCCCGCACAAAACAAGGTAATTATTCTCATGGGGAACTCATTCCACTTCAGCTTTGTTGTTTCAGATTTAAATGGAAAGATTCTCATTAAGAATGACCAACTGAATTATGAACGAGCTGAAATAGACATGAACGCACTCCAGTCGGGCATGTATTTGATTTCAGTGATTGATGAGACTGGAACTATTCTTACAACTAAAAAACTAATCAAAAATTAGCCAAATAAGCAAAATTGCATTACGGCATTATAAAATTCATCCGGCTGTTCTGCATGAACCCAATGACCTGATTTTTCAAGTGTTTCTATCCGCACATCTG
This sequence comes from Crocinitomicaceae bacterium, assembly GCA_041392305.1. GTDB lineage: Bacteria > Bacteroidota > Bacteroidia > Flavobacteriales_D > Crocinitomicaceae > JAGQYP01. The sequence continues at coordinate 15,709 of JAWKMJ010000042.1, forward strand.
TGAATTTTTCCTCAATAATTGGAATGATATCAGCGGTAATATAATCAGACATCCCTCCTCGAATAAACAAAGTGGGAATGTCAATACCAGTAATTTGCCCCCCCCATTCACTAATTGGAACTATCTCTCTTGTAAGCACTGGAATATTGATTCTCCATCCTAGCTTTCCTTTTTCTTCCCAGTAAAGATTTTTAAGTAAAAATTGTTGGATGGCTGGATGGGCAATGTATTTTGTAATAATGTCTTCTGCTTGTTGCCTACTTTCCAATCTCGTTGAATATGCTTCATTCAGTGCAGTTAGAATCACATCGTGGTGAACTGGATATTTTACAGGGGCAATATCCGCAACAATTAATTTTTCCAGACCTTCTGGGTATTTCTGGGCATATCCCATCGCAGTTTTACCTCCCATAGAATGACCCAATAAAATAAAATCATCAATCTTCTCCTGCTGGATAAAATACCTTAAATCCTCTATCATTAAATCATAAGAAAAATCCTCTGATTTAAAAGATTTACCATGGTTTCTTTGATCAACAAGAAAAACTTCATAATGGTTTGCGATCTTTTTGGCAACGGTTTGCCAATTATCTGAAGACCCAAATAAACCATGTAGCACCACCATCGGTTTTCCTTCTCCTAATTTTCTGAAAAATAATTCTTCCATTACCTCAACAGGTTTTTATACATATTAATCGTATTTTCCAAGCCAAAATAAAGGGCATCAGAAATCAACGCATGTCCAATGGACACTTCAAGTAACCCATTAATTTGTGAATTAAAAAACTTTAAATTTTCCAGACTTAAATCATGTCCGGCATTAATCCCGAGTCCCAATTCTTGGCAAATTCGTGCTGATTGAAGATAAGGTGCAATTGCTCTTTCCCTGTTCGAAGTATAATCTTCAGCATAAGGCCCTGTATAAAATTCTACTCTATCAACTCCAATTTTTGCAGCAAATTCAAGCATTTGATTGTCGTTTTCGATAAATATTGAAGTCCGAATTCCCCAAGCTTTTAACTGATCAATCCTTGTTTTCAAAAAATCAAAATTTCGAATCGTATCCCAACCTGCATTAGATGTTAAAACTCCTGGCGGATCAGGCACCAAAGTGGCTTGTTCAGGTTGTACTTCTCGAACCAAATTCATGAATCTTTCATCAGGATAACCCTCAATATTAAATTCCGTTGTCACAACCCTTTTGAGTTCATATACGTCTTGGGTAGTAATATGGCGTTCATCAGGTCTAGGGTGCACGGTAATCCCTTCAGCCCCAAATTCCTGACAGTCAATTGCAACTTGAACTAGATTAGGAACATTCCCTCCTCTAGCATTTCTGATTGTTGCAATTTTATTAATATTAACACTTAGTTTTGCCATGATTAAATTTTATGCAAAGTTATATAGTTTGAAATTCTTTTGCTACTTTGCCTGAGAATATGAATGCAGCAGAAACCATATCTTTTGAAATCCCTCCCTTAAGGATTTCTGAAACAGGTGAAAAAGCCTTGAAATGGATGGATGAATTTAGAGTTTCACATCTACCTGTTTTAGATAAACAAAACCACTATATTGGTTTGGTTAGTGAAGAGAATATTCTGGACATGGAGGATCAGAAGATGCCATTGTCGAGTATTTCATCTAACTTTGTAACTCCATTTATTTATGAGGACGCCCACATGTTTGAAATGATGCGCTTGGTTGGAGAATTAAAAATTACTGTGGTTCCTGTACTTTCAAAAGATAATGAATATTTGGGTGCCACACCAATGTTGCATTTAATGAAGATTATTTCTAAAATGAGTTCGGTTGTTGAAAACGGATCCATTATCGTTTTGGAAATGAGCCGCCATGATTATTCGCTTGCAGAAATTGCCCAACTTGTGGAATCCAATGATGCAAAAATACTAAGCTCCTATATTACTTCTGAGCCAGATTCAACCTTACTCAATGTAACCATCAAAGTAAATAAGCTCAATGTCGATGCGATTCTGCAAACTTTCGTGCGATACAGTTACAATATCGTTGCATCCTATCATCAAAGTAGAATGCAAGATGATATGAAACGAAGATTTGAGGAATTGATGAAGTACATTAAAATGTAAGTATGAAAGTAGCCATCTACGGAATAAATTTCGATAACAGTTTTGACAGCTACATTCAAGAGTTGATGAATCAAATGGATTCCTACGGCTGGGATATAATTGTGCATGAAACATTTCTCGAGTTTTTAAAAAGTAGAGTACGATTAAAGGTAGATTGTAAAACTTTTAAT
>JAWKMJ010000043.1:0-17591 GCA_041392305.1 Crocinitomicaceae bacterium
AGACAAAATCCGTACGTAATTATTCATAATTAAATTTGGATTAGTCTTAGAATACACAGAGGTAATTTCTCCGTGAAACTCTGTGTGTCCTCCGTGCCCTCTGTGAAACAAAAAACTACATCTTAAATCTCCTCACCCCATTTTTCATCAAGGCTACATTGAAATTTAAAAGATATCCCAAAGGAAATCTTCCCAATTTCATGTAGGTCAATACTTGTGCTTGATGTACTTCATTCAGTTGTTCGACAGTTTTTAGTTCTAGAACAATGTTATTTTCAACTAATAAGTCAATTCTATAACCATGATCGAGTTTGACTTCTTTGTAAATTACTGGCAATGGGACTTCTTTTTCAACAGCCAATCCTGATTGACATAATTCATAGAAAAGACATTCTTTATAAGTTGATTCTAAAAGACCGGGACCTAAATACTGATGAATTTGAATTGCCTTCCCAATTACTTCTTGGGTAATAGAATATGTGTTCATAATAATTGATTTAAATGGTTAATCAAATATAAAAAATCTCTGTGAAACTCTGTGTCTCCTCCGTGTCCTCTGTGTAACAAAAAAACTATCAGCTATATTCAAATCAAGAGTAATAAACAAAAATCACTAACTTCATAATTCATAATTCATAATTCATAATTCAGACATGCCCAATCCATTCCATTTAGCCATTCCAGTTCAAAATTTAGAGAGATGCAGAACTTTCTACAGAGAAGTTATCGGTTGCTCAGAAGGAAGAAGTTCCGACAAATGGGTCGACTTTGATTTTTTTGGTCATCAGTTGGTGATACATGTAGTGCAAAATGCAAAGTTAAAAGTGCAAAAGGATAGTAACCCGGTGGATGGTAAGGATGTGCCCGTGCCTCATTTTGGGGTTGTTTTGGATTGGGAAGATTGGCAGAATTTAGCTGAAGACCTTCAAAAGAAAGGTATTGAATTTGTCATTGAACCTTATATCCGTTTCAAAGGTGAAGTAGGGGAGCAAGCGACTATGTTTTTTCTAGATCCGGATGGGAATGCGTTGGAGTTTAAGGCGTTTAAGGATATGGGGCAATTGTTTGCGAAGTAGATTTGAGCAAGAGTAGGGAGCAAGAGTATGGTTTAGTGGCTGTTTTGGCTTCACAGAGATCTTTTCCTCAGCGCCCTCTGTGCCTCCTCCGCGCACTCTGCGGTAAAAAATTCCGAATTCCGCATTCCAAATTAAGAACTCCGATAATGTGCATCATAGTACTTCTGATAATCCCCAGAAGTCACATTCTTTACCCATTCTTGATTTTCTAGATACCAGTCGATGGTTTTTTCGAGACCTTCTTCAAATTCGATACTCGGTTTCCAGTTTAGGTCTTTTTCTATTTTGGAAGCGTCAATGGCGTATCTTTTGTCGTGGCCTAATCTGTCTTTTACGAAGGTGATCAGCTTTCTATTTGTACCTTTTTCACGATTCAGTTTTTCATCTAGAATATCGCACATGGTTTCTACCAATTGGAGGTTGGTCCACTCGTTTAAGCCACCAATATTGTAGGTTTCTCCGTTTTCTCCTTTATGGAAAATCACGTCGATCGCTTTAGCATGATCTTCTACCCAAAGCCAGTCGCGTATATTGTCACCTTTTCCGTAGATCGGCAAATCTTTATTGTTGACGATATTGTTGATCACCAAGGGAATCAACTTTTCTGGAAATTGGTGTGAACCGTAGTTATTCGAACAATTGGAAATCTTAACCGGCAACCCATACGTATGAAAATAAGCTCTCACAAAATGATCCGAACTAGCTTTCGAAGCTGAATAGGGACTTCTTGGATCGTAAGCTGTGGTTTCAGAAAACATCGGGTCATCCATGCTTAGCGAACCGTAAACTTCATCCGTTGAAATATGGTAGAACGTTTTTCCTTCAAAATTTTCCCAATGATTTTTAGCAATATTGAGAAGATTTAATGTTCCAACTACATTGGTTAATGCAAACTCCATCGGACCAGAAATCGAACGATCTACATGGGATTCAGCCGCTAAATGAATGATTCCATCAATGTGATACTCCTCCATGATCTTCGAAATCTGTGCTTCATTTTTGATATCCGCATTTTCGAAAACATAATTGGAAGCATTTTCGATATCTCGAAGGTTTTCCAAATTTCCCGCATAAGTCAAGGCATCTACATTGATAATGCGGTAGGATGGATATTTATTGACAAACAATCTTACTACATGGGAACCAATAAATCCGGCTCCCCCAGTGATCATGATATTCCTTTGAAAATTTACAGACTCCAATACTCTAATTCTTTAAATTGATCTTTATAGATCCCTTTAACGTCAACTAAAAGTCCATCATTGTCTTTCAACAGATTTTGGATGTCTTTTTCAGAAAGATTAACATATTCCTTGTGGTTCACCGCCACAATCACCGCATCGTATTTTCCTGTTGGTTCTTTTACGATTTCTACTCCATATTCCTCCTGCATTTCTTCATTGCATGCATGTGGATCGATGGTTTCTACTTTTACCGAAAAAGATTCCAATTCTCTTATCACATCGATCACTTTGGAGTTTCTGATATCTGAAACATCTTCCTTAAAAGTTGCTCCCATCACCAAAACTCTGGAGTCGATAATTGGCTTTCCTTTCGCTAGAATTTTCTTCACTGTTTGTTTTGCGATATAGAATCCCATGGAGTCATTTACATATCTTCCTGAGTTGATTACTTTGGCGTGGTAACCCAATTCTTTTGCTTTATGAGTCAAATAATATGGATCTACTCCAATACAGTGTCCACCTACCAAACCAGGACGGAAATCCAAGAAATTCCATTTGGTTCCAGCGGCTTCCAATACATCAAAAGTATTGATACCCATGCGATTGAAAATGATCGATAATTCGTTGATCAAGGCAATATTGACATCTCTTTGGGTATTCTCAATGATTTTAGCTGCCTCTGCTACCTTGATTGATGAAGCCTTGTGTACACCGGCTTTGACAACCAATTCGTAAGTTTTTACAATTTGTTCAGCAGACTCTTCATCACATCCAGAAGCCACTTTAACAATAGAGGCTAAAGTATGTACTTTATCACCTGGATTAATTCTTTCTGGTGAGTAACCAACTTTAAAATCTTTTTTGAATTTTAAACCTGATACTTCTTCTAAAACTGGAATACAATCTTCTTCTGTACAACCCGGGTAAACGGTAGATTCGTAAACTACGTAATCTCCTTTTTTCAAAGCTTTACCAACAGTTGTACTAGCAGAAATTAAAGGTTTTAAATTAGGTTCGTTACTTGAATCAATTGGAGTAGGTACCGCTACGATGAAAAAAGTAGCTTCTTTTAAGTCATCAATATTAGAAGTGAAGTGAATATCACATCCTTCAAATTCTTCTTTTTCTAACTCATTACTCGGGTCAATGCCTTTTCGCATCATTTCAACCCTTTGTTCGTTGATGTCAAAACCTATTACCGAGCATTTTCTGGCGAATTCCAATGCGATAGGTAAACCAACATATCCTAATCCAATAAGTGCAATTTTCGTCTCTTTGTTAACAATTTGATCGTAAATCATTTTCGGTCTCTTATTTTATAAATTCGTTCTATTATTTCAACAATTTTCAAACCTTCTAAGGCATTCGTTGTTGCCGTAGTTCTGCCTTTGATGGTGTCTACGACATTTTGGATGATATAGTTGTGATTAGCTGCTGATCCTTTGTATGGACCATAGTCATTTGCAGGGTTTGCTTCTGGTAGTTCGGGCATTTGGTAGCCTTCTATATTGCAATATTCGACTTCATTCATATATTGACCTCCAATTTTCACACTTCCTTTAGATCCAATTATCGTCATGGAACTTTCTAGGTTGGTGTCCCAAACAGCGGTGGAATAGTTAATACAACCCATGCCGCCATTAACAAAATCGAAGCTAACAAATCCCGAATCTTCAAAATCAGTGGAGTCCTGATGAGTGAAGTCATTAAATTTCCCTTGAATATTCTTAATATCTCCAAAGAGCCAATACATGATGTCTATAAAATGAGAAAACTGTGTGAAAAGAGTTCCTCCATCTAAATCAGCGGTTCCTTTCCAACCTCCAGCTTTGTAGTATCTTTCGTCACGATTCCAGTAACAATTCAACTGCACCATGAAGATGTCTCCCATTTTTCCTGAAGAGATAATTTCCTTAATCCATTCGGATGGTGGAGAATAACGATTCTGCATGACACAAAATACGCTTTTCGACATCTGCAATGCTTTGAAGATCACTTGTTCGCATCCATCTTTTGTCAATCCCATTGGTTTTTCACAAACCACGTGTTTTCCAGCCGTTAATGCTTGAATAGATTGATTGGAATGTAAACCATTTGGGGTACAAATATTAACAACATCAATGTCAAGATTAGCAGCTAACAAATCCTCAATAGAATTGAAAAACTGAAAATCATCGTCTTCAAAACCACACTCAGATTTGGGTTTAATGTCGACCATGGCAACAAGGTTTGCTTCAGGATTTCTTCGGATCATTTCGGCATGTCTTTTACCGATATGTCCACTCCCTACAACAGCAAAATTGATCAATTGAGCACTCATATTATAGTTTCGTTACTTTATCGTTTTCTAATTTGTATTTTTCCTGGCTTTCCAGACAAACAGCCTCATTATTCGCATCAAAATGCAAACGATGGCCATATTCTGATACCCAGCCAATTTGTTTTCCAGGATTCCCTACCATTAAAGCAAATGCTGGAACTGGTTTGGTGATGACTGTTCCTGCGCCAATCAAGCAATAGGCACCCAATTCATTTCCACAAACAATGGTCGCATTCGCACCGATGGAAGCTCCTTTTCTTACTAAAGTTTCTACATATTGATCTCTTCGAACAATGGCGGATCTCGGATTGGTGATGTTAGTAAAAACCATGGAAGGCCCTAGAAAAACATCATCCTCACAAATGACACCTGTATAGAGAGAAACATTGTTTTGGACTTTAACATTTCGACCTAATTTGACTCCTGGGGAAACTACTACGTTCTGACCAATATTACAGGATTCACCTAATTCACAATTGGACATTATATGGGAAAAATGCCAAATTTTGGTTCCATCACCAATTTGACAACCTTCATCAATTACAGCAGTTTCGTGAGCAAAATAGGACATTCCTTATCGAATAATGTATTTATCAAAATTATAGTGATCCTTCTCGTATAGCTCATCATGAGAAAGCGATTTGAAGTATTCATAAGTAATCTTCAATCCTTCCTGACGGCTCACTTTAGGTTCCCAACCCAATATTTCTCGAGCACGAGTAATTTCAGGTTGTCTTTGTTTCGGATCATCTTTTGGAAGATCTTTGTAAACAACTTTTTGGTCTGTACCAGTCAATTTCACGATTTCTTCAGCAAAATCTTTGATTGTGATCTCATCTGGATTTCCTATGTTTACCGGTTCCACGTAATCTGACATTAGTAATCTGTAAATCCCTTCTACTAAATCGTCTACATAACAGAAGGAACGCGTTTGCGAACCATCTCCAAAAACAGTTAAATCTTCTCCTCTTAGTGCCTGACCAATAAATGCAGGCAAAACACGACCATCATTCAGTCTCATTCGAGGGCCATAAGTGTTGAAAATTCTTACGATTCTGGTTTCTACACCATGAAATCTATGGTAAGCCATGGTCATCGCCTCTTGAAATCTTTTTGCTTCGTCGTACACCCCTCTTGGACCAATTGGATTTACATTTCCCCAATAATCTTCTGTTTGCGGATGCACTAATGGATCGCCATAAACTTCAGAAGTTGAAGCAATCAATACACGTGCATTTTTCGCTTTCGCCAATCCCAAACAATTGTGAATACCCAAAGAGCCCACTTTCAAAGTTTGAATTGGAATCTTCAAATAGTCTATAGGGCTTGCTGGAGAAGCAAAATGCAAGATATAATCCAAGTTACCAGGTACATGAATGAATTTACTTACATCATGGTGGTAAAACTCAAAATTTTCTAGTTTGAAAAGGTGTTCGATATTTTCTAAACGACCTGTAATTAGATTGTCCATGGCAATAACATGAAAACCTTCTTTTACAAATCGATCACAAAGATGTGAACCTAAAAATCCCGCTCCTCCGGTAATTAATACTTTCTTCATTTAACCGATTTTATTTCTACCGATGGATTCGTAGTAGAACCCTAGATTTTTCATTTCATCTAGGTCATACAAGTTTCTTCCATCGAAAATCACTTTATTCTTCAATTTAGATTCGATAGTCTTGAAATCAGGATTTCTAAAGACAGACCATTCTGTTGCAATAAGCAAGGCATCTGCTCCATCCAAAGCATCGTATTGGTGATCAACATATTTGATTTTATCTCCAATTACCTTTTTAACATTGGCCATGGCTTCTGGATCGTAAGCTACGATTTCAGCACCTTCATTCAATAATTCTCGAATAATATACAATGCTGGAGCTTCCCTGATATCATCTGTCTCTGGTTTAAAAGCTAACCCCCAAAGGGCAAATTTCATACCTTTCAATGACCCAAAATGATGTTTCAATTTCTCAACCAATTTCACCTTTTGTCTTTCATTCACTTCCAATACAGAATTGATGATTTCAAAATCAAAATCTTCTTGATTTCCAGAACGAATTAAAGCTGAGACATCTTTTGGGAAACATGATCCACCAAATCCAATCCCAGGAAATAAAAAGCGATTTCCAATTCTTGTATCTGAACCCATTCCCATTCTAACGTGGTCAACATTGGCACCTACCTTTTCACAGAAATTTGCGATTTCATTCATGAAAGTAATTTTGGTAGCCAAGAAAGCATTAGCTGCATATTTTGTTAACTCAGCAGACTTCTCGTCCATGAAAATGATTGGGTTTCCTTGTCTGACAAAAGGCTTATACAAATCACCCATTATTTTTCTTGCGCGATCCGATTCAGTTCCAATTACTACTCTGTCCGGTTTAAGGAAATCATCAACTGCAAATCCTTCTCTAAGAAACTCAGGATTGGAAACCACATCAAAGTCAACAGTGGCATTTTTTGCTACCGCAGCCGTCACTTTTTCCGCCGTTCCAACCGGCACTGTAGATTTATCTACGATCACTTTGTATTCTTTGATCATTCCGCCCAATTGCTCAGCCACACCTAAAACGTAAGAAAGATCTGCTGAACCATCTTCACCTGGAGGCGTTGGAAGTGCTAAAAAGATGATTTCTGCATTTTCAATCGCTTCCGCCAAATCAGTGGTGAATCGTAGTCTGTTTTCTTTAATATTTCTTTCAAATAAAACATCTAAATGAGGTTCGTAAATAGGTACCTCACCGTTTTTCATTTGATTAACTTTTTCTTCGTCTATGTCGACACAGATTACATTGTTTCCATTTTCTGCAAAGCAAGTTCCTGTAACTAGCCCAACGTATCCTGTTCCGACAACTGCAATATTCTTCATTTCTGTAAATAGGTTTTTATCGATTCGCAAATAAATTGTAATTGATCTTCCTCCAATTCTGTATGCATGGGGAGAGAGATCACATTCTGACAGAGATAATTCGTGTTTGGAAAGTCTCCATCATTATATTTTTCGGCATCATATGCCTTTTGTATGTGTAGAGGTAGTGGATAATAAATCATCGCAGGAATTCCCTTCTCATTCAAGAATTCTTGAAGTTTAAATTGATCCAATCCATCAATTACCAAAGTATATTGGTGGAATACATGCGTACTGTAATCTACACGAGCTGGAGTTGCTACGCCAGAGATCGAACTAAAAAAGTGATCATAGAAAGCCGCAGCCTTTTGACGAGCAGTGATGTAGTCATTTAGATATCCTAATTTCACTTTTAAAATGGCAGCCTGCAGAGAATCCAATCTTGAATTTACCCCTACACGATCGTAATAATATCTTTTGCCCATCCCATGATTGACAACCGATCGCATAATTGCAGCATATTCATCGTTATTCGTAAAAATAGCTCCACCATCTCCATATCCACCTAAATTCTTGGAAGGGAAAAAAGAAGTTGTTCCAATATCTCCCATCGTTCCAGCTTTTTGAGTAGAGCCATCCTTGAATTTATAATCCGCACCGATAGCTTGAGCCGTATCCTCAATTACATAAAGATTGTTCTCTTTGGCTATCGCTAAGATCTCATCCATGTTGGCACATTGCCCAAAAATATGAACCGGGATGATCACCTTGGTTTTGGGAGTGATTGCCTTTTTAATCGATTCAATGCTGATGTTGTAGGTGTCTTTATCGACATCCACTAAAACAGCTTCTAGCTGAAGTAATTTCACCACTTCAACAGTTGCAGCAAATGTAAAATCCGAAGTAATAATTTCATCTCCAGGCTTCAAGTCAAGAGCCATGATTGCGATTTGTAAAGCATCTGTTCCGTTTGCACAAGGAATCACATGTTTTACATTCAAATACTGCTCTAAATTTGTCTGGAATTCTTTAACAACTGGACCGTTAATGTAAAATGAAGAATCAAGGACTTTTGCTATTTCTTCATTTACTTCAGACTTGATCTTTTGGTACTGAGTCTGAAGATCCACCATTTGGATTTGTTTCATCAATTTTACCTTTAAAATTTGGATACGCGAATATAAGTAATTAGTTACTACATTTAGAAATATCAAAGGGCTATATTCTCTGATTTTTGTGTATTTTCGCCTTATGTTGAAAAAGCTATTCTTCTTATTTGCATTTTTTTTTCTTTGCTCAAGTAATCTGATTGCACAAAGAAATGTAAATGATTCAGCGATTTTCATGCCCTTGATTAGTGTGGATTACACTGCAATGTTTGGAGCCGCAGATTATGCAGATCGATTTGGATTTACAAATGCAATTGGTCTTTCAGCTGATTTTAAAACCAAGAAAAACTTTATTTACGGAGTACATGGCAACTTTTTATTTGGGAATCAAGTCAATGAAACCTCCCAGTTTGAACCCATAGTCAACTCAGATGGAACTGTTACTAACATTGGAGGAGCAACGGCAGGAATTGCTTTAAAAATGAGAGGATTTAATGTAAATGCCGATTTCGGATATTTGTTTACGTTTAAAAAACCGAATCCAAATTCTGGTCTCTTTTTGAAATTAGGTTTAGGGTATTTACAGCATAAGATTTACATTCAAAATGTAGAAGACGATGTACCGCAATTTAATGGGGATTATAAAAAAGGGTATGATCGTCAAAGTCGTGGTTTCAATGTGACTCAGCATATTGGATATATGTTTATTAATAACAAAGGTATCTGGAACTTTCATGTTGGTCTTTATATCGCCGAAGGATTTACCCAAAATGTTCGATATAATTTTGATATCAAATCCAAGAATTCAGCAATTCAAACGGATTTACTTTTTGGAATCAAAGCAGGTTGGATTGTTCCTATTTATAAAAGGGCAGCCACGATGAAAAAATTCTATAATTAATGTTTCAGTTCGGATACAATTTAGGTATACGTTTCTATTCCTTCATTGTTGTGCTGGCTTCTGTTTTTAATGAAAAAGCAAAAAAGCGTGTAGGAGGATACCGTGTAACTTTAGAAGAAATCAAGCCGAAAAAAAATGATTTCAAAAGAATCTGGTTCCACTGTGCTTCATTAGGTGAATTTGAACAAGGGCGACCTTTGATAGAAAGGTATAAGAATGATTCTGCTTGGGAGGTATATGTTAGCTTTTTTTCTCCTTCAGGTTTTGAGGTAATTGAAAAGAAAAAAATGTTGGAAAATCAGTTTTACCTGATGCCTGATACAAAAAAAAATGCCCAAAAGACAATTGATAAACTGAATCCCGATCTTGTGGTTTTTGTGAAATATGAGTTTTGGGCCAATCACGTTTTTGAAATTGCTAAAAGAAACATCCCCTTGTACTGTATTTCAGGATTGTTTAGGGAGAATCAGATTTATTTTCGATACCGTTTTTTTGCCTCAGTTTTAAAGTGCTTTGATCACTTTTTTGTTCAGGATGAAAAAAGTAGCAAGCTTCTCGCACAAATCGATTTGAAGCAGGTATCGGTTACAGGGGATACTCGGTTTGACCGCGTTACTGAAGGGGCAAGGAAGGCAGTTTCTATTGATTTGGTGGAGTTTTTTCTAAACGGCGAAAAGGCCTTTCTTGTGGGAAGTTCATGGCCTGATGATGAAAAGCATCTCTTTCCGCTTTTACAACATCCGGAATTTAATCATAAGACCATCATTGCTCCTCATGAAATCGGGAAAAAACATTTGAAAGAAATAAAAGAAATACTGGGTGAAAAAGCTGTTTTTTATTCGCACTACACTAAAGAAGCAACTTCGGATTTTCAATTTTTAATTATTGATAATATTGGAATGCTCTCCAATCTTTATCAGTATGGTGAATTGGCTTATATTGGAGGGGCCTTTCACGGGGCGTTGCACAATATTTTGGAGCCGGCAGCCTTTGGTTTACCTGTTATTTTTGGCCCAAATTTCAAGAAATTTCCAGAGGGAGACCGATTTATTGAAGCTGGAATTGGGTTTTCAGTTTCCGATGAAAAACAATTGTATGCGGTTTATAAACAACTGATCGAAGGAGATCATAAGTCTAAAGTTTTAGAGTTCGTCGAAAGAAATGTAGGAGCAACTGATCAAATTTATAGCGTCCTAAGCAAAAGATCTAAAGATCAATAAATATGTCCTGAAATTGCAGTCTTTCTATTCTTATGAGGGAATCCAATCCATCTCTACTAGGCACAGTATCTTGAACTATTGTATAGCCACCGGAGTTAGAAATCAGGTAGTCATTTCGATTACCAGAAAATATAGCCACATCAAAGCCATCATTTCCATCTATTGAGTCATCCCCGCTTTTTCCCTCAATTGCATTGTCCAATCCATTCCCCAAAATTACATTTCGATATGCATTTGCTGAAATATTATTGCTTGAACAATAGCGCATATCAACATCACCAAAATATTGACTGCGATAAGTGTAAAAAACATTGCTATTGAATTCTAACTCCAAATCGTCAGAAAAAGCTGGATCGAGTATAATTGTATACGGAATGTGAGGGTGAAAAAAGGATTCGATGGCACCTATACCCAATGGGTCACTCGTTAAATTATCACGATCAGGATATAAATAAATTCCTCCAGCAACAATTCCGGATTTCTGCCATTGCCCATAATACACCTCGGTACAAAGTGGCGATATAACTTGCTCCCGGGATCTCCATCATCCAGTAATTGATTCAAATCTTAGATGGAATCCAAACAGAATTTGACCGGGCGTTATTTGCTGGCATTACAGATTTCAATTATACCCGGAAATTCGTGTTCGCAATTCCCTTTCAATACCACTTTCAATAGTTTGCTGGCGAACACCACATCCAACCCTGAGACAAACTGACTGGAACTCAGTATGCATATTTTCGTACAAAACTGAGCTAATACGAATTGGGGCTGCAAAGCAGGATTCCTTCGGAAAACAGATTTCAAGCGTTGCAGAATCTGAAAAATAAAGAATGCAGGTATTCTTTTCCGCAAGGTAGTTTCCGATTTGAGATTTATCAGCACCATGATTACTATTTGGATAATCTTTATATTCCTTTTAGTATTTTCTTATCCTGCCAATTCAAACAGAAGAGATTGAAACAGGGTTTTAAAAGTGATCGAATTTTCCATTTTCTGCAACTACTCTGGTGTATTTGTCAAAATGCTGAGTGATTTCCGATCCAGCATCAGAAGGAAGTATAGCTACGCCGTAATTCTGGGATTCATCGATTGAAATGGCGTTGATCTTATCCATACATCAATTCCATAATCCGGATTGTAGTCCTTGTTACATGCTATAAGCGCACTTAGCAACAATATGAACCACAATTTCCACATACCTCATTAGAATTTAAAACTAATCCCCAAACTTGGAAGAATAGGTAACTGATAAACGGCTTCTCCAGTTAATCGGTTGATGTAAAAGATGTTTTTTCTGTTGTAAAACAATGGTTACACTCACTTGAAGATCTAGCTGTAAGTCATTTTTGTATAAATCTGAAAATCTTTGCTGAGATATCCATTCGGTGATAATCAGGTAATCTTCCAGTATTAATTTCTCCATAAAGGAATTCAAGGTATTTTGGATTGTTTGTAATTGGTCTGTAGTCACTCCTCCACTAAAATCAACTCTTTGATATACACCTGCTGTTTGAGTAAATGGCATTCCCGATCCAAAATTCCATCGAATCGTAAACTCCCAATCCATTTTTTACCAGCAATATAGAGAACATCAAATTGCATTAGTCTTTCTAATAAACAAATATCTTTGAATCCATCCCAACGAGTTACTTTTGCTAATGAGTAAGCTGCCCAAACATTGATTCTTTTTGTGTTGTATTTCAAAAGAAAGTCGATTCCCCAGGCTTCTCCACTTTCAACAATAAAATCTTTCTTTAATAGATCGTCAATTTGGCTATTAGAGGAGTTGTCAGGGTAAATTTTATTTGTATTCAAATTGGTTAATTGATTAAACCACTTGTAATATCCTTCTAAGTTGATTGAAAGCCCTTTTGCAATATCTGCTTCAAATCCTGCCACAGCATGCCATGCCGACTGAAGGCCTACTTGTCCATCCAAATCTTTCTCTTTCCCATTCTTTTGAGTGAAATTGTCTTGAATATTGGTTGGAGCAGAAAGAAAACCATAAAACAATTGAGTTACATTTCTGTCTGAAACTGCACTAGTAAAGTTTTGCGTGTAGAAACCTCCAGCCATTTTTAATCTGAAGTTTTCATGGGCATTAATTTTCATGGACAATCTTGGTTCAGCAAAAAACTTGTTGTAAGAAGCATAATATTGCACACGGACTCCAGGTTCAAATACTACAATACTTTTCACTAATTTATAAGTTGCATATCCGGCAATCTCCATCGAAAAATTCTCTGCGGTAATCGCGTATCCCAATTTATTATAGGTTTTAAAATCAGTTTTAAATCCTGAAATGACGATTCCGTAATCCAATTGACTCGCACCTGCCATATAATATGTGAAATCAAAACCAGCATCAAAACCAAAAATTGTACTGGAGTCGGGCTGCGCCAAATTTTCCTTCATTGTGGTAGCATAATTAGAAAAATTCAAATGCCCTTTGATTAACTGTTTACTTTTAGGCGGAGCAAGAACGAAATTCAATCCACCTCCAAATGATTTCCAATTCAAGTTTTCAATCGCCTGATAATTTACTCGATCACCAAAATAAAAACCAAAAATCGAAAATTTAGAACCCGTTGCAGTTTTGAAACTAAATTTTCCATATAAGTCAGTAAACCTAAACGGTAAACCTTGATCATCTGTCTCTTTATTGACATAAGGATAGATTGCTTTGGAAGTCCATTCGATTAAAGATTGCTTTGCAGAGAAGATAAAAGAACCAGTCGTTCCCCTTTCCTTGTCTGGCTTTTGCTTGATTAATGGCACTTCTAATGTAGCTCTACCCATAAAAGGAGATACGGAAACCAAACCTGAAACTTTTTTAGTGTTCCCATCTTTGTAAGTAATATCCATAATTGAGGAGATTCGTCCGCCATATTTTGCTCCAAAACCTCCGGTATAAACTTCTGCTGATTTAATTAATTCTGTTTCAAAGACAGAGAAAAATCCAATAGAATGAAATGGATTGTAAATAGTCATCCCATCCAACAAAATTTTATTTTGAATAGGAGTACCTCCTCGTACATAGATTTGTCCTCCTTGATCTCCTGAACTCACTACTCCGGGAGTAATTGTTAAAGCAGAAATGATGTCCGCTTCACCACCTATATTAGGAACTCGGTAAATGTCTTTTTTATCCAGTTTGATAACGGAAACTTTAGTCTCCGTAAGATTTTCTGTCTTGTCACTGTTGATTTCGATCACATCCAGAATGGCTCCTTCTTTGATGTTAAAAATTTTATTGAGCATTTGGTCTTTTTCCAGAGTGATGGTTTCAACCAAACTATCATATTGTACATTCGTAACTTTTACGGTGTATGTTCCAGCAGGGATTTTTGGGATTTGATAAAATCCATCCAAGTCGGTAACTGCTCCAGTCTCCAGTTCTTTAATGTAAACGTTTGTAAAAGGAACCGGTTCCTGCGTTTTGTCATCATATACAAATCCTTTCAACACGGCATCCTGACCCAAAACAATGTTTGATACTGAGGAAATGACCAACAACAATAGTAAAAAATGCTTCATGCTTTAATATTCACAACGTTCGAACTGCCAAAGATAGAACATTTTTTTTCTTGTAGATCGAAGAAAGGAATTGGATGATTCAAATTATAAGTTTGGCATGTAAAAGCACCTATTTATATATTTTGTAGTTTTGCCAAAAAAAAATAAATGAGAAATTTAGCTATCATCTTTTTGTTTTTGATCTCTTCGAATTCAATCGCTCAAGGAATCGAGATCACCCCTCAAGTTAGTTACTTGTTTGGAGGGAGAGTGAATTTTTATGAAGGAGACCTAAAAATTGCCGATAAAGGGGCTTTTGGAATTAATGTTGCCTATGATTTTGGTATTGGAGGTGGCCTTGAATTCCAATATACTGGAGCTTTAACTTATGCTAATTTTCATGCTATTAGAGCTGGATACGAAAATGTTTCTTTCAAATTGGCAGTAAATCATTTTCAGATTGGTGGTTACAAAGATTTGGGAGAAGGTAAAATTAGAGGTTATGTTTCGTTAGCTATGGGGGCAACGGTATTCGATCCTACGGAGTATAGCTATAAGTCGAAATGGAATTTT
Organism: Crocinitomicaceae bacterium; assembly: GCA_041392305.1. Classification (GTDB taxonomy): domain Bacteria; phylum Bacteroidota; class Bacteroidia; order Flavobacteriales_D; family Crocinitomicaceae; genus JAGQYP01. The sequence goes on from JAWKMJ010000043.1 coordinate 14,754, forward strand.
TCTGTTTCAGGATCTTTAGGGATGAAGTATTTTCCTCTGAAATTTTTAGGAATTAAACTATTTGGTCGTCTCTTTCTTCCAATGGAATTTGCTGGAGGCGGTGTGTTTTGTGGAATTGGAACCGGAGGAGTGAATTGTGGCTTAGGGGTTTCAACATTTGCTGTACTTGTGCAGGGTGATCTTGGAGCAGGTATCATCATTAGGATAGACCCAAAAAGTAAAAAGTGAGAAACTGCGCACTGGATTTTGGAAACACGCAGTTGAAAGCGGCTATTTTTCAAAATCGAGAGTTTTTGGATCTTTTCTTTTTTCAAACTTTTACTGAAGTAGTTTCTTTTCTGAAACGGGAGCAATTTGATCATGTAATTCTGTCTTCAGTTTTAAATCATCAAGAAACAGATCGATTTTTACAACAACTTGATTTTTCCCCTCTAGTATTGAATGAACGAACTTCTATTCCGATTTTAAATGGATATGAGTCTGCTGATACACTAGGTAAGGATAGGTTAGCAAATGCATGTTTTGGAGGTGTTCAGTCTGCAAAGAGGCCCGTTTTGGTCATAGATGCAGGAACTTGCTTGAAATTTGATTTTATCGACTCGCAAAAAGGCTATTTGGGAGGTTCGATTTCCCCAGGGTTAGATATGAGATATAAGGCGTTGAACAATTATACAGGAAATCTACCGTTAGTATCCAATGAAGAAGAATATCAAAATTTAATTGGCACTAATACGAAAACCTCTATTTTGTCAGGAGTGAAAATCGGAATGCAGGAAGAAATTAATGGAGTAATTCGCAAGTATGAAGCGATTTACCGTGATTTAACAATTTTTATAACCGGAGGTGATTTGGATAAGTTTGAATTGAATTCAAAAAATACCATCTTTGCAGACCGATTGATTACCCTGAAAGGACTAAATGAAATTTTGTTATTCAATATATAAATGGACGTTTGCAAGCTTTATCTTGCTCACTTTTACAAATCATATTTTAGCGCAGGGAACTTCGTCTCCTTATAGTGCTTTTGGTGTGGGTTTGATCAATAATTCACAGCAGGCTGCATACAATAGTATGGGGAACGTACGTATGGCCAATTGCGATTCGACTTTACTTAATTTGTCTAATCCTGCATCCTATGCCTTTATCGGGAATGGTATGCCTATCGTGAATATTGGAATTTCTCAAAAATTCAACAAATACGAGACATCAACAGATTCGAAAACCAAATATGATTTTGCATTTAATAACCTATCTATGGGTTTCCGAATAGGAAATAGATTTGGTGCGGCTTTTGGTTTGCTGTCTTTTTCCAGAGTGGGATACAGCATTTTAACAACAAGTGACTTTCAAGGAACCGATCTTAAAAACAGATTTGAAGGAGAAGGAGGGTTGTACAATGTCTTCGTTGGATTTGCCGGTCGAATTATTAACCAAAGGAATCATGTGCTTTCAATTGGTGCGAATGCCAAATACTTATTTGGTAGAAATGAATCCATTCGATTGTTAGAGTTTGATAACACGTTAACCAATTACTACAACTCGAAAGTTTCCAACGCGCTTAGAATGCGCGGTTTTTCAGGAGATTTCGGTTTGCAATATCAAGCCAGACTCAACAATGCTTTTGCCATTAATCTTGGTGTTACCTATTCCATTGGTACAAATATGAAGGCCTTTGATGATATTTTTAGTTACACTTTTGTTTATATCGGCTCCGATATCCGTGTTGAAAATGTGATTGATACAGTGGAATTTGTAGAAGATGTAGAAGGAAGAGTTCGCCTTCCTCATATTATCAGATCTGGAGTTAATTTTGAGTTTAAGGATACAAATATGTCCCATACCAATAAATATAGAGTGCTTTTGGGTGTAGATTATGATTTTGAACCCTGGTCGCAATATCAAAGAGTATTCAATGATGTGATTTCAGGTAACTCGCTTACAGATGTCAATCGATTAGCTATCGGAATTCAATACACCCCGCACTATATTTATTACGATAAAAGTCCAAACATAAACTATTTTGCTAGGGTGAATTATCGAATTGGATTTCAGTATGCATCAACAGGAATTTTTACTTCCGGACAACGAATTGATCAGATGGAATTAAGTGCTGGATTTGGTTTTCCTTTAGCAATTAAAAAATCTTCAGCATCCATCAATCTCGGTGTTGGCTTGGGTCAGCGAGGGAAAACAACCAATAATTTGGTAAAGGAATCATATGTTGGCATATATTTTGGACTATCTTTATCACCAGGAATAAACAACCTGTGGTTTAGAAAACGTAAATACGACTAAAAAACACAAAAAAATGAAATTTACAAGCACATTAGTATTCGCACTTTTAATCAGCTTCTCTTCTTTTGTCAAAGCACAACAAAATGAAGAAGAATGCAAGAAGTTCAGATCCTTGGCCGGAGAGGAAATCAAAATGAAAAACTACAAAAGAGCTGCAGAAATGTATTTAAAGGCTCTAAATTTCTGTGATGCATGCGATAAAGCTGCCGGAAATGATATCGTTTTTGACAACTTGAAGTACTCCTATGAGACCATGTGGAAAGAGGAAAAAGACGAGGCCCGTCAAAAAGAATTGGCGGATACTGTTATTTGGGTGTACGAGTTGAGAATCAAAAAATGTCCTAATGTAAGCGACGATTGGAATGCTTCTTATGGTTATTTTTTAGGGAAATCAAAAATCAACTACTTAAAATCTTCTGAGTTACTTGGAGAATACCTTCAAAAAGTGGAAGAAAAAGCTGGAGTAAGTAATATCTATCAGTATTACGCTTCTACTTATATGGCTTATGTGCAAACAAAAGATGTTAAGTTGAGAGATACCTT
>JAWKMJ010000044.1:0-17048 GCA_041392305.1 Crocinitomicaceae bacterium
TTCTATTCATTTTTACTGATTTAAGTGGTTGTAACTACTCTTGCGATTTTCGTTTTACTCGACCTTCTTTAAGGATTTGATGCAAAACTAGATGGAAAAAATGACCTAAGGTTCGTTTAAACGTTTAAGTTCGACTAAATAGGAAATTTGATTAAAAAATCAACATTGGAGGGATGTCATTTGGCTTGAAACAAGGATTAATTTTACACTTTTAATTTCCAACTTTGAATGAAACACTATCTTTGCTAAATGCAATTCAAACTTGAACATAAAGATCCAAAATCAAAGGCGAGAGCCGGCGAAATCAAGACGGATCATGGGATTATTCAAACTCCGATATTCATGCCTGTGGGAACGCAGGGAACGGTAAAAGGAGTGCATCAAAGAGAATTAAAAGAGGATGTGAATGCCGATATTATATTGGGAAACACTTACCATCTTTACCTCCGACCCGGAATTGAAGTACTTGAAAAAGCAGGTGGATTGCATAAATTCAATTCTTGGGATCGACCTATTTTGACGGATTCCGGAGGATACCAGGTGTATTCACTTTCGGGGCAAAGAAAAATTAAGGAAGAAGGAGTCAAATTTCAGTCCCATATCGACGGTTCCTACCATTTGTTTTCGCCTGAAGTTGCGATCGATATTCAGAGATCCATAGGAGCCGACATCATCATGGCTTTTGACGAATGTACGCCCTATCCTTGTGAATATGATTATGCTCGGGACTCCATGCACATGACTCATCGTTGGTTGCAAAGATGTTTTGATCGTTTTAACGCGACAGAGCCCAAATACGGCTACGAGCAAACACTTTTCCCAATTGTTCAAGGATCTGTTTATAAAGACCTTCGAGCTAAATCTGCTGAAGTCATTGCTTCTTTTAATGCGGATGGAAACGCAATTGGTGGCTTATCTGTTGGTGAACCGGATGAAGATTTATATGAAATGACGGATCTGGTATGTTCCATTTTACCTGAAGATAAACCTCGCTACTTAATGGGCGTGGGAACTCCAGTAAATATTTTGGAGTGCATTGCTTTGGGAGTGGACATGTTTGACTGTGTCATGCCTTCCCGAAATGCGCGCCATGGTATGCTTTTCACTTCGGAAGGGAGTATCAATATCAAAAATCAAAAATGGAAAGACGATTTTAGTGTTTTAGATGCCAATGGTTCTTCTTTTGTGGATCACGAATATTCCAAAGCTTATCTGCGCCATTTGATGATCACCAATGAGTTTCTGGGGATTCAAATTGCTACTTTGCACAATTTATCTTTCTATTTGTGGTTAGTAAGAGAGGCCAGAGAAAAGATCATTTCGGGAGAATTTGCTTCTTGGAAAGATCAGATGGTGATTAAATTAGCGAACCGACTGTGATAAAAAAGATCGATTGGTACATAATATCCGGAAGTTTCTGTGACTTTCGTCTTCATTACTCTCATTATTATGTGCCTATCGGTCATCTTTGATATCTCCGAAAATAGACGATTTCATCTCCAAAGGGGCTCCAATCGATGAATTGATTTTTAAATACTACCTGAATTTCATCATTTATTTTAGCAATCGTTTCAGTCCACTCATCATTTTTATTTCTGTCATCTTTTTCACCTCAAAAATGGCTCAGAACACCGAAATCATTCCAATTTTGAATTCGGGTAGAAACTTCATTAGGTTTTTGCGCCCTTACGCCATTGCAGCCACCATCCTGACTGTTTTTTCTCTATTCCAGAATCACTGGTTTGTCCCAAAAGCAACTAAAGAAAGACTGGAATTTGAGGATGCTTACTATCGTGTGAGTTTTGCCACTTCAAATAAATACTATGCTGTGTCGGAAGATGAAGTGGTTTATTTTAACTGGCACGAATCTGCGTATGCCAACCTCAGAGAATTTAGGAGCGAAAAATGGGATGGACTCAATTTAGTTTCTACGCTCTACAGTCCGCGTGCTGACTTTGATACAATTGAGAAAGATTGGAGTCTGATGATGTCCGAAATTCGCTATGTGGGAGACACTAATGATCGAATTATTAAAGCGGGGAGAATCGACACTACTTTCAACTATGTAATCAGTGATTTTGGCTATCGGAGTGAGATCTATGAATCAATGACCTATTCTCAGTTGAAAGATTTCATGGTTCAGGAAGCAAAAATGGGAAATCCAACAGTTTATGCAGAACTTGAAATGCATCAAAGAACAGCTTTCCCTTTCGCAACCTACATTCTCACGCTTATCGGTGTAGCCGTAAGTTCGAAAAAAACAAGAGGAGGTACCGGGGTACATATTGCCATCGGACTATTTTTCGCCCTGATCTATATTTTTAGTATGAAAGTAAGTACGGTTTCGGCTACGAATGCAGGAGTAAACCCGCTCATTGCTACCTGGATACCCAATATTATCTTCCTGATCATAGGAATCATTTTATTTAGAAGAACACAGACTTAGGGGTTGGAATTTGGAATTTGGAATTCGGAATGCGGATGCGGAACCGAGCGATAGCGAGCTCATCGACCGTTAGGGAGATAATACGGAATGTCAGATTTTTAGATGCAAGAAAGCCAGATTACTGAGTACGACATACTTCATCCTGGACTGAAGTCGCGGGGTTATGCAAGGGTGTTTGGATTTCTGGATTTCTGGAGACTAGATATCTGGACTCTTTCTTTTTATCAGAAACACAAAGTCCAGTTTCCAGCAGTCTTTTTTTGACTTTTTTCAGAACAATAAATTGCTACTTTTTTTCATCAAATCATAAAGTCGTAAAATCATAATATCAAAAACTGAATTTCTGTTTTTCTGAACCTCTGTTTTTCTTCATTTTTACATTCAATTACTAAATCCCTAACATTTATTTTTGGTCTGATTTTTGGTAATAGTTCGACGAACTGAAAATGATATGAAAAATGAATTATCCGAAAAAAGTTAGTCTGGGCGATATCACCATTCGTGACGGGTTTCAGCATGAGGAAAAATTCATCTCTACTCAAGGAAAAATCTGGTTGGCGGAACAACTCATTCTGGCCGGCTTTAAAAAATTAGAGGTAACCAATTTTGGGAATCCAAAGGGAATGCCTCAATTCAAGGATGCTGATGAAGTAATGAAAGGAATTCGCAATTCCAAGCTCATTAAAGATTTAGTAAATGACGTGGAACTTACCGCAGTAACTATCCGTGAAAAAGCGGTTGACAGAGCCATTGAAGCATACAAAGAAGGTTATGGTCCGGACAGAATTTTGTTGATGGTTTCTACCAGTGAGGCCCATCACCTAAAGAATTCAGGTCTTTCTTTGGATCAATATTGGAAAATGAGCGAAGAAAGTATCAAAAAAGCTAAAGAAGCCGGTATGAAAGTGAATGGAACGGTTTCTACTATTTGGGGATGCCCTATTTCGGGTCCGACCGACATGAAATTAGCTGTAGAATTCTCCAAAAGATGGTTGGAAATTGGTGCAGACGATATCGAACATGCAGACCATGACGGTTCTGCCTCACCAAACAGAGTTTATGATTATTATTCTATGCTGATGGATGCCATTCCGGATCCGAGCAAACACATTGTTCACTTCCATACTACAAGAGGTTGGGGATTGGCCAATGTATTGGCTGCCTTGCAAGCTGGAATGACACATTACGAAGCTACCATGGGTGGAATCGGTGGTCAGCCTGCCAATTTCGTAGATGGCATTCCTGTAGCTGGAACGGGTGAATATTACTATAAAGATCCTAGTGCAGTGGGATTAGTTTGCATGGAAGACATGATCGTCATGATGGATGAAATGGGGATTGACACGGGTGTGGACGTGGACAAAATTCTAGAAATCGGTAAGATGGTGGAAAGAATTGTTGGACGAAAACTGAGATCGGAATCCATCAATATGGGACGTGTATCTACTTCTGTTCCTCAGATGGAAGAATTGGAATATGCTTAGTATATCAGACACAAAATAGAATGAAAGAAAGCTTCTCAAATCGAGAGGCTTTTTTTTTGTTGTTTTCTTTTTGTTTTCCATATATTTAAATAAAATAAACAATGAAAAAATTACTTTTATTTGCCCTCTTGACGACTCTAAGTTCAGCGATGAGTCAAGGTTTCGTTTTTACAGCCAAAGAGGTTTATACCACAAAAAATCTATCAGAAAAAGGATCTGATAGGTGTCAAATGATCCATTCTGGAGGTGAAGGAAAAAAATATCTTGTGGTCTATGGAACAATCAAATCCAAATCCAAAGAAGACGGTGAAATAAATAAAGAAGAAATCGCTGCGCATGCTGGAGAAGTTGCTTTTCCTTATGTAGGAAGTATAGATCTGAACACACTTGATTTCGATGATTATGCAAGAACGATTAGATATGATGACGATCTGGAATGGGTCAGTATGGTTTTTCTAATTCAAGAAACTGCGACCATCAATTCTCTCAAACTCGGAGAACAGGTTGTTCCAATTAATAATATCGCCAAAGAATCTAAAATTCACTTACCCAAGGTTTCTGGCGCATTAATGGATAAAAAATTAATAGATGGGATTGAAGAAAAAGAAATGTACCAATGGAATGTGGAAGCAACGAATTATTTGTTAACCTACAAAAGCAAAGTTCCTGAAGGCAAAATTTTAAAAATCACCGTAAAACTGAAAATGGAAAATGCACCTGAATTTATGACCATAGGAAACTTTTATAGCAATGCATTCAGCTTAATGAATAAAAAAGGAGTTTCCATAAAATGTATAGGAGGAGGAACAGATGGTTCTTTCAGTACAAATTATAACCATAATATCAGACCACATAATCCAGAGGGAAATTCGGCCGAAATAGAGCTTTACTTTGATGCAGGATTACTTTCAATAGAGGATCTTGCGGAAAATGTATTGTATTTTGAAGGAATAAAAGTAATGGACTTGAAATAATATTATGAAAAATCTCATCATACTTCATGGAGCATTAGGCGCTGAAACTCAATTTTCAGAACTTAGAGAAAGAGTTCACCACGACTTTATAATTTGGTCTATAAATTTTTATGGACATGGAGGTGAAACACCTCAAAAACCATATCGAATAAGAGAGTTTGCCGATCAACTTGAAGCATTTATTAAAGAAAATGTAATTACAGAAGCTCTGGTTTTCGGATACTCTATGGGAGGTATGGTAGCACTGGATCTCGCTTCCAGAAAACCTGAATTGTTTTCACGTATTGTTACTTTGGGAACCAAGTTTGGATGGAGCCCTGAAATTGCTGAAAAAGAAATACGAATGCTCAATCCGGAAACCATTGAATCTAAAGTCCCTCAATATGCCAAAACCTTATCAGACAGACATGGAGAAGAAAACTGGAAAAAGGTCTTGCAATTTACTGAAGAAATGATGCTATACCTGGGAAAGCATTCGCCCATTAATAAAGAAACTTGGTCAAAAATTCAACTTCCCGTTACCATTTGTCTTGCGGATCAGGACGAAATGGTTTCCAAAGAAGAAACTCAACTCATTTACGACCTTCTTCCAAAAGCGGAATTTGTTGACCTTCACGATTCCAAACATGCCATTGAACAAGCCAATATTGATCAATTAGTAGATATTTTGGTATGTGGTTGTGATGAGGAGGAGGGTTAGTTCCAAGTAGTTAGTTTAAGTTTGAAATGCTTTTAGTTTGTTGCTATTTGATGGGTTTGCACTTTTTTGTCACGGACTGAAGTCACAGGGTTACGAAATGATTTTGGGATTTCTGGATATCTGGAGGCTGGATATCTGGACTCCTTCTAATTATCGGAAACGCAAAGTCCCGTATCTAGCAGTCAAATCAATTCGTGTTTGTGGATTGAAATCCTCCCTGCGTTTCTCTAATTTTTCATTTTGAACTTTGCATTTTGCAACTTTGCATTTTGAACTTTGCATTTTGAACTTTGCATTTTGAACTTTGCATTTTGAACTTTGCATTCATCCCATCTTCACCCCGGACTGAAGTCGCAGGGTTACGAAATGATTTTGGGATTTCTGGATATCTGGAGGCTGGATATCTGGACTCCTTCTAATTATCGGAAACGCAAAGTCCAATATCTAGCAGTCAAATCAATTCGTGTTTGAGGATTGAAATCCTCCCTGCGTTTCTCTAATTTTTCATTTTGAACTTTGCATTTTGAACTTTGCATTTTGAACTTTGCATTTTGAACTTTGCATTCTTCCCATCTTCACCCCGGACTGAAGTCACAGGGTTACGAAATGATTTTTGGATTTCTGGAGGCTGGCTATCTGGACTCCTTCTAATTATCGGAAACGCAAAGTCCAGTATCTAGAAGTCAAATCAATTCGTGTTGGTGGATTGAAATCCTCCCTGCGTTTCTCTAATTTTTCATTTTGAACTTTGCATTTTGAACTTTGCATTCTTCCCATCTTCACCCCGGACTGAAGTCACAGGGTTACGAATTGATTTTGGGATTTCTGGATATCTGGAGGCTGAATATCTGGACTCCTTCTAATTATCGGAAACGCAAAGTCCAATATCTAGCAGTCAAATCAATTCGTGTTTGTGGATTGAAATCCTCCCGACGGTAATCCAATTGTTAATTCTTAATTTTTCATTCTTAATTCTTAATTCCTAATTATTTCCCGCATAACATTTATCTAATTTATTTTTCGTAGATTTCTGCTCAATCATTTGACTATTAGCCACTAAAAACATTTTACATGAGTGAATTGACGAACAAACAAGGAAAATTGATCCAAAGACAGATTAAAAAATTATACAATCGAAATTATATTCCTGTGAGATCGGGCGACAATACCCTTTCCATTGGAGATGTCTTAACCAACGCAAAAGATACCGTACCCATCATCGACAGTTCTGAATTTTCAAAAAAAGCAGTGAAATTTGTAGATGGAAATAAACGCAATATCAATCTTACCTCCAATTCTGACATCAATTTAACAACCAAACTAGCCGGAAGCGCTGATTTTCCCGAATATTTTGACTTAGAAGAAGCCGGATTAATCGTAGAATTTCACAATAACAACGATATGCTTTTAAAAGTGAGAGGCATTCGTCAGCAGAGTATTAAGAATTTTGTGGATTTTCGAAAAGAACTTTTAAGTCGCTACACTAAAGGGGAATTGTCATCCAAAGTGTATATTGTTCGTGGCTTAGTTTATGCTGATAAATATTACTTACAATTTAGTGGCAACAAAGGAGGAAAAGTAGGTTTTAATTTAAAAGGCAAAGCTCATGTCGCCGATTTTGGAGCCAATGCGGATTTTGATGTAAAATGGAAAAAAGATGTAGGTCTGAATATCAATGCACCCAAAGGAGGTCCACTCGCCTATCGTGTTTCTGCAGTTCGTATGAATCGTCATTTAATTCCAGCAGATCTTCACGCTAAAGTGGTTAATGGAAACAATGAAGCAGATCTCCTAGACAACCTGGCATTTGCAAGCAGAAAAGCTTTAATGGAGGCCAATGCACTGGAAATTGTGGATGCTACAGACGAATTACTTCTAAATGAAGAGCATACCATTGCATAATTCAATAGACTGGGAAAAGGCCTTCGAACAGAAGGCTTTTTTAGTTAAAATGATCCAGAATCTGCGCTCTTGTCTCTTCGGGTAATTCCTCAATTCTGGCTTTTTCTCTCAGTATTTCCCCATTCAAATTAAACAGCGTATAGTTCCATTCGGAATCACCTTTACCTTCCCCACGCTTTCGGCCTACAATTTCTCCATTCGGTAGCTGTAAAATCATATTGTACTCCTGTGGAACCAGCCACTTACCCTCCTTTAAACTATAAATTCCACTAAGATCAAAAGCTTCATCAATTTTAATTCCAACCAAATTACCCTCCATATCAAGAGAATCCTCTCCCCACATAGTAACGTAAGGTTGCCAAAGTTCATTTGCAGAAAAAGTAATTAGTAGCTGATCTTTAATTTGATCGACATAAAAACGACAAGCTCCTTTGTGAATTTTAAGGATGTTTTTCGTCGCTGTTGGGTCCAGTTTGAAAACTTGAGTCGCTTCTTTCTCCCCAAACAAATAATAATTATAGGTGAGGGTATCTTTATTTAAGGTCGCACAAATTGGCGTGTGGAGATTAAAAAAGAGTCCCTCTGAAAAAGGAACGACATAATTCATTTTCTGCATATCGAAAATCCCGACTTTTCCGTTTGAGAATGCATAGTAGTACAAGCGATTGAAATAAACACTTTCTGTGAAGTAAAGCGCATAAATTAACTGGTCTACTCCCAATTGTGCACTAACTTTTTCTATTAAATCTTTGTTTGTTAAAATTTGAAGATAAGATTGATCTTTCAAGATTGTCTTCTGTTGTTCAAAAACGGAATATAATTCTGTACTTCGATCTTCAGATTTTGCAAACCACAAACTTAGGCCTTCTCGCCACCCTAGCATTTGCTCGTACTCTTGTGGAACAATCCACTGATGAGATTTCATATTGTACAAACCCGAACGCTGGTAACCTTGGGATAGAATACTGATCGTATTTCCGTTTTCATCAAACTCATACTGGGGCTCACCCCATTCCGACAATGGCAATAAATTGGGGTCTTCGTAATCAGCTAAAAAATTTTCAATGTAAATCAGTTCTGGACTTACTTTTCTGAAGGCAACCAATGTACGATCATAAAAATTAGTGGACCTAAGTTCCTCATCCAGTTCTTTTTCAAAGGTTTCTCCATTGTAAGTGGTAAAATGAACTGTATTACGAACATGATCAATCAAGGCTACATCACCAATAGAGTTCGAATTGATAATTTCCCAATAAAAATCAGCCTCTGTATTCATATTCACTGTAAATTCTACTTGGTTCCGAATAAAATGTAACCATCCATCTTTGAGGTATAACTTGAAACGACCTTGTGGATCCAGGTAAGCGTAATCAGAAGGTTCGATTAGCGTTCTTCCCTCACTTAAATTGGCCACTCCAATTTTGTTATCCGTGGTAAAATATACCTCATTTTCGTTTATATATTTTTCATGTGTATGACCAACTGCATAAACGCTGTCCACCTTATATTTCGGAACCATTTCTTTTTTATGATCTTTAAAGAGTTCGTCTGCTGTGATGCCCTCAAAAGCCATGATCCCATCATATCTTTGTAATTTGAATCTGGTTTCGATCAGATTGAGATTGGAATCAAGAACTGGATATTCGCATAAAAACCCTTGCCCAGTTGGCAACACAGAAATATTGGTGGGTGCAACTACCCATTTTCTAGTTTTAAAATTGTAAACTCCCGATTCATAAACTCCAGGCATTGAGGGAAATAAAACAACTTCTCCATCAGCACTAATAGAATCTTCTCCATATTGATCTAAAATTGGAATCACACTTTGATATTCCTCTCCATACCTGTGCAGGTATACAGAAGAATCTGAAAGTACAGAGAGGCCGAGCATTTCGTTTTTATTGAAAAAGCAAGACCTATCCGTTTTTGTATATTGATCTCCTGTTACTTCAACTCTATCCCATTCAAAATGATCCAGACAATAGCTTCTCGCCCCATACTCTGTCGAAGAAATATAAACCGATTGCTCTGCATTTATCCAACTATCAATATATTTTGCTCCATTCGGATCATCCTGCCATTCTTTTAGTTTGATTTGCCCATCATAAGAATAAAATGCCCCATTTAAAACCTGTCCGCAAGATAGAATCCAATCAAATTTGCCATAGGCTACTGTATCAATTTTAAAGTTGTATGGAAATTCCCACCACCCTTGAATCGAATAATCAGTAGCATAAACAATTTGATTGATGGCAAAAACAACAAGCCCAGTCTGACCTTCTTTTCGAAAGATCACTTTTTCTATTTCCTTTTGAACTTCGTAATCTTTAGTATTTAAAATCATTTCCCAGGGCACCCCGTATTGATCATCAACACCCATTTTTTTCTTGTTGATTCCCTTGGCATCTATTTCAAAAAAATCATAGAGATAATCGTTTCTTTGTTCAGAATTTTCAAGATCTTTTGAATAAGACCCTACAATTAAATTCGAATGCAAAAACTGTAAATTCATATACTTTTTTGGTACAAGCCACTGCCAATTTTTCATATCAAAAACAGAGCTCCTACATTCATTTTCAAAACTTTCTGTTAAATAAACCAAGGAAGACGTGCCGTCCGGTTGGATCACTACTGAATCTTCTCCATATTGATTCAACAAGGGAATAGGCTCATAATTTCTCGGATTGAATTTTTTAACATCATGGACAATCAAATATTTCCCTGATTTCTCGAATCCAAAATAGTTCTCTGCACCGTAAATATCTTGCTTACCTGTGTACACCGACCTCCCAAACAAGGGGTTATCAATATACCTTGCCACTTCATTGCATATTGTATCCAACTTAAAGCCCTGCATAAGATCATAGACTTTTATCTGACCCGAGGCATCCATTTCCATCAACGTCCGAACGTTTTTAAAATAATAAATGAAATTTTTACTCTTCTCAATCAGAAAAGACTTGTTTTTTAAATCATAAAGCCAGGTTTTACCTTTACTATACACCAATTGAAAATCGGTCCCATCACATTTTTGAATGGAATCGTACGAAATCCCTAAATCAATTTGCTGTCCAAAAACAGAGGAATATAAAAGAATTACTGTTAGTTGTAAAAAGTGCTTCATGCTAATATTTTGAATTCAAGAAACGAATATAAACAACGGAGTTGCATGAACCATACAAAATTCGAAGTAAAATTTGTTGATTTATTCAACAACCCCATTTCCCTATATTTTTCGGGACATTGAAACCTATTCCACTAGGCAACAAGAAGATAGAAAACGATTTTTTTTGAAAAATTATTTGGTGAATAAGAAAATGTCTCTACATTTGACCCACCATCTAGCAATTCAATCTTAATTATTGTATTCCTAGACCACCACTCCCTATTATTATCATTGTCGATAAACTTTTTGTTGATTAAAAATGAAATTCAAGATACCTCAGTACATACTCAACCAGTCAACCACTTAAATCAATTGTGATCTTCCCGTGATTCGGACCAACCACCTGAACCGGGAAGATCTCTCAAAACCATCATGAAACCACTTAAATCACTCTTCGCAATATATTACCTTATTTGTTCTGGAATACTCTGGACACAATCCTATTCCATAACAAATGTTCTTCAAATTTCACCGCCCTACTCCAGTTACATCCCAGACTACATCGATCCTTTCAACACACAGTTTACCAGCATATTAACACTCAATGACAACTATGAACCTCAGCATCAAGTTAAACTAAAAATAAGTTTTGAAGGTGACGGATACTACATAGAAACCTCACCTTACGCAAGCCTCCCTCCAATTACATTAACTCCAAACCTACCAGTAGTTTTAAGCGGACAAGATCTTTCCCCTTATCTCAGTATAGAAAACCTTTCATTTTCGGGAATGGACCCCAATTACTATCAAACGCACAAATCCCTACCCGAAGGACCATGTAAAGTTTGCGTTGAAGTAATTGATTACAACAATCCATATCAAGTTATTCTTGGTAACTTAAATTGTCAATTTATCTGGTTTTCACTTTATGACCCTCCAATAATTAACCTACCATTTTGTGGAGATGTAGTACCCAAAAGCACACCTCAATTCCTGCAATTCAACTGGACTCCTTTGCATGTGGACCTGGACTTATTTCAACCTACCATCTATCAATTTGAACTTTTTGAAATTCGACCTGAAGGAATGGATCCGAATGCAATAGTGCAAAGTACCCTTCCTTATTTTACAACAACTACAAACCAACCATTTCTGCTCTATTCCATGACCGACCCACCTTTGAGAGACGGACAATGGTATGCCTGGCGAATTCAGGCAATTGATCCTCAAGGACGTGCAAGATTTAAAAATCAAGGATATTCTGAAGTTTGTTCTTTTCAATACGGCTCGCCTGTGCAAGACATGTTGGATCAAGTGCAGATTAGCCTGAATTCACAGGGAGTTTCTCCCAGAAGAGGTAGTGCCTGGTGGAATTTTGACCCCAACCTAGATCAGTATGAAGTTGAATATCGGCGGATAGGAGGTGCTCATTGGTTCCCAATAAATACTGAAGACAACACCTTGGCACTAAATAATCTGGAACCCGAAACCTCTTATGAAGTCAGGGTTCGCGGTCAAATTGGAGACTACTTTTCTGATTGGTCGAATGTATCCACCTTTCAAACCGACGCCCTACCAACGTATGCCTGTAATTCGACCATCTTCCCACCTATTCCCCCTAATTTCATTCCTCTCAATCAACTTAGGAAAAATGATCGTGTGCAGATTGGCCAGTTTGAAATGCAAATCAAAGAAGCCAACACTACTGGCTCTCCCGGACATTTCAGAGGTTTGGGCACAATTCAAGTTCCCTTTATCCTCCTAACACTTCGAGTCAGTTTTGAAGATATTCTTGTAGATCAGGAATACACAGTTCGCCAAGGAGAAGTTTTAGCTATCACAAAGGGTCTGGATAGTTGGATTGAAGAAAATGAAATCAATGATGCTCCTGTGAAAGAAATTGATGGTACAATTGAAGACATAGAGGTAGCAGACAGCGTAATCATCATCTACCTTGAAGATGACACCCTTCAATTCAATTTCGAAAATGAGCCCATAGTCTTCGTTGACGAAAACGGGATCCAATATGCAGTTTATAAAGATGGTCGGATTCTTACCGAAGATGCATATTCAATATCGTATGATCATTTGAGTGCATCTGCCAATTTTCAGATTCAATTCGAGAATGCAAATGAGCAAACATTTGGTTTTGATGGCTATTTAGAGCACTACTTTCCTAAAGAAAATTATGAAATGATTCGACTAGAGGATCAGTCATTGTACATTGTTCCCTACAAATCCATATCCAAAAACGGAACAGATCAGGTAATTGCTCAGCTAATCTGCGATACTTGCCAACAAGATCAGGTGAGTTTCAAAACGCTGGATGGAGAGGTATTTGAAAGTAATATCCTGGCCAATAATAAATTCCATATACAACTCTCTGCTCTCCAAAATAATACTTCGATATATGCTTTTTACAGCAACCTGGAAATTGGCAAATTAAATATTGAGGTTTTTCCTGAAAAAGTAAAAGCCCTTCATATTGTAAATTTAACCGACCAGATTCTCAACCAAAACGCTATCAGGGAAGAGATAGAGCACACCTTTTTTCAAGCAAATATCCGTTGGGAAATCCAATGGAGTGACTGGAGTCCTCCAAATACTATCCTTGGAGAAGACCAGCTTCTGGAAACTCCAAATACAACCTTGATGCACAAATATTCAGAAGAAATGCGGACACTAAGAAATGCATTCTTCGAGGCGCATCCTGAAGCACCCAAAAGCATGTATTACATTTTTGTAGCCCCTGGTTTTTCCGACAATCAAACACAAGGCTACATGGTGCGTGGGCGCACCATAGGGTTTGTCGTTGCAAATGCAAATGAACGAACCTATGCACATGAGCTAGGGCATGGTGCTGGTGGTTTGGAACACTCTTTTCCAGAAATCACTCAAGGCAGCACGAAAAATTTAATGGATTATGCAACACAATCACATCTTACTAAGAAACAGTGGCAGGCACTTCGGTTACCAATTGTATTGAATTGGTTGGATGATGAGGAGGATGGGGCGTATCAGGAAGAGGATGTCATTTCTTATTTTGAAAATCAGGAAATCTGGAGGTCCGCAAATTCAAATACGGCTTATCCCTTGATTGATGGAACCATTCTCAAAATTAATGGAGTTACTGAAGTTCTATTTGAAAAATATGGTCGAGTTACTCAATTCAAAATCGGTTCAGAACACTACCAAGCTTATTATTTAAAATATATAACGACCTCGACAGGAGATTGGAATTGGGTTAGTACTGGATATTTTAACACAACAGATTATCAATTTACTCAGGAAAACAATTGGACTCAAGAAAAACAGGAATTTGCCAACGAGCATCGATTTAAGGATTTCCTTGGAACAGTTGCAAATGATTCCATCGCAAGTTTTGGACTGAAAAAATTTGAAGGGCAATATTTCAACTGTTATTGCTTGCATTACGGGTCTATTGAAAGTCCGACAACAACTCAGAATTATTTCAATGCTACAAGTTTGGGAAATTGGATTTTAACAGAACCCATACTCCCAGATAACATCCAACTAAGCGAATGCACTGGGAATGAATGTTTAGATCTATCTCAATTCAATTTACCCGAAGGAAAAGGAACAGATATTTTCCATTTATTGGCGAACAAATGTCCCACTTCTCAACTCAATGATTTTTTTGAATTAGCCCAATACATTAACGAAGAAAGTGATGGAATAGCCATAGGATTCTATACTGAAATAGAACAACAAAGTAAATTCTATGATTATTATTTAGATCGAGTATTTGAGGATCAGCTCACCCAGTTTTTTGAGGAAAATGAAATTTATAGCATCGAGAGATTTCAGTATTTCTTCCCAATATTCTCGAATGGAGACGAAGTTGTCACCAAGTTGTTTTCAAGTCACAATCTTTGGGAATTCCTTGAGGAAACCCCAGGCTATAATCTTAATAGTTTTGATCTTACTTCTTTTGATTACAATCAGATTCACAACTATGATTTCAACTCGATCCAACATATTTTAGACATTGCGGATTACTTGGAAGACCTTCTAAATTATCAAATTGAAACCCAACCTGAAAACATAGCCTGGCACACGAAAAACGATATCCGCACATACATCGACAGAATGCGAAGTCAACCTGATACGATTATGTATCACAAGCTACACAATAGATCTAATGTACTCGCTATATTAAAATATCTCGGAGTATTTGATCTCTACGAATATGACATGTTGGATCTTCTTATGCGCCGACAAATTCAAACGGGAGGTGGAGTACTATACACAACCATAAGAAATCACGAACAAGCCGGTGAGGCAGTCCCGCTACATTCCATCAACGAATACGATCAATACGTCCAACGATACGGAACTGAATCGGCCTTCTATCTGGGATTTCAATACATGAAAAATTATGTAGAAAGTCTCTGGGAACCTGAGGTAGCTGCAGTTGCAATCTCTAAATTTCAAAGAATTTTCAATAGTTACAAAGGTGCCCGAAATTCTGGAAGAATTAGAAGGTTTGAGGATGTAATCAATGGAACTCCATATTCTTCTTTTGACAATACCCTTGAAATCACAAACTCTTTCAAAAATGAAACTGGAATAACTATTTCTCCTTCAACAGATGATGTATTATTAAATGAAGTCCGATCATGGCAGGGAACAGGTAACTACCCAGGCGTTGATGATTGGATAATTGTTGATATTCCTGAAAACACAATTGTATTAGGAGGAATACCAGGCCAGTCTGAATTTTATTCCGTACAAGTAACACTTGAAAATGCTAACTATATAAAACAAAAATATTGGAATTCTTTGCAGGTATCACCTCATCCACAATTTGGTTTTAGATCAAAATTAGGAGAATACAAAATTATTAGACCAATAAAAGTTGCTATATCACGAACACTTGCAAATCCTTTACATGGGCAAGGTGGAGCGTGGCAAATATACATTTCAAATTTCGAGGAAAATCTTAATTTTATAAAAGAAATAGAATTGCATTGAAAGAAAAGATATCAGCTGAAAAAATAGCCTGTACTGCAATTGTGAAAGCAATTGAAATGTTACGAAAAGAAAATGTTCAGATAACATCCATGGATATTCGAGATTACCATTTTCATGAATTAGAAATTCACACTGAAAAAATAGACCAATCGCTAATTGAAAATTTGTTATCGATAGAAAATTTACAACAGAATGAAGATGGTGTTATCTTTTGCTCTTGTCATTGGTCAACAATTAGGTTTTAATCATTCCCCGGAGCTTTCGTCAGCAATAGGCAGGGAAATTTTTCCTATCGACAGAAGTATCGATCGATAAAAGCATAGCTAGCTGGGAGACCCATCCGGACTGAAAAAGGGAAAAATTTCAACCGCGGTTTTGAAAACTCT
The DNA here is from genome assembly GCA_041392305.1 of Crocinitomicaceae bacterium. Classification (GTDB taxonomy): domain Bacteria; phylum Bacteroidota; class Bacteroidia; order Flavobacteriales_D; family Crocinitomicaceae; genus JAGQYP01. Next base: position 15,994 of record JAWKMJ010000044.1, read on the forward strand.
GAACCATAAACTTAGACCAAACGTCACTTCAAAAATTGCCTCGGTTCCTGAGCTTGCCGAAAGGTCGAAAGGTCCTAGACTTTTTTTCTCACAATTTAAAATTTTTCAATGGTGTTCGAGAGATCGCTGTCGCTTAGTTGGTTACTTTTTTTTGGCAACTTAGCGCAGCGATCTCACTGACCAACGGGAAGTAATGAAAAAAAAGTAACGAACCTTAGGTAAAACTCTAAACCACAACAAACCAAAAAATCTATTCCACAAAGCCACACAAAGAAAACACAAAGATTCACTAAGAAGTTTGAGACATCATTGAGATTTCCTGTTACACGGCGATACGCGGAGAGTAACCATAGAAGATAATTGACTCAACTGGCAAGCTCTAAGAACTAAATTCTTGCATCATACAAAAAATAATACAATTGTTTACTTGTACATTTATAGATTTCAACTACCTTTGAGACAACTCTTTAGGTTTCTAATTTAAGTATAGAGTCCTACCTTACTCCATTTGATTTATTAAACTATTTACACGAGCTGAGAAATTATTTTTAAGCTCCAATACCACTCAACCCCTGTCCACCAAATCAAAACCTCCCTTCGATTCAGACGTAACCACCTGAATCGGGGAGTTTTTTTTTTTTTGCGCAAAAGTTGTAACACGGCAACACACAAAGAAACCAATGTGATGTAGGGAGAAAAAATCCACTCCACTCCAATTATTCATTTTTCATTCTTCATTGTTCATTCAAATCCCTAAATTTGCAAAGTCAAATCACTCACTATGAAAAAGTTCGCTATTGTTTTAGCCTTTCTTCCTTTGTTCCTTTTTGGACAAATCAACTTTAGCTCTTACTACACGCAACATACACTACCCGAGGGAATTTTGGAAGCCTATTCTTGGGCTCATACGCATATGCAGAATATTGATGATTCCTATTTAGAATCCTGTTCTGGCATGCCTTTGCCTTATGGAGTGATGGGCTTATTTGACAATGGAAAAAACTACTTTATCGAGAATGCTTCTTTGGTGGAAACGCTTTCGGGTATTTCGATTG
>JAWKMJ010000045.1:0-16688 GCA_041392305.1 Crocinitomicaceae bacterium
AGTAAACTTGTGGTTCTTTCAGCCTGTGAAACCGGTTTAGGGGATATCGTTGGAACTGAAGGAGTGTATGGTTTGCAAAGGGCATTTAAAATGGCCGGAGCTGGTAAGATTGTCATGAGTTTATGGAAAGTTCCGGATAAGGAAACACAAGAATTTATGTCGATTTTCTATTCTCAATTAACACAAAATCAATCTGTTGAAAAAGCATTTGAAATTGCTCAAAATAAAATGCGATTGAAATATGAACCTTACTTTTGGGCAGCGTTTGTTTTATTGAATTAATTATTGATGTTTTTCTGATTGGGGACTGTCAATCCATATCCAGGCCCTATTCTTCTTAACTTTTCTGCAAATATTCATATATTTAGATTCTACTAGCTAATAACTGTTACTTGAGACGAGTGTTGTTCATACTTCTAATTTGCCCTCTATTCTTGTTGGGCAATAACGAGGAAGATTCGTTATGGGCAATATGGAATAATCCAAAAGAAAACGATACCACTCGAATCATTGCTATGGGCCGCATAGCTTGGGATCATTACCTTTTTACAAATCCTGATAGTGCATTCATCCTGGCTCAATTAGAATATGATATGGCTAATAAAACGGGTCACAAAAAGTTCATGGCTAAAGCTTTGAATACTCAGGGTGTGGCTTATTATTTCAGAGGGGATTATTCTAAAGCCATTGAGACTTATGAAAAAAGCAATAAGCTCTTTTTAGAAATTGGGATGAAAGGTGGAGCAGCTAGTACGATGAATAATATTGGGTTAATCTACCAAGAACAAGGGGAGTACGGAAAAGCTTTGGAATACGCAGAAAAAAGCATGATCATATACCGCGAAATGGGCAAAGAAGAAGGAATTGCAAGTGCCTATAACAACATGGGTTTGATCTACGAGAATCAAGGGAATAACCCCAAAGCGATCGACTATTACATGAAGAGTCTGAAAATTCATGAGAAATTGAATGAACCACAAGGCGTAGCCAATTGCTTGAATAATATTGGAAATCTTTATAAAGGACAAGCTCAATTTGATGATGCATTAAAGTTTTATGAAAAATGCCTCAAGCTTAGTCGGGAAGCAAAAGATAACTTCGAGCGGCTAAATGCACCGGGAAATATGGGACTGACTTATCTCGACATGGAAAATTCTTCGAAAAGCCTTGGATCTGTTTGAACAATCGCTGAAAATCAATGAGTCCATAAATAACAGGCAAGGAATCGCAAACGCTTACAACAATATAGCCCTTGTCTATCAAGGATTGAAAGAGTATGACAAAGCTTTGTCCTATTATGATAGATGTTTGCCAATATTTGAAGAAAATGAAGACAAAGAGGGAGAGGCGATTGTCATGAACAACAAAGCAAATATTTATTTGGAGTTAGGTCAGACCGAATTAGCCTATGAAAATGCCAAGAAGTCAATGGAAATTTCCGAAGAGGCGGGAATGATTGAGCAGCTTAGAAATGGAGCCAAAACGCTTTGGAAGATTTATAAGATGAAAGGGCGTTATGAAGATGCCTTGAGAATGCACGAAAAGTATTTGCTTTTTCGGGATAGCATGGATTCCGAAATCAACAAAAAAGAGTTGTACCGACAGGAGTTTAAATTTCAGTACGAGAAGCAATTGATGGCAGATTCCATTAGCAATTCTGAAGCACAAAAAATAAAGGATGCTCAAATTGATAAAGAAAGAGCCGAAAAAGAAAAGCAAACGATGAAGTCTTACTTCTTATTTGGAGGGTTAAGCCTCATGATTGTCTTTTCAGGCTTTATTTTTAATCGATTTAGGGTAACCAGAAATCAAAAACTCATCATTGAAGAGCAAAAGGAGAAGGTTGATATGGCTTTCGATGAACTGGAGATGAAGAATACTGAAATAATGGATTCTATTACTTATGCTAAGAGAATTCAGTCTGCCATTTTACCCTCCACGGCACAATTCAAAGCTAAATTTCCAGAGTCTTTCATCTTGTATAAACCCAAAGACATCGTTGCAGGAGATTTCTACTGGATGTATGAAAAAGATGGAAAAATTCTTGTGGCTGTGGCGGATTGTACAGGTCATGGTGTGCCTGGGGCAATGGTTTCAGTTATATGTAATTATGGTTTGACTCACTCCGTAAGAGAGTATGGTCTGATTAAACCAAATGAAATTTTAGATAAATCGAGAGAGCTAGTCGTTGAAGAATTTGAAAAATCGGATGATGATGTTCAAGACGGAATGGATGTGGCGGTAGTGAGTATTGAGCAACAACAAGAGGGGAAAAGTGCACAAGCTATAAATAATAGCTCCAAACTCAAATATTCGGGTGCTCATAATCCACTTTGGATTATTAGAAAAGATTCTGAAGAATTGGAAGAAATCAAAGCGACCAAACAACCTATTGGAAAATTCAAAGAAGCCAAACCTTTTGAATTGCATGAGATAGAACTTCAAAAAGGAGATACTTTTTATCTTTTTTCCGATGGTTTTGCAGACCAATTTGGCGGTGAAAAAGGAAAGAAATTAAAGACGAAAAATTTCAAAGACCTGATTACTTCATTGAGTTATTTATCTATGGATGAACAAGGTCAGCGTTTGGATGAGTTTTTCGAGCAATGGCGAGCGGATAATGAGCAGATTGATGATGTCTGTGTTATTGGAATAAGACTATGAGACATTTATTCCTTTTCATAGCTTTGTTACCTTTATTCCTTTCAGGTCAGGATCAATTTAAAATTGATTCTTTAAATCAAGTTTTTCATAATGCAGCCCATGATACTAGTAAAATTAAAGCTTTACTCAGTTGGAGTATATTAATTTCAGGTTCGGATCCCGCCACTGATCATCAGCTCAATCTTAAAATTGATAGCCTATGTCGGTCGAACTTGTCTTCACAAACATCTGCAATAGAACGGAATGTATATTTAGAGCATCAGGGAATCGCCACAAACAATCTTGGATTCATTTACAGTGATTTAGGAAATTTTGAAAAAGCGCTCTATTACCACACACTATCCATGAACATCAAAGAGAAATTAGGAGACAAAGTTGGAGTGGCTGGTGGACTCAACAACATAGGGAATCTTTATAAGTATCAGGGGGATTATCAACTTGCTGTGAAGTATTTAACTGAAAGTCTGGCTATAAAAGAAGAACTCGGAGACAAAAAAGGGATAGGAAACACCCTAAATAATATTGGAACCTTATATAGAAATCAAGGAGAACTGGATATTGCATTGGATTTCTATGAAAGAAGTTTAAAAATCAAAAGAGAAATCAACTACAAAAAAGGAATAGCAAGCTCTTTGAATAATATAGGAATCATTCACGTGGACAAAGGAGAGATAGAAAAAGCCATTCAGTTTTTTGAAGAAAGCTTAGCACTGAAAAGAGAGTCAGGGAATAAAAAAGCGATTTCAAGTGGACTTAACAATATTGGAGATGCCTATCTTCAAATGGGGCGTTTACCGGAGGCATTGAAATACTGTTTAGAAGGTCTAGCGCTAAGAGAAGAAATAAAATATCAAAAAGGGAGTTGCCAGCTCTCTTGCTAATCTATCTAGTATTTACACAGCCATGGGCGCTTATGATAAAGCTATCAAAGCAGGAGAAAGAGCGATGATCATTTCGGAGCAAATTGGAGCGAGACAAGAAGTGATGGACGTCTAAATCTTTGTGGGATTGCCTATAAGGCCCAAGGAAATTATATGAAGGCTTTATTGATGCATGAAAAATACAGGCAGACAAGATACTTTAGAATCTGAGGAAAATCAAAGAGAATTGTTTCGTCAAGAATACAAGCATAAATATGAAAAACAAGCATCCGCAGATTCTATCAAAAACGCTGAAGCACAAAAAGTGAAAGATGCAGAACTCGCTTTGGAAAAGGCTGAAAATGAACAGCAAAAGCAAAGATCTTATTTTCTCTACGGTGTCATAGTTTTAGCCCTGATATTTGGTTTATTCATTTTTAATAGATTCAGAATTACCAAGAAGCAAAAAGGGATTATTCAAGAGCAAAAACTTAAAGTTGATGAGGCATTTGACGAACTAGAAGAAAAAAATAACGAGATCATGGATTCTATCAATTATGCGCAAAGAATTCAATCGGCTATTCTTCCTTCTGATGAGGTATTTAAGGAGAAGTTTCCAAATTCATTTGTTCTTTATAAACCGAAGAGTATTGTGGCAGGAGATTTTTACTGGATGGAGGTTTTGAGCAAGAGTATGGAGCAAGAGCAAGATTTAGTTTTAATTGCGGTTTGTGATTGCACAGGACATGGAGTGCCGGGAGCTATGGTTTCAGTTGTTTGCAATAGTGAGTTAAATCGGTCAGTTAGAGAATTTGGGTTAAAAGAACCAGGGAAAATTCTAGATAAAACTAGAGAATTAGTTGTAAAAGAATTTGAAAAATCTCAAGAAGATGTAAAAGATGGGATGGATGTGGCAGTTGTGAGTATTGAACCAAAGCAAGAGGGAAAAAGAACTCTTGCTCCTGACTCTTATTCCAAACTCAAATATTCAGGTGCTCACAACCCCCTTTGGATCATAAGAAAAGATGCTTCTGAACTCGAGGAAATAAAGGCAAATAAACAACCTATTGGAAAATTTGACAATCCCGTTTCCTTTCAAACTCATGAAATAGAATTGCATACAGGGGATACATTTTATCTGTTTACAGATGGATATGCAGATCAGTTTGGAGGTAATAAGGGGAAAAAATTGAAGTCTAAAAACTTTAAAGATTTATTATTGTCCATCAGCTATCTTTCAATGGAAGAACAAGGAAAAAGGTTAGATGAATTTTTTGAAAATTGGAGAGCAGATAATGAACAGATCGATGATGTTTGCGTCATAGGAGTTAGAGTTTAGTTGGATCAAAGGTGATACGCAAAGTTTATCCTGAGTCAAATGGATATAAGTGAGAACCAAAGAAAAAGAAATTTTGACCTCAGGGCGTGATCGGAATTCGCATATAAAGTATTAAAAGACGATCAAAAAAGAGGATGTATTCTTACCTCGGAGCACTTCAATTTCTACTTCATCACCTTTATCAAGGGTCTTCAATACTTCCATATATTCTCGGATGGAATGAATTTTTGTGTCTCCCATTTTCAGTATAATATCGTCTTTCTGAAGGCCGGCTTTTTCAGCAGGTTTGTCCGCTTTTACTCCGGCTATTTTCATTCCTTCTCCTTCAAATAAATAATCTGGAATTACGCCTAAAGTTACCTTGAATGAAAAGCGTTTTTGCTCTGGATCTCTAGTTTTAACATAGGCTATTTCTCTTTCTTTATCAAGTTCTTGAATAATCGAAACAATGTACTTGCTTACCAGTTCAAGCCCTTCAAAATTGATCAGTGCTACATCATCTTCTGGTTTGTGGTATTGCTCATGTTGGCCAGTGAAAAAATGTAAAACGGGAATGCTGTCTAGATAAAACGAAGTATGATCACTAGGTCCCATACCTGTAGAATCCAATATTAAATGGAATATATTCTGATTCATTTTCTTTAATACAGGAACAAAAGAGGGTGAAGTACCCACCCCATTCACAGCTAATTGATTTTTTTCATTTAATCGTCCCACCATGTCCATGTTTAACATATATCTCGCAGTTTTCAAATCAAAACCATGATTTTTAACATAATGTGCAGATCCTAATAATCCCTTTTCTTCCCCAGTAAATGCTATAAAAATCACATTTGTTTGAAGTGGAATTTCTTTCAGACTTTCTGCTATAAATAGAAGAGCGGCAACACCACTTGCATTGTCATCCGCACCATTGTGAATGGCTTTTTCACCTGTATGCAAACTACCTTCATCTCCCCATCCTAGATGATCATAATGTGCACCGATAATAATGGTTTCTTCGAAGCCCTTATCTAAAATTCCAATGATGTTTCTTCCTGATAAAACGGGCCCTTGAAATGCATTGTCGTGTGGGTGAAGTCTGGTCTTTTTAGTGAAAAATTCAAAATAGGTGGTGTCACCCGTGCCGCCTTTTGTCAGCCCAATTTCCCGAAATCTTTTGACAATGTAATTGGCGGCAAGGATTTCACCTTTACTTCCCATGGACCTACCCTCCAGCTCATCCTGGGCCAAATAACCCAAGTCGTCCCGAAGCTGATTTTGAGAGAAGCCATGGAAAGCACTAATCAAACAACCTAAAATGAAAATGAATCTCATTGGCAACTAGATCTATTGTTTGATAAATGTTGTATGATCTGTATGAACACCATTGGTTATGGTGATCGTATAAGTTCCTTTACTTAATTTAGACACATTCATCTTGGCTTCATTTGTTCCAGGCGCACTCACCGAAAAGGTTTTTGTTTTTACAACTTTGCCATTCATGTCTACTATGCCGATTTCATAATCTCCTTGCTTGGTTCCGTGAAATTTCAAATTCAATTGATTATCTACAGGGTTTGGATAAATCTTCATATTGAGAATGCTGTGATCACTTAGTTCATTCTCTGTAACATCTGCCATGCCTTTGTTGATGTACACTTTGAAGATGACATTACTTGCCCAGCTCTGACTCCCATCATTCACGAAAAAGATGTTCTCATCAGAAGAATGAATACCTCCAAACACATATCCAACTAATGTTTTAGTTGTTGGAACATTATTGATCAAAAGCATTTCTTCGTCGTAATAACTTCTAACTGGAACAAATTCAGAACCTGCCCCTACCAGTGCGGGCATTTGAACATATCCCAAATAATTCTCCGTCATGCTACCGTCCGAAAAGCGTGTAATTTTGGAGATCGTATTCACGAAAGGAACATCTGTGTCTTCTACCAAAGCACCTGTACTGTCAATTTTAAACTGACTCATTCCCCCAAAAAAGAAAGTATGCATGGCGTTTGCATTGACATCCCAAACTGGCATTTTCGCACTGTGGTATTGACTCAAATACTGATTAAAATTATTATTTACAGTATATCCCGTAGGAGTAATGTCAACACAGTTCAAATAAGGCGCATCATTGTAGTCAAATACTCCTGACCAAGCTGTGTAACCTCTTGTACCATCAGGAAAAACTTGCATGGTCATATTGTAATCTCGACGGTGCAGATTGATCGTGTCTACTTGTGTCTGGTAATTTGTAACCGACAAGTTCTGTTCCATCATCGTTAATCTGAAAAGTTCGAATCGCATTGGCATATTTCTGAACAAATCCAGGTCCGTGATCTGGTCCCATCGGATTGTATGCTCCATCAAATAGCTGACCTCCCACTAAATAAAAAGTGCCGTCAAGCAAACTTAATTGTCCTCCTGTTACTTTTAAATTGGTGTCTACAATTTGTCTGAAATAAGGAACAATCGAGGTCTGATTGATCACAGCATCGGCTAATTCATTTAGAGATACCGCAGTTAAGTTTGGATAGGTCATGTGGTCGTTTACTGTCGGACTAAATCCATACCCTCCAATAATGTAAAGCATGCTGTCTCTTTGCTGAAAATTTTGATTGGTAGATTGCAACTGTTCGAATAATGGAGTAGACAAAACGCTTAAATCACTTGACCAAACTTGTTCTGCAATCGGATCAACGACATAAACCATTTTGTTGTTATCCTGAGCCAAAAATGAGGCAAAAGGTTGTCTTTGGTGCAATCCATCTACTCGACCCCCAATGATTACCCATTTGTCGTCGTTGGTTAACCCATAAGAATACGAATGAACACCTGGTGCTCCTGAAATCGTTAAGGGTTCAATTTCTATTCCGAAATCTTCTGGTGTCTGTGCATAAAGTCCTAGTGAAACGGAAAGTGTAAGTAATGATACATAAATTTTCTTCATAGTATGTGTTTTTGTAGTAGTTAACACATGCAATTTACAGGGAAGAAAGGGCAAGAAAAGTGAGGTATATCACATTAGGATTAATTTAGACTGATTATAATTAGTTGACTAATAAAACAATATATTTGTTTTAACAAAAAATAAGCTACTCCATTCCAGTGGTTTAATAGATTAGTAAAATTTCAAGATGAAAGCAACTGTTATTGTATTGACTTTTTTCCTTATGAGTTGTGGTGGAAGTAATGAACAAGGGGGAGAAAAGGAAAATAAGAATGAAGATAAATTTGAGATTTCCAAATTAGAAAAAGCACAAAATTGCGACAAGATTGAAGGACGTCAATTAGCCGAAGGGGAAGAATTTCCAGAAAATTATACCGGCTTTATCAAACAATGTTATCCAAGTGGCATGTTGCATCGAATTGGTTATTTTGAGAAAAGTCAGCAAGAAGGAGCGGCGCGGTCTTATTATGAAAGCGGCAATCTAAAAGTAGATGCATTGTGGAAGGAGGGCAAATTGAATGGTCTTACCACCGCGTATTACGATAATGGAAAGGTGCAGTCGACCTTGACCTACAAAGACAATTTAAAGCATGGAGAACAAATTGTTTTTTATGAAAACGGAGAACTTCAAAGTAAAGCCAAATTCGTTAATGGTGAATTGAATGGAGAATATATTACCTACCACGAAAATGGACAAATGAAATTGCGAGTTCCAGTGGTGAATGGAAAGCCGGTGAAGGAAGAAAGTGAATTTTGGGATGAAGAAGGAAACAAAGTAGAAGGCAATATAAAAAGATAGGAGAGAGTTTTTCTAAAAAAGCGTACAGTAAAATGAGTAGAGTATTTCTTAGTTTGATCTTTGTTTTTGGAATAGCTTTCGGAGCCTTTTCTAAAGAAGATTCTTCTGAACTTTTGGAAAGGTTAAAGCAAATTCCTCAAATTAGCAAGGTCAAAAAAATAGATGTGACAGACCATTTTACTGAAGCCTACGAATTCTATTTTGAACAAGCAATAGATCCAAACGACCCAGAATCAAGTAAATTTCTTCAAAGAGTTGTTATCGGACATATTGATTTTGATTCCCCGGTAGTTTTTGAGTTAGAAGGATACTCCATCCATTCTGCCGAATCCGGAGAATTGCCTACCATGTTCCAATGCAATCAAATAGCAATCGAACACCGTTTTTTCGAAAATGCTTTGCCTGAAAATGGAGAGATCCCCTGGGAAAAGCTAACGATAGAAAACGCGGCTTTCGATCATCATCAAATCATTCAATCGATTAAAGAAAAAGTTTACCCAAAATGTAAATTCATTGCCACCGGGATATCCAAAGGAGGTCAAACCACCATGATTCATCGTTCTTTTTATCCGAATGATGTGGATGTTTCAGTTTGTTATGTTGCTCCTTTAAATTTTTCAAGAGAAGATCCCAGAATTTATAAGTTTCTGAAATCAGTAGGCACAAAAAAACAGAGAGATCAGATTAAAGATTTTCAGTTGAGATGCCTGAAAGCAAAAAAAGAAATTCTTCCCATCATGAAGCTTTGGGCAAGAGAAAATAAATTGGAATGGGATTTTTCATTGGAAATGGCGTTTGAATATTATGTATTAGAATATTCCTTTGCTTTTTGGCAGTGGGGATTTACCAAATTTTCTGAAATCCCGGATGAAAAAGCAAGTGCTGCGGAGCTGCTTTCGCATGTTTTAGATGTTACGGGTGTATCCTTTTTTGAAAAGCATGGAGTAGAAGAACTCCGACCTTATTTCTGGGCTGCCCTCACTCAGGAAGGCATTTACGGTTACGAAGTTGACGCCTTCAAAGATTACCTTTCTCAAAAAACAACCTACACTTTCGATTTTGCCTTTCCTCAAGGCCACGAAAAGGCATTTGACCCAGAGCCGATGAGAAAACTCAATCAGTTTATTCAGGAGAAGGCAACCAAGATCATGTTTATTAATGGCGGACTGGATACTTGGGGAGCAACAGGTGTAAAACTTACGGATAAAGCAAAAGCCAGAGGACTCAAATTATACGTAAATGAGAAAGGGCATCACGCCACAAGAATTCGCCACTTTGACCGAAAAGTGAAAAAAGAAATCATTGAAACACTTGAAACCTGGTTAGGTGTTGAGGTGAAAAGGGAACCTTGATTAGTTGTTTCGTTTTTTTGTTATTTAGTTGATTAGTTCTTTTTGAATGTGTCTTCTACTCATTGATTTTCCCTCCTTTTTTTGTATCTTAAGTCAATGAAGACCAACCTTTCCATAGTATTTCTTCTTCTTAATTCTTTATTGTTTTCCCAAAACGACACTATTAATCAGGTGGATGAAAAGGGTTTAAAACAAGGTTATTGGATTGAATATGGTTTTATGAGTCCTGAAAAAAAATGGCCAGATTCTTCTATTATGGCTCAAGGAAATTATAAGAATGATAAGAGGACAGGAGATTGGTATTTTTATTTCTCCGATGGCAGACTAAGAATATCCTCAAAGTTTGTTAATGGAAAAGCAACTGGGAAATATGTCAAGATGGGAAGCAGTATTATTGACTGCAATACAGTAGAATATGATAAATACGTTCCAGATGACTCACATTCACCTGAATATTCTACTTCTTGTCTGGATTCAATAAAAAACGTTTTTAAGGAATGTGATACATTAAATCAACCACGTTGCTACAGTTCAGGTGTAGATGATAAACCCTCAGCAGTTGAATCATGCCATCACTTAAAAAAACAGGGCTATTGGATCATTTTTGGTTATCAGTACCCGAAAAAAAAATACCTTCCATGTAATAAAATTGAAGAAGGAAGATATAAAAATAGTCGCAAAACAGGTCTATGGAAATTCTACTATCCAAACGGGAATTTAAAAATGGAAGCTACTTTTGAAATAGGAAAGCCAGTTGGAAATTATATCAAGTACCATGAAAATGGAGAAATAAAAGAGATAGGCTCAAAAATTCCAGAATAAAATATATTTGTAGCTATGTACAACCGTAACGAAGCCATCAACAAATACACGAATCTTGCAATAAATAATGATTGGGACTTTTCCAAAATGCGTAATACCATCAGAGAAGATCTTAAAAGATTAGATGAAGAAGAGTTAGCATTGATCATCAACTATGTAGATGAGAAAAAATCTAGGTTCGATGCATTGAAATCGGATAAACAAATTGGCTACGCTTCTATAATTGCTGGATTGGGATTGATTGGAATTGGGGTGTTATTTTCTCTTGGAACTTATTTTGACTTGTTTGGAACTACGGGTGGATGGGTTTTATTATATGGACCTATCGTTTCCGGGTTTGGTATTTTAGGTTTTGGAATAAATAAAAAAGGCAATTACGATCGTTTTATAAATTCAAATAATATCATTCTTAATTAGGTTGATTTGAACATTTCGGTATTCTGATGGTTTTTCCAATAAACGAATCAATCCATGAAACTCTGGACAAGCATCATTTTTATCCTTTCTAATTTCATCGCTTTGGCTATCGGAGCCTATTTGATGGGCGATGGTGTACCGGCTGAATGGTATCAAAGCTTGAATAAGGCGCCTTGGACTCCACCTGGATGGGTGTTTGGAGCAGCCTGGACTTTCATCATGGTCTGTTTTGGTGTCTTTATGGGAATTGCATGGCATAATGTAACATCGAGAAAAAATTTGCTTCTACTCTATATTATTCACTGGATTTTGAATGTAGCCTGGAATCCAATATTCTTTGATCAGCATTGGGTGTTGTTTGGTTTAGTGGAAATTGTATGTCTATGGGCGCTCATGATTTACTTTATCTTGAATTACCAGCAAAAAATGAAATGGGCCACGGCTTTAGTCTATCCCTACGTAATTTGGCTCACCATTGCAACTAGTTTAAATGCGTATATTTATGCGTGGAACTAGATGGAATGGAATACAACCACATAGAATACAAAAAACCCTTTTTTAAAGTAAAATCCGGACTAAAAAGTCATTTGGAGAATTACTCTAGATGGAGTGATTTACCTATTAGTTATCAAGATCTTACGCACTATCAAGACCTTGCTCCTGTTTTGGATCAAGCTGGAAATCCTACACTTTGGTATTCAGCGATTTACCGTCCAACAGATTTGGAAATGCTACAGGAAGAACTCACTAAAATCTATGAGTTATTAGTGGCAGATGGAACGCGAATTCCCTATTTGACCATTGTGGCGATTGAGTTTTGTTCTTTTGGGAATTCCAAGCCCTTCAGAATTAAAGTAAAGAATGACATCAACGACAATCACGATTATTTTTATATCAAACGTATAGATGCATCCAGAATATATGGTTTAGAATTGGAAGAGATTTTTTCTCCAGATAAAATTTCTTTTCTTACAAGTGCGGATACTTTGGTGGAAGAACACATTGTCGGGATTCCATGTGATGAATTTATCCTGAAGAATGAAAATGTAAAAATTGCGAATCGATTACGGTTTGCTAAAGAATTTGTTAAGTTCAATGAAAGATGCTATAGCCGATTGCTTGGCGACATGAGGGCCTATAATTTTGTGGTTGAAATAACTCAGGATTTTGATAATGTGCAATACCGACTTCGAGCCATCGACTTTGATCAGCAGTCCTTTGAAGGAAAAAGAACCATTTATCTACCACAATATTTTAAAGACAATAAATCTCTTGTAGATTTGGCCACGGAATTGCTTTCACCTGAAATCGCACAGCAATACATGAAAGAAGAAAGAGTGGCCATGAGAAAGCGGTATGTTTCTGCTAGAAGAAGAACCAGGAGTCTGCTTAAAACCATGCGAAAGGATAAAATTTCTACTCCTGAAAATATTACTCAATTAGGAAGTGAACTTGCAAAATACCATCAAATTGATCAGTTCAAATTATTTGATAACATGGGTGATATGCTCACTTTACATCTCGAATTGCAATTAGGGATTAAAATATTTAAATGATGAAGTGGATTCTTGTACTTTTTTTGGGAGCTCAGTTTACTTTTGGTCAATCCATTGAAGACTATTTTCAGCAAATTCCAGATTCAGTTTTTCAGCTTTGTAACTGGCGCGACACCTCTGAAAATGGGATTGCAAATCACGCCATCAAAACTCTAGATATTAAAAACGGGTTTATTGGATTCAAGCGGAATGAAGAAGAACATGATTTTTTTCAAGCGGCTGTCTTTAGAGGAAGTGAAGGTCAGTCTTTCATTCTAATTCGAAACCAGGCCTGTGAACATTGTTGTTGCGAAGAGCCTAAAACCTTTGTTTACCTTGTTGAGAATGGAAAGTGGAAAAATGTAACATCGACTCACTTTCCCAAAATGGAACTGAAAGATTTTATTACTCAAGATATACTTTTGAAGAATTATGGGGATGTCAATAATTACGCGGAAATCCAAGTTCAAATTCCTCAACATGGGACCGTTTCCATTGCCAAAGTTTTGTTCTGTGATTATGTGGTAGAAGATGAGATCATTTCTTCCGATCTCTATGAAAGAATTGAAAAAGCATTATTCACAAGAGAAATCATTTTCGATAAAAAGGAAAATCTGTTTAAACTGAAATAATTAGGGTTTTACAGGCTGACATTCCATCGTTTCTTGTGGCACCCAGTTCTTCTGTTTCGAATTCCAAAACCAGGTATTCGACTTTTCCAGATCCTGAAGATCAGATGGAAATTTTTCGTCTCTTTTTGTCAATGGATTGTTGAGGGTATCGAAAGTCATGGTGGATTTATAACTGTACAAACTAGCACCAGGATTGCTGTGCTGCTCTATTTTTTTAACTGCGCCGTTGGGATGAAAGCTTAATTTATTCCAGACCGTATAACTCAATCGAACATCTTCCAATTCAAATGTTTGCTTGCCCTTTAGATCATAGAGGACTATTGCACGACGATGTTCTTTCCAGGGATAAACGATCACAGATGTATCACCATTGGCGTAAAGGTAAATTGTGGGTTGATCCTGAGACCAACTCAAGCCACTAATAAAAAGAAATAGTATCACCCATAGTTTCATATGGGTAAAAGAGCAGAATTTATGCCAAAAATTACTTTCGAATCAAGTCCCAGTCTTTCATTTCTTTTTCCATGATTTCGATGAATTTTTTTGAAGCCATCTTTTTCAATACCAAATGATTGCCTATCCAAAGCAATCCCTTGACATACCATTTTAACTTCATAATATTCATAATAATCTTCCCAAATCGCTTTTTTAAAGGTCGTCTAAAACGATGGATTTCACTTAAATTCTTTTGAGGCCAGTCCTGACCATCGAAATCAGGCAAATAAAGATCGTCTTGCTCATCAAACAAAGGAATAATAGGGTATTCTTTTCTTCCACTGCTGTTGTTCGTAACCACGAAGGCATCCGTAGGCAAATGCTCATAACCCTTATTGATGATCGGGTTCTCTGCCTCAATAGGAATCGTAAAGTATTGTCTCAAAAACCGCTCACAATTAGCTCTTCCCAGAAAGTAATCGTGCAATCTGAAATCACGATGAATGAAGCCGCCAAATCCACTTAAAAAGCCACAGGCAATGGCTTCTTTCCCTTCTATTTTTTTTGTGCTGCCATCGGCTTTTTTCTCATAACGAACTGGGGCAACTAAGTAGACGCTGGCATCATCAGGATCATTACTGTCACTGATACTTTTGGGCTCAAATCTTAAGTGATTCAGCATGGCACCTATGGTTCCTGAGATTACATTGCCTATTTGATCTCCGAATTTCTTTTCGATGGGTTCTTCACTTGGAAATGGATCAATCATCAACACCGTGGAAGTAGCCTTGGAATAGGATTTTTCAAGTGGTTTGTTCTGAGCAAGCACTTTTTGAACCTTTTCATAGGGCTCATTATTTATAGTTCCTCCATCAATATTCAGCGTTTCAAAATATTCATCTTCCACCTTCATGTCTACATCATCATGAAAAATGCAGTCTTTGACATATTGAGTAGGTCGTATTACTTTACGAGCTTTTAAACCAATAGGAAATGCTCCAGTCGCCATTGCCGCATCCATTGCCAGTTGACGCTCATCTGGATTACTGAAATTAAGAGGAATCCAGCCTTTACCTTCATACTGCTGAGCATTGATTTGAAAACAAGCAAAATCAGAATGTTTGGAAATATGGTAACTGGATTGGTCGGAATCAGACATGAATTCCTGTTTGAACTGGATACCGTTGAGGTTGGTTAAGGTGGTAAAAACTTTCAAATCTTCAGCGAAGTATTTTCTATTTGCTGGCGACAGATTTGAATTAGGTTGCAATGTTTTCTGGGCAATTTCATCAATAAAATGGGCATTAAAAAGAGATTCAACAACTCCATCTTTTAAATCATCGTTTTTTAAAAGCTCCGGAAACATATCCTCATTCGTCAAATTCACCCAAGCGTTAAAGAGCTTGTTTTTCGGGCTATTCGTTGGAATATCTTCTACGTTTCTGATTGGGACTATTTCATTCTGAATCGCATTAGCAGTAATAATGCAAGTCATCCCGCCAGCAGAAGCACCACCCATGACAGGAATCACAACTTCATGCATTGGTGTGTTTTTGGGGTCCAGTATTTTACGTTTTTCCCATTCCTCAAGAGCTTCCAGTAAATAGTCCATAACTCCTGCTGTATAGGCACCAGCAGAAACAGCACCGGCCATACACAAGCCGATTTCAAAAGGGGGTGATTTGGGGTTATTCATCGGTTGAATATCTAAATTTATAAAATCAATCTAGTCAAAAAACAAAAGGTCACTAAGTCATACAATCCTAAATCAATAAGTCAACAAATCACTTCAACTTCAAAACATCCTCAATTCCCACGGTTTCTTTGGTCGATATTTTATCACTGATTTTAGTGAAATCTCCATCGGCATAGGCCCTGGCTCCAAATTCACAATCCATGCTTGAAGACTTTTGAGAGATCGTTACTTTTTTCTCTGTGAAAGTGAAAACCAAATGACAAGCTTCCTCTCCTTCGTAAAGAGCGGTGTTGAATTCGTATTGATTCTTTCCTGTTTTTACGGCGTCCCCATCAAAGTAGGCGATGTGATAAGTCGGTCCACAAAGCAATTCAAAACGAATTTCTAGAGTGTCTTTATGAACTTCTTTTACAGATACAACTCCTCCGTTGAAACCAACTTCCATATTACCGGTTTCTTGAAGCCACATATCATTTAGAAAATAATAATCGTAAGCATAGCTTCCAGTTAATGAGGAACTACATTTTTTTTGTAATTCAGCCATGTCAAATTCCTTAAACTGACTCATATCTCCAGATTGTACGGTCAATTCGACATCAAAGTATTTTTCGGTTCCTGTCCATTTTCCTGACCACTTTTTCTCTTCATAAGAAAGGTAAAAAGATCCGGTGTTTTTTCCTTCGGAGTTGTATTCTTCTAGATACACAACATAATCGCCATACATCACTCCTTTCAATGTGAGATCAGTCGTTTTCCCATCATAATGGTATTTACCCTGAATTGGATTTTTTGCATCCTTGCTTGCCTCCAACTCCATTTCAATTCCATATTTTCCGCCGATTTTTCCCTTAAGCTTCACAGCTGCAGAAATTCCAGCATTATCGAATAAGGAAAGTAATAGGATCAATACTATCTTTTTCATTTTCAATTCAGTTTGAACCAAAAATATGAAAAACAGCTGGTATTCAGTAGGAATATTAAATTATGTGGAGAAATTTAATTTAAGCAAGATGATTTTGATGTCAGAATAAATTATAATTGAATAGTTTTACGCACTAATTCTACTACAAAAAGAGTATTTTCAGAGAAAAAGAGAAGACGCTTATGTTATTTGAATTGATTATTGGAGTGAATCCTTTTGTTTTAGTTGGCATCACGTCCGTTTTTATTATTGGAATTGCTTTACTCATTCATATTAA
>JAWKMJ010000046.1:0-15684 GCA_041392305.1 Crocinitomicaceae bacterium
AGAATTATCTTATCTTGCATAGTTCAGTCTATATAGTACTTGTCTAAAACTACTCAAAATATTGCCATTCATCTTCTCAAAGTACTCTTTTTTGCAGTGTGTGGGATTTATATTTATGAAAAGGTAGTTCTAGATGGATTTGAATTTTCCTATTTTTTAACACCTTTTGATTTCACAATTTTCACAATTTTGATGCTATTAAACTGGTTCATTGAGGCATTAAAATGGAAATATCTTATACGGGAAGTGGAGGAAATAAGGGTATCCAATGCAATTAAATCAACACTTGCGGGTTTATCCTTTGGATTACTTACACCTAACAGAATGGGGAATTTTATTGGTAAAATATTATATCTAAAGCCTGAAAATAGAATAAAAGGTACATTGTATGCCTTCTATGGGAATTTTAGTCAGATGTTGACTACTTTTCTATTCGGTTCGTTGTGTTTTTTCTGGACGTTTGAAAATTATTATTCAAGCATGCATGTGTCTCTTGCAATATTGCCTTTTCTGTTCAGTATGGTTATGACCTTTCTCTTTTTGCATCCAGAAAAACTACAATTTAAATGGATAGCAAAAGTGTTTAGTGCTGAGGTATCGGAGGTGATTCATGGACTTTATGCTTTTCAAAGTAAACATAAGGTTTTGTTTTATGCAGCCTTAAGGCATCTAGTTTATACCATACAATATTTGATTGTGCTTAGTTACTCTCCAAATTTTGATTTTATACCGGTATTATTGGGAATCCAAATGATCTTTTTTCTAACTACTATGATTCCAAGTCTGGTATTTGGAAAGATGATGGTTCGTGGTCCAGTTGCGCTATTCGTTATGGCTACATTGGGTTATTCCACTTCTTTCGTTCTCAATGCCATTCTATTTATTTGGCTGATTAATATTGCTCTTCCTTCTTTGTTAGGGTCTTTTCTTTTCATGGTCAAAAAAAGGGGATAATATGTTTCTATTTTGGCTAGTTTGTTTTTCATTTTATTGCACATGTATCGCCATTATTGGTTTACGACAACTCAGATCACGTAAGATTCAATATTCAAATACAAAAAGATCCATAGCAGTCATTGTTCCGGTTCGAAATGAAAAGGATAATGTACTTAATCTTGTAAATAGTTTAAGAGAATTGAAGTATTCACCGCAGAGACTCTTATTCGTGGATGACTCCTCTTCTGATAATACGGTAGAAATTTTGAAACGACACGATCAAGAAGTACATGTGTTAAAAGACAAAACAGGTAAAAAAGAGGCATTAAAAGAAGGAGTAAATTTAGTGTCATCTGAGTACGTTCTTTTTACAGATGCCGACTGTGTGTTTCCCAAAACTTATGAAAAATTATTTGATACCAATCATACACTAGAGGGGGATATTATTGTTCTTCCAGTTTGGATTAAAAATAAAAGTATCTTATTGAATCAACTAATTCGACTGGATTTTGCTCAACTGCAAGCTTTAACTTTTGGACTGCGAGGAAGTCTTGGAAATGGAGCCAATTTGCTAGTAAAAAGAGAGTCTTTTGAAAAATTCTCAAAGGGATTGGAAATCAGTATTTTATCTGGAGACGATTATTTTCTTTTAAAAGAAGCCAAGAAAAATGATGGACGAATCGTCTATTGTTTTGACCCGGACTTGACCATTTTAACTGATGCGCCATTAAACCTAAAAGAGCTTATTAGTCAAAGATCTCGATGGATCAAGAAATCATTTCAAAAAGGAGGTTTGGCTGAAATTGGGGCATCCTTCATTTGGATATTGTTTAGTATGACGCCTTATATATTAATTTTCAATTGGTTGCATTCAAATGATTTCTGGCCTTTATTGTTTCTGTTACTTAAGATGTTTATTGATGCTTGGTTAATCATTCCCGTGCTGGATTCAAACAAAAATCTAAGATTATTATATTTACTTCCCTTATTAGAATTCTTATACCCTTTTTACTATCTTTCGGTGGTTATTAGAATTGGATTTAAAAACACTTGGAAAGGACGTGATCTTTAAAAGAAAACCTGCAAATACAGAATTATCAAGAAGTTTATCGAAGGTAGCTTGGAGAAAATTCAGGAGAAATCCAATTGCTATGTTTGGTTTGTCTATTATTGTTTTGTCTGTTATTATTTCTGTTTTAGGATCATTAATTAGACCAGATGATACAGAATTTGCGAACAACCAAATCAAATCTATTGCGAGGAAAAGTCCAGGTTTTAGTTGTTACATTTTACATGTACAAGTAAATGCTGAAGTGGAACAACCAGCATGGTATACTAGAATGTTTTTTGGTGGAAAGAAATTGGAAGAAGACTTAATTCCAATTGAATGGTACAATTTTGACGAAGCGGGTTATATTACTTTTAAAAAGTATGAATCTTCAAATAATAAAAGGTCTTTAGCAGATGTTGTTTATAAATTAGATCCTTCTATCAAACCCGAAGTAGTGGGAGATGCAGTTAAATTCACAACTCTTGAAGGTGAAGAAAAAACAGAGAACATTGCAGAACTGCAGTCGAAGATCGAAGGAGGATATATTCATGAGGATACATTCTGGTTGGGTACAGACGCAGTAGGGCGTGATGTTTTGTCTAGGCTGATGTCGGGAACAATTATCTCTTTACTTGTTGGCTGTATTTCTGTTTTTATTTCATTGCTAGTAGGAGTTACTTTAGGTGCCGCTGCAGGTTTCTTTAGAGGTACTGTTGATGATGGTATTATGTGGCTCATCAATGTAGTATGGTCGATCCCTACCTTGTTGTTTGTAATTGCATTTTCGATGGCATTTGGTAAAGGGTATTCCAGTGTTTATATTGCAGTTGGACTCACTATGTGGGTTGAGGTAGCTAGGATTGTGAGAGGACAGGTTTTAACCATCAGAGAAAAAGAATTTATTGAAGCAGGTCGAGCTCTTGGGTATAAATCATTTCGGATAATATTTAGACATGCCTTGCCAAATGTTATGGGGCCTGTGATTGTAATTGCGGCTGCAAATTTTGCATCAGCAATACTGATAGAGGCAGGATTGTCGTATTTAGATCTGGGAACTCAAGCACCTCAAGCATCATGGGGGAAAATGATTTCAGATTACAAAAGTTTTATTGACAATCCAGATTTAGCCTATTTACCGATTTTACCTGGAATTTGCATTGTAATTATGGTATTGGCATTTATGCTGGTGGGTAACGGAATTCGAGATGCCATAGATACAAAATCTGGGGAGAATATTACACCTCCAGCGAGCTAAAAGATTAACAGGTTTAGAAGAAAGATTGTTCCTCCAATCAGAAAGAGTACCAAGGTGTAAGGCATTATTTGCTTGGCTTTTAAGCGGGTTATTCCTAGTAGAGGGAGCGCCCAGAAAGGCTGGAGCATATTGGTAAGTTGATCGCCATAAGAAAGAGCCATAATTGATTTCTCTAGACCAATACCTAAATTCTGGCATGTTTCAATTAAAATAGGACCTTGAACAGCCCATTGACCTCCACCACTTGGCACGAAAATATTGATCAATCCTGCACTAAAAAATGTGAGAACTGGAAAACTAGAGCCTGAAGAAATATTTGCAAAGTACTCTGAAGTTAGGGCCACAAGTCCTGAACTTTTCATAATTCCCATAATTCCAAAATAAAGAGGAAACTGTATGAGAATACCGGTCGTGTCTTTAATCGCTTCCTCACAAGCATGCAAGAATTTTCTAAAATTACCATGAAAGACCAAAGCCATTCCTAACAAAATTAAATTTATGTAATTCGGATTGATTACATCCAAACTTGGTTTATCTGGAAGATAGAAAGCCTTGAGTAGGGCATAAAAGATAAGGATACTTCCAAAACCGATACTAAATAGGTAAGAAGCATCAATTTTCTCCGCACCGATCGCCTGATTCTCCTCCCACATTTTATGAGGCTTCAGCTCTATGTTCATTACAGTATCATTGGATCTCCTACCAATCCAATAGAAAATTACTGGAACCAATATCAGAAGACAAAACATGACAGAAATATTCATTGGAGAAAATATGGTGTCTCCAAATCCAACTGATTCAGGAATTTGATTTAAGTCGATTTTTTGATTACCTGAAACCATAGAACGAAGATTTCCCGATTCACTTGCTTTTAGGGGTGCTGAACCGGAAATCCCGCCGTGCCATACCATCAGTCCAACATAGGCAGCGGCACCAATTAATGGATAGTTGATGGGTTTTCCAGATGCTGAAAATTTCTCACCAATCTTTCGAGCAAGGATAGCACCGAAAATAAGTCCCAAACCCCAATTGAACAAACTAACAATGATGGTCGATAGGGTAACTACAAAAGCGCTATTTGCCGTATTTGTGCAATAATGGGTAAGTCCATTAATGAGATAAGTGAAGGGTTTTGATAAAGCCAAGACATGTCCCAAAACAAGAAGAAACATCATCTGAAAGGCGAAGTAGAGTCCGCCTGGACCGCTATCCCACAAACCTGCTTCCCAAAACCCTAAAAGATCAATCGAATAATCAAAATATGATTTATTGAAGGGAAGTGTAGCAAATAGTGCAATGACAAAAGTAAGTATGGTCAGGATAACCGCTATTGCGAATGGAGAAGGCAACAGCATTTGAAAATATTTGGCGAATTTGGAACTAAAGCTCATAAAAAAAGAAAGCACCAATTTAATAAAAATGGTGCTTCCGAATTAAAGTATTGTGAAACAACTAGAATGGTAGATCATCATCACCTTCTTCCAGTTGTGTCTCAGGAGATGCACTTGGAGCCGAAGCAGGAGCTCCTCCCATAGATGCAGCACCTGCAGATGCATCGGCTTTTGCAATATTCCATGCATCCAAACTGTTGAAATATTTTACTTCTCCCTGAGGGCTAGTCCATTCACGTCCTCTAAGATTGAAACTAACTACAATGGTGTCTCCAACTTTTACATCATTCAATTTATCTGTATTCGCTTGAACAGCTTGAAATAAGATGTCTTGTGGATACTGAGAGCTGTTATCCGTAATAACAAATTCACGTTTTTTGAATGAATCCGTTACTTGTTGCGTATCATTTAAAACTTTTACAATTCCTGTTAATTGGTACATAATCAAATTTATTTTAATCGTTAAAAGAAAGAAGTGTTTTCCATGCCTCTTCCAGTTTATCTTGAGTTAATAGTTCTTTCGCTTTTTCGTGAAGTTTAATTTCGAGGGTCGTTTTATCATCTTCAAATTCAACAAAAAGATCGCTCAATTCGGTGAGTTTGTAGTCGTTCACATCCGTTTCATTGGGTAGTTCTTCTATTCCACCCAGTTTTCCCAAGTCATTTCCAGATAAGATTTTAGAATCCAAAATATCTTCGGGCATATTATCGATTCCGATACCTACCGTGGTAATTGGTTTCACGATTTCGAACATCGAGTTTTCATCTGCTCGGCAATACCAGTTTCCGCCCATTCTCGAAACCAGATCAATCTTTTTCTGATCTATTTTATTATTGGCATCCAAAACGGCTTTGTTTACATGGATTTTCACCACTTCACAGATCACCAAATTTCCTGCTCCCCCTTTGTCACCTAATTCCACTACTTCATTCACTTTGCATTCAAATTGAACTGGAGATTCCTTAACGCGGAAGGGTTTTATCAAATCAGAAGGAACTGGAGTCAATCCCGACTTTTTAAACTCATCTACTTCAGGTGCAAATGGAGAGGAAGCCAGAGACATCTTTTCTACAATGTCGTAATTCACCACGTTAATCACTACTTCCGGAACTTTTTTTACATTGTTGTAGGTGTCTTTAGTAGTGTTATTTCTTCCAGAACGAGCTGGAGAAAAAACCATGATAGGAGGGTTAGCACTAAATACATTGAAGAAACTGAAAGGGGCCAAATTTGGTACACCATTTTCGTCTACTGTACTCGCAAAAGCAATCGGACGTGGCCCCACTGCTCCAAGCAAATAACCATGTAAAACTGGTACTTCTAGTTCTTTTGGATCTAATGTTAACATATTGTATTCCATGACCTGCAAAGTTAATGGATTTATCTTTTTCAAGGGCATGATTAAGGCTGATTCTAGTGAACAATTTGCCCTATTTTTCAACAAAAAATAAAATGTAAAAATTTTTGTAAAAATAAAAAATGGATTACCTTTGCGCCCACGTTTTGGTCAAGAGAGGCCTGTAAATTGCGGATGTGGTGAAATTGGTAGACACGCTAGACTTAGGATCTAGTGCTTCACGGCGTGTGGGTTCGACTCCCTCCATCCGCACTAACAAATGGTATAGGGTTTCTTATACCATTTTTTGTTTTAAAATAATTGATTGAAAGATGGATATTGTAAGAGAAGATATCGATGCATTAAATGCACTATTGAGAGTCAAAATCAAACCGGAAGACTACAAAGAAAAAGTAGATCAAACGCTTGCTGATTACAGAAAAAAGGCAAATGTTCCGGGATTTAGAAAAGGAAAAATCCCTATGGGGGTCATCAAAAAGCAGTACGGAAAACCAGTATTGGCTGACGAGTTGAATAAAGTAATCAATGATTCTCTTTATGATTTCATCAATAAAAACGATTTGAATATCCTAGGAAATCCAATCCCGAAAGAGGATGAAGAGATCAAAGGAGATTGGGATAATCCAGGCGAATTTGAGTTCGTTTATGAGATCGGATTTTCACCTGAATTCAATTTGAGTCTTTCTGCTAAGAGCAAATACAACTTTTATAAAGTTAAAGTTGACAAGAAATTAGTAGATCAACAGATTGAAGACATTAGAAAAAGATACGGAAAATTGATCTCGGAGAAAGAAGTATCTGAAAAGGATATGATTTTAGGTCAGTTTGTAGAGTTGGATGATAGTGGAGCTGTTAAGGAAGGTGGAGTGATGAATTCCTCTACGATTTCAATGGAGTTTGTTGAAGACAAAAAGGTACAAAAAGAACTACTGGGTAAAAAGGTAGGGGATGTTGTGGTATTGGATCCGAAATCTGTCTCAAAAGGAGAATCAGATATGGCTGCCATGTTAGGGATTAAGGCCGAAGATTTAGCTAACATTTCAAACAAATTCAATTTCATGATTAATGAAGTGAAAAGAATGGAGCCTGCAGATTTAAATGAAGAATTTTTCACTAAGATTTTCCCTGATGGTTCGGTAAAAACTGAAGCAGACATGAGAAAGAAAGTGGAAGAAGATCTTGCAAAAATGTTTGATCAGGATTCAGAGCGAATTTTATCAAGAGATGTTTCCGAAGATTTAGTTGAGAAGACAAAAATGGACTTCCCAAATGATTTCCTTAAGAAGTGGATCTTAGCATCTTCAAAAGAGGATGTGACAATGGAAATGATCGAAAACGATTATGATAATTACACAACTGGTTTAAAATGGCAATTGATCCAAAACAAAATCTTCAAGGACAACGAGATCAAAATTGAATCAGAAGAGGTAATTAATTATACGAAAGGATTGTTGGTGAATCAGTATGCACAATATGGATTGCCAGCACCAGAAGAAAATGAGTTAAATGCCAGTGCGAGAAAAGTATTGGAAAACCGTGATGAGGCCAATAGAATTTATGACATGATGAGCAGTGATAAATTGTTGGAATTCTTCAAAGAAACGGTAAAACTCAACGTGAAAGAAGTGTCTTACGATGATTTTGTAAAGATCGCTTCTGGAGAGAAATAGTAGAAATTATACGCGAAAATAACAAGAAGAGAGTCCCGGTTGATCCCGGGATTTTCTTTTTAAGGCAAATTGTCGTATTTTTTCACAGCCAAATAGAATCGATAACTTAAATACTTTACTATTTTTGAGCATCAAGAAAATCTTATAAAATGGACGGAAAAGAATTTAGAAAATACGCTATAAAACATCATGGAATCAGCAGTATGTATGTTGATGGATACATTGAATCTTCATTAACTCCTTACATCATTGAAGAGCGACAATTGAATGTTGCTCAGATGGATGTTTTCTCGAGATTGATGATGGATAGAATCATCTTTTTAGGTACTGGAATTAATGACCAAATAGCAAATATTATTACGGCTCAGTTGTTGTTTTTGGAGTCAGTGGATGCAAAAAAAGACATTCAAATTTACTTGAATTCACCTGGAGGTGGGGTTTATGCTGGATTAGGGATTTACGACACCATGCAATACATCGCGCCGGATGTGGCAACAATTTGTACCGGTATGGCAGCATCCATGGGAGCTGTTTTATTGTGTGCCGGAGCGGAAGGAAAAAGATCAGCATTGAAGCATTCTAGAGTGATGATCCACCAACCACTTGGAGGAGCTCAAGGACAAGCATCAGATATTGAAATTACTGCGCGTGAGATTCAGAAATTGAAGAAAGAATTATACGACATCATTGCACATCACTCAAAGCAACCCTACGATAAAGTATGGGAAGATTCGGACAGAGATTACTGGATGATTGCGGAAGAGGCGAAAGAATACGGAATGGTGGATGAAGTTTTGATTAGAGGATAAGAAAGTATGGCTAAAGACGACACTACTTGCTCATTTTGTGGGAGACCACGTTCACAGGTGAATATGCTAATAGCCGGTATTTCCGGTCATATTTGTGATTCTTGTATTGGACAGGCTCAATCTATTGTAAAGGAAGAGCTACAGGAAAAATCCAAATTGAATATTGAGCATTCGTTGTCTTTGTTGAAGCCAGCTGAAATCAAATCGAAATTAGATGAATTTGTGATTGGACAAGATGATGCAAAAAAGGTGTTGTCTGTTGGTGTTTACAATCACTACAAGAGACTGGTGTACCACAAGGATGAAATCAAAGACGACGTAGATATTGAAAAATCTAACGTGATCCTTGTGGGACGTACCGGTACAGGAAAAACTTTATTGGCAAAGACCATCGCCAAATTGTTGAACGTTCCATTCTGTATTGCTGATGCTACAGTATTGACAGAGGCTGGTTATGTAGGAGAAGATGTGGAAAGCATCTTATCCAGATTGTTGCAAGCAGCTGATTATGATGTGGAGTTTGCAGAAAGAGGGATCGTTTTTATTGACGAGATCGACAAGATTGCTCGCAAAAGTGATAATCCTTCAATTACTAGAGATGTCTCTGGAGAAGGAGTTCAGCAAGCTTTATTGAAACTTTTGGAAGGTGCAGAAGTAAATGTGCCACCTCAAGGAGGAAGGAAACATCCTGAACAGAAAATGATTCAGATTAAAACAAAGAATATCTTGTTTATCTGTGGTGGTGCCTTTGATGGGGTTGAAAAGATTATTGGACGAAGAATAAACCGTCAAGCGATTGGATTCTCATCTGCAGAATTAGAAAGAGTAGATGACGAAAATCTATTGAAATACATTATTCCAACCGACTTGAAAGACTTTGGATTGATTCCAGAATTAATTGGTCGTTTTCCTGTTTTGACCTATTTGAATCCATTGGACGAGAAGTCACTTCGCAGAATCTTGACGGAGCCAAAAAATTCATTGATTAAACAGTACGTTAAGTTATTTGAACTGGATGGAATTGAGTTGAGCTTTGATGGCAAAGTGTTGGATTTCATAGTAGAAAAGGCAATGGAGTTTAAGTTAGGTGCCAGAGGATTGAGATCCATTTGTGAGGCTATTTTAAATGATGCCATGTTCAATGTACCATCACAAGAAGATGTAAAGGAATTTAAAGTGACCTTATCTTACGCTAAGGAACAATTCTCCAGATCTAAGATTGCAAATCTAAAAGTGGCTTAAGGTCGGCAAGCAGGTAAAAGCTTCCGCAAATGAGTAGGGTATCTGATTCGGTTAGATTCGGTTCTATTTCGTTGTAAGCAAATTCAGGTGTTTCAAAGTAAGTATAACTTCTACAAGTAGATTGCTTTTCAAAATCTTCTTTTGTGAGGCTTCTTTTATTTGAAAATGAGGCAAAATATACTTTCGCATTAACAGGGAAAGTTTGTAGGATTTCGTCTAGGTTCTTTTCTTTTGTTCCACCGAAAAGTATGTGTAAATTTTTGGCCTGAATAATGTCTTTCTGAGCAAATAACTTTTGGAATCCTGCTACATTATGGGCCACATCTAAAATAATATCTGGTTTGGAATGAATTTTATGCAATCGACCTGGGATCTGAAATTCATCAATTTTATGTTCTAAATCGATGGCAGACCAGCCTTTCATTTTTAACGTTTCAAGTATTGTTTTGGCAAGATTTAAATTGTCTTGTTGGTAGCCAAAAAATTCCTCTTTGTAATAGTTTAGTTTCACTAAAGGCGCATTCCTTTCATCTGCTATTTCAAAGAGCATTTCTTCTGCCTCCGGATCCATGTCACCAAGTACAACTGGAGTTTCTTCCTTGATAATCCCACCTTTTTCAAATGCAATTTTCTCAATGGAATCACCTAAAAATTCAGTGTGCTCCAAGCTGATATTTGTTATTCCACATATATCGGGTTTGATGATGTTGGTGGCATCTAATCGACCCCCCAAACCTGTTTCGATGACACAGATATCTACTTTTTCAGATTTGAAATATTCTAGACACAAAGCAAAAGTCAATTCGAAAAAACTGGGTTGCAACGGGTCAAAATCAGCCTTATATTTTTCAAAAAACTCGATGATGAAGTCTTTTGAGATTAACTGATTGTTGATTTGAATTCTTTCTCTGAAATCGAATAAATGCGGTGAAGTAAACAAACCTGTTTTGTATCCTGAACGAATCAGAAATTGAGAAAGGAAATTACAAGTTGATCCCTTTCCATTCGTTCCAGCAATATGAATAAATCGCAACTCTTTTTCAGGATTTCCGATTACATCGAGAACCTCCTGTATCTTTTCTAATCCCGGTTTGAAATCTGCTGCCCCGTACTTATGATAGTTTGGGATCGAATTATACAAATATGTAATTACTTCTTCGTATTGCATAGTGCAAAGATAAATGCCCGATGAATTAAAGATACCTCTAATACCAAAAGAATTCGTTAATTTCGAGTATGAAGTCGAAAAAACCATCAAAAAGGAAGAGATGGAGAAGAATAATTCTCTACAGTTTCTTGTCTCTTTTTGGTTTATTGGTCGCTGCCATAACTTTGCTATTCATTTTTCTTGAAGATATAGTTGAAGCTCGAATAAGAGATTTATTAGAGAAAAGATTTGGAGGTTATTATACACTCGAATGGGAGTCGATCGAAAAAGATATCGGTTGGTCGGAAATGACTTTTGTAGTTCATGAAGCTAAACTGACCTCCGATACTACTGATGTGGAAGGTTTAAAGCATTATCCGATTGTTTTTTTTGAGACCAAAGAACTTAGAATAAAGAATTTGAGTACTTGGGATATTTTGTGGGGTAAGAAAGTAGATTTGGATCTTATCGAACTCGTTCATCCAGATTGTATTCTCTTTTCAAAAGGAAAGAAAAGGGAGCAATCCAAAAAAGAAAAAAAGCGGCAGCTGTCTGTCATTGAATTAGAACAGTTTAGTCTGGTAAATGGAAAGCTAGCCATTTATGATTTTGCTACCAAGGAGCGGATATTATACAATGATGCGCTGAGTGCACAGGTTAATTGGATTAAATTGGACCTAAATAAGATGGATAATTTTATTGATGGGTTTCAATACGAAGATTTCATTGTGAATTCCTGGGATGCCGAATTAACTCCACTTAAAGGTTTTTATGAGTTTGAGATTGATACGATTCGTTTAAGAAGCAGAGACAAGTTTTTACAGCTTAAAAATATTGACATTCGAACAAGTGAATCGCTCAAGGAAATCAGCAAAACCAAAATCAATCATGCCGAAGTGATCAAAGCATTTGTGGAGGAAATTAATCTACAGGGACTAAATACGGAGGAGCTTATTTATAGTGATCGATTGCGGATTCAAACTGTGATGGTTGATGGTGCGAGAATTGCAATTTTCAAAAACAAGTTGACCTATTTGGAACCCACTTTTCAAAAAAAAGTTTTGAATTCCATTTTCCGATCAGTGACCTATCCGATTCGGGCAGATACTGTTAAGATCGAAAATTTAAATTTGATCTTTGAGTTATTAACAAGTGAAGAAAAGGAACCTGCATATATTACATTAGATGAAGTAAAAGGTTATTTAGCAAATATCAATACCAATCCAAGTTCTAAAGATACCCTAAAGGTTTCAGTGGATGGTGTTTTGTTGGAAAAAGGAGACTTACATTTGGATTTGGATATTGCCATTCAAGATTCAATTAAAAATTATCAAAAGTTCAGAGGATATTTGCAGTCCATGCCTTTTTCTGCTTTGAATCAAACAATACAGAATTTTGTGAATATTAAGATAGTGAATGGTTGGATTGATAGATTGGATTTTGCGGGATATACGAATGACAAAAAATCTTGGGGAACAGTAGCATTTAGATACCATGATTTGGAGATGGACATCTATAGTTTTAAGGATAAATCTGAAAAAAAGAAAAATGGTTTTTTGACTGGAGTGGCGAAAATGGCGATTCATAGGACCAATCCGTTGCCCAATGGAGATCTTCGAACAGCTTCATTTGAATACATTCGAGAAAGATGGGAAGGCTCTGTAATGCTCTGGTTAGGAGGTACACTAATGGGCGTATTTAAAACAACTTTAAAAGATTTTGTACTGGACATAATTCAAAATCGGGAAGAGAAAAGTTTGAAGAAAGTGGAGAAAGAGATGAAAAAGAAAAAAAGAGAAGAAGAAAGGCAAATGCAAAAGGAGTTGAAATAGCGTATGAAAAAGAGAATTTGGATCCCCATCTGTGTTTTACTGATGACTTCTTGTCAGCAAAAAGAAATACAAGAAAAAAAAGTGCCAGAGGAAAACTCTGTTGAAAAAGTAGATAAAAAAGAGGACGTTTTTACTAATCTCACTGAACAAGGAATCAAAGAGAAAATTATCAAGTTTTTGAGCAGGAAAGAAGATCATATATTATCAGATTCTTCATTTAAATTTTATAAAGGCCAGATGAATCGCGATCAAGTTGAAGATTGGGTGGTTACTGTGAATGAATTGCAGTTTGCGAAAAAGCAATTGGAAAAAATAGGAAATCTTGGGGCTATAGATTACGGATATCTAGGTAATTACAACCATATTTTTGTAATTGATGGAGCTACTGGTAAATGGAATGGGAGGCCTATTGGGTCATCTGCTTTAGCACCTCTAGAAATAGAAATTGATTATGTAAATTCAGATCAGTATCAAGTTGCAAAAATCTTTTATCGAGTGGGTACAGCAAAATTCATTGGTATTTACAATTCCAGTATTCCAAGTTTTCAGGAGATTTTTAAGTGGGAATTGTATAATTTATCCGACAATACTGCAAATGGACAACCAACAGGACGTATTATAGAGTTCAAGGGGGATGAAGGATCTCCCAAAAGTATCGAAATTTTTGAAGCAAAAGTGATCAATTTCGATGACAAAGCTTTTGTAGATAATATGTATGAATATGAACCTCAGCTTCAAAAGACGGCTAAACGACCGATTCATGTTTTTGAATATCAGCTTGCGGAAGGGAAGTTTGGGGAAAATAATAAGTAAAAATCAATCAATAGTTGTCTTTAATCAATAAAGATATCCGATTAGGTTTTTTCGGACCTTTCAATCCTTATTTTGAGTAAATTAAGATATGTTTTAATCCGATCGAGTTGTTCTTGACTAGCCTTTTAAACAAAAAATTAGCGGCCCATTTCGGACCGCTTTTTTTATTTCATAAAACGTAAGGTAGAATCGCCTTTTAAAGTTTTTAATCTGAGAAGATAAATTCCTTTTTCCAGTTGCTCTATATTCAATGTATTTCCAACTATTCTCCCTTCTTTAACTTTCGAACCATTCATAGAGATAATTGAGTACGATTCAATTTGGAAGTCTGAGAAGATAAGTAGCTGATTGGCGTCGTTCCATATTTTTATTTCCATGGAATTTTCATCTACACCTAAGGATGCTAGATCAACATTTTGGTAAGTTGTATCTGCCGTGCATCCATTGTCAGCCACCAACATGACATTATAAGTTCCTGTAGTTGAATAAGTATGACTTGGATCGGATGAAGTCGTGTTATTCATGTCGCCAAAATCCCAGTAATAATCTGTTCCATTGGTGGAGGTATTTACGAAATCAACTGTCATTCCAGTTCCTGAAAAAGTGAAATCAGCTTGGGCATCATAAGCTCCAATATTCCATTGATCCAGGCTATCCAAAACAGTCATTGTAGCTACATCCTGAATAATTGATGCATCAGCTTGAGATAATCCACCCAAGTAACTTGAACCTGAAATTGATTCTCTGAAAATAGAAACATAAAATACACATGCTGCAAGATAGGAACCAGCAGCAGAAGGGTGAGACTCATCTGCAGAATAGAGATCGATAGTAGGATGATTATTTCGCAAATATCGCCATGCTTCACCAACCGGAGCAACAGATCCGTCATTTTGATCAGCCATATTTTTATAGGCAAATTTCAAACGTGACTGCATGCCATCGTAAGTACAAAATGGGGGATAAAATGCGCAATTGGATTGGTCTCCATTTTCTCTTCCCCAGGTCATGAAAAACATAGATTCCGAGCAGGCATTATTTGATTTAACAGAATCATTCAAAATGGCGGCATGAGGGTAGACTTCCGAAGCCAATTGGCCATCTGGAAAAGCTCCTTCCTGAGATTGGCCTTGAATCACAACATAATCCCAATCATTTGAGGCAATTTTGGATAAAGAATTCGCATCAGTAGAGTGGTTCATAAGTCGGTAGCCTCCAAGAGTATTCGAATCGTAAATCAGGGTTTTTCCTTTGGAAATGGCTAAATTGGAAAGAATTTGAGGCATATTATTGACATAAGTATAGGAGTTCCCCAGAAACAAAACCTTTTTAGTTTGTCCAATAGAAAATACGTAACAGATTGTGAATAAAGCAAATAGTGAAGTTTTCATAATTTAATTTTTACATAGTTGTTGATTAGACATGGATTTTTTTAATTCGTTGCCAGACAAGAGTTATAGGTATAGGAGAATTATTGGATTCCTAAAAGAACACAAAATATGCAAATAAAATTCCTTAAATTAACAACGATTTAGGCTGATTGAACGTCTATATTCTAAAAGGTTTTCGGCATGAGATTTCATTTATTTTTCGCATTTATTTTTACAGTAACCCTTACAAATGCTCAGTTTTTTTTCAAAAGGAGTGATTTTATCCCTGTTTACAAGAATGCTATTCAGCAAGAAATGGCTTGGGTTGGGGGATTGAATTTTGTCCAGTTTTCCAATATTGATTTGGATTATGACGGCAATATGGATCTTTTTATTTTTGATCGATCCTCCAATAAATGGATGACCTTTTTGCATAGTACTAATCCGGGGACTGAAGAATGGACGTATGCACCTGAGTACGAATCAGCATTCCCAAACATGGATTCTTGGGTGCTATTAAGAGATTACAATTGCGACGGAAAAATGGATATCTATGCGCATACTTCCGCAGGTATCAAGTTATATAAGAATATAGGAAATGCCACTAGCGGACTTCAATTTGAGTTGATAGACAATTTGATTTTCACACTTTTTTATGGAACTCCAGTGAACCTATATGTTTCTGCAGGAGATATTCCTGGTATTATCGATATTGATGGAGACGGCGATCTGGATGTACTTACTTTTGGAGTAGCTGGTTCTACTGTTGAGTATCACAAGAACTATTCTATGGAACTATATGGAGTTTGC
>JAWKMJ010000047.1:0-14412 GCA_041392305.1 Crocinitomicaceae bacterium
ATCAAACATTCCTTATTGAAAGATGAAAAAATGCGTTTCCCTAAACATATTCATCATCAAGATTTGGCATTTATTCCTTATCTATTTCATATTTCGGATACCGTTAGTTTGATCAAAAAACCTCTTTACAAATATTTCATTAACGATCAGGGAATCACTCAGACCGCCACTCAAAAACATATTGATTCCATCTTTCAAGCAGTGGATCATCTCATTAATCTCGTTGAACACTCAGGAAAAGAATCTGAGCACGATCAACTGATTAAAATGGCTTTACTCAATTTCAACTATAACCTGCAATTGCGCAAAGAAGCCTATTCCGACGAACAAATCATCAATTTCAAAGAGCAATTGGTTGATGCTTTTAAAAAATATGAAGTAACGGTCGAACATATCATATACAATTTCCATGGTCGCCAATTATTCAGCACCTTAAAATTTGAATTTGACTCAAGAGGTCTGGATTTTAGTTTATCGGAAGCACTACTAAGTGTCAACATAGACCAATTGATTGAACAATTTGCAGCAATTTGTAGTCAAATGGACCTTACTTTGGCCAACAATGGTTCGCCTATGGCCTACTCCAGTTCAATTGAAACAAATAATTTAAAGGATGCTTTGGCCTGGTATTCCAGAACCTACGACCACCTGCCAAAATGGTATCTAAAACCAGGAGGAGTATTTAGACGTAAGCCTTTTAATAAGCTGAAAAAGAAAAAATGAAGTTCGTTCTAGCCATAACGACATACAACCGATTGGATTACCTCAGGGAATTGCTTGCTACATGGGAGCAAAATCGTGGGGAGCATGATTGGAAACTGATTGTGGCGGATGATGGCTCAAATGACGGAACAATAGAGTTTCTGGATCAATTAGATTTCACAGATAAAAAAGTAATTAAAAATCATCGAATAGGCGTTCACAACCAAATGAACTCTATTCTGAAATCCCTTACCGAAATGGACTTCGATTTCTGTTTCAAAGTGGATGATGATATTCGGTTTTTGCAAAAGGGATGGGACGATTTGTACTATTCTAAGGCTATGGAGACAGGTTTCCATCATCTCGTCTTTCATGAATCTAAATGGGCTGAAGAACAAAAATTAGAAAATCCAAAAAAAGAAAATGGATTGGTAGCTCATAATGCACTGCTGAATGTACACGGATTTTTCTACACGATTTCACCAGAGATGATTCAGAAAGTGGGCTATTTTGATGTGGAAAATTTCGGTTTTAGAGGAATGGGGCATGTGGATTACACTGCGCGGGCCTGCAGGGCAGGATTCAACGATTTGGCTCATCCATTCGATGTGGAAGGAAGTGACAAATATTTAAGCGCCTATCGAGAAGAATACAATGGTGCCTTACCTTCCAATATGATCCAAGCTTACGATAATTTCCATAGAAAAAGAAAAGAAGAAATCATCTTAAAAGAACGCGTATTTGTTGATTTCAAAGACAATTCAGTCAATTTCGAAAGCTTTCAAAAAGAGCTTCCTGAGGCTTTTGAATTTGAACTCGAGCGCAAACAAAAAGAAATAGAATGGTATCAAAACACCTATGAAAAACTCCCCAAATGGTGGAAGAAAATAGGCGCCCTGATCCGAAAAACAAAATAATTTGAATTCTGAAAACTTAAAATATTGGCTTTGTACGACTGAGTTCCCTCCTATTCATGGGGGTGGAATCAGTACTTATTGCTATCATACAGCCAATATGCTCAAAGAAAAAGGGCATGAGGTTTCTGTTTTCATCTACGAACACGGCATCGACGGTATTCATAAGGAGGTTAATAAAAATGGGATTCAGATTATCAAATTTGATCCGGATCAGTCTGCCATTAAAGAAACTTTGGGATTTGAAGCTCTTTTAAGCTGGGAGTTTGCCCGAGTAATCGAACAATGCATTCAGACTGATGGTCGGCCAGATGTCATTGAGTTCCAGGATTACCTCGGAATTGGTTACTACGCGCTTCAGAAAAAGCAATTGGGCTATGCTGCTTTTAAAGATTTAAAGATCTTGCTGACACTCCACGCCCCGGTTTTTCTCTACTATGAGTACAATCAAGTTCCCCTGTATCAGTTTCCGGAATATTGGATTTGTGAAATGGAAAAGTCTTGTATTCGTCAGGCAGATTTAGTGATTTCCCCTTCTCAATACCTTTTGGATCAGTTAAAAGACCGCATGGTGATGGAGAATCTTCAACCTGTGCAATTGTTCAATCCTTATTTGAATGAATGGTCTGATGGACAAATTCAAGTGCCTGAAAAAGGTGACATTTGTTTTTTTGGCAAACTCACTCCGCAAAAAGGAGCCATCGAACTATTGGCTTATTTCAAAAAGTTATGGGACGAAGGTTTTGATCAGCCTTTAAATATTATTGGAGGAGGTAAGCACTTTTTCTACCCTTTCAATGAAGATTTGCAAGATCATTTAAAGAAAAAATACAAAGCCTACATCGATAAAAATCTGATTCGCTTTGAAGGGAATTTGGCTCCAGATGCGTTAAAAACAAGATTGCAAAAAGCTAGAGTCATCATTGTACCAAGTATCGTTGACAATCTACCTTATGCGGTTTTAGAAGCCATGAGTTTAGGTAAAATGGTTTTAGCTTCAGAAAATGGGGGGCATACTGAAATCCTAAAAAGCGGGGAAAACGGATTCATCTTCTCTCACCAAATAAAAGGTGATTTTGAAACGAAACTGAAGACCATTTTAAATCTTGGCGATGCCGACTATCTAAGAATTTGTGAAAACGCGAGCAAATCCGTTCAGCACAACACCAATTACGAGACAATTTACCAAGCAAAGAAAAAACTGATCGATCAACTCCTCAATGGCTCTGGCAAAGGACATTTTGAGTTCAATCAGCCTATTTCAAAACAAGCATATTCCAAGGAAGTAAACTTCGAAAAAGGATTGTTGAGCATTGTAGTTCCCTATTACAACATGGGCGAGTATATCGAGGAAACCTTGGAAAGCTTACAAAAGATTGATTACCCGAATAAGGAAATTTTAGTGATAGACGATGGCTCAAACAAAGAGCAAAAGACCAAAATAAAAATTCTTCAAAGCAAGTACGACTTTCAATTAATCAGCAAAGAAAATGAAGGTTTGGCATTAACCCGAAATTTTGGAGCCGAACAAGCTAAAGGTGAGTACATTGCATTTCTAGATTCGGATGATACCGTTACATCAGATTATTATTCCAAAGCGATTCAATGCTTGCAAAACCATCCAGAAGTTGGATTTGTGGGCTGCTGGGCACAGTATTTTGAAGGAAGCAAAGGGACTTGGCCAACATTTAATCCCGAACCTCCCTATTTACTTACCCACAACATGATCAACAGTAGTGCGATTGTTGTGCGTAAAAAAGATTTCCTCAATTTTGGTCTGAACGATGCTAAAATGATCTACGGAATGGAAGATTACGACAGCATCATTTCCATGGTGAAAAATGGTGTGAGAGGGGTTGTTTTACCTGAGTTTCTGTGGAATTACAGAATCAGAAAAGACAGTATGCAGCAGTCCTTTACGGTAAACAAGCAATTGATGCTTTACCGTGAAATCAGCAAAAAACATAAAGAATTTTACAATCAATACGGATGTGAAATAGCTAATATCCTGAATCACAATGGTTCAGGAATATTTTACCAAAACCCAACGCTTTCCAATAACAAACTCAAACTGAAATTAGAACGTTTGTTTGGACAGAAGACCATAACTCTAATCAAGAAAAACCGTATGATTCGTGAGGTGGCAAAGAAAATTTACAGAAAGTTTAATTAGTGGAGGAAGTAACAACAAAACATATTGATAAAACGAAAAGCAATCGTTGGGAACGCATTTGGTTGTTAGCCAAAATCGAATTTAAGTTGCGCTATTACGAGAATTCTTTAGGATTGCTTTGGGCATTAATCAAGCCAATAGCCCACATGTTGATCTACTATGTGGCTTTTAAAATTATATTATCGATAGATATCCCCAACTATGCTTTGTATCTGTTTTGCGGACTTATTGTATGGAATTTCTTTATTGAAGCTTCAAGTGGATTGATGAATATTCTGAGAACAAAAAAGTATCTTTATGAATACTCAAATATGTCAAAATTTGAAATCTACTTGGCAAGTATGCTGAGTATTTCGATCGGATTTGCCTTTAATTTAATCATTTTTATAGTCGCTGTAATTCTTTCGGATCTGCCACTTTCAGGTAATTTGATCTATTTCGCTCTCATTTTCCTGATATTATTTACCTTCTCAATGGGATTGGCGATGATTTTGTCCTCGATTTCAATTATTGCAACAGATATCAAACAAATTTGGCCTTTAATTATCATGGGATTGTTTTGGTTGTCTCCTATTTTGTTTACCTATGAAAATGTACAGGAAAAACTTCCCTTCATGAATTATTCTAATCCAATGGCGGGAATTATTTTGAACTCAAGAGAAGTTTTAATGTATGCCCATCCACCAGATTGGAAATTAATGCTGGTAAACATTGGACATGCCCTCATCTTCTTACTTTTAGGATTGTACATGGTTAAAAAAATTGGCTCAAAAGCTTCGGAAATACTTTAATGGCAGGAGAAAAAGAAATAGCATTGCAATTGGAAAATGTTCGCAAAACCTTCGTGGTCTCGAACAAAACTTTCCTGTCGATAAAAGACAGATTATTCAATTTGCATCGTAAGAATGAAAAGAAAACCATCCAAGCCTTGAAGAATGTAAATCTTGAAGTTTATAAAGGAGAATGTATTGGAATCGTTGGACGAAATGGATCTGGAAAATCTACTTTAACCAGAATTATGTCTGGTGCCTATCAACCCGACAAAGGAGGGAAAGTAAAAAGAAATGGAACTCATTTACTAATGAATTTAGGGGTTGGATTTAGCCACGAGCTAACAGCCAGAGAGAATGTTTATGTGAATGGTTCTACTTTAGGTTTGACCGTCAAAGAAATAGATACCATCTTTCACGATATTATAAAGTTTGCTGAATTAGAAGAATTTGTAGACACCAAAATCAAATATTTTTCGAGTGGAATGGTACAACGTCTCTCCTTCTCCATCGCTATGTATGCACAAGCAGATATCTTGTTTTTAGATGAGGTGTTTGCCGTTGGAGACAATAAGTTCAAAGAAAAAGCCATCGAAATGCTGGAAAAAAGTTGGCTTAAGGGATGTACAACTATAATGGTATCGCACAGCAATGCACTTATTGAAAAATATTGTTCGAAAGTGCTGGTTTTGAATAAAGGCAAACAAGTTCATTACGGGGATGTAAAAGAAGGATTAAAAATATACGACAGTTTAGAATGATGAAAGAAAATGAAAAACTAGATCGATTAAATTCTCTACTTAAATCTTATAATAGAATTGTTCTATGGGGATTTACGGAGAATCGTCATTCCCATTATTTCATCCATCAATCTTACTATAAATTTCTTTCAAAGCACACAGATTCAAAGATTATTTGGATTGAAAATAATACTGAGAATAATGAATTATTAGAATCGGGTGATTTGGTAATGGTTCCTGATGTTCATTTGAATACGCCTTACGAGCAATTAAAATTAGAAAAGCCAAGAACAGATATCACCTACATTTTTCATCCTGCAAAGGCTTTACCAGAGGATTGGTTTGAGAATGAAAATTTAAAATACATTCGTCTATTTGAATATAGAAATGCTTACTTAAGACAGTTTTCAGCAATCAATGATTATTTTGAAAGATGGAGGCCATTTGTATATTTTTTTCCAGATGCAAAAACATTATTACAACCCTGGGGATGTCATTTCACTCCAAGCGAGTTTCTGGAACCTTCAGCACCAGTCTCTAATGAAATTTATTTTATTGGAACCTTGTGGGGAGACGAAGAAGGAAAAGTGAACGGAAACAGAAAAAAAATTAAAGATTTTGAGCACAAATGCCAACAATCTCAAATGGATTTCAAGGTTCTTTCCGGAATATCTGATGAAGAAGAAATAAAGACCATCAGAACGTCTCTTTTCGCTCCTAATATTGGGGCTTTATACCATGATGTGGATTCCTATTTACAATGTCGAACATTCAAGTCAATCGCTTATGGAGCTCTTGTAATAACTGACACTCCGGGATTTAAAGAAATATTGAAAGAAGGATTCGTTGAATTTCAAAATTGGAGTGAAGCGATCGAAAAAATCAAGGGAATGACAGAAGAAGAGCGGTTAGCAATTATCCAAAAACAACAGGATTTCATAAAGAACTACACCTATTTGGATCATTGGTTGAATATTTTGGAAGGTTTGGAAAGATTGTAGAGATTAGGATTGCTTTGCTAATTGACAAAAGACCACAAGTTTTCAGTTAAAGATTCCTTAAGGTTAAATTTCTTTGTTACATCTCCCACCTTCATAAAAAAAATAATATCTAGAATCTAATATCTGAAAATCTTAAATCTGAAAATCTGAAAATCTCAAATCTGAAAATCTGAAAATCTCAAATCTGAAAGTCTTACATCTGAAAATCTTGCATCTAAAAACCTACAAATCCACCTTACTCATCTGTCTCACAATAAACCTCACCGCAGCGGCCGGACTCAATCGATAAAACAGATCCAAAAACTTGGCGTCTTTTCCCACCAGAACACGGTATTTATTCTTTTCGATTCCATTGATAATAATACTTGCTGCCTTAGCCGCAGGCATAGCCATTTTATTTGCTTTATCGTTTTTCTGAGCACTTTCCTGTGCTTTGGTTTTCACACCAGAATTCGACATGATATTGGTGTTGATGGCTCCTGGATGTACGACAGTTACTCCTACATTTGTTTCTTTCAATTCGGCGTACAAACCTTCAGTTAAAATTTTTACCGCAGCTTTGGAAGCACTGTACATGGTCTGACCCGGAAATGGGATAAATCCTCCCATACTGGAAATATTGGTAATATGTGCTTCAGGTCTTTCCTTTAAAAGAGGAAGAAAAGCTTTGGTCATATAGATTGTGCCGTACAAATTGATATTGAATATTCGCTCAATCGTCGCATATTCCAACTCCTCCACATTCACAAAAGGCTGAATAATTCCTGCATTATTGATAATGGCATCCACTTGTCCGTGAGCTTCAATAACGGACTTTGGAAGCGCTTCAACAGCAGTTTTATCCATGATATTCAATTCATGCAAAGAAACCGAATCCCGACCCGCCAAATCAGCTGTTTCTTCCATTCCAGGAATATTAATATCGGCCATAGCCACTTTACCACCCAATTTGACAATTTGAATGGTCATTTCTCTACCCATACCGCTCCCGGCACCGGTGATTACGAATACTTTGTCTCTTATTTTCATGTGTGTGCATGTGTATATTTTGATTATTCTTAGGATTTTATGATGATTCAGCTCGTACTGCGTTTATAGTTGATAATTGATGTTAGTTCTTGAGTGAAAATCATAGTGATCGAGTAAATAAATGTGAGGAGAAGGCGTGTTTTCATTGAAAAGAATTTAGATTCTTAAAGATAGTAAAGTTTAACTTACAACTTGGAACATGGAACTGTCCACTTGGAACTTATAACTCCTCTACAAACACTTAAAATACTCAAATGGCTCCAAGCAATCATTGCATTTGTACAATGCCTTACAAGCTGTAGAACCAAACTGACTCTCTAATTTTGTGTTTTTAGAATTGCATCTGGGGCAGGTAACGGTCACAATATCATTCTCAAAAAATAGAGCTTTTTTATTGGCAGTGGTTTCCTCTGGTGGGGCAATGCCGTACTCTTTCAGCTTTCGTCTCCCCTCTTCTGTGATCCAGTCTGTGGTCCATGCGGGTTCATAAATCATCGGAACTTCGGTGCCTTCAAATCCATTTTGCTCCATGGCTTCTACAATGTCTTTTTCGAAGCGTTGCATGGCTGGGCAACCAGAATAAGTTGGGGTGATGGTAATGATTGGTTTTTCTTCCTGGAATTCAACTTTTCTTACAATTCCAAGGTCAAGGATGGTTAGAACAGGAATTTCAGGGTCTGGGATCTCGGCTAGGATTTCCCAGACTCTGGTTTCCTTTAATTTTGTATTTTCTGGATTACCATTTGGCATCCTGTAACATATTTGGCAAATATTGGAATTCACACAACATGAATCCCATGTATTCTGTATGTTGACCTTCAAACGAACCTGAAGCTAAAACTTCATATTCTGGTTTTTGCATGCCTGCTTCGTTGAACACTTCCATGACCATTTTATTCCAGTCAGACTCCAACCCAGCCAAATCAGGAATAATTCCATCTTTTGCCAAATTTTGCTCTGATTCCGGCATAACAAAAAGATCTCCTGTATAAAACCAAAGATCGTTCACTGCATTTTGCAAACGCTCATTTGATTCGGCAGTACCATCACCTAATCTTACCATCCAATTTGAACTGTGTCTTAAGTGATATCTTACCTCTTTCAATGATTTTTGAGCAATTGCAGCAAATGTTACGTCTTTGCTATCCGTTAGTTTGGAATACAACAAATAGTTGTAAACATCCATGAAAAACTGACGCACAACAACATAAGCGAAATCCTCATTTGGAAATTCAACCAATTGAACGTTTCTGTATTCTTTTTCCTTTCTTCTGTAGGCCAAGAAATCTGCATCTACGTTTTCATCTGAAAGCTCTGCAGCGTATTTTAGCCATTCTTCAGACTGACCAATGTGATCCAATCCAATATTGGTCATGGCCAAATCTTCTTCCAAAAAGGGTCCATAAGAACACAATTCACACAGTCTGTGACTCAAGATCCAGCTGGTGTCTCCCATTCTGATGGCGAAATTGTATAAATCCTTTTTCATTTTAAATATTTTTTCTCTCGTCAGCCGTTCAGACCAACGAATTCATTAACACTATTAAATATGTTTCACTCCATCCGGAATCTCATAGAAAGTCGGATGTCTGTAAATCTTATCATCTGAAGGATCAAAAAATGCATCAGCATCTTCTGGTTGAACCGCAACGATATCTTCGGATTTCACAACCCACATTGCAGTACCTTCATGTCTTCTAGTGTATGTATCACGCGCATTTTCAATCGCCATTTCTTTATCGTAAGCATGAACTGCTCCTGCGTGTTTGTAAGGTGCTCCTGGTTTCGTTTGAATAAAAACTTCCCAAAGTGGTCCTTGATTTTCTGTATTTCCCATGTTAGTAGTTTTTTAAAATATTATGCAACTTCTTTTTTCTCTTTCTTCTTTCCATAAGCGATAGAAGCTTCTCTCACCCATGCACCTTCTGCATGTACTTTTTGATGATGCTTCATTCTTCGCTTGTTATTTGGACCGTATCCTTTGATGCTTGCCCAGAACTCGTCCCAGTCGATATCTGTCCAGTCATAATGCCCTGTAGCTTCATTGAATTTGCAATTCTCATCTGGAACTGTCAATCCTAAAAATTCTGCCTGTGGAACGGTTTTATCGATGAATTTTTGTCTCAACTCATCATTGGTTTCTCTTTTAATCTTCCATTGCATAGCCAAAGATGATCTTGGAGATTCTCCATCGTGGGGACCAAACATCATCAAGGATGGATACCACCATCTATTTAGCGCATCCTGGGCCATTTCTTTTTGTTCTGCAGTTCCCTGAGCCATATGTACCATGATCTCATAACCTTGTCTCTGATGGAAAGATTCTTCCTTACAGATCTTTACCATTGCTCTGGAGTAAGGTCCATAAGAAGTTCTTTGTAGTGAAACCTGATTTACAATCGCAGCTCCATCTACCAACCACCCAATGGCTCCAATATCAGCCCAATTCAATGCGGAATAGTTAAAAACTGATGCATATTTTGCCTTTCCGTCATGTAGCCATTTTATATATTGATCTCTTGTAACTCCCAAAGTCTCAGCCGCGGAGTACAAATACAAACCATGTCCACCTTCGTCCTGGATTTTTGCCATCAAGATCTTTTTCGCTCTGATGGATGGACATCTGGTGATCCAGTTCCCTTCTGGTTGCATACCGACTACCTCAGAGTGTGCATGCTGAGAGATCTGACGGATCAAATGTTGTCTGTAAGCTTCCGGCATGTAGTCTTTCGGCTCGATCTTTACTTCTGCATCGATTTTCGCCTGAAACTCCTTTAATAATTCCGGATCTTCATTTTTTAATTTATCATCCATAGTTTTCATTTTTATTTTGAGCAGCTTGAATATAAATCAGAACTGCGACATTTTCAAAATTCTTTAATTAAATAACCAATTTCTCTTAGTACTGTTCAAATTTTTCCATGTAAGCATCCGCTCCCCAATGCTCCAATTCCTCTTCCGACCATAATTCTGGAAAGAAAATTCTTCTTTGATATTTGGGGTGCATGTATTTCTGCCAATTGGACCCTCCTGTCGCTTCTGCATCGCCTAAATACTTTCGCGCAGCATTGAAATGGTTCATCACCCAATCAATATTCACTGTTCTATCGTAATGGCGCATGGCTTCTCTTAAATCAGCATTATTTTGATACTCTGAAGGAAGTTGTTTGAACTTTGTCCACAAATTCACTTCATTGTATTCCATCATGAAATCAGTCAGCTCCTTTTCATAGCGCTTTTCGAAGTTTGCCATCAAAGTGGTTTTCTTTCCTGTTTCATAATCTTTACCCGCAGCCTGCCAGTACATGTGTTCCCAAGCGTGCTTGTAAGGCGTATTGCGATCAATGGTCTTTCTAAATCTGAAATCGATCAAATTAATCAGTTCCGTGGAAGCAATCTCAATTTTTCTGTATTGAGCAGACTGAAAACCAGAAGCTGGAGTCAAAGTATCTCTGAACTTCATGTATTGTTCTTTCTCCATCCCATCTCCCATAACGGTGAAAGAACTCGATAACACATCAAAATATCTGGAAATACGATCCAAATGCATGATGAATTTTTCGGGTTTAATATCTTCGGTATGAGACACCTGGGCAATTTCCCAAAGGATCATCTTAAACAAAATCTCATTGATCTGATGGTACATGATGAAGACCATCTCATCCGAAAGCTGAGTGCGCTGAATCTGCAAACCAAGTAAAGCATCAACTTGGATATAATCCCAATAAGTAATGGGTTCAGCATGAAGCAAGCCCGATAAATGCACATCTGGATTTTGTCCGATCGCTTTGTATTTGGCATCGATGGCCGCTAATATTTCTTCTCTATTCATTTTGTAGTGGATAAGTCATAAATTCTATGGATCAATTCATCAATTGTTCCATCTTCAAATGCAGCTTCAACAGGGTATTCGTTAATGAGTTTGCGCATTCTTTCATCTTGAGCTCTCCCCTTTTCCAATGCTTCGGAATAAGGAATATGCGAAAAAGAAACCATGGAATACAATGGCAAATATTCATCCGGATACAATTCGGAGATTCGCTTTTCAAATTTCTTTTGCAACAAGAACTCTGGATCGGCTACATAATCTCTCATCACATGGTAATTGTGAACTGAAAGATCTTGTACGGCATCTCCATTGGGTTTTCTTACT
The DNA here is from genome assembly GCA_041392305.1 of Crocinitomicaceae bacterium. Taxonomy (GTDB): domain Bacteria; phylum Bacteroidota; class Bacteroidia; order Flavobacteriales_D; family Crocinitomicaceae; genus JAGQYP01. The sequence continues at coordinate 11,483 of JAWKMJ010000047.1, forward strand.
TTCGAATACTCATCGAAAACCAAATCCCATTTTTCATTGTGTTTGTGCATTAAATCCCACATTACCGTGCAGTCTTCAAACCCTGCATTCATTCCCTGACCATAAAAAGGAACTGTTGCATGAGCGGCATCACCCATCAAAGCTACTTTCCCTCGGTGCCAAGGATAACATCTTACAATTGCAAGAGATGACAATGGATGGTCTTCCCATCTATCGGCAACATCGGGCATCATATCATGAAAATCGGGAAATACTTCCTTAAAGAAAGCATCCACATCGGCCTTTGACTTCAGCTTATCGAAGGCGTATTTGTGACCTTCAAACGGCATAAAAAGTGTACACGTGAATGAACCGTCCTCATTGGCTAATGCAATCAGCATGAAACGACCTCTTGGCCAGATATGCAAGGCATTTTTATCCATTTTATAGGATCCGTCCTCATTTGCTGGTAAAAGCAATTCACGGTACCCATCTTCGATATAATGTTGTGAATATTGAAAACGATCCGACTTCTGCATGGCATTGTATCGAACTGCTGAAAAGGCTCCGTCGGCAGCAAAAACTACATCCGACTTCACTTCTTTCTTTTCACCAGTTTCAGTGTTTTCTAAATAAACAATCCCATTTTCTAAATCAGCTCCAGTGCATTTTTCATTGTAATAAATCTCCGCATCACCATATTTTTCAGCAATGTCCATCATCTTACAATTGATTCCTGCTCTGGAAACAGAATAGATAGCCTGACCTTCTTTTCCGTAAGGCTGATAAGTTAAATTCCCTTCCAAGTCGTGCATGATTCTTCCAGTCATTGGAATTGCGATGGGTTCGATTTCTTTCTCTACCCCAACCGTCTTGAAAGCCTTCCAACCTCTTGCCGACAAAGCCAAGTTAATCGATTTACCCGCAGAAATGTCTGCCTTTCTCAAATCTGATCTCTGCTCGAAAATTTTAACCTTATATCCCGCCTTCGACAAATAAACTGCCCAAAGTGAACCTACTAATCCTGCTCCTACTACTGTAGCCGTTTTCATATTTTTTAAAAAGTAAAGTAGACCTTCCAGGTTTATGAAACCTGGAAGGTCATTTATTTTATAAAGTTCCTCTTAACTCTTGTTCTCTTTCGATCGATTCGAAAAGTGCTTTAAAGTTTCCAGCTCCGAATCCTCTAGCACCCATTCTTTGGATGATCTCGAAAAATAATGTTGGTCTGTCTTCTACAGGTCTTGTAAAAATCTGTAGCAAGTACCCTTCTTCATCTGCATCGATCATGATTCCCAAGCTTTTCAATGTTGCAAGGTCTTCAGCCAATTCATGGTTGTGTTCTGCCAATCTTTCTGGAGCAGCATTGTAATAAGTATCTGGAGGAGTAGTTAAAAACTCAACACCTCTAGCTCTCATCCCTTTTACCGTTGCGATAATGTCATCTGTAGCAACAGCAATATGCTGACAACCTGGTCCTTCATAGAAATCCAAATACTCTTCGATCTGAGATTTTTTCTTTCCTTCAGCTGGCTCGTTAATTGGGAATTTGATTCTTCCGTTTCCATTCGACATTACCTTTGACATCAACGCAGAATACTCTGTGTGAATTTGTTTGTCGTCAAACGAAAGAAAGTTTTCGAATCCCATCACGTCTTCGTACCATTTTACCCAGTCGTTCATTTCACCCCAACCTACATTACCTACCATGTGGTCGATGTATTTCAATCCCAAATTATCCGGGTTGTATTCTGATTTCCATTCCACAAATCCTGGTAAAAATACTCCATCGTAGTTCTTTCTCTCAACGAAAATGTGAACAGTCTCACCGTAAGTGTAAATTCCTGATCTTACTACTTCACCATGCTCGTCTTTTTCAACAGTTGGTTCCATATAAGATTTCGCACCTCTCTTAGTCGTTTCTTCCCAAGCACTTTTTGCATCGTCTACCCAAAGAGCAATCACTTTCACTCCGTCGCCGTGCTTAGCAATATGCTGATTGATCGGGCTTTTGGATGATAAAGGAGTGGTCAAAACCAAGCAAATTTTGTCTTGCTTCACCACATAAGAAACCTCTTCTCTTGATCCAGTTTCCAATCCTTTGTAGGCGTAGGACTGAAATCCGAAAGCTGTTTTATAGAAGTGAGCCGCTTGTTTGGCGTTTCCTACATACAATTCAACATAATCAGTTCCTAACAGCGGAAGGAAATCTTGTGCTCCCGCGAATATTTTCTCAAGACCGTAGTCTACGCTTTTTAATTTTCTTTCTTCTGCCATAACTTCTTTTTTAGTTCAAAGTTCAAAATGCAAAGTGCAAAGTGTCTTTATTTCAATTTTGAACTTTTAATTTTTAACTTTTAATTCAAACTAGTGAATCCAAGATTGATAATAATCATCAATATTGATTTCCAACGCTGCTTTAGTCACTTTTAATGGCGCGAAAGTATCGACCATTACAGCTAACTCTTGGGTATCCTTCTTCCCAATGGATCTTTCGTAAGCTCCAGGATGTGGTCCGTGAGGAATACCTGCCGGGTGTAAGGTAATTTGACCTTTTTGAATATTGTTTCTCGACATGAAATCTCCGTCCACATAGTACAACACCTCATCCGAATCAATATTTGAGTGGTTGTAAGGTGCTGGAATCGCTTCTGGGTGATAATCGTATAATCTTGGTACAAATGAACAAATTACAAAACCAGCACACTCAAAAGTTTGGTGGATTGGAGGAGGTAAATGCACTCTTCCTGTAATTGGCTCAAAATCGTGAATTGAGAAAGCGTAAGGGAAATTATAACCATCCCATCCAATAATATCGAACGGATGTGACGCATATGTATACACATGCATGTAATCTTCTTTCTTTACTTTCACAATGAAATCACCCATTTCGTCATGTGTTTCCAACTCTTCTGGTGGTCGCATGTCTCTTTCACAAAATGGAGAATGCT
>JAWKMJ010000048.1:0-12925 GCA_041392305.1 Crocinitomicaceae bacterium
AAGATTACTTTTTTATTCATAAACACTCTTTTTAAAGTGTCTACTTTTTTTCAGGACGATACATTTGTTACGCTAAGTTGCGCAAAGAAGTCGCAAAGTTTCGCAAAGGCGGTGACACGGTGATGCACGGAGAAACCACGGCGATACACGGAGAGTGTGTTTTACTCTGCACCAAAAAACGGCCTTCAGAAGATTTTTCATGGAACCGAGGTCTATACTTAGTAAGACCGGGAAGCTCGGAACGTAGTGGAGAGATCACCCGGCCGCACTTGGTATAGAGCGAAGGTGGAATGAAAAATCATCTGACAGCCTAGATTTTTCTTTGCTTCGTTTCTTTTTATCAATGAAAAAGAAATGAAGAAACATGAGCTGAAATAAGAACTTACAGCTTATCTTTAAAACAAAAAACTAAACTAAAAATGAAAAAAATACTCCCTTTCATCACTCTCCTACTCCTCTCCTGCTCCACCGAAAACAAAAAAAACGAAAACGCCGTAGGCAAAAAGGAAGTAAAAACCGAAACTTCAGAAGCCTCTGAAACCCCAACGGAAACAACAACCCCAGAAAGAAAAACCTCTGAAAAAAAAGACTATTACGGTTCTTTCTTTAAAGTAAGCTACCCACAAGATTTCAGACCTGCTCCGGACGGACCCAAAGCCAAATACCCAGAAGGCGATCAAGAATATATTGAAACCGACGAAGCTGTATTTACTGCTCCCGATGGTGTGGTGCAATTCTACGTTTATTCTCCACAATGGGGAGGCAACTGCTCTTGGGAAGAAGCTATGGAAAATGAAAAACTTATTGACAGCAAGAGTAATGAGCAAGAGCAAGAGATTGGTGGGGTGACTACGACAACCTATTTGACCTTCGAAGCAAAGGATCATTCTTACACGCGCTCCGTATTTATCCAAACAACAGAAACCACAAAAAAAGCCTTCGGAGTTAAATACCCGAACACGGAAACCTACAATTTGTACAAACCGGAATACGTGGAGTTTAAGAAGAGCTTGGTGCAGTATGCGGATTAATTCGTAATTCTGAATGCGAAATGCGAAATGCGGAATGTGTAACCGAGTGATAGTGAGCTCATCGACCGATAGGGAGACAATTTTTCGAATGTGGAGTGATTCGAATTTTTAATGGTTAATAGAACCTATTCAACTTAAAACTTAGATCCTCCCCTTACATTCTAAAATGGCTTTATCTAATAGCTCCTTATCAAAATTTTCAAGGACCCATTCCTGACCATCTCCATCTAAGAACTCTTGGCATGAAATGTATCTTCCGCCTCCAGAGGAGCCTGACATGGTAGCAGAACTATAATCCTGATAACCCATGTACACACCCATTTCATCTACTTTTAAGGTGTAGCGTTCGGTTCCTTCTATTTTGTTTTCATTGATGTTATTTTTTGGATGAATCATTTTTCTCCTTGTGATAGTTTAATATTAAAAGACTTATCTGGATATCCCTCTCAATTTATGATTTTCTACAAACCAAGCTATATATTCGGGAAGCTTTGTGCCTAAATAGTATGGTAAGTTCAGGAGAAAATAGGCTTTGTTTGTACCTGGAGTCTTATGTTGCTCCACTGCTAATTTTCCTGCGTACATGCGGACAGCGTATGCGTGGTTACAAGCATCAATAAATTGGTGTAAAGATTTCAATTTCCCGGCTACTCCAGATTTAACCTCTACTGGAATCAATAGATCTTTATAAGGTATCACTAGATCTACTTCAGCGCTGGACTGTGTTTTATCCCGAACCCAAAAATTGGGTGTTTTATAGGAATGAACATTCAATGAAATCAGTTCTTGGGTGATCATATGTGGAATCACAGCTCCTTTATAGGCATGTGACAAATCATCCAAAGCGATCATATCTGCCTGAATTCCCAATTCAAAATTCATTAATCCCGTATCCAAAAACTGTAGTCTTGGTGATTTTTTTATATCCGGAATTATTGGAACTCCTATTTCTGTTGTTGGATATATCAATTGAATAATTCGCGCCTCATTTAAGTTGTGCATGGCTTCACTTACTTCTCTAGACCTATAATTCGAATTACCGAAATTTTGAAACTTTATCCTTTTATCCAAATAAAAATAAGCGGTGTCCATTATATGCCTAATTACACGTGCTCCTGTGGCATTTTTAGCATATTTCTCTACGTCATCTCGATAGGGAACCTGGATACTCTCATAAACGGAGGCTAAATCTGATAGTTGATCTTTCTCCAAATAACTAGCCACTACTTCTGGCATTCCTCCAATTAGGCAGTAATCATGAAAAAGATCTTTCAATAGCGTATGTGCATAAGATTCTATAGGGATTTTTTGAATTTCCTTCAATGCTCCTTGTTGTTCTTTGGCTGCCAAAAACTCCAGAAAATTAAGAGGCTGTAGATACAGATAATTTACCCGACCCACAGGAAAGCTCTTAACATCGTGCATGACATGTTCCAATAATGAACCTGCTGCAATTACATGCAAATCGGCTATTTCTTCGTAAAAATACCTCAACTTGGAAATGGCTTCTGGCGACTCTTGAATCTCATCGATAAACAAGAGTGTTTGGGACCTGTTTTCGGACTTGATGTTATGTTTTGCAAAAAGAGCATTTACAATATCCTGAACCGAATCAAATTCTTCAAAGTACCGGAGATCTTCCTTCTTCTCTAAGTTTAATGCGATTTTAAATGGATACTCACTCGCAAACTGCTTGATCAATGTAGTTTTCCCAACTTGTCTTGCTCCTCTTAAAATTAGAGGTTTTCGCGAGTTACTCTCTTTCCAAAGACAGAGCTCCTTATATAACAACCTTGTGATGTCCATTTCTTTTGATTTTATCGCAAAACAAAGGTGTTTTTTGATATTATTTGTAACATTACAAGGGTAAATATAAGATTTTACTGTAACATAACAAGGGTGTTTTTTGACATGTTCTGTAACTAAACAAGGGTATTTCGGTTAGTTTAGAGTGTTTCGAGTTTAGAACGGAGGGTTTCCTTCCTTCTATTCTAGTACGATTCTCTTTGTAACAACACCATTATTGGTAATCATTCTCAAAAGCAGCACTCCTTTGGCTTCGGTTGAAATTAATTGATCTCCTTCTTTTAATTTTCCTTGGCTGATCATGGCTCCATTTGCTTGAAACAATTGGTAAAAGCCTTCTTTCGGGGAAGCAATGGTAAACTTTCCATTGGCTGGATTTGGGTATACCAGAATATCTACCGTTTCGTTCTCAAATAAAGCCAATACCGTTCCTGAAAGATCAGAATAGGCTTTGAATCGCTTTGAAACCGCTTTTAATTGAGAACAGTAAATGGAAAGACTAAAAGCATACACTTGTGAGGTATCAATATTGGCGATGTAATTTACGCTTACAATAGCATTGCCTCCTGAACCATAATTAATTACCCAATCTGTTGTAATAGTAGAATCCACAATAGTATAATTGATTATGTAGGCACTCACAATATCGTCATAATCGATATCACATCTTTCAACTGGTAATCCATTTAGTGTGTCAACTGGTGTTCCACCTTGTATTCCATTAAATAATTGATTTTGTGGAACCACTAAGTAGTTCAAGCCTTGATAACTATTTGTAGCATCCCAAACGTCAAATCGATGTACATCGGGACACAAATTATTGGGTTGTAAATTGTTACTATCCGCAGTAAGCCAGTTCAATGTAATGTAAGGCGGGGTGCCTCCAGAAACCTGAAAATGATATTCTCCATCACAGGTCGTTGGTGTAGATGCTTCATTTATAATCGTGTAATCAATCACAATTCCGTTTGAGTCCCCTACAGTCGAAACATAATTTAAATAACAATTATTCTGATCATAAGCATGTACAATTAAAGACCCAGAACATAAGGAATCTAAAAAATCATCTGTGCTAATTGTATCTTGCTGTGCATCCAACCAATAATAAGAGACCATCCCATCATTGCCTGTAGCGAAAACCGTTGCCGTTCCATCACATGAAGTACTTGTGGAAACATTTGTCGTATTCACATAAATCTCGAAATTATGACAGCCATTATAATAGAGGGTATCGTACATAAAAAGACCTCGATACGATTCCCACCCCTCACTATCGATAAATTGAATTTCTACATCACCCGCACAAATGTCGTACAGATATAGAGTATCCGATGTCATTGCAACAGTGAATACCGTATCATTATCTACATTATATGGATGCAACATTTCATCATTAACCTTGACAACGGCAGTATATGGAGGAGTTAACCCTTGAACAACCATACCAATCTCTCCATCGCAATTGTGATATCCTGTGGGTATAACCCAATGAATAATATCAGGATTTGGAATGCTTGAATTCCAGGCATAAATCGAGTCTAATAAGGTATCTTTACATCCGTAACCATCGGTTATAAAAACTTCATAAGTCCCAATACAAGCGTTGTTAATCTCCCTCGTAGTAGCCCCTGTATTCCACTGAAAAGTATATGGGTTGACTTTGTAAAATAAGGCTCCTTCGTAAACTTCAACTGAACCATTACAAGAATCTGGGAGAGTGGGAGGAAATCTACTAAACATTGTACTAAAGTTCCGGCAAGAATCCCTGTCCAACACTTTAGAATAAGACCATACCCAATTGGAACCATTTAACCAATGACATAAATAATTCCCTGGACATAAATTATAGACCGTGTCTACTGCGGTTGCAAGTAATACCGTATCTTCTGTATACCATTCGATAGCGTTCCAAAGTCCTGGATTTTGAGTGTAAATTTTTCCATTACATGAAGTCGCGGAATAAGACGGTGTTCCTGCTTGTTGAGAAAAAGAAACAAATGAAAAAAAGAAGATAATCGTAAAAGATATTGTTTTAGTTAGGTTCATTTCTTATAACTTTTTGGTAAAATTAATTGAAATCTCTTCAAAATCAAAATGAGATTTATATCAGCTTTTGTAAATTGTGTCTTTTTCTTAAATCTCTTAATAACTGCCCTCAAACTCCATTATTTCGCAAGCTCTTTATTTCTTATATCTTGGGGTGATGGACATACTCTGAATCTTCCTGGTAGTTGCTTCTGCGTCCATTTTTTGTGTAATTGCAGGAAATACTAATGAATTTCACATTCTGGCTTGGACGGAAAACCCAATAGTTTTCATGTTTGGATATACTTGCTCCGGTCAAGGACAAGTTATAATTACCTTTTACATGCTCCTCAATAAGCAGCTTATTGTTTGACGTAGAAATGGAATCTTTGTCTATTAAGTATATAGAAACTTCATTATTGGCTAGTAAAAGAGTCTTTTTTGGGGGCTCTTGACCAAATACTAGAAAAGAGAAAAAGAGTGTGGAGAATAGAATTGCTTGTTTCATGGGATGGGGTTTTGTATTGAGAATTGGGTTTTGGGGAAAAGTAACAGCTACTCTATGATTTTTCTAAAAACTTGCCTTCCTAGATCTTTGTTTAGATGCTCTTGCTCTACTACGTTGACAAACTCCATTTTGCACGAATGATTTTCATCTTCTTTTAAAAATGGTTTGAATTTTCTTCCTTGTTCTTCCCCTGGGTACAACAACATTGCTCTATCTGCTTCCCAAAATCTTGAGTAAGCATACATTTGTCTTAAATCTGCCATCGAAGCAGAACCTGTTCCTGGTAATTTCCATTTGGTATCAATAATATACTTTTCTCCTGTTTCTTTATTTCTAAGAACAATATCTGGTTGCAAATAATTGGATGACCAAAATGGCTTTCGATCTTGACCTGTAATTTCAAAATTTGGCTCTTGCGACTGAATATATCTTCGCAATTGAATCAACACATATTCCTCCCATAACTGATTCATATCAAACAATAGAGATAGCATTTGCTCTCTGCCTGAACTGATGTCTGGCGAATAATTTAAAATGATCAATCTTGCTAATTCAAAGGCATAACCATAAGGTGCAGATTTTCGATTTAATTTAAATGTGTTGAGTTGTTTTGAAGAAATACTAATAGAGTCTACATTGGGGAAATCTAGCTGGGTTCTTTTACAGGAATCATATAGCCTTGTTCCTCTTGTGAATTGCTCTATTATCTCAAGTGCTTTTGCTAAAACCTGATGCAAGAAATGATTTTGATCGTACACCTGATGAGTAGTATAAAATCGCTCTTTGTGAACAAGATTCTTTCTAATATTCCCAGCAAATTCCAACTTCCCTTTTAATGCTTTTACATTTCCTGTCTCTTTCCTGTATTGTTTAATTAACCCCCTATGAAGTAATTGATTGACTTCACCTAAAAACAATTCAAAGTATACTTCCAGAAGATTTAAATTCTGCCTTTTAACATGGGCCGCACCGGAAGTATTTGCCTTTAAATGACCACATTCTTTCAACATTTGCAATAAAACACCTTTCCACTTTGAATCATCTTCGTTTTTGTCGGCTTTGGGATGGATTTCTATTGTTAAACCATCTACCTGTAGCACTCCTACAAATTGATTAAATTTGATTCCTTTTGAAATTGGTTCAAAATATTGGCCTTGGTGGTATTCATTGAGTTTCAACAAAGCATCCAAATGAACTTGTTTGAACCCTTCTTCACCAACAATTAATTTCTGGTGCTCAAATCTTTGTATGAGATGATTTTTAATCAGCTTGATCTTCTTTTTGAGCTTCTCCTAATAATTCTTTCAATGCTTCAATAATGGTTGTTTCATCTACTTTTTTCAATTCGTATGAATTTGAGATGAAATCTGTTGAATTTTCATAGCTGAAATCCGCGAAAACATCATTTTTTGCTTTTTTGACAGAAACAAATCCCTTTCCTAAAACCAATCCTATCTTGCCGTAATCTCCATAAAAATATTCTTGTAAAAGAGGAATGATCTTATCGTTAAAGGCATCTGCCAAGGCCTGCTTGTTTTCCTTTAAATTGATAAAATATGAATGACCAATTGTATGATCTCGGTCAATCAACATTTCTACACGCTCGTTGATTGTTTCCAATACTTTCTGTAGTGAAATACCTCCCACTTCTTTCTCTTTCAACAACTCCGGATTAGGCATCATTTCCTTGAATGTAAATCTTCTTCTAAGTGCCGTATCCAAGGCCTCTACCGAACGATCGGCGGTGTTCATTGTCCCTATGATGTGGAGGTTTTGTGGCACTGAAAATTTTAATCTGGAATATGGAAGGACTAACGTTACTTGATTTTCCATTCCTTTCCTTTTATCGTCCTCAATCAAAGTAATCAGTTCTCCAAAAATGGCTGAAACATTTCCTCTATTGATCTCATCTATGAATAAAGCATAGGTGTTTTCTGGATCACTTTCCGCTCTTTTGCACAATTCTTTAAAAATTCCAGATTTTATCTCATATTTCAAATCCTCGCTTTCGGTTCCCTCATCAGCCATAACAGGCTTGATCCCTTCTATAAAGTCCTCATAAGAATAGGATTGATGAAATGTCACAAATTCGTATCTCTTAAGTGATTTTCCCTTCTGTGGATTGAAATTATTTACCGAATCCAAAATTTCATATAATTCAGGAGCAGTCTCTTTTGCTTCTTCCTCAAGTATTTGCCAAGTTTTATCCTCTTGCTTATTAAATATAAGCGGTGGTTGCCTATTCTTATATTTCACACTTTCACATTCTTCAATTGTGTGTATCTGAGCATTTGCCCAAACCGTAGCTCTTACATTCTTACTTTCTGAATTAGCAGCTTTTCTCGCAACCCACCTATTTGCCATTAAATCAGAAACGGAACAATTCCCAAGTTCAATCAATGCAATTCCAATCACTTGCCACCAAGAAAGATCCTGAACGACATCATTAAAATGTTGCTCAGCTGTAACACTTTCTTCCATCGTCGTGTAGTTAGAGAAATAGTGATTTTGTAAATACCAGGTTTTTCCTGTCCCAGGGGGACCATACAAAATTTGATTTAGTGGTTGTTTCATATTTTTTGAATTTTCAATTGTTATTAGATTCAAAATTTTCTTGTAATCCGATTCGATTGATATAAAAAAATCGATTGTTTCTGTAATTAAATACTCCCAATCATTTTCTAATACTTCGTTTTCGACAAAAGTTTTGATAATACTAGACTCATCCCACTCTCCCCTATAGTCAAAATACTTTTGTCTTCGCCAATCATCATCAGCTAAACTCACCGTATCGATTTTAACATGAAGTTCATGGTTGTCTGAAATGGCTACTGTATATGCTAACTCTTTAGGAGCATTTTGATCTGGATAAATCTTACCCCATTGATAACTTTCAAAATACTGACCTTGGTTTATTGGGCTTCTTCTTATATCAGTAAAACCTAATGGAAAAATCCTTTGTTGTACCTCATCCATCCAATATTTTACTTTGTCATATATTTCTCTTAATTCCTGATATGCAATGTGATGCTCTGCATTATCCTTTTGCCTTCGAACTTTTGAGAATTCTTCAATCAAATTAAAATCTTCAGAATTAAAAAATTCTATTCCCCCCTTACCTGTTCTAATATTTTGATTGAAAGCTTCATTAAATATATATTTTCGATACTTCAGGTTGTATATTGAGTTTTTTAACACTTCTGAACTTGATTCTGTGTAACTGGATTTATTCTTTGTCCTCTTTAACTCAATGCCCGCAGAAACTTTAAAAGCATCATAGTTTGCTCTAAAATCTTTCCACGTTTTTACCTTTTGATACCAATTGTCTTGATCATAATTAATCGTGTCAATATATCCAATGAAATTGCCTTTTGGATTTATTTCAGCAATAAGAACGTACCTTTGACCAAAAGTCACCCCAATTCTTTCTGATTTTGGCAGGTTATAACACACTCTTGGATCATTTCTATCTATATCAAACCCTCCTAATAATGTCTCTAGCATGATGTAAAGCTCTTCAGAGAAATCCTTTCCTAGTTTCCGCAAATAATCTATTAAACGAATTTCCTCCTCATCTTGTATACCATAAGTTTCATAAGATCTTTCCCGATCCAAAACCTCATACAATATATCTTGAGCTAATAACAAATGATTAGATCCATCATAATAATCTGGGATCTCATTTTTCACCAATTCAATTAATTCCTCATCTTTACTTATATAGTTAGTTATCAATTCATCTAGTAACCGATAATAATGAACAAGTTTTCTATTCTTTCCTTTGGTTTTTATCCCTATATAATCACAGTACTTTTGATAATATGAATACTTATAAAACGTATATTTTTCAGGATTTACAATTGTTAGATAATTTGAAATTGACCTTTCATCTTGCTGTGCTGAATTTTTCCCACCATCTTCTAAATAAAAGGTTTTAAACTGCCCTATAAATAAATCAATTCGTTCATTAAGGCTTAATCCTTCATTTTTCAATATATCTATGAGTAACTGCACCTCTAGCGGACTACTTTTAGCTACTCCTTTTAGGGTAGCTACTGACATATGATAAATGGCATTTGTCCACTTTACTTCTTGAATCCGTTGAGAAATCAATTCAGAATCATCAAAAAAACCTTTATACTTAGCAACAAATTCCCATTTATAAACCTCATCTTTGAGTCCTTTTTCTCGGATGAGATTCTTGTATTTTTCGATCAACAATACTCTCGGGTCCTTATCCCATTTTTCCTTTTTCTTTACCTCAAAACCTAGCTCTTTCAATTTTTTAAAACTACTTGTATTAGGTCCACCATGAAATTTTGTATCTAATTCTCCAGTAGCAATTTCATTGGCATAGGCCATTATGACTTTTGGAGAGTATTTCTTGCCATCTATGATTAAATCATAATAGAGCGCATCTCGCATTCCATCTGGCACACCGCGGTGTTCAAATTCTTTTATGGCTTGAACTACATGTTCTTTTTTGACTGAGTTGAATAGGTCTTTTTCGCTCATAATTTACTTTTCAAATTTCTTGTAGCAATCGTAGCAAACAGGTTTTGCCATTGACGTTTCAACATCCTTTCCACAACTATGACATACATTTTCTTTATAGTTTGCATTTTCCCACTCTTCCCATTCATAAAAGCAATCCTTACAAAAAGGTTTATCTATGTTGTATGGGATTTTCTTTTCACATCTGATACAATATCCTGAAGTTTTTCTTTCTACTTTGGTTTTAGCTTTATCATGGATTTCCTTTGGTAAAAGTGGTCTTTCCATTTCTGATCGTTTAAAAATTCTGACTACTTCCTCAAATGCTTCATTAAACATTTGTTCATCTTCATTTTTTGAAAATATCACCCCGCATTCTATATTCCTATTTCTCTCTGATGCTTCAGAAAAATTCATAGACCCAACAATACAGGTACTTCCATTCAGATATATCTTAGCATGTAAATTTTCCTTTTTCTTTATCTGAAGATTTGGCATACATTTCAGTTTTTCCATTGTTCTTTTGTCAATTTGCACACCATAAGCAATGTAAACTTTAACGCCTCGATCTATGACATCTTCAAGATGTTCTAGATATTCATCACTGATTTTAAAGTTGTAAGAAACCAAATACAATCTTTCACTTGTGTTCTTAATCAAATCTTCAAGTTCAGCTGAAATCCGTTTAGTTGTAATAAATTTTGCCATGCCTTTTTCCTACCCCACAGCAGGCCACTGAGAATACTGCCCCTCAGCTTGGTCCATAATTTCTGCAAGGATTTTATTTAGTTCTGTAATGGTTACTTTACCTTTTAGTTCTTTTTTAACGGCCAAACGAATGGCTGCTTTGGCGTTTTCTTTCTTCGTCCAATCCAATTGGAGATTTGATTTTACTGCTTTGACAACGGCATGAACGACATCTTGAATTTTACCAGGCTCATTGATCAATTCTTCTTTGGCGTGAAGGATGTCATAGAAGGCTAATTCTTCATCTGTTAATCCTAATTCTTTTGTGCGGACATCTGCGTTTTGCATTTCCTTGGCGCGATTGATCAACTCTAAAATGGCCGTGTACGAATCCATAGCATTGTTGTGGTAAGCGTCAATTACTTTTTCAATTTCTTCTTTGAGCGAAGTGTAGTATTTAATGTTCTTACGCAAACGCAATTTGATTTCATCTTTCAAGATGTTGCGGAGCATTTCAATTTTGATGGCGTCACCGGACTTGTCTTGTTTGGCACCTAATAAGAATTGATCATCCAGAATTGAGATATCCGGTTTTTCAATTCCTGCCATAGCATAAACATCTATGATGTCTTCTGATTCAATGCTGCGGGAAATGATTTCTTTGATCTGATCTTTTTGCTTGTTGCGTTCTGATTTAACAGACTTGATTTTACGAACTGCTCTGGCTGTATGCTGAATGAATCTGACATCTGCTGCGTAATCTGCAATTTCTGTGCGTTGGTTTTTTACAATGGCCACTAATCCCGTTAGTTTCTTTTCTTCTGTCATGAAGCTTTTGGCGACATCATCTAACTTGACCAATTCATTACAGGCTTGTTTGACCAATTTCATTTTATCGCCATCTCCCAATACGCGCCAATCTGAATAATTTAAAGTTGGAGGCAGAAAATCTTTACAGACTCTTACCTGATCATAGAACATCTCTAATGCTTGCTGAATATCAATGGTTGGTTTTCCATGACCTCCGCCGGCTGTGTATTTGTCCGTGGCATTTTTTAAGCGATCCCCAATTCCGATATAATCCACAATGACGCCTGCATTTTTATCTTTAAATACACGGTTGGTACGCGTAATGGCTTGCATCAAATTGTGTCCTTTCATCACCTTATCTACATACATGGTATGCACACAAGGGGCATCAAATCCTGTTAACCACATATCACGGACAATGACAATTTGCAATGGATCATCCGGTTTTTTGAAACGCTTTTTAATGGCTTCCTGCGCATCTTTGGTACGAATGTGTTCATTCCAATCTACTGGATCTTTAGAAATATTTCCCGTCATGATGACTGCTACTTCAGGACATCCTTCTAAAGCAGTTAATGCATTGTACATCTTCACGCAATTGCGTCTGGACATACACACCACCATGGCTTTTCCATCCAACGTTTCTGTACGATTTTTGAAATGTTCTAGAATGTCTTTGGCTATTTTATTGACGCGATCTTCAGCTCCGGCGGCATCTTCAATGGCTGCCCATTTTAATGATCCTGAATCTTCATTGCCTTCTGTGATCTCATCTACCTCTTCATCAATAGTCTGATTCTCTAAATGCAATTTGGCCAAACGGGGTTCATAAAATATCTCAACGGTAGCTTTATCTGCCACAGCTTGTTTGATATCATAGGTGTGAATGACCTCTCCGAAAACCTCAATGGTATCTGCATCTTTTGAATCTACCGGTGTACCTGTAAATCCGATAAAAGAAGCATTAGGTAAAGCTTTGCGCAAATTGGCGGCATAACCATCTAACAAACCATACTGTGTACGGTGTGCCTCATCTGCCATGACAATGATGTTCTCTCGGTCACTCAAAATAGGATGCTCTTTTTCTGAAGTATCCAGATCACCTCCTTTTAATCGGAATTTCTCAATGGTGGTAAAAATTACCCCACCCGAATCTGCTGAAAGCAACTGACGCAATTCATCTGTAGAAGTAGCATGTTGCACATCTCCGACTAAATCTTTTGCCAATACAAAGTTGCCAAACAACTGCTCATCCAAATCATTACGATCTACCTGAACAACAATGGTAGGATTCTTCAATTCAGGAATTTGACGTAATATCCCTGTATAAATGGCCATGGAAATACTTTTACCTGAACCTTGTGTATGCCAGATGACCCCAATGCGACCATCCCCCATAGGTTTAATGGCTTTTTTAGCTGCCTCAACCGCTAAGTTGATACCGAAATACTGATGGTATTTGGCTCCTTTTTTAATCAGTTCTCCATTGTGATCTTCATGAAAAATGAAATGCTTGAAGTAATTCAGGATAAGGTCTTTAGGGAACAATCCTTTCAACAAGGTT
>JAWKMJ010000049.1:0-11867 GCA_041392305.1 Crocinitomicaceae bacterium
GAATCGCAGATATATTGTCGAACCTACTAGCTTTGCCGAAACAAAGGTTTATGGATGGATACGAAAGGATGATTACTAGTTCATCAATTTCAATTGTAATCCCTTTTTTAGATATCCCTCCACATCTTTTCTGATTTTCACAACATGATTCATTTCCTCTTTGCTTAGGTACTTTCTAGTAAATCGCTCATCCATTTGAAATAGAATTGTATTTTCATTCAATTGGTGAATCTGATAATTTATTGAATAGTACTCTAGCGATTGACTGAATTTCCATACTTCAGGCTGCACTAATTCTACATTTTGCTGAAAAAGAAAATAATCATTTTGTTTAAACTGATACTTCAACGGCATCATGGCATCTAGTTCTTGTTCGTTTATCGGGAAAAATGGATCAGGAAAGATCTTATCTAATTCAATTAATAGAGTTTGATTTCCAATATTTGAAACTAATTTGGACCGAGTGTAATCTAAATTATAGTCTCCATCCCTTCCTCTTGCATAGGTTTTACTGGGGTTAAACCCATACATTTTTTCCAGTTTGTTGCAAAGCAAGGTTGAATCAAATTGGTTTAAATCGCCAACTATGTTTATCTTCCTATTAATCTTTTCATTCAAAACAGAATCAACTGAGACCATATTTTTAATTGAAATCTTGTTGTCTGAACTTTTAGATTGATTTAATATCACAAATTCCGGAGTTGAAAATCGATCAATACTAAGTTTTGTATCAAATAAGGCTGCTTTTGTTCCTTGCACATTCATTGGTATCTCCCCTAATTCATATTTTGATTCGGGATCACTTGGGAATAAGTAAATAGTTTCAGTAGGTAAATATATCTTGAAAAAGAATGAAGAAATTCTGAACGCATTAAATGCATTCTCGTTAAGTTGTCCAAAACTACTAGGGACAGCCATACCGAGATCAAATTTTAGTTTCGATTTTTTTAAAAAATGATAATAAACGCTTAATAATTCGAAATAGGTTAAGTTTTCGGCTCTATCAAAATTATTTTCTTCATACTTGTCTCCATCTTTTTGAAACCTTTTGATTTCAAAATTGGCATTGTAGTATTTCACCAGCTGTTGTAGAAAATTTACATCGGCATCATTGTAGTCTTTCAATTGTTCGGAAGGTTTGATATTGGACTTCAATGATTTATAATTATACGATGGCGGATTAGAAGAACTAATTTTATTTTTATAATAAGTATACCATTCAGTCCAAATAAACTTGGTCTTCATTTCGTCTGAGTAATTTATTGTAGGATCAGCATTTTGAAAACTGAAAAGCATATATGAAACATAAGGATTAGTCATTTCTGGGTCGAGATTTTGATTTGTTTGCAGACCTGGAGTATTTTCTAAATCCCATGAGACTGATGAATAGTTTCCTTTGTTTTCTGTTTTAAGAGCTGAATGATCCATATTTGATAAAATGGAAAGTGGAAAGCTGGAGTGATTAGTAATTCTAAAACTACTTTTCAATGAAGGATAATATTTGTATCCCCAAAAATCTTTTCCGTATAACACTTCATTTTCTTCCACTTCAAAAGCGAATTCAACTTCATCTCCTTTTTCAATATTCTCTAGTACTACTACCGTGTGAATGATATTGAAGTCAATATTTTTTAATCTTTTGATATTGATTTCACTATTGTTAAGAATTTCCACATCACCATTTGATTTTATCAATCTAAGACTCATAGTTGTGAATTGGTTCTTTTCGTGTAATCCAATATGAAATACTAAACCATTGGATTCGGGTTCCTGATTTACTTTTATATGATAGTACTCTGAATACTTATTGTGATAATCAAATCCAAAATGATAGTCTATAGCGTATTTTAGAATGACAAAATTCTCTTTGTATTCTTTAAGTAGTGTTTGCGGTTCAGGTATTGTTCCCCATTTATGAATTCGCTGGGCAAGAGAAAAAAATGAAAGAAAAACCAGTGAAAAGGTAAAAATAAGTTTCATTAGTGTTGAATTTTAGGAGGGCAAATATATTTTGTTTTCTTTATTTAAAAAATGATTTCTGTAGCTCCTCCGCCAAATTTTGAATAGTCTGCATCATGGTATTCAACATTTTCCTGGGAATGAAGAAAATGCACAATTTCTGAGCGTAATACACCTTCTCCCACTCCATGAATAATGATGATCTTTCTAAAGCCCTCCCCTCTTTTCTGATGAAAAAAACCACGAAAAATCTGCATCTGATAAAGTAATATCTCTGAATTTGACATATTACGATGGGAATCTAACAATTCTTCGATGTGCAAATCAATCATGGGCGCCTCCATTTTTTTACCTGATTTACTTTTTGAAAGACTTTTCTTCTCGACTTTCTCTTTCGTAGTTACAATATTTATTAAAGATTCTGGAAGAGGTATGTCATCTTGATGAATTTTTACCAACTCAGAAGGTGGAACCGTATGCTCAAAACCATGAGAATCTGAAACGATATAATATCCTGAGGTTTTCCTTCTTACTATATTGAAGTCGCCTGTGTCATTTAGTAAACGGACTTTTTCACCTACTTCAAAGTTCATTTAAAAACCAACTTAAATCTAATGTGTAAAAGTAAAGCAAAGGCAATATGATAGCTGAAATAAAAAGTAAAATGATAAAAATATAACCCAAAAGTGATAGGTTCTTCTTGACGGGCTTACTCAATAGATTATTAACTTGAGTGGTCAACATGCTTTCATTTTCCCATTCCTCTCTCATAGAGGGTATAGATTCTTTCAGAATAGGTGTATGATTAATGAATATTTCTCGGATTTTCCAATACTCTCTATTTGTAAGTTCTTTATAAGATTTAACAAAATCCACTTCCTGTTCTCTCATTTCCGACTGCATATTATGCGTTTTTTGAATCGATCGAACTCTGAAGCCCATCAAAAAACCAAAAGCCATTAAAACAAACCATGAATAGTAGTATCCAACACCAATCATAATCAAACTAGATACTAAAGCGAAATACATTTTGATTCGTCCTTGATTCGTAAAGAATAAGGTTTCTAAAACCTTCCCACCGTCTAATGGATCGATTGGAATTAAATTCAAAATGTTTATGGTTAAAAAAAGTAAGCCCCCCGTGATTTGCAATTTATCTTGATTTTGGTCTCCCAGGTAAAGAAGAAAGCACCCTATTAGAATACCAGGCAATGGACCCATCAATATTACAGCCAAGCGTTGTGTTTGACTCACGTTATCTTTTTCACCTGAAACAAAGGCTCCTAAAAATGGAACAAAAAGAAGCTTAACCTTTTTGTAGTTAAAGAGTTTCATTGTTAAAAAATGGCCTGCCTCATGAATGACCAATACAAGAATAATAAGGCTTAAAAAAAGAATGTTAAAATCAAATATAAGCACAAAAGCCATAACAAAAAGCGCCATAGAAAAAACGCTCATTCCCCAATTGGTGGGTTGCTCCCGAACAAATAATTTCGGTTTAGGGGGATATATATTTGAAAACTCTTCCATTCTCTTGTATGACTAACAAATATAAGGAATTAATAAATGATTTCTAAATTTCCTTTTGCATTTAATAATGTGTTAATTTAGCAATCATGTTGAAGTGCGAAAACATACATAAAAAGTATGGTGATCTACCTATTTTGAAAGGAATCAGCTTGGAAGTTCAAGATTCTGAAATAGTTGCTATTGTTGGTAGTTCAGGTGCTGGGAAAACAACTTTGCTTCAGATTTTAGGCACTTTAGATAAACCGAATGAAGGCATAGTCGAAATAAACAATGTTCAAGTTAGTCAACTCAATAACAAACAGATTAGCAAATTTAGAAATCAGGACATTGGATTTGTGTTTCAGTTCCATCAACTACTCCCAGAATTCAGTGCATTAGAGAATGTTTGTATTCCCGGATTTATCGGCAAAAGAAACGCGAAAGAAGTAAAAAAAAGAGCTAAAGAATTACTCGATTATCTCGGACTGAAAGATCGGTATCAACATAAACCATCCCAATTGTCAGGTGGCGAAAAGCAAAGAGTTGCAGTGGCACGTGCATTAATTAATTCACCAAGTATTGTTTTCGCAGACGAACCTTCCGGTAATTTAGATTCAGAAAACTCCAAAGATCTTTACCATTTGTTTGATCAAATAAGAAAAGATTTCGGAATTTCTTTCATAATCGTAACTCATGATATTGAACTTTCCAATTTAGCAGACCGAAAAATAACCATTTCGGATGGCAAGCTCCTATGACCCGAGATGAATTAAAAGAATTTCTAGATTTTAAGGCAAACGAGTTTAATTCTCCGTCTTTCATTTTGACCGACCCAATACAAATTCCTCATTCGTACGCTAATAAAGAAGACATCGAAATCATCGGGTTTATCGTGGCAACAATTGCGTGGGGAAATCGAAAAATGATTATCCGAAATGGAGAGAAATTAAAAACACTTTTTGGAGAATCTCCATATGACTTTGTGATGGAAGCTAGAAATAGTCTACTCGAAAATATAGATTTCACACATCGCACATTCAATTCAGAAGATCTTAGGAATTTCATCTTGTCATTACGGAATATTTATTTAGATGAAGGGGGAATTGAGGGCGTGTTTGAAAAGGTACAGAATCAACCTATGAAAGAAAAAATTATTTATTTCAACAAAGTATTCACCTCGAAATTTGAATCATCAAGATCACATAAACATGTTGCTAATCCTGCAAAAGGATCAGCTGCAAAACGCATCAATATGTACCTACGTTGGATGTGTAGAAAAGACCAGAATAATGTGGATTTCGGACTTTGGAATGTTATACCGAGTTCCGAGCTTCACCTGCCCTTAGATGTCCATTCTGGCAGGATCGCCCGAAAATTAGGTTTGCTACATAGGAATCAAAATGACTGGAAAGCAGTTGAAGAACTGCAATTTTCACTAGTTGATCTCGACCCAATTGACCCATGTAAATATGATTATGCCCTATTCGGCCTGGGTGCATTTGAAAATTTTTAGTTGTCTTTTGTATGCACTTGCAAAGCGAACTCACTGGACAAATCGTAAAATTCAGGGATTTCTAACTTAAGTTTTCCACAAAAGGTTTTTGAACTAATCTTTTCAATCTCTAATCGTCCTTTTTTTACGGTAAATTTTCTACTTATTAACTTAATTCCTTGCTTTGTTTTGTCGAGGTGGTACAGCCTTACATTACATTTTAATGAATCGGAGGCTGTATTTGAAAATTCAAAATCTCCCTCATCCAATTTCCCTCTTTCCAATTCAAATTGAATCCGGAGTATATAGTCTTTTTTACTAAAATAACGTTGAATTGACTCGCGATCTTCCCAGGATTCAAAGTTCTTATTTTCTACATCGAAAATACTAGAAAAAACTAAATCAACCTCGTGATAATCTCTTCTAATTGCAAACCTAGAAATCTGACTATAATAGCTTAATTTGGTTACCTGCTTATACTTTATGCCTTCATTTTCCTTGAGTTCAAGAATAGAATCATATTTGCAGCTTTCATCTTGAAATGTAGCCCCAATCAATACAAACATTAGTGTTATGATGATGGTCATTCTCACGTTTAATACTAAACGAAGATTATGCCAAACAGTTTCATAGCAATGAACTAGATCAGTGATTCGTATAATTTCTCGTAAATCGGAAGTATTTTTGAAATATCAAATTCAGCAGCAATTTCTCTTGCTCTATCTCCATATTTCTTTATGCTCTTTTCTTCCTTTAAGATTTTGATTGCATTTAAAGACATATCGGTAATATCTCCAACAGGGCTTGTAAATCCGGATTCTCCATTAATATTAACTTCTGGAAGACCTCCGGTATTGGTTGAAATCACAGGAACCCCTGAGGCCATAGCTTCCAAGGCACTAACCCCAAAACTTTCTTTTTCAGAGGTTAGCATATAAAGATCGGAAATAGAAAGGATATGTGAAGTATCACGAAGTTTCCCTAAGTATTTAGTTTTTCCACAAATACCAAGTTCTCTGCATCGGGCCTCAAGCCTGTATCGTTCCGGACCATCTCCAACCAAAAGTAATTTAGAGGGAATTTCTTGGCTTACGTTTTTAAATACTTGCAAAATATCATCTATTCTCTTAACAGGTCTAAAGTTTGAAATATGGCAGATGATTCTTTCATTGTCTTCCGCATATTTCCGTCTGAGATCCATATCCTTTTTTTTCTGGTATTTCTCCATTCGAATGAAGTTCGGAATAACCTGGATGCCGTTGTCAATATCAAACGAATCATAGGTGTCTTGCCTCAAAGATTCAGATACTGCTGTCACCGCATCAGATTCATTGATGGCAAATGTAATGACTGATTCAAAGGAAGGGTCCTTTCCTACGAGTGTGATATCCGTTCCGTGTAAGGTAGTGATGTAAGGTATTTTAATTCCTTTTTTCTTAAGAATACTACGAGCCATATAGGCTGCAGAAGCATGAGGGATGGCATAATGGACATGCAGAATGTCTAGTTTTTCATGTTCAACAACATCAACCAGCTTACTAGAAAGCACCAATTCGTATGGTGGATAGTCAAAAAGTGGGTAATCATTTACAGAAACTTCATGATAAAAGATATTCGTTCGAAAAGATCCCAATCGAACGGGAAGACTATAAGTAATAAAATGTACCTCATGTCCCTTTAATGCTAATTCTTTCCCAAGTTCAGTTGCTACTACTCCACTCCCTCCAAATGTTGGATACAATACGATTCCTATTTTCATAAATTAAATGTCGCTTTAGGTTGCCATTTCTTTCATGACCGCGACAAATTTACTGGAATTTCCTTTACAATTTAGGTATGATGGTTTTTATGCAGTCATAAATAATTTCTTGAATTGCAGTCCTAATGTTCAGTTTTATTAACTTTCTGTTTTCAGAAGTTGGGAAGATCCGATTGGAAAGAAAGACGTAATTTATGCCGTAACTTGGGTCAGACCAAACCATTGTACCTGTAAATCCAGTGTGTCCATAAGAGGCGAGTGAAACCTTGTCACATGTAGGCCCTCCATCTAAATTGGGAACAGGCTTATCAAAACCAATACCTCTTCGATTTGTTGGGCAATTAGGACAAGATGTATAGAGATCGATGACATTCTTCGACAAATATCTTTTCCCTCCATATTCTCCCCCATTAAGCAACATTTGGAAGACAATCGCGAGATCCATCGAATTGGAAAAAATTCCCGCATGACCACCTGCGCCCCCTAACATGGCTGCTCCCATGTCATGCACATCTCCTTGAACTAGTTGCTTACGCCATAAACTATCGTATTCTGTCGGTACAATTTGCTCCTTTTTAAACCTATACTTTGGATGATAGCCCATAAACTTAAGATTCATAGGTTTATAGAAGTTTTCAGCTACGTAGTCTTCCAACTTTTGTTTTGTGATTTTCTGGATGACCTCCTTCAAAAAATAATATCCTAGATCCGAGTACTTATAATTTGATCTAGGTCTTAATTTGGTATCGATGATCTTATTGAATATTGAATCTTTGTAAGAATCGATTATAAAAAAATTATCTGCTACCTTTTGAGAATAATGTTTATTCGAGTCAACAGAATAAATGCGATAATCCGGCATCTCGCATTGAATAGTATTTAAATAAAAGGGAATCCATGGTTGTAATCTTGCCTGATGAGTAAGCATGTCTTTAATCTTAATATTTGCATATTTAGTTGAATCGACTAGTTCTGGAATATAGTCAACTAATCGTTTTTCAACATCAAACTTTTTTTCATCAGTTAATTTCATGAGGCTTAAAGTTGTTGCCACTACTTTGGTTATTGATGCGATATCGTAAATATGATCTTCACGAATCAGATCTCCATCCTTGTATTTCGTTGATCCAAAGACTTTATTATAGAAAATGTCGCCATCTTTCGATGCAAGAATTTGACAACCAGGATAAGCTTGTTCAGCTATACCAGCTTGAGCGACAGAATCGATTCGAGCCAACAATTGCGGATTAATTCCTAAATATTCAGGTTCAACAACACGCATTCGTGTTTTTGCCAAATCCATACCGTATTCAGGATAGATAATTGCAGAAGCAGAAACCGGAATTCTTCCATCTGCCTTGATACTTCCAAAAATTAAATTCCCACATGCGATCCTCTGATAAGAATTATCTTGATGAGCCAAAATAAGTCCTTGAATTTTTGAATCTTTACCGACCGCATCCAAAGCATAGGGGTTAGCAAAAAAACCACATACTACTTTCGTTTGTTCCGCAAGTTTTTCCATAAAAGAGATGGAAAGAAAACTAACACCAAAATGATCTGTTGGATACATTTTTGTTTTATGAATCCCTACCACAACTACATCATAAACTTTTAGTTTGTTAATCATTTTAGCTTCTTGATCAGCTGAAAACTTTTTTGACATATAGAATTCATCAATGGTCGCATAATTGCGCATCGTTTTCAAAAAAGAATTTGAACTAGAAATTCCAATTCCTACGTAAGCAATTCGAATGCTATCCAAATTCTTTAAAGGCAATAGATCGTTTTCGTTTTTGATTATAGTCATCGAAGCGTCAGCCAATTTTTGAATAAGAGCTTTGGAAGCTTTTGTATTCAAATCTTCGTATAGATTTTTGATTTCAACAGGTTTATAATGATTTAATCCCACCCACTCTTTGGTCAAAAGTATTTTTTTCACCTTTTGATTAATATAATCTTCACTGATTTCTCCTGTTTTCACTGCATTCAAAATCTTTTCAATAGCCAAGGGCACATTTTTCGGGAATAATAAAACATCATTACCGGCTTTTAAGGCTCGAAGATCAACTTCTCCAGGTCCAAAATATTTTGCTACACCTTGCATCCCTAAAGCATCAGTAAAAATTAGACCTCTGAATTTCATTTCGTTCTGTAAAAGATCAGTGACAATCGATTTGGACAGAGTTGAGGCTAAATTAGGAGTTGAATCTAGCTGAGGAATATATAAATGCGCAACCATAACCGATCCCAATCCCCATTTGAATGCTTCTTTAAAGGGATATAATTCTAGTGAGTCCAGCCTTTTCTTACCATGTGAAATAATTGGAAGAGATTTATGCGAGTCTTTGTCTGTATCTCCATGCCCAGGAAAGTGTTTTCCACAAGCTAAGACCTTATTGTCCTGCATTCCCATCATGTATGCGATTCCTTTTTCAGCTACATTTTTTTTATCTTCTCCAAATGACCTTGAATTAATTACAGGGTTTTTACGATTATTATTCACATCAATTACTGGTGCGAAATTAACGTGCAAGCCAATTCGCTTCATCTCTTTTGCTATCTGAACTCCCATGTCATAAATAAGCCCATTATCCTGAATTGATCCCAAAGTCATTTGATAAGGATAACGATTGGTACTATCGAGCCTCATGGCTAGCCCCCATTCTCCATCTATCGCCATTAACAAAGGGATTTTGGCTTTTGATTGATAAAGATTATTAAGCTTTGCTTGTCTAAGTGGACCTCCTTGCATGAATATCAAGCCTCCAATTTTATGTTTCTCAACAAGTTCAGTAATTTCTTGGACATGAGCCGAATCTTTGTTAGAATATGCAGCCACCATGAAAAGCTGGCCTACTTTTTCCTCTAAATTCATTGAGTTCAAAACAGAATCTGCCCAGTCTCCTTTTACTTGATCCAGATAAAAAACAGGCGGTTTTTTTTCTACTTTGGGTTTGAGACTGTCATTTTGACTTATTTTTTCGACTTCAACACCCCTATCTTCTACAGTGGATGAGCATGCTAACAGAAGTGCAGCATAGCTTAGCATCAAATATCTTTTTTTCATTAGATTCCTTGTTTTGATCAAAATTAGCATGACAATTCTTTCGAATTTAGGGAATGGAATAATAATTGTTCACATAAATTCGTGTGTAAATAAGAAGGTTTTATTAAAAGCCGGTACTCGCGAATTATTTGTAATTTTAATCTTAAATTCAAAAGGATGATTAAAGGTTTATTTTCAGGAAACAAATACAAATACAGGAAGTTTGAATATCAACCGATGTATTATGACGAAAGGAAAGAGCGTCTGCAAAAGAAAATCAAGGAAGTTGAACACAAAGATGACAAATCTCCCGAGTCAATAGAATTGAGAAAGGAAATGCTGCGTTCGCAAATGTCTAGCTCCTGGAATAGTAACAAAACCAATCAAGGCTTTTTTCAAACCAATATGCGATTCATGCTTGTAGCAGCCGTTTTATTATTTGCTGCTTACTGGATCTTATTTAGATGGGATATTTCCGGATTTCTTGCTAAATATTTTTAATCGATGGCAGATATCATTAAGTTACTTCCTGATTCAATTGCGAACCAAATAGCCGCTGGAGAGGTGATTCAGAGACCGGCTTCCGTTGTAAAAGAATTACTAGAAAACTCTATCGATGCAGAAGCCGACAAAATTAATTTAATAATAAAAGATGCTGGAAGAACATTGATTCGTGTTATTGACAATGGGAAAGGGATGAGTGAAAATGACTCTCGTTTATGCTTTGAACGACATGCGACGTCAAAAATCACAAGCGCAGATGATCTTTTTCATTTGCATACCAAAGGGTTTAGAGGAGAGGCATTGGCATCGATTGCATCGATTTCTCATGTTCAAATGAGCACAAAAACAATTGAAAATGATCTCGGTGTTGAAGTTTTAGTTGAAGGTAGTTCAATTCAATCTGTTGATCCCACAACTTGTCAAAAAGGATGTTCCATTTCTGTTAAAAATTTATTTTACAATGTTCCAGCCAGAAGGAATTTTCTTAAATCTGAGAACGTTGAAAACAAACATATTTTAACAGAATTTTTTCGAGTGGCTATGGTGCACCCTGAAATCGAATTCAACTATGATAATAATGGAAAATCACTCTACAATCTACCTAAATCCAATTTAAAACAACGCATTTTAGGTTTAATGGGCAAAAGCTTTGATAGCAAATTGGTTCCCGTGGATGAAGAAACAGACATAGTTAAGATTACAGGTTTTATTGGAAAACCTGAGTTCGCGAGAAAAACAAGAGGCGATCAGTATTTATTTGTGAATAATCGATACTTTAAAGACAATTATTTCAATCATGCAATTGTTGCAGCCTACGATGGTTTAATTGATCCAAAATTGTTTCCAAGCTATTTTATTTTTCTTGAAGTAGACCCTACACAAATTGATGTTAATGTCCACCCTACTAAAACGGAAATTAAATTTGTTGAAGACCGACATATCTATAGTATTCTCAGAAGTACAATAAAGAATAGCATAGGAAAATTCAACATTGCTCCTACCATTGATTTTAACCGGGAAGTAAGTTTCGATTTACCGTCTGACCAAAAGCACAAACCAGTTGTTCAGCCAGAGATTAAAGTGAATCCAGATTATAATCCTTTTAAAACTTCTGCAGGTTCTTCAACCTCTTCGAGTAAAAGCCATGCTAGTACTGGTTTTGGGGACATCTCTCAAAGCGCAGTTAAACCAAATCATGTAGATTGGGAAAATTTCTTTGGTCAGTCAGAAAAAGAAACTAATTATTTAGTTGATACAAGCTCCGATCTCCATGAAGGAACCAACATAAGAGTAATTGGACAATTGTTTCATTCTTTTATTTTGATTCAAAATGAGAAGGATTTTCAGATCATCGACCAATCTAGAGCGCATGAAAGAATCTTGTTTGAAGAAGTTTTAGGCAAATTACAGAATTCATCGATCGAGACTCAAAATCTTATCTTCCCTTCTGAACTAGAGCTCTCGAAATCAGATTTGAGCCTAATTGCACAGTCTGACATGCTTGAAAAATCAGGATTCATCTATGAGATGGAAGATGAAAAACTTTTACTTTCTGGAATCCCGGTTTATGCTGTCAATCAGGACTTCGAATCATT
>JAWKMJ010000005.1:0-165912 GCA_041392305.1 Crocinitomicaceae bacterium
CTGGTTGCGTGTGATCTTAAGAAGATGTTTGGATGAATGATAACAATTGTGCAAACGCAATTACCTTTACACAACTCAATTGTGCCACTAAGATAAAAATTCCATTTAAAGCCTGCAATAAATTGAATTTCTTGAATTTAAGAAGAAATGTAAATGCGTTATAGGGAACCATTTGAAATATAAATGGGTGGATAAACGCAATGCGCAATTCCAAGGCTAAGGGTTAAAGTGTACATAATATCCCTGAGATGAGCATTTTCATTGTGTGCTTCTTTGTGAGTAGGCTTTATTCTAGTCCCAAGGTCCGCTAGTTTTTACATTAATCACACTTCCTGTTTTGTCTATTTTATATAAACCTCCAGAACAGCCTAACCAAACATTTCCTTTTACATCCTTCAAAAAAGTCATTGCAGTGATTGGTACTTGATAGTTTACAAAATTCTTGTTGGTGTATTTGTAAACACCTTGGCTGATAGTACTTATCCATAGATCATTTGAAGCGTCCAGATAAATTCCATAAACGTCGTTTTTGCTTAGTCCATCAATATTAGGAAATTGAATAATCTTCTTTCCATCAAATTTATTCAAACCGCCTTCTCCAGATCTTTTTTCGATGTCTGCATTGTCTTTTTCTGCCACTCTTGTCCCAATCCAGATGTTACCTTCTTTGTCTTCTACAATTGCTTGTACATTGTTCGAATTTAGCCCCTCTTTTGTAGTATAGTGAACAAAGGATTTCCCATCATATTTACATGCTCCATATCCATCTCTTCCGAACCAAATATTTCCTTTTGAATCTTCAGTAATCGTAGTTATCCAATTTTTTGTGTCTGGGTTGATTTTAGTCTCTATTTCGGGATATGGAATCGTGAAATTTTCAAATTTCAACCCATCAAACTTGCTCACTCCACCCCAGGTTCCAATCCAAAAACCTCCTTTACTGTCTAGAAACAACTGACTTATCATGTCGCTACAAAGACCATCTTTTACAGAAAAATTTGTAAATGATTTTCCATCAAATTTCGCCACTCCCGAACCTGTCCCAAACCATAGATTACCTAATTTATCTTCGACAAGATCCACTATCCTATTACTAGGTAAACCATCTTTTGTTGTAAGATAACTCAACTCTTCACCATCATACTTCGCAACTCCCTTTTCCAAAGTTCCAAACCAAATTGCATACTTTGAATCTTGAAATATTTCTACGACATAGGCTCCTATCTGTGAATCTAAATTCACATTAACCTTCTCACTATTTGTCTTGTTGGAGTTGTTTGAAGGCGTTTGTCCTTTACAAGAAACTAGATAAGAACAAGTCAAAATGATCAAAGAAATTTTTATGTGTAAACAGGAATTCTTCATTTGAGTTTTTTTCCAAACATAAACTTAAAGAAGCTTTATGGACTTTATTAAATGTAAAATAGTGTCAATTAGTGTAAAGTAGTATTCTTGTTTAAGAATTTGAATTGCAGATGACTTTATGACCTTATGACTTTATGATTTTATGATTTTATGAAAATATAATTGAGCATGGATCTAGGAACTACACCAACTGATAATCCTCCTTCAAAAGTCCAAAAACCAAAGAGTCCTCCGCCACCCCATCACGGACATAATGTTGTTTGAGATGTCCTTCCTGCGTAAATCCATGACCTCGAATAATCTTTAAGGAAGCTTCATTGAAGGGTCCCACAAAAGCTTCGATGCGATTGAGGTTCATGTTTTCAAAACCGTATTGGATGAGAGCTGTAACGGCTTCGCTCATGTAGCCTTTGTTTTTGTTTTGGTCTTCGTAGATTACGTAGCCCAATTCAGCTCTTTTGTGGTCTTTGTACCAATTGTGAAAACCAGATCTCCCAATAGCTTTACCTGTGGATTTGGACACCAAAATAAAAGAGGCAATGGTTCGATCGTAGGTTTGATATCCTCCTTCTACTCTTGACTTTTCCTTTAGAAACTCTTCATGATTCAACAAACCCAGGATTTGGCAAATTTGTTCTTCGGAATGATTCGCGAATAAATGGTCAAATTCGGCTGGACCCATTTTTTTTAAAAGGAGTCTTTCCGTTTCTATGGTTTCGAACTGCATGAGCTTTTAAATTGTGGTGTACAAAGATGTGGATTATTTCAGTTCCTCCACCTTCAATTCCAGTTTTGGATTTTGATCATTGTAGACCTCTGAAAGAATGTAAATTTTAAACTCGTGAAATAGGAAATAGAGATTTTCTTGGATATTGGAACTCGTAAAACTAACTGTATTTGTAAAGCCAATATGCTTCATTTCTAAAGTGTATTGAACCTCTTCGAAATACTTTCTATTGGGATCTTCAGGTGGAGCATCGTAGCCCCATTCCTTGACACATCCTGTAAATTGAATGGATAGGGAATCTGTATTTTCGATAGTTCTATTTTCCTTTAGGGATAGAAAAAAAGGTTGATCCAAATCTTGCATTTTGATATTCGTTTCCTTGTTAGTTTGGGCCTGAGCCAAGACAGTTAGCAATACAAAAACGAGTGTGATAAAATTTCTTGAAATCATTGATTATTATTTTCCTCCTTCAATCTCCTCTTTTCGAAATCTCACCATTCTTTTCACCAAATCTTTAGGAAGTGGTTGGTCAAGGGGAAACTGAACAGACCCTTTCCCCTGCTTGAAGGCTTTTAGTTCTTCTGAAAATGCTTCCATAGTGGTGGGAAAAGGATAAAACCCTATGAATTTTGCATAGGCGGCCATCATGATTTGGTGATCTCTTTTACCATTTGGAACTAAAACGAAAGAAGGAATTTTGTAATTCAATACTTCTTCAGCTTCTGGAACTACATCCTTGATAAGGGTGCGCAATTCTTTTAGTTTTTCTTTTGCCTCTTTGGATTGATTCGCAATGTAATCATCAACGGTTTGAAAGCTGGGCATTGGACCTTTTTTCGCCATGCATTATTTTTTGATTGATAATTTAAAAATTAATACCAAAAGACTTCAGACAAAAATAAAACGTAGAAATCTTTAGCTAGTACTTAGGTTGTCATACAGAGCAATTCGACTACCTCACCTCACAATAGATCTCACTCATAGGATAGCTGTAATTCTGATTGTAGTGATCCTGACATTCTTGATTGGCTTGATCTCTATTTTTATTTACTTTGATGGTTTCGAACTCTCCTCCTGGATTGCTACAGACACATACATTTTGATTCAGATCGCAACTAGAAAGGAAAAGAAGAAAAATTCCAGAGATAAACACTTGTTTTTTCATGGTTATTGCTTTAGTTTAGAACAATAACGTTGAAAATAGTGAATTCGTTTGACAAATTTCAGATATCATCTAGCTTGATTCATTCGACAAGTTCAGGAACAAATTGAAGTTTGAGTTTGAAGTTTGAGTGAATAGTATGTAATAATGCCCACACAATTAACAAATACCGTACTCATGGTTGCTCCTACTCGATTTGGGTTTAATCCGGAGGCCTTTTTGACGAATTCATTTCAGAATCAGCCTAAAGAGGATGCTTTGAAAACGCAAGCGAAGGCATTGGAGGAATTCAACGGGTTTGTTGCAAAATTGCGTGATGTGGGAGTTGAAGTTTTGGTATTTGAAGATCTTCCTAATTCTACTACACCAGATTCTATTTTTCCAAACAACTGGTTTTCGACACATCAAAGTGGGGAGTTGATTACCTATCCCATGGCGGTTCCCAACCGAAGAGCCGAAAGACGATCAGACATCATCGAATCTCTTGTAAATCAATATAGATACAGTCACATTGCTTTGGAAAAACACGAAGCCGATGAAGCCTTTTTGGAAGGAACGGGAAGCCTGCTTTTTGACCATTCCAATAAGGTGGTTTATGCAGCCATTTCTCCGCGAACAAATGCTCAAATTTTGGAGGAGGTAGCACAAATCTTAGGATATAATGTTGTAGCATTTGAATCCTTCGGAAAATCGGGCGAACTCATTTACCACACCAATGTGATGTTGTGCATTGGGGATTCATTTATTGCCATTGGAATGGATACGATTGCAGCAAAGGATCAGCAAAAAGTTGAAGTTCAGCTTGAAAAAAGTGGTAAGGAAATTATTATTCTTTCTAATGATCAGATTTACGAACATTTTGCTGGAAACATGCTTCAAGTATTGAATTCCAGAGGAGAAAAAGTTTTGGTTTTATCGGAGGCTGCATTCCAATCACTTCGTCCCGATCAACTTAATCAATTTCAAAAACACACTGATCATTTTGTTCGCGCAGAAATTCCTACGATTGAATTTGTAGGAGGTGGCAGTGCCAGGTGCATGATGGCAGAAGTATTTATTTGATTATTTGGATTTTCTTTCCCTTTTTGTATAACCACTGAAAAGCATCTTCCTTATTTCTGAAACCTTTGGTTGGAATTTTGGGTCGATTTACACGCATAAAAAAGTTGAAGAGCAATTGCATGGCCAAATTGTTCACTAAAACAGCAATGACCAAAGTGTGTCTTGTCCCTTCTTCAGTGACTGCATATTTTCTAGCTTCCTTCGAGATTCCCAGAAATTCATGTGTCGAATAATACAAAGGCATTCTTTCGCCTCCCCCAATTTCTCCAACAATTTCCTGCATTTTTTGAAGATGATGCACCTCAATATCTTCAATTTTTTCATTCCACTCAATTTCAACTATTCCGTTTTCATACAAACGAGCAACTAAGATCGAATCTTCCTGAATTTCTGAAACAACTTTTAAATTTCCTTCCATTTTGAGTAGTAAGTAAATTCATGTAAAAGGAAAATCTAAGGTTTAATGAAAAAGTTTAGTGTATCGAAATCATTCATTGAATAATTTCCCTTCTAATATATAAAAATAATTATTATGTATTGCATTGATTTTCAATTTCCCTAAAAGAAAATAAATTTACGTTAAGGAAAATATTATGAACGCATTATATTATGAAAGAGGTTAAATTATCTTTCGTCCAAAGGGGACCACTTGCTAATCAAAAATATTTATCAAATTTCAATTCCAATAATACAAACGTCATCTACTTGTTCTAGATTTCGTTTCCAAGAATTGAATTCAGATTGCAGTAATTCTCCTTGTTTGTGAATCTCCGTTGCATGAATCTGTAATAAAAACTCCTTTAATTGTCCGGATCTATATTTCTTACCATATTTCCCTCCAAACTGATCCGCAAATCCATCAGAAAACAGGTAAACCAAATCGCCTAATTCGAACTGGATTCTATGTTCACTAAAAGGTTTGAGTACCTCCATGTCTCCCACCGGAATTTTATCCCCTTTGAGTTCATACAGCATCGCTTGCTCCCCTTCCAAAGCAATGGGTTTCGTCGAAGAATTTAAGGGAGTTTTATTTTTTCTGATTACCCAAATTGGATTGTAGGCTCCAGCCCATTCCGCACTCAAGGTTTCTCTGTTGAAACGGATCAGACTAATATCCATTCCGTCTTTGGTGCCGTCATCATTCGATTTCTTAGACAAAGCGTGAATCAAACGATGGCGCAAACGATCCAAAACAAAGGCAGGAGTAATGTCCTCGTTTAAAGTCACAATATCATTTAAATAAGTTGTCCCGAGCATGGTCAACAAAGCTCCCGGAACCCCATGACCAGTACAATCTGCAACACACAAATAGAAATAGTGGTCTTTTTCATAATACCAGTAAAAATCGCCGCTTACAATATCTTTTGCCTGATAAGTCACAAAATACTTAGTTACCAATTTCTGATTTTGATCCCTTGTCAATACAGCATTTTGTATTCTTTCTGCATAGCGAATACTATCAATCAGCTCATTTTTTTGTTCTTCAATTTTATCAAAAGCCGCTTTCAATTGAGTCGTTTTAAGTCGCTCAATTTCTGTATCCCGACTAATCTCCATATCCTTTGAATGGTAGTCTTTGTGATATTTTAAAGAAGCTTCAAACTGACCCAATTGCTCGTAAATTTTGGACAAATAATAGAGTGCTTTTTTCTCTCCTTCTTTCGCTCCAATTTTTCGGGAAACTTCCAAAGCTTTTTCTGCTTGAGAAATAGCTTTATCATACATTTTCTGCTCCAGGAACAATTCGGTAATGATCAAGTAAGAATCTGTGATCAACACATTGTAGGAAACCGATTCACTAAGATCTAATCCTTTTTTATAGTAGGTATAGGCCTCTTCAAATTCTTTCTGAAGACTCTTGATTCTTCCAATATTGTGATAAGCCCAGGCCATTCCTTGAGGAGAAGCATTGGGATCACTCAAAACCGACTCAAAACACTTGTTAGCGTTGGCATAATCCCCCATTTCCAAATAGGTTTCACCAATATTTCCTTCCGAGGAAGCTACTCCTTCCAAATCACCAATCAATCCTCTTAGTTCTTTGCATCTCAAGTTCACTTCCAAACGCTTTTCATTGTCGTTTTGAAACATGTAAACCGCACCAATGTTATTGAGAATATCTGCTTCACCTTGAATATCTCCAATCCTTTGGTAAATCTCCAATCCTTTCAAAGACTGACTCAAGGAAAGAGAATAATCTGAAAAACGCCAATAGCAATAACCCAAAATTCGACAGCAATCTGCCACTCCTTTTTGATACCCCTTGCTTCGCAATATTCCATCAGATCCATGGCTGTCGTATAGGCAGTCTGCAAATCTGACAATCGCAAATTCCAAGTTTTATTTATGGCTTTATCGAATTCTTCTTGGGTCATGACTGCAAATATAGTGTTAATCTTGCTGCAATTCAATCCTTAATTCACCTATTCTTGAAAAGGCAGTTCTTAGAGTCAGAAATTCGATTTGAGTAACTTGAATCTTTTCTAAACTAAATTCAATTCTGTTCAAGGTATTTTCCCTCAAAAAAGAGGAATCGTTTCTCAATATCCGATTTAAGAATAGCGTCCTTACACCCTCTAGAATAAGCAAATTCTTTTCTGTGCACTCGAATCTCATACCATTCCGAATCAGAGGGAATGATTTCATAGGTTTCCTCATAACTTTCTCCTGGACAATCTTCTCCAACCGAAACAGGTTCCATAAAAGCCAAATTGCTGTATTCTGCGTTAATGGAAAATAAAAAAGTGAGTTTACTTCTTTCGATTAAATCAATACTCAGTGTGGTCTCCAAATGGTGATTTCCTGTACTCTGAAAAGTAGAAATTAATGCCTTTTTATTCTTGCCAATATCCACAATGCTGAATTCACTTTGGTCACCAATAGGCGTTAAATCTTCCATGACGATCGAATCCACAATACTCCAATCCTTGTCTTGTCTTTTGAAAAAATAGAGATGCTGATAGCCAAATTGATGTCCATGTTGAGTTCCATAAGGCGCTTCCGCAATCACCAAAAGTAGTGCTTCTTCATCCAGCACAATTTCCGACTTAAAAACAATTTTAAAAACCACTTCATCCTGATAGGAATACATGGATTCATCCTTACAATCAATACAGGTAAAAGTTTGACCATCCGGATCCGTGGAACCAAAAATTTTGGCGAGTAAGAGGCTGTCAGAAATAGTATGCTGACCCCATAGTTCAGGAAAGAAACAAAGTAATATGATAACGAATCTTATTTTCATTTTATTCATTTCAAAATAAAGTCAAATCCTCTGGCGGTTCATAAACTCCTTCAAATTCCAATTCAACATAGATTTTTTCCTTGGAAACTTCCGGAACATTTCCCTTGTATTGATTCCCTGAGAGTTTTTCCACCGTATGCACATCTAACTCGATTTCATGAGGATGAATGAGTTTTTTGGAAGCTTCTGTATCGTGCAACCAAATTTCTTGTTCTTCCCGATTCAGAATTAAAGGCATTCTGGGCTCCTTTAGTTTTGGGTTGTTATGCAATTTGCTCAAAAGCTTATTCCCAAGTGTGGTTACAATACTAAAGGAATGAAAAATTTCCCCAGTGGTTTGATCCACCCATTTGCTCGACAATCCACCAAATGTGAGTCCGCTGTGATTATTGGGTTCAATATAGAAAGGGTAATTGTTTTTCTTAAAGTGATGGTATTCGTAAAAGCCATCTACACACAACAAGCATCTTGAATTATCAGCCGAATCTCTAAAGGCAGGTTTTTCCCAAATCGACTCACCTCGAGCATTAAGGGTGCGATTTCGAATTTCTTCTGCTTCTGTTCTGGATTTGGACCAATGTGGGATCAATCCCCAATTGGCGATTACAGGTTCTTCAGCTTCGTAAATTAAAAATGGTTTGTGCTCAAAGCCGTTGGTGTGATAGTAGTTTTCCACCTCATATTTTTTCATCTGCTCGCGCAACTGAGCAATCATTTCTGAATCGCCCTGTTCCTTTGCTCTTTTGAGTTGAGCTTCGAGTGAGGCTTTGACATTGTAACACATTTTTTAAATGTAAAAATTCAAAGTGCAAAATGCAAAGTGAAAAGTGAAAAGTGCAAAGTGCAAAGTGCAAAGTGCAAAGTGCAAAGTGCAAAGTGCAAAGTGCAAAATTCAAAATGAAAAGTGGAAAGTGGAAAGTGAAAAATGAAAAGTGAAAAGTGGAAAGTGGAAAATTGAATATTTTTATTTTTTGGGAAAATTGATTCTATATTTTTTTAGATTTGAGGAACCATTTAAATCAAATCTTATGAAACCAAACATCCAAGAACGTACAGAAGATTTCGCAGTTGATATTATTCTGTTTTGTAAAAAATTATTTCAATCTAAAATAGGAAGTATTCTTGGCAATCAACTTATTCGATCAGGTACCTCTATAGGTGCAAATGTTTATGAGGCTCAAAATGCTCAATCACACGCTGATTTTATTCATAAAATGAGTATAAGTCAGAAAGAATCAAGTGAAACAAGTTATTGGCTAAGACTATTAAAAAGAACTCAACTTGCGGAAGAAATGGAAACAAAAAAGTTATTGCAAGAATCAAATGAGATTCATAAGGTTGTCTCTGCAATCGTAGTTTCAGCCAAAAGAAACAAAAGCGCAAAAAACAAACATTGAAACACACACTTTGCATTTCACACTTTGAATTTTGAATTTTGCACTTTGAATTTCAAATTATCAAGCCGTTTTCTTATAGCTGATCATCGCCATCACATTGATCAAAATGGCAGATCCGGCCACCACCGACACATGCATGAGTATGTTTGAGATCCCGCTTCCCTTGAGCATGACGAGACGGATGACTTCTACATAATACCTAATCGGATTGAACAAGGTGAAGTTCTGCGCCCAGATCGGCATGCTTTCGATTGGGGTGAAGAGTCCGGACATCAGAATGAAAATGACCATGAAAAACCAGGCTAGAAACAAGGCTTGTTGCTGACTACTTGTGATGGTTGAAATGAACATTCCCATTCCTAAAATGAGGATCAAATACAAAATCGTAAATCCGTAAATGAGGAAGAAATTTCCTTCGAACGGAACCTTGAACCAAAACAAAGCGATGATGAGTCCGATGGTGAATTCAATCATCCCAATAATGAGAAAAGGCAACAATTTCCCAATGATGAACTGGTACTTTCGAATGGGTGTAACATTCAATTGTTCGATGGTTCCAATTTCTTTTTCTCGAACAATATTCATTCCGGACAAGAAAAGTGCGATAATGGTTACGAGTAACACCAAGATACCTGGCACCATGAAAAACTTGTAGTTCAAATCAGGATTGTACCAGTCTCTTTTGTTGGTTTCTATTCCCGGGATTTGCATTTGAATCCCTGTTTTTTCAATTTCTTCCAGGCTGAATTTTGCTATGATATTTTGCAAATAATTTAAACTGATTCCGGCTTTGGTTCCGTTAATCGCATCTGCGAAAATACTGATCTCTGTGGGTTGAGCCGAATGCATGTTTTTGCTGAAATTCTGAGGAATGGTAAGAATGACATCGACCTTATTTTTTTCTACCATTTGATAGGCTTCATCATAGGAATTGCCGACTTCAATCAAGTTAAAATAATCCGACATCGCTATTTTTTGGGTCAATGCCTGAGACATGGAAGAATGATCGTGATCTTCAACATAAATATTGATGTTGGTCACTGTAAAATCCGCCGAATAGGACAAGACCACCAATTGCATTACTGGCATGATAAACAAGATCGGACGCATCATTTTATTGCGAAAGATCTGCTTGAATTCCTTTTGTACTATGATCAGTATTTTCCGCATTATTCCAATCTGATTTTAAATTTCTTGATGGCAATTAAGGTCAATAAACAAGTTATGAAAACAAGCACACCTGTCTCAAAAGCTATGGCTTCAAACCCCGTTCCTTTCAGCATGATGTTTTTGATGACGATGATGAACCATTTCGCTGGAATTGCATTGCTTATTACTTGTAAAGGAATCGGCATACTTGAAATGGGAAAGATGAATCCCGACAATAAAATCGACGGCAACATCAGAGCCATCATCGAGATTAACATGGCTGTTTGCTGAGAATTGGCTACCGTGGAAATCAACAATCCCAAAACCAGCGCACAAAGAACAAACAAAAAGATCTCGCCAAATAAAAGATAGTAACTCCCATTCATCGGCATGTCGAAAACATACAAACCTAAAAGCAGAATGGTACAGGCAATAATCAAAGCCAAAACCAAGTAGGGAATAATCTTCCCAAGAATGATCACAAAAGGCTTGAGAGGAGAAACCAAAAGAATTTCCATGGTTCCAATTTCCTTTTCTTTGGCAACGGTGATGGACGTCATCAATGCCGATACCAACATCAAAATGATCGTCATTACGCCAGGCACAAACATATAAACTGATTTATTCTCCGGATTGAACATCATTCGGGTAGTAATATTCAGGTTTGGAGCTTGCAGATGTAATTCTTCGTTGACATAAGACTGAAAAGTGGCTTGCAAATAGCTGCTTAAAATATTGGCCGTATTCGGATCGGAAGCGTCGGTAATAATTTGGATTGGACTGTGTTTGGTGTTAACTAAATCTTTTCCAAATTCCTGAGGAAAAACCAAAACGAGTTTCACATCACCTCTTTTAAATATTTCGCCGATTTCTTCCTCTGAATTCAACTCGGCAACCACATTAAAGTATTCGGATGCAGCAATCTTCCCCTTCAATTTTTGGGAATGGGCGTCCTTTGCGTGATCCAAAATAGCAATACGGGAATTGGATATCTCGGTCCGAATGGCAAAACCAAACATGATGACCATCACGATAGGCATTCCAAACAAGATGATCAGCGTTTTTCGATCCCTGAAAATATGCTTGAATTCCTTTCTAACAAATGCCGCAAATGTCTTCATTTATCTCGCCAGTTTTACAAATACTTCATCCATGTTCTTCGCTTGGTGTTTGGTCAGTAATTCGTCCAAACTCCCCAAAGCTTCAATCCTTCCTTGCACCATCATGGAAATGCGATCGCAATATTCTGCCTCGTCCATGTAGTGAGTTGTCACAAAAACAGTGATACCACTTTCCGCCGTTTCGTAAATCAAATCCCAGAATTGTCTGCGTGTAATGGGATCTACACCAGAAGTAGGTTCATCCAAAAAAACAATTTTAGGTCGATGAATCACCGCAACCGAAAAGGCTATCTTTTGCTTCCAACCCAGTGGAATGTCCGAAATCATGGTATTCTGAATATTATCCAATTCCAGATGTTCGATCATTTCTTCGGTTTTCAATTTGATTTCTTTATTCGAAAGCCCATAAATTCCTCCGTAAAACCGCACATTTTCCTTGAAAGTCAGATCCTCATAAAGGGAGAATTTCTGACTCATGTAGCCTATGTTTTCCTTGAGTTTGTTTCTATTTTTATTGATGTCGAATCCCGCCACAGTTGCCTGACCAGAAGTAGAAGACCAAATCCCCGTAAGCATTTTGATGGCTGTTGTTTTACCCGCACCATTTGCTCCTAAAAAGCCAAACACTTCCCCTTTTTTCACATCAAAACTGATATCATCTACCGCTTTGAACTTGCCAAAGTGTTTGCTCAGGTTTTTAACTTCTATGACTTTTTCTTCTTCCATTTTACTGCATCAAATCCATGAAAACATCCTCAATTCCCGCCTGAATAGGTTTGATTTGAATGTGTTCGACTCCATTTTGCTTCAAATGCACTTCAATCATTTCTTCACTGACCTCCGAATTCGTGGCCAAATGCACCACATTTCCGAAGGCAAAAGCAGAGATTTTGTGATCAAATTCCTTTAAAATTTTCAAGGTTTTATAGTTTGCTCCCGACTTCACCTGCCATAATCTATGGGGGTAAGCCATGGCAATATTATGTGGGGAATCCACTTTTAAAATTTGTCCGTTTTGCACCAATGCTACTTCATCACACAACTCTGCTTCATCCAGAAAAGGAGTAGAAACGAGAGTGGTAAGACCGCTTTGCTGCAATTTTTTCAGCATCTCCCAAAATTCCTTTCTGGAAACCGGATCCACCCCAGTAGTCGGTTCATCCAAAAGCAAAATTCTAGGTTTATGAATAAGGGCACAGGAAAGCGCCAATTTCTGCTTCATTCCGCCTGAAAGATCTCCCGCTTTTCTCTTTTTGAAAGGCTCTAACATTTGATAGATATCGTGAATCAAATGGTAATTTTCTTCTACCGTCGTTTGAAAAACCGTGGCAAAAAAGTTCAAATTTTCTTCCACCGTTAAATCCATGTAAAGTGAAAATCGCTCCGGCATGTAGCCTACCATTTTACGAATCTTTTTATAGTTCTTTTTCACATCCAAGCCATCCATGGTAGCCTCTCCAGAATCTGCCAAAAGTAAGGTTGTTAAAATTCTGAAAAGCGTGGTTTTCCCTGCCCCATCGGGCCCAATTAATCCATACAACTGTCCTTCTTCCACTTTAAATGAAAGTTCTTTCAGCGCTTGGACCGAACCGTAAGATTTGCTTATGTTGTGAACTTCTATCAAAATTTCTGCTATTCAAATTCAACGCTTGCCGGCATCCCGATTTTCAACTTCCCTTCTTTGTTTGGCACTTTGATTTTGATCGCGTAAGTCAGATTTTTTCTTTCATCCTCAGTTTGAATCTGCTTTGGGGTGAACTCCGCTTTGTCGCTAATCCAAGTTACAGTTCCTTCAAAAGATTCCTTTTCCTCTCCTGCATCCACCAACACCTGCACTTTCTGATCAATTTTCACACTGGTCAATTTGGTTTCTGTGATATAAGCTCTAAGCGTTAGTTCCTCCAAGTTTTGGATACGCAACATGGGTCGGCCCGCTCCCGTTACCTCACCTTCCTTGACATAAGTTTCCAAGACCACCCCGGAAATGGGACTATAAACCACACTTCTGCTGATTAAATCATTGATTTGTTTGATCTGAGCCACATAGCCCACTTTTTCATCAAGTACGGATTTACTTTGCACTTTGATTGCCTGAATTTGCTCTTTCAGAATTTTTTCTTTGGAATCCACTTCATCTACCTGAGCTTTGGTGGCTGCGCCTTCATCATACAATTTATGCAGACGATCCTGAGTCACTTTCAAAGCATCAATTTGTTCTTGGATCACGGCAATTTGCTTTTCCACCGAATTGGCCTTACTAGCAATCACACTCATTTTCGCCTGAACAATTTCCTTTTGCAAATGCAACTGCATCGTGTCTAGCAACGCGATTTTATCACCTTTTTGGATTTGTTTGCCTTCTTCTGCCTCAAAGAATAGGATTTTCCCATTTCCTTCTGCAGAAACTACTGTCGCATCTTCTTCAAAATTTCCGTAGGCATCCGCTTTTTCTTCCTTACTGCAGGCCGATAAACTTAAGATCAAACCAATAGCAATGCTGTATTTCAACTTTTTCATAATTATGAATTTTCTTATTTCTTAACTCCTTGGGCATGTACCCAATCCAATTTTGCTTGTAAAAGACCTAATTTGTCTGCTTCGGTGGTCAAGCGAGCCCGATTCAAATCATTAAACAACTTCAAATATTCAGTCGAAGTAATGGTTCCATTATTGAATTTGCTCTGACCTGTTTTATAGACATTTTCGGTTAGTTTTTCAATTTCTTCTGAGAGTTCGATTTGCTTTTCGTATTTGTCAATTTCTTCTTGTAATTCTGCATTTTCAATGGCTATTTTTTTGGTTAACATTTCTTTGTTGTGTTCAATCATATTGGTTTTCACATGAATTTGATCCTTTTGTTTTTTCAAAGAATTCCAACCCCAGATATCCCAGGTGAATTTCGCTCCAACCATATAATAACCATGCATTTTGGTATTGATCATATCGAAACCAGGGCGACCATATCCCAATTTTCCGAAAGCCACTAATTTGGGAATAGGAACCGTGTTTAATTTTAGCATATTGGTTGCTGTGAGGTTGATCTGCGCATCGAGCAACTGAATTTCGGGACGCACCAAATCCGCACTGGATTTCACCTCTGGTTTTTCAAATTGAACGGCCAAACTTAATTCTACGCCAGACATGATACTGAGCGCTTTCAAAATCGACTTTTTACCCGATTCAAGGGAAATTAATTGCTTTAGAATTTGAATTTTTTGAGCTGTCAAATGATCTTTATCCGCCTCAAGCAAAACTCCATTATCAATACCAACTTGCATGATTTTCAGATTCTCATCTAACTCACTGATGGACAATTTCAGGATGGATTCCGTTTGCTCCAGCAACAAATACTTCAAATACAACATTTGAATCTTTCCTTTTAGATCGTACACTTCAACATCCACATTTTTTTGTTGTACTTCCGCTGAAGCCTCTTGGATTTGACGACCCGCTTTAATTTGCCCACCATCGTAAAGAATCTGAGTGAGATTTGCCTCAAAAGCATAATTATCAAAAGGTAATTCCGGGAATAAAGGAGCTTGTCCTGGAATCTGAACCTCGGGAAAAGAGATCACTTCAGACTGGTAAGTAGCCTGACCCGTCACAGTAACCTTTGGGATATAATTTCTTTTCAAAATCTGGATCACCAAATCGTTTTCCTCCGCAATCGATAGACGCTTTTTAAATGATGGCCAATTCTTTTCCGCGGCAGACTGCAAGCTATCCAAACTCACCCCTTGCCCAAAAGCAAAGAATGGAATCAAAACTAACCAACCCATTAATTTCCTCATAACTAAATGTTTTAAGATTTTGGTTCTTCAATTTTTATGGATCGAATGATGAAAGAAGCCACCTCTTTTTTTCGATCCTCAATCAATTTTTTATAAGCTTTTTTATCTCCATCAAGTAATAATCCCGTCACCAAAGGCTTGGCCATGAAAGGAAAGAC
Organism: Crocinitomicaceae bacterium; assembly: GCA_041392305.1. GTDB lineage: Bacteria > Bacteroidota > Bacteroidia > Flavobacteriales_D > Crocinitomicaceae > JAGQYP01. Next base: position 15,177 of record JAWKMJ010000005.1, read on the forward strand.
ACACAAAGCCAAAACATTCACGATCAGTTGTTCCGGAGCCATTTGCACCAATTTTCCCTCATCCATTTCTTTCTGGATCTTTTGCTTTAACAGATTGAAATTGATCTCGGTGCTTTTTATCAAGCGAACCAATCTGTCTGGCTTATTACTGATTTCATGAATCACAAACCCAGGAATTTGAGGATGTTTCATGATCGTTTCGATATAGATTTCAACAAATTTCTCTATGCTCTCACAAACCGAATCATCAGAATTAAATGTCTTCATCAATTTGGGAACCATGATCTGAAATGCCTTTTTCATCACAATTTCAAACAAGGCATCTTTGGATCGATAATAGTAATGCAAAAGAGCCTTGTTGATCCCTGCTCGATCCGCTATAGACTGCATTCTTGCTCCGTTGTAGCCATTCTCACCAAACTCTTCAAAAGCATTTTCCAATATCTTTTCCGAGGTGTCTTTGTTGTACTTCATGAAGCAAATTTAACCAATTAGTTAATATTAACCAAATAGTTAAACTAAAAAGTTAAAATTTGATTTAGGAATTATTGATTTATGACTTTATGATTTTATGATTTAATGACATTATGAAATTCTAACTACTTGGAACTTAGAACCTGGAACTTGGAACTAAACATCCATTAATAAACTAAAAACCGCTATTCGTAAATCGAAGTGACTTCAGCCATGCTTCCTCTTGTATATTTGGTTCTCACAATTACTAAATAATTAAAAAACAAATAATTATGAAAAAGATCATTTTCGCAGTAGCGCTTGTATCCGCTTTCACATTTAACTATGCAGGAAACGGAGAAGGTGAAAAAGCAAAAGTAGAAGCCGCTGAATACAAAGGCGGAAAATTGACTATCCACAATGATACAGATGATGAAGTTAGAGTTCATACCGGGTATGGTGAAACTACATTGAGTGCAAGAGGAGGAAAAACAACCGTTACTTGTGCTCCTGGTAAAAAAGTAAAAGCTGAAGGGAAAGTAATTTTCGAAGTTACTGCTGATATGTGCGGTACTACAGTAAAATTGTCTGATTACTTATAGTATATAAGAAATTACAACTAAACTTCAATGGGAGATTCAACAACAAATTGAATCTCCCTTTAATTTACAACTAAACTCAAAAAAATGAAAAAAGTTCTATTCTTACTCACCCTTACTCTTTCATTTTCAATTTTTGCTCAAGAAGACTGCAAATGCGGTGATGCCACGTACCAAATTGCTGGAGAAATGGTCTCCAAAGAAGTACAAAGCAATGGGTGGTATACTGAACATTATGCAGGAATTATTGGTGACAAAGTGGTATTTGGTTCCAAGCATTTTATCTTAAAGGATGAAGCTCCTGTATTGAATCATATCTATGTTAAAACGATTCCAATTAGTAAAATTGACTGGAGATTCAACGACATGTTTGGTTCTAATTCAAAATATGAAGAAAAAACAGGACAAGATGGTAAAAAGAGAATGGAATTGACTCTTGGGCCAGCCTTTGGAAGTGCGAATGTTTGCGAATGGATTGATGACCAATGTCATACTTCAGTGGCGGGGATGTCGCCAAACATGAAGAGATATGAAAAAGGTTCTGCAATTTGGACACTTTTCGAAAACAAAGAACAAATGCTAAAATTCACTGACTCAGTGAAGGCGAAGCAAGACGAAATGAAATAAGAATTTTCATAGCAACGAGGACTATCGTTACAACTAAAAAAGAAAGAAACGTCCCAAACGAGGGGCGTTTTTTTTTGCCCAAATTCTCAATCTATTTGGAAAATCAAAAAAATCTTTTCTACCTTTGCCCCATGATCGGAACAACCCGAAATATGAATTTCAATTATTGGTGCATTTTCAGCCATGTCTATTTTATTAGGCTGATTTCAATTATGCACTAATTCCGATCTATCCCCCTTTTATTTTTTATTAACCCTTATTTTTTGAGTCATGACAGGACAAGCTGTTGACATTTTTGAGAAATTGAATTCTATTGTTCTTTTGGTCAATCCAGAAGGAAAAATCGAATATGCGAATTCTTTTACTCAGAAATCACTAGGTTATCACTCAAGCGATTTGTTGGGTGAAAAGTGGTGGAAAACCACAAATTATTCTGAAATACAAGAAATGGAATCGAAAAGATTCATTCTAAAGATTATCAATGATGAGGTGAGAACCGAAGAGCTTGTTTATGAAAGAAAACTAAGTACCAAGCAAGGAGGTAAAAAGTGGATATTATGGTCGGCATCTAAAACCGAATCAGGTAAAGTTTTGGTTATTGGGAATGATATCACACGGCAAAAAGAGTCCGAATTGGAATTAAAAAAATCCAATGAAGCTTTGCATGAGAAGAACCAAGATCTGACTCAAAGTGTGGAATATGCCCAAAAAATACAGGAAGCGATATTACCTAAAACACACAAGATCAAGTCGGTATTGGATGATTTTTTTGTGATGTACAAACCCAAAGATTTGGTGTCGGGCGACTTTTATTTCTATCACAATGACAAAAAAGGAAAAGTCTACTTGGCTGTAATGGATTGTACTGGACACGGCGTTCCTGGAGCCATGTTAACCGTTTTGGCGAACTCCATATTACGCGATATCGTAATCAAAAAGAAGATTACGAACCTGCTGTGTATTAGAAGCCTTGGATTATGAAATTCAAACAGCTTCCGAGATGAAGATGGATACAATTTAGCCAAAGATGGTTTAGACATTGCCTTTGTACGCATCGATCACCATAAAAAGGAACTTTGTTTTTCAGGGGCATTCCGACCATTAATTGAAGTGAATTCTATAGGTGAACTCATTGAATATGGTGGAGGTCGCTTTCCAATCGGCTTTTTTGATGATCGCCAAAAGGATTTCAAGCAAGTTTGCCTTCCTTAATGGAAAAAGCAGTTTTATTGTTCTCCGATGGCTATATCGATCAATTTGGCGGTGAGAACAACAAGAAATTCAATAAAAAGAAATTCAAGGAATTGTTGCTTTCGGTCCAAGACATGAAAATGGAAGATCAAGAACATTTCTTGGAATACGCTTTCAATAATTGGAAGCAACAGGAAGTACAGACGGATGATATTTGTATCCTAGGGTTTAAAGGATGAGATGAGTGTGGAGTTATTCGAGAGCTTGGTTCAGAGCTTTAACCACTTTTCGTTTGAGGGTTGAAATCCACCATGCAAGTAGAGTATCAAGGGCTAATAATTTTGAACTTTGCATTTTGAACTTTGCATTTTTCATTTTTCACTTTTCATTCCTCTCTTTCTCCACCCTGACTGAAGTCGCAGGTTAATAAAATTGGGTTTGGCTTTAACAGACATTTTATTGTTTGTGGTAAAGTCACGTGGATTGAGTTTTCATTCGAGAGCTTGGCTCAGAGCTAAAATCACTTTTCGTTTGAGGATTGAAATCCACCATGCGAGTAGAGTATCAAGGGCTACTTTTGAACTTTGCATTTTGCATTTTGCATTTTACTTTGAACTTTGCATTTTGCATTTGCATTTTTCATTTTTCATTCTTCTTCTCCACCCCGGACTGAAGTCGCAGGGTTACGAAATTGGGTTTGGCTTCTTTACGACATTTTATTGTTTAGGTAAAGTCACGTGATTAAGTTTTGATTCGAGAGCTTGGTTCAGAGCTTTAACCACTTTTCGTTTGAGGATTGAAATCCACCATGCGAGTAGAGTTTTAAAGGCTAATAATTTTGAATTCTTAATTCTTAATTCTTAATTCCTAATTCTTCACCACCTTCTTCGTCAACTGCCATCCTTTTTTGGAAAGCACATGTACAAAATAGATTCCATTTGGACTTGAAGACAAATCCAATTGATGATTTTCACCATTTACTTGTTGGGTGGTGAATAATCGTCCTTGGGCATCAAAAACATGGATTTCATAATTTTCCTTCTCTGGGAAATTGATGTTTAATATTCCTGATGTTGGGTTTGGATAAAGCAACAATTCTAGTGTTGCTATACTTTCTTCTTGTTGGATGGATGCGGTTGCTAGACATTCTAGACAGACATCCCACAAGAAATTGGTTTGAGACAATAAAGTTACCATATCAAAATCTCCTGTTACCGTATATTGCCCATTCCCATTGTATTGTAGCGTATATCCATTTCCTTGATAAAAGGAGGTAGGAGTAGGAAGCTGAGCCAAAGTATCTCCGTTAATAGCAATGTGTTCAACATAAATCACTTTAAATGTCAGTTTTTTATTATTGCAATTCATTGTGCTAACATCCATGGCTAAATTCCCAATATAGAACAAAGAAGAATCTCCCTGTATTCCCTGAAAATAGGACAAATTATCAATTTTCACAATTTGAATATCTCCTTGAGTCATGAAGGCTGTTCCTGGAGGAAAATTAACGTTATCTTGCGTCACAGAATCCATATAGGCATTGTCGTAATGACTAAAATCCAAACAAGAAACAGGATTATTGGTAATGCAGTCAATGCACATATTCCAAATCACATTGGTGCTTCCTAGCAATCGAACTACATCAAAATCACCTTCGATAATAAATTCTCCACTTCCCAATCCAGAACCATTGAAAGTGACCGTAAATCCATTGCCCTGGTAAAAGGCTACAGGTGTAGTAAAAGAATAAACGGTATCTCCATCAATAATCATTTGATGAGCGTAAGAATTCATAAAGGACAATCGCTTGTTAGAGCAATTGTAGCCACTCACATCCAGCTCAGTATTTCCAATATAGAACAAAGCTGAATCGCCTTGCAAGCCCATCCAAATTGTTGATAGATCTATTTTTTTAACTTCTATGGCTCCGTTCCCCACAATGGTGCTTCCTACTGGAAAATTCACAATGTCTTGTCCGGCCGAATCAATATAAGCCGTGGTGTAATTTGAAAGATCCAGACAAGTTGGGTTGACAGAATTCAAACATGTCAAACAAACTTCGCTTAAGAAATTGGTCTGCGTTAACAAAGTCACTACATCAAAATTTCCAGTGATCGTAAAAATACCTGAACCTAATCCAGTCCCAACAAATTCAAAAGTAAATCCATTGCCTTGATAGAAGGAAGGAGGAGTAACAAATTGGTAGATAGTATCTCCATCAACGATCATCTCTTCTGTGTAGGCTGTAGTAAATGTCAGTTGTTTATTGGAACAATTATAAGAAGACACATCAATGGCTAAATCACCAATGTAAAACAAAGCCGTATCACCTTGTATTCCTTGATAAATTCCATTAGGCATTTTAATGATTTCCAAACCACCTTGAGCTATAAAAGCTGAACCATCTGGAAAATTTGTATCGTCTAATGTAATCGAATCCAAATAGGCATTCGTATACAAACTAAAATCCAAACAACTCGACACGCTTGTTTGGCAATTCAGACAAATATCCCAAAGAAAATTCGTCGAAGTCAGAATAAAAACTGAATCAAAGTCTCCAGAAATTGTGAAGGATCCAGAGCCCAATCCAGATCCAGTAAATTGAAAAGTAAACCCATTTCCTTGATAAAAAGAAGGAGGAGTCGTGAACTGTGAAATGGTATCTCCATCCACTATAATTTCCTCAGTATAGGCGCTCTTAAAAGTTAAAATCTTGTTGGCACAGGAAGATGCAGAAACATCAATCAAAAGATCTCCAATATAGAACAAAGTTGAATCTCCTTGAATTCCCTGATAAAAGGAATTACTCATTTTCTTCAATTCTAAATCCCCTTCTGAAATAAAAGTTGTTCCAGCTGGAAAATTTACATTATCCCCAGTTACCGAATCGACATAGGCCGTGGTGTAATTTGAGAAATCGATGCAGGACTGGGAAAAAGAAATAGTCAATAAGCTGATTGACAAGAGAGTAGAGATAATTCTTTTCATCTTTTCATGTAGTTGAATAGTTCATCAAGATGACGAATTGTTCTTCTAAAAGTTGCTCTTTATCTCATAAATTACTTCAATCCGCTCAAGATATAATCATAGATCTCATTCTCATAGACTTCCGGTGGATTCTCATAACTCAAAGTTTTATACTTCGGTTTTTGAATCATTTTCCGGTCAATCATTTCCTTAATGGTATCGTAAAATTCAAGAGAAGTTTTTCCTACCAACAATGGAGTCAAATCATTGTCTTCATCCCAGAACTGATACAGTTTTACAAATCCTCTCAAGTACAGAAAATCTTTCGTAAATCCTCCACCTCTGAAAATACGGGTCACCACAGTATAGGCGTCGTGTGGGCCAACTCCTTGTTCTCTCAAATAGGTAAAACAATCCATGAAATCTGCTCCTGAACACATCATGTCGGCTACAATTACTCTGTGCGCCAATCTTCTTAATCGGCTAATTGTTAAGTTTCCACTCATATACTCCGATAATAGAGCCAATCCCTCTTGGGTCATTGTGTTTTTAGGCATTCCCAAACTAAAAATCTTTAATTCTTCTTGGTCTGAGTTCATGGTTGTGACCATGTGGACACCAATCTCATGTTCAATTAAGGCATTGATCTGGGTTCTAGTAAACTTCGCATCTGGCCTGAATAAAATAGTTTTTCTTGGAATTCAAAACCATTACTTGGGAAATTACCTTTTATCTTCAGCTCAATCTTCATTGATTTCATATCGATCAAGGCTTCTTTAAATGCATCCACTGGCTTTTTCCACCACCAAATGATGAAGCGGTCCTCTTTTAAGGTTCGTTTGGATGAGCTGGAAGATGTAAATATTGAGCATTGGTCAGATCATTTTTACTTGGTCGACCAAAATACCTCAAGGAATTGTAAAGAAATTTTTAGAATCCAGAGACCCTAATAAATCGATTTTATCCAAAATATGAATTGATTATGATTCCATACATGACGAATCAAAACATCACTGATATCCTGAGTTCTTGATCGGCTTATTTCTTGTTTTGCTCAAAATGGATTCGACCTGAATAGGTGCATATTTGAATTTAGGAGGAACCGTAAACCTACTTTTTCAAAACTTCACGCATATTCTGCTCCTGAATTCATTGGATTGACAAATACCAAAAAGCTCAATTCTTCGGTAATCGTGCAAACGAATCTACTTTTTAGAAATTGCTGGATCGTCATGTTTATCCAATAAATAAATCGCCTTTTTAGCCATACCAACTCGACGTGATCTTAGCTGAAGAGAGTTGGCGTTATTGGGAATCTCTTCTTCAATTTGTGTTGAAGTTCTTTAGCTATTTTCGAAAATTCTGCGCCTGTAGATTCATCACAATATACTTTTAACTTCTGTAGCTAGAACTAATGTTTTATCAAAGTTCTTCGTGATATATTCAGATTGTATCCTCTTCCATAAAACCACCATCATTAATCTTGAACAGATTCACTCCTTTGATGTGAATTCCATTCAACTCAGTATTCCAATGTTCTACTACCTACCCTTTGAAATTTTGGATCGATCTTTTCAGAACCAATATTGAACAAAGGAACTTTTCGATCCCATCTTTGCCAGTTGTAAGAATGCACGTCGTAGACCACACAACCGTCAAATAATTCCTCCAGTTTCGCAACCAAAGCGTGAGTAACTTTGTAATAATTGGCGTGTTTTTGCAAGCTTATTTGCCGTTCTTTTGCGGTTAAAGTACGTTTCCACACTTTATTCCCCCAAGCTTCTTCGTAGATGCAAGTTTCGGGTCCTCTATTGAGATCATATTCATATCTGGAATCCATTCCAATTAATGTGATCGGCATGGAAGTAATGAAAGCCCCGGTGTATGGATCTTCTTCGTACCATCTTCCAAATTCGTCGATCAGAATTTTATCTTTTAAGCTCGATCTAAGTTTGTGACCGTCATGGATAGCCGTACAGATATAAGGAACATAACCGTGAACTTTAATCTGAAAAGAGCCATCCTCCGCAATGGCTTCGAAAGTCTCCTGATTCTGAATCAGTTTGACAATCTGCTTGATACTCAATGATTGCATATTTACATCAATTCGGGTCTAAAATCTTCTCCCAGTCTATTTCTTTCTTTGGTTACTTTTTCCAAATAATCAATGATCTTTTCTTGAATTCTAGTATTATTCAGCTTGTTGATATCTGTAATGGTTCCCGGACTCATCACATTGACTTCAATCAGTTTCCCTCCAATTACATCAATACCGGCATAGTAAATCCCATCTCGAACCAATTTCTCTCCAATGGCTTTACACATGGCTTTATCTGCAGCAGTAAGCTTATACTTTTCCACTTTCCCTCCTGCCGAAATATTAGACCTCGCGTCTCCTTTAGCAGGAATTCTTCTTAAAGCTCCAATGGGTTTTCCGTGTAACATCAAGATACGAACGTCTCCATTTTCTGCCCCTTCTACATATTCCTGAAGAATCACATAATTGGAAATTCCACGATCTCTGTTGATGTAAAAATCCAGAAGTGAGCGAATGTTTGTCATGGCTGATTTCTCAATCACGATCACGCCACTTCCTCCAAACCCATCCAAAGGCTTCATGATCATTTTATCTTGATCTGATTCTTCAATAATTCGGATCAAATAATCAATATTTTTAGAAACATGTGTCGCAGGGATAAAGGCTCTATCCGGATCGTAATAAGCAGCTGTATAGATTTTATTATTGGCTTCTCTTAATCCATCAATCGCATTGATAATAAATACATCGTCCTTAATAGAATCCAGAAAATTCAAAACAAGAGAATCCATCGGCGGATTGTCTCTCATGAAGATCACATCAAATTCCTTCAATGGCATCATTTCCGTTTCAAATTCCACCACTTTATAAAAATGAGGAACTCTCGAGGTTACCTTGTCTTTCTTGACAATCTTTTTACACAAACTTAATGTGACACTATCACGAATGGTGAGATTTTGAGGGTGTGTAATAAATACATCGTGCCCTCTACGAGCTGCTTCGTGAACAATCCGAAGGGTTGAATCTTGTCTTGGATTCACACGTTCCCACGGATACATGATAAAACAAATTTTCATTTCAAAAATATATTAGTCGCTAATATAGATTTTCGGAAAATCATTTACAATAGATTTTGAAAATTGGGTTGATTTAGGATGGATTCATGTGTTATTTATTGATTCATGATTTATAATCACTTTGCATTTTTCATTTTTCACTTTTAATTTTTCATTTTTCATTTCCCACACCCTTCTCCACCCCGGACTGAAGTCGCAGGGTTACGAAATTCGATTTAGTAAATAACATACGTTTTTTGTGTTAGATATAGTCTCGCAGATTGAGTTTTTATCCAAGAGCTTGGTTCAGGGCTTTTTAAACTTTTCGTTTGAGGATTGAAATCCACCTGGTGAGTAGAGTTTCAAAGGCTAATAATTTTGAACTTTGCATTTTTCACTTTGAATTTCCTTCTTTTTCCACTCGAAAACCTGTCCCTTCAATAGGGATGTAGCTATCTGTTGTTTTTTCTTCTATGATCTCATTTCCTTCTTCGTCTTCATCTCCTTCGCAGGAACGATCTTTTCTTATACTTCGAATTCCTTTACTTTCAATGGTAGAATAAACTTCTGTATCTCCCCAAACCGGAGCATCTGCTCCGCCTGACACCTCTCCGATCAAAACCGAATTTTTTAATTCATTTTGATAGACTAAAGAAGCAATTATCAAAGTTCCTGAATAATAAGGGCAAGCCTCGTATGAACCATATTCGATTTTCCATAGAATCATGAAGGAATGTTCATCTATTCTAAGAACAGGTCCCATCGAGGCTTCAATATCTCTCAACATTCCGATATCCAAACTATTCAAATATTCTTCATATTCCCCTTTACGCTTTCTCTCTTCCATTTTTAAGAGGTGTTCCACACGCCATTTGACCTCTTCCGTATATTCATGATCCAAAAGATTTTGCGAAAGCAATTTGATTTCTTCGGAATTTAATCGCTGGTCTATTGCCTCAGAAAGCTTAGCAAAACCTACTGAATCCAGCTCGAAAGGCAAATCATATTCTTTGGTCTTCTTCTGAAGCAAACTAACCAAATCTTCCGACAATTCAGGTATTACAACAGAATCCGCAAGTGTATCCGCAACTACTTCAGATGAATCGGTTGACTGCACTTCACTTTTCTCGGTACCAGAATCCGAATTGGAACAAGAAATAAAAAAGAAAACAAAGATTGGAGTAAGAAATAAGATTTTCATTTCGCTAATTTTTAATCAGTTACAAAGTAAGGAAATTAGTGGAAAGTCATAAGTGGTTTGTGGTTTGTGGTTTGTGGTTTGTGGTTAGTAAAAAATATTCATTGTTAATTGTTATTTGTTAATTGTTAATTGTTAATTCTTAATTGTTAATTCTTAATTGTTAATTCTTAATTATCTCCCTATCGGTCGATGAGCTCGCTGTCGCTCGGTTCTAAATTCTTAATCCGATCCACTCTCAAAAACTCCTTCCAATACATTTCCTTGGTCATGCTATCCCAGTGGATTTTGTAGTAGCGGTATTGAAAAATCTGAATCTGGCAGATGAGAATGAGAACTGTCAGTAGTCCGATAAAAATTCCTCGTTGTACTTTATTTTCAAAATTTTGCAATGCGATGGCCATTAAAATCATGAATAATGGAATGAACTCTACATAAATTCTTCCGGAAAAACTCCCTCCGTACCACCACATGTGCCAGGATGAAAACACATAAGTAATGATGATAAAAAAGAGCAACCACATGGTCAATTCATATTTTCTTTTTTTCCAGAGAAAGATGAGTCCGGTCATTGAAATCAGGTAAATCGGTGTGTATAAAAACAAACCTTTCTTATAACTGAAAAGAATATCAAAAATATGAGGGTCTGACCAATTAAAACCTTCTTCACCATAGGAATAAACCATGTAACTGCCCGTTGAGACTTTGTAGATAATCAATTGAATGCTCACCAACAATGCAAACCCAGAAATGGAAAATATTAAATACCAATATTTCTGAAAGGCAAATTTCAAACTTTGAATGAGTATTTTCCAATCACCTGCTAAAAATGGCCAGGCGAGCAATATTAAAATATTCACAGGGCGAATGAGCACAATCATTCCCAAAATGAGTCCAAGAACAAGAATGCATAACGCTTTATTTTTCAGAAAAAATTTCTTGCTATAAAAAACAAATAGAGCAATAAACCCAAACGAATACACATGTGAAATAGAGGGTTCACTTACCGAGTAAAAAAACAAATTGGTCCCAAAAACTGCCGCGATTATTGTGATCGCCCGATATACATCTTTGATCTCATAAAGAATCAGGGTTTTATTTAAAAACCAGAGTCCAAGAAACAAATAAAAAATCGTGGCTAAACTTACCGACACCATATAAGGTTTTGAATATCCATCTGCATCCCCATCAGCTAATTTGACATAGGAGTGCGCTACAAGAAAAAATGGTAATTGGGCCACTGCTGTTCCGCAGTAATATTTGCTTATCGTTTTTCCTTCACTATTGGATCTGTAGTCATAGCCTGTTTTAGGATTGAAGTATTTTTCGTTTTCAATATGATCGTAAAACCCAAAATTCAGGTCATCATAAATAAAAATCGCTGGTAAATAGGCGTAATATCCTTTCCCATCGGTTCGAACGATCTCTTTCCAGTTTTCTTTCCCCCAATTTAAATTCGCAGTAATCCATGTCAGTAGAATTACCGAAAGAAAGATGGTCCATTTTGCTATGGATTGATTTTTTAATTGCATTGCTGATCAGTATTTGCAAAGCTACAGAAAAACGAAATATAAAAACCCCATCGCAACGCTATGCAATGGGGTTCCCTTACCACTCTAATACTAACTATTGAGAAAGTTTTAATCTCTTAAGAATCTCTCCTATTCTAAGGGTTACAGTGATCACAGAATTGCGGAGAGGCAAATTTTTGTTTGCCAGGATACTTTTCAATAAGTTCGTGCTTACAATTTGAACAACAGTAAGTGTGGCTCAAAGTACCCGCCGTGGGGCTCCCACATAACTGACACGGCAAACCTTGATTCCTTTTCTGGATTGAGAAACCGGGTGTCTCACATTGTGGACAGATGGTTTGTAATCGATCAATCAAATTTCTGGTCGCCTGCTGAATCACTTCCATTCGAGTAGGATTGTGCAGGGCTCGCATATCGGTTTCAATATAAAACTGTCCAAATTTTTTTTGATATAACTGATACAGTTGATGAAGCAAAATCGGATTCTTTATCCCTTTTAAATATTCTTCATTGTCATTGGCAAAACGTCGAACGATTACCCCATGTGATGGAAATTTTACCCGCTTTAAAAAATCCATCATAGAAGCTTCGGATTCTACTTGCAAGCTTCCAAAATTAGTGTAATTCGAAAGCATCCTCCCGACATATTCTCTTTGGTTTTTGCGATCATATAGAAGAACTACTTCGTCATCCAACCCGCCAAATCCTGTGATTGGATCTGGACCGAAAGATCCTTCACTTGCTAGAACAAGATCCCCTCCAAATTGATTCAATAGGGAGATACACTTTTTTCTTGCCGCATCCAAAGCATTCCCCTCTCTTTGAACTTCACCTGAAAATGAACCAAACCGATCGGTATCAAAATCTGCAGGAACTCTCCAGTCCAAAAGAAGATGTTCTTTCAGCAAAGGTCCAATTACTTGCTCCTTCTGATGTTGAGTTGCAATCCAAATTTCTCTTCCAGAGAAGAGGTTTCTAGCAGGGAATATGCTTTTTTGAATAGTCATTGCGAATTGTCTGCCTTTTCTTTTTTAATTGGCGATTGCTTAGGGTTTGAACCTGGAATCAACATCAAGTTGAATATAGCCATGCCAACGAAAAACTGAGTGGTCACTACCGATTGCTCCCGCTGGAGACAATAAACGCTAAGCAAAAATACCGATAGTGCCACCAGTTTCGCACGCACATTTCTTTTCGAATCCATTACTGTCCCTGACCTAAAGAGAAAGATTGCACTCCGTCAAACAAGTACAAATTCTCAGTTTTTATTGAATCCAATTGATTTTCTTCTGCCTTGGAAAGAATTTGAATAATGTCCTTTTTTGAAACTTCACGATTGTCTTCATTTTTGAATCTGCATCTCCAATGATCCGTGCAAAAAGTCTCTGAAAAACCTTCCGGCCAAACTTTAATCCCTCTATTCGTGATCATATTTAATTTGATTCCGTTGGATTCTAATTTCTGGAGTTTCATCGCCAATTCATCCGGGTTTTCTCCTCTCCAATCAACAAAGAGATCCACCCCAACCAATTGTTTTTTCTTAGGTGCTTTTCTTTGGTATTTTTTCATTTTAATGGGTTGACTATTGGCCGATGAAACAGGTCTTAGTGTTTCGGGTTTTTGACCTAAATTGGTGATCACGGCATCTGCAAATTCTTTGGTTCCAACTTTCTTTTTGCTAATCCCTTCAACAAAAATGTCTGCAGTATGAATTCCCTCCTCAATTGTCTTTAACCAAGCATTCTGTATTTTCTCTGCTACTTCATTCTGACCAATATGATTCAACATCATAATTCCTCCTTGCAGCAATCCAGAAGGATTGGCAATATTTTTTCCAGCAATATCGGGGGCCGAACCATGGATCGCCTCGAACATCGAGCATTCTTCTCCAATATTAGAAGAACCCGCCAAACCAACTGATCCTGTTATCTGTGCTGCAATATCCGAAATTACATCGCCATAAAGATTGGCTGTTACAATCACATCAAATTTTTCAGGTGAATCTGCTAAAAGAGCCGATCCAATATCAATAATCCAATGGTCGCTTTCAATATCTGGGTATTCTTCTCGAATCTCATTAAATACTTTTCGAAACAAGCCATCGGTTTGCTTCATTATATTATCTTTTGAAAAGCAAGTCACCTTCTTTCTATTATTGGCACGTGCATATTCAAAAGCATAGCGAATAATTTTCTCGCATCCGGGTCTGGATATTAATTTAAGACACTGAACCACTTCATCGGTTTGCTGGTGTTCGATCCCTGCATACAAATCCTCTTCATTTTCTCGCACAATAACTACATCCATAACAGGGTGTTTCGTCTCAATGAAAGGATGGAAGCTTTTGCACGGACGAATATTGGCATACAATCCAAGAAATTTTCTCGTTGAAACATTCAAGCTTTTGTATCCCCCTCCCTGAGGTGTTGTAATTGGAGCCTTGAAAAATATCTTGTTTGTTCGGATACTATCCCAGGCTTCTTTTGAGATTCCAGCAGTATTTCCTGCCAGATAAACTTTTTCGCCTACTTCGATTTCATCATACTCCAATTCGGCTCTGGCGGCTTCAAAAATTCGCAGAGTAGCATCCATGATCTCCGGTCCGATTCCATCTCCTTTGGCAATTGTGATTCGTTTTTTCATGTCTTTTGTTTTTGTGTGGAATCCAAAAATCAGGATATTTTTTCATTAATTTTTATTTATCTTTTTTATGATTTATATATACTTTTATTTATAATAAATAACCCCGACATCTCTGCCGGGGATATTCCCTCACTACTATGCTACTATACTACTCGACAAGCATCTTTGAATGTAGACCTTCCAGGTTTTGTAAACCTGGAAGGTCTACTAATCATAAATTTTATCTCAATACCGAAACATGCCCGACAAAATCATGTTTTTCTTCATTTAAATCTCTCACTAAGACTTTGTAAACATAGACTCCATCTTGCACAATTTTACCTTGATATCTTCCATCCCACTTATCTTCTAGGCTTCTTCCTTCGTATATTAGTTCTCCCCATCTATTAAAAATCATAAATGAATAATCATTTGGGCTTGCATTTGTAATCACCGGGAAGAAAAAGTTGTTGTAGTCGTCTCCATCAGGTGTAAACGCATTTGGAATAAACACATTGAAAGATGGCTCTATAACAACCCATTGCCAGGAAGTGTCAGAACAACCTATATCATTAAATACTACTTGCATTACCTGAATTGAATCTGGTTCATCAAAATTAAGGATTGGATTTTCTAGATCTGAAGTCCCTTCATTACCAAAATACCAGTTCCAAGATGTTGCGTTGGTTGAATTGTCATAAAAATAAACCATCTCCTGATCGGTTGCATTTTGCGGATTTACCAAGAAATTAGAAATGGGCGCACTCAATGCAGTCAAATTGAATGTATCATCATAGGTGATTACACATCCATTGGTCATGGTAAGAATCAAACCGACTTCATAAGAACCTGAATGCTCGATTAATACGTTGTAGATCAATTGGTCACTGGAATAGTTATTCCCTACAGTCCAAAAAACGTCTTGTACATTGTATCCATAATCTTCAACTTCAAAAGTTAGAATGGAATTGTAGGGGGGACATTCATTATTTGCTGTTGCATCTAATGAAATGACCGGATTTTCCCATACAAAGATTTCTAAAGTGTCCCAGACAGTTACATTGCATTCATTGGTAACTGCAACCATAAGTGTGGTATCATGATCCACAGGAAAAGTAAATGCTCCGTAGCCATTTCCGATATTCGGAACCCACTGTACATCCAGAACTCCTCCATAGGTACTAACCAATTCAATACTTGCATCTGCGCCCTCACAAAGTGTATCTGTGGTTCCAACTAGATTGATATGCCCTCCATTGAACTCGATCGTTGTGACAATAACGGAATCCGTTATTCCAGTACATCCCAAATTATCAGTTATCACCAATTCATAAAATCCGGTGGTATCAACAACAGTTGTCAAATCTTCTGAAAGTCCAACCACCTGACCATCGTGCATCCATGCATATTGGTAAATTCCTGAACCCCCAAGAGTTTGTGAATGTAATACAATTGTGGAGTTCGGACAGACGGTTGTGTCTTGATCCAACTGAGTTGTGATCAAATCATTCTCGAAAATGGTAATGGTAGTACTGTCCATACACTGATTCCCATCTTGAGCAATCACGGTATAAATTCCAGCACTCATATTTGTTGCCAAAGCATTATTTTGAACAGGATTGGTGTTCCATTCAAAAGTATAATTCCCTGTTCCTCCTGTCACAGAAGCCAACGCAGATCCCGTATTCCCTCCATAACACCAAACATTTTGTACTATCTGGGCATCCACCAAAACAGCTCCTGGATTGATCAACATCAATGTAGTATCGTAGGAGCAGCCGAGTCCATCAATGACAGTCACGGAATACGTTCCACCATATAGATTGTTTTGCTGTGCAGTGCCTGGAAGGTTGTTACTCCAATTGTAGTGGTAGGGTGGAAAACCACCTTCAGCTACGATTGAAATACTACCATTGTTCGAATACGAACACAAAGGTGGATTCATTGTAACTGTTGGAATTTCAATCATCTGATTCTGATTGATCAAAACAGTCGTAGAATCTATACAATTATGAGCATCAATTACATAAACAGTATGAGTTCCCGCAGCTAATTGTGTGTTCACAGAACCATAAAAGTTGTTGGAAGGCCAATAGAAAACGAAAGGTGCGGTCCCGGTACTTGTGTTCGCAACTGCTATTCCGTTTACATCACCAAAGCAATCAATATCAATGGAATTCTGGATGACCGCTGAAGGTCCGTCTACCCAGCCTACATTGAGGTTCAGAGTATCTGTACACCCGTTGCCATCTGCTACCAATACTTGATACATCCCGTTAACTAAATTCTGGGCAATTGCAGCTGTAGCACCATTCGACCAATTGAAGTTCATGGGGGGAGTTCCGCCGCTTACCACGATGGAAGCCGAACCATTTGCTTGACCGCAAATTTCAGGATAGACAGAACCTAATGCTACAGATAATTGAACTGGTTGAGCCACTGTAAATGCTTCAGAAATACTACAGCCATTGGCATCCACAATTTGTACATCATAAACACCTGCAGAAAAATTAAAAGAAGAATCCGAATTAACGGTCCCATTTGACCAGTTTACGCTGTATGGCGCAGTACCACCAGCATAAGATACGACCGCCCAACCATCAGTGGACCCATAGCAAAGAGTTGCATTCACTTCATTCATGTTGACTGTTAACTGGCTTGGCTCATTAATCGTGATCACGGTATCAAAAACACAGCCATGATCGTCTTCAATATTTAGGGTGTATCCTCCTGCAACTAATCCATAATTTGTCGACTGGTAAACTCCATTACTCCAAATATAATCGTAAGGAGCTGTTCCACCTTGAGCCAAAATGCTAATCGATCCTGAATTGCCACCGTAACAGAGTACATCATTAATTGTTGGCATTGTTGAAATCCCAGCGGGCTGTGTTAAAGTATAATCTCCATTCACAGTACATCCATTTTGATCCATAACTGTAACCTGATAGTTTCCTGCAGAAAGGTTTAGATTATTTGGTGAATCCACACCCGTATTGGACCATACATAATGATAAGGAGTTACCCCTCCAAAAGCAGTCAAAACAACCGATCCGTCACTTGATCCATAACAAAGTGGATTCGACAGAACTGCGTTGGTGAATAAGGAATCTGGCTCATTAATCAGTACATTTTCTACCAAAACACATCCGTTTACATCTGAAATAGTAATTGTATGGCTTCCAGCATTCAAATTGGTTGGGTTGGCTACTGTCTGACCACCTGACCAGTTGTAATTAAATGGAGGGTATCCTCCGTTTAACAATACGGTTGCCGTACCATTACTTCCTCCGTAACAGTTTACATCAGTTGTACCAATTTGTAAAGAAGGCACCCCAATATCACTCACATTTGCATTGAACACGCTTTGGCATCCGTTGGCATCTGTAACAGTTACTGGATAATTTCCTGCTGGAATTCCCAATAGAGACATATTGGTGGAGTTGTTATAGGCCCATTCTATAGAATAAGGACCAAATCCTCCTGAAATATTCGAGATATATGCATTTCCATCACTTAAATTACAATAGCTGGAATCCGTATTGGTTTGCGCCGTAATCTCAGCAGGCTGAACCAATTGAGCACTATCTATTCTCACACATCCCAGACTATCAGTAACTGTAAAAGCATACATTCCTTCAGATAGATTATTTATACTTGAACTGGTTCCTCCATTCGACCAATTGTATTGAAAAGGAGCTAATCCTCCAATTACTTGTAGGGTAATAGATCCATCTGCGTAGTTAAAACAGGTTGGCTGAATGAGGTTTGGATTTACAACTAAATCCGGAACTTCAGGCATTGTTAATGTATCCAATAACAAACAACCATTGGCATCAGTAATGGTGGCAAAAAAATCTCCCGCACCTAATGAATCCGGATTAAAACCATTGATTCCCAATACATTCCAACTAATTTGATAGGGCGCAACGCCTCCTGCCATCAAGACTGATGCTTCACCATTTGGCTGGCCACAATTAACGGGTGAAAGCACTGAATTAATGGCGGAGAGTGCAGCCGGTTCTGTCAAATTGATTTGTTGTGAAAAGGTACAACCAATGCTATCCATCACGATTGCCAGATAATTCCCGGCAAGTAAACCGGTGAAGGTAGAATCAGACTGATAATTTCCTCCTATAGAAAAAGAATATGGAGCATTACCTCCCTCGGGATCGAAAACTATAGACCCTGTCGCATCACCGTTGCATAAAATATTTTGTGTTATGGTAGTGAAGGTAACTGTGGAATCCAATCCAATATTAGCATCTACGTACAAAACACATCCATTTACATCAGTAACTTGAACGTAATAGTAGCCGGCAGACAACCCAGTTGCAATGGAATCAGTGGAGGAACTATCTGACCAAATATAAGAATACGGACCAACTCCTCCAGTCATCGACACCACTGCGCTTCCTCCAATACATGACTCATTCGAGAGTACGATTAAGTCTCCTACCATTTGAGTAGGCTCCGTAATTGTTACAGTGACACTATCGCTACAACCCACCGAATTACTGGCTACTACCTGATAGTTGCCAGGAGAAAGATCTGTTATAGTGTCGTTAATTGATCCTGTGGACCATAGATAGTTCACTTGTGGTAAATTATTAAAATCGATTACCCATGCCATACCATCTGTTCCTCCGTTACAAGTAACATTCTGGGCAAAATCATGAAGATCTGGAGCATCCAATACAATTACGTAAACGGTGTCTCTCACTAATCCGGGACAGTGGCTAACATAGTAAACGGTATCTTGATTTAGAGCAGGAGTTGTATATGAACTCCCTGTGTGTAACAAGTTTCCGCCAGTAGAAGCATCCCACCAGTAAAATTCACCTGAAATCTGAATATTGGTTGTCGCCGTCAAAGTTGTAGACTCACCTGCACAGAGCGTATCATTCTCCACCTCAACCAGTATCATACTTTGATTCACAGAAATCATGGTTGCAGTACCATCTCCTCCGGAAGTTGCTCCATTGGGAGGGAATTCAGTTACTCCCAAACTATTGGATGTACCGTTGGGTCCTCCTGAAACATCTATTGCTGGAGTTCCGCTTGAATATCCAATATATCCGCCACCGCCACCGCCACCAGGGCCCTCAGCTTCATTCCAATTGATCACTTGATTTCCACCATCACCTCCTTTTGCTTCAACCGAAATTCCTGAAATTATTCCGATCGAATTCAATATCACGGTTCCTCCTCCTCCGCCTCCACCAGGAGCATCATTCCCGTTTGGAGGAGTTTGAGGAGCGTTCTGACCATTTGCAAAAATGGATCCAGCACCTGAAATAGCTCCATAATTAAGCATCAAAACCAATCCCCCACCATCAGCACCATCTGTTCCGGCTCCATTGTTTCCATCTCCGGCTCCTCCGCCTCCTCCAAGAAATAGTTTTCCCTGAAGATAGTCTAGAGGTCGCCCTCCAATCCCACCTACATTTCTTCTGTCATCACCATTCCATAGCGGATCTCCCGGAACAACAGTAAGTGCATCTCTGTTTGATGAAGAATAGGTGTATCCTCCTCTTCCTCCTCCTGAAGATAAATTCCCAGAAAATCCCATACCTTCCAAATCCCAGGCAATAGTATAGTTTGGATTGGAATTATCTGGATTCCCTAAACCATTCCAGTTTTCTGTGGCTCCAGCGTTTGCACCACCTCCACCACCGGCATTGTGTGTATTTCCTCCACCTCCACCATTGGCAGGAGCTCCTCTTCCATATCTTCCGCCTAGTACGGTATAGTCATTTTGATATCCACCAATTCCTTCTCCCTTTTCACCTCCTCTGTTCTGCTGAGTGTAGGCATAATTGATTGCACCATAGTTTGAAGCATTATCAAGCTGCCCTCCACGAAATCCCATTCCTGAAACGTCTATAGCCCCTCCTGCATTTATCAAGGTATTTCCCAAAACTTCCACGGCTACGACACCTCCAATTTGTCCATTCCATGCCGGACAAGTAACAACTCCACCAGCATTTATAGTTAAATTATTGATTCTTGGAACTCTTACAACTTGCGTGTTTCCTTGTGAGGAATAATCTTTTTGAATAGGACAAGCCAATGAAATTTGACTCGGATTTGGAGTTCCTAAAACTTCCACAAATTCATAATTTCCGCAATTGTGATAATCCAAAATGCTTCCCCAAGTAATGTCATTGACACCTCCAAGTAATTCAGCACCCTGCATTTGAATAATCAACAACAAATCACCCGACTCAAGTGGGTAATTTAAATTGTTAGTAATAAAACCATTGTTTGAAACATGCAAAAGTATGTCTCCTGCATGGGCATCTTGAGTTAGGTAAGTATAGTCGTTCAAATAGGTGTTTACGTTGTTCACTACAACGTCTCCTTGTTTTCCTGCTTGGGGGAAGACAAGAACAGTCCAAATAATCCCTGTGAGTAATACTAAGAACGCTTTCATAAGTCATCGAGTTTCTATATAATTTAACAACAATTTAACAAATCTCAAAGCAACATTATGTTATGCATACATATTATTTATGTGTAAAAAATATTTACTGAAATGCTGTTTTTACTGAGTTAATGGGATTTCAATATTCTACGAATTTGAATTTTTAGTCGACGAAAATGTCTTTTTGGAAAGTTGAATGTGGGGATTGCAATCGGTATGCCAAAAATGTGACTTAGATCACAAAAAGGAATAAAATAGAAATCAAAAAAAATGAAAAATTTATTTTTTGGTAGGCCTTATTCACTTTAAAACATGTGTAAAAACAGACATTTTAAGTGTTTATTTTAACAAAAGGATTAATCTATGCATGCAAAAGCATCAAAAAGTTACCATTTAAAATCGAGTTTTTTTTGACTATCCGACTATAAAAATGTTGGACATGATCGACTTTTTCAGTCCCCAAACACCAACTCCTCCACCACTGTGATCATGTCTAAAAATGTAAATCACATATACGCCAGGTCTTGATGGAGGAAGCAATCTAATAGTTAACTCTTCTCCTGGAAATATAACCTTTTCATAAGGGTCATATCCTAATTTCTTTGCAACATTTTTGGGTAAACCGGTAAATGTGAGTATATAAAATCCTTCATTATTGATAAAAATATCCCCGACTATGGCTGGTTTTTGCGATACTAAATTTTCTCGAATCCCTTTTAAAGCTTCCTCTTCTTGCTTATACATCGAAAATGACAACAACAATCTTTCTGTTTCTTGTTCATTCGGATAGAGAAATTCTTTTGTGCTTCCTTCGGTTTTCTTGTTATATAAAGTTAGATGAACATGTTCTCCAACTGAGTAGTTCTTTTTATCTGTTTCCATATAATACCCCAATTTTTTGGCCATTTCATATTGCTCTTCAATTGAAGCAATGGAAGAGTCTATGGACTCATCAAATTGAACTCGGGATGGAGGAATTTCTAGAGCAGTAAAATCTAAAATAATCTCTTCAGAATCACATCCATATAACAGAAAAACAAATAATATGAAAACAGATACTTTCATAGAAAAAAAAGCGCCCAATGGCGCTTCTCCTATTTATAACTTTTGCATTCCTCGTATTTTTTCTCGAATTCTTCATCCGAAAGATCTTTTGGAACCACCTTATCACAACCTGCAGGTGGTGCTCCCTTGGCATTAATACAATCGCAAAATGTAGGTTCGGCTTTTTTCTCCTCTTCGCCACCACATGAAGCAAAAAGAAATACTCCTCCTAATGCTAAAACGTAAATAAGTTTTTTCATAATATCGATTTTTTCTTAAAGTAATAAGAAATCCTAATATAATTCAAAACTAGGTTTTCATAATGTGATTTTGTACATTTAAGAAAATTCAAATTGAATAAAAATGAATAAATTTCTTCTCGGCCTAGTTCTTATTTGCGGTGCGTTTTCTGCTAAATCTCAAAAAATATTTTCAGTTGATAATCAGGCTTATGCCGATGTAAAAGTATTCGTTGTAGACAATGAAGCTTATGCCGATCTTAAAGTTTATAAGGTTTCCAACCAAGCTTATGCGGGAAACAATGATGGAAAATGGTATTTTGTTGACAATCAGGCTTATGCCGATAAGAAAGTCTATTTTGTAGATAATCAGGCCTATGCAGATGTTAAGATTTTTTTCGTGAACAACCAGGCCTATGCTGGCTGGAAAAACTCAAGCAAAAAACATCATTTTTATTAGATAAAGTCTTTCGGTATTTTTCTGTTTATTCTATGGATTTGATTTCCACCTCATTAAATTTATGGCCCTTGGAAAGATACGCGTAGGCTCCTGCTGTTCGATGTTTCATTCCACAACCCACAATAAAAAGATATACCAAAACCAGAACAGAGGCCATTTTAACAAAACCCCATCCTTCCATCTTAGATTCAAAACGATTGATGAAATAATATTCTTTTTGCCCTTCGTCTAAATGCCGCTTATGAAATCGTGCGCAGTGATAATTTGAAATTTCTTGCTGAATTTCCGAAACAGATTTTCTAGAGAGATCCGGAACATGGGTCTTACAATATTTGCAAAAATTATTGGTGGACTTATTCTCTATTTCACTCCATCGGTAGGTACATTTTTGAATTTTGATCTGTTCCTCCATTTTCTTGATTTTCTATGGCATCCAAATTGGTGTAAGCAGGTACACCGGCTGTTCTTCTTGAATAACAGCCGGTAACCAGCAAGTAAACAAACACAAGTACGGAAGCTAGTCGCATCCAACCTAATTTTCTTAATCGGGATTCCATCTTGTTGATGAAAAAATAAGATTCACGATTTTCTTCTAAATGACGATCGTGAACTCAGGCACATGTTTCCTTATAAAATTGCTCTTCAACCTGATCTGTAGATTGATCAGAAAGATCTGGAACACAAACTTTACAATGCTGACAAAGATTCCCAGTTTGTGGATTCTCAATCTCCTTCCAATCAAAAGAACATTTATGAATTTTTACGCCCATATCTTATAGGGAGCAAAACATTCATTTTCCACAAATTATTTCTTTGGATAAACGTGAACGACGTACCTAAAAAGAGGTGTTGGATACTCGACTTTAATATTCTTAACCGGAATCTTTTCCCCTTTTTGAACTTTCTCGAACTCATCCACTGAAGGACAATAGAATTCAGGGATTGGACTTTCATCAGGGGTTCGAAAACCTTTCACATAACTCCAATGATAAAATGCTATCGCTTGATCGTATGTGAGATTTTGAACCAAACCATCAGGATTAATCTTAAAATCATAGATTCCTTCTTTAGTCACAGGCTCTCCAAAATTGACGCATTTATCACACTTTCCAATCAACTCATCTCCATAAATATCCCCGTGTTGGTCAATGCAGATAGAATTGCATTCCCTACATCTCAATCCTGGATAAACATTTATTATTTCACGAATGTTAAACCTACTTAAGTCATCATTAGAAAAGACTCCATATCCCAGATCTCGATCTTTTCTTCTATTCTCCCAATTATCGTCAAGGAACTCAAAGTAATTTTGATCTCCATTTTTTTTCATTCCCACTTCATTCGACATGGCTCCCCAATCTTTCCAATAATATCGATAGAAAATTCTATTTGGATCAATATTTTCAACTGGCAAATCCCCATTGAACTCAAATTTTTGACCATAAGGTTGTAACGAACCTAGAAGCTGTTCTTGTTCCTTCGCCCCTGAAGGCAAAATACTTCTCCAATCCTTTTTCCAATTGAAATCAAATAATTCTCTGCAAATTTCTAAATCAGAAGGATCAAATTCCGTCCATTGCATATTTGATTCATCATAATAGAGATTTTGATAATCTAAAAGTTCAGCTATTGTTTCCGTTTGGACAAAACTCTCACCCTCTCTTATAAATCTTTCCCGAATGATTGAATCTTTTACCCAGGTTAAAAACTTGTAATATTCCCCATTTGTTATCTGCCAATAGGAATTCATGTCCAAATTATCAAAATAGATATGCATATCCGTGATATATTCCGATCCTTCTCCTTCATCAATTTCATTTTGTTCTGGCAAACTAACTTCTACATGGAAAGGGAGCTTTTTCTGATCAATTTTCTTTTGAAGCTCAAGCTCAACATAATTCAGATAAGCTTTAATTTGATTTCCAGATAATCCTTGGGCAGGATCTGGATTATTGGTTAAATAATAAAACTTAGAAAGGTAAGCATGAATATCATTTGGATATCGTGATTCTTTTGCCCAAACACTTTGATCAGGATAAACATTTATCCCTTTAGGATATTCATCACATTTGTAAATAATTTTTCTATGGTCATCGTCTTTTTGTCGATCCATTCTTTCATAAGGCCTTAATGTCAAAGAAGAAATCAAAGGTAAATATAGTCCGTAATCAATCTTCTTTCTCCAATCAAAACCATAATCGAAAGAGAAAATACGTCTGTTATTATTAGGTTCCGAAACATCCATCTTTTTGCTTGAATAATTTGCAGCTTGAGCTTTTTTATCATCAAATTTCAACATTTCAGCAAGCAGCTTCTGTGGTAATTCTCCATCCCCCGTAGGATCATTATTTCTATAAATATATTCTCTGTAGATGGAATCTTGCACAAACTCAAGGAAGTCCCAATAGTCGTTCTGGCTTACATATTCCTTTTTGAAAAACTTAAAACTTTCTGGGCCATATTTATTCAGATCTTCTCTAAATCTTAGATATTCCCTTTGATTACTGATTCCGGTGGTATCCATTCTATAAATAGAAGGTTCTTTCACCCAAACATAACTTGTGAAAATTTTGGCGTTATCTGGTAATCTTTCTACATAATTCAAGTTTGGATCCATTTGAACAAAATCATCTCCAAAAAGCGTCAGTAATTTTTTAGAGTCTTGTGAAAAAGAATAACTGAGGGATAAAATACCCAGAAGAAAGTAGAACTTCATAATCATCGGTTTTCGATAAAATTAGAAAATTCTTGACCTCATTTTGAATTACTGCAATACCGCATCCCAATTCTTAAATACAGGCTCATAACCCTGCTTCCGAATAACTTGGGCTATTTCATTCGTAGATCTTGTGTCATCAATCTCAAACTGTTCTAAATTTTCCTGGTTTAGCGTATATCCTCCCGGATCAGTTTTGGACTCTGCACTCATGCTGGTAATTCCCAACTTCAATACATGGTCTCTGAATTTTTCTGATTCTCTGGTTGATAAAGACAATTCCACTTCCTCATTCAAAATTCTGTATGCACAAATGAGTTGCACTAATTGTCTGTCTGTCATGACTGATTTCAATTCTACTCCACCCGCGCAAGGTCTGAGTCTTGGAAAAGAAATAGAATAGTTCGATCGCCAGTATTTTTTCTCCAAATAATTCAAGTGAAGAGCATTGAAAAAGGAATCTACACGCCAGTCTTCCAGCCCAATCAAAATTCCCAATCCCATTTTGTACATACCGGCCTGACCAATTCGATCGTGGCTTTCCAATCGCCAATCAAAATTAGATTTACGTCCCTTCGGATGATGTTTTTTGTAGTCTTCTTTATGATAAGTTTCTTGATACAATAAAATGGTATGCACCCCTGCTTTGATCAATCGCTCATATTCTTCTTGTTCCAAAGGCTGTACCTCCATGGCAATATGAGAAAAATGAGGTCGAATCAATTCCAAAGCATGTTCGAAATAATCTATGCCTACATTTTTATTGTGCTCTCCGGTTACAATTAAAATATGGTCGTATCCTTTTGATTTCAACATCCGTACTTCCGACATAATCTCCTCGTCGTTTAAGGTCTTTCTAGGAATATCCACATCCAAAGAAAAACCACAATAAGTACAAATATTATTGCACTCATTACTCAAATACATCGGGATATACATCTGAATGGTTTTCCCAAACCGCTTCTGCGTCAACTGATGACTCAACTGCGCCATCTCTTCCAAAAATGGCTCGGCCACAGGAGAAATCAAAGCCATAAAATCATCCAAATCCCGCTTACTTTTCCCCAATGCCCTCTCAACATCCCCATCAGTCTTGGAATAAATCGAAGCTTTCACTTCCTCCCAACTATATCGATCAAATATCTCCTTAAACGTACTCATCCCTCTTGCTCTTGCTGTTGCTCTTTACTCTTGCTGTTGCTCAAAACTCTTGCTCCAATCTCTTGCTCACTACTCTTGCTCCAAAAATGAAGTCAAAGGACTCGAAGCCACTGCCGTATTCGACTTTCCAGCCAAACCATTCAAATAAGCTCTTCTCCCTGCAATCACTGCTTCCTTAAATGCAATTCCCATTTCAACTGGATTCCCTGCTACCGCAATGGCGGTGTTTACTAAAACCGCATCTACACCCAGTTCCATCGCTTTGCATGCATCAGAAGGCGCACCAATTCCTGCATCTACGACAACAGGCACATTGGATTGTTCCACAATGATTCGAATGAATTCTTCTGTAATCACGCCTTTATTCGACCCAATCGGAGAACCCAAAGGCATTACAGCATGTACTCCCACTTCTTCCAATCTCTTGGCCAAAACAGGATCAGCATGGATATACGGCAAAACGATAAAGCCTTTTTTCACTAATTCTTCCGCCGCTTTTAATGTTTCAATTGGGTCTGGCATTAAATATTTTGGATCAGGGTGAATCTCTAATTTAAGCCAATTGGTATGCAGGGCTTCTCGGGCCAATTCAGCCGCAAAAACAGCCTCTTTAGCCGTTCGAACTCCAGATGTATTGGGCAATAAATGAATGTGTTCGTGATCCAAATGCTGGATAATGTCATCATTTTCATTTTGCAGATCTACTCGCTTCAATGCGACAGTCACCAACTCCGACCCAGAAGCTACCAAAGCATTTTCCATCTCCTCGTTGGATCTAAACTTACCCGTTCCGGTAAACAACCTTGATCCAAATTCTTTATCTCCTATTTTTAACTTATCCGAATGCATAATTTCCTTCCAATTTTTGAAGCATTTCTTTAATTCTTTTCTCTGTATTTTCATTGAAGTAAGAAGAAATGGCCACTCCGTGCACCCCTGCTTCCATCAAGCCTTCAATATCTTCATTCTGTATTCCACCAATGGCAACAATGGGGGTATTCAACCCTAGGTCTTCGAGCGCGAGCCGAGAAGCCCGGCAAATTGCTCTATACCCATCCAATCCCAAAATCGGACTCAAATTCTTCTTGGTATTGGTAAACCGAAAAGGGCCCAATCCAAAATAATCCACTCCTATTTCTTTTCGCTCCAAAATATCCTCCAAACTATTCGTCGTCGCACCCAAAATCAAACCTCTTGCTCTTGCTCGCCCCTCACAAAGCTCCAAATCTTCTTTCCCTAAATGAAATCCATCTACTTCAAACTGATCTTTCAAATGGATTCGATCATTGACGATCAATTGGACATTTTTTCCTTCTACCCAATCTTTCACTTCATTTACTCTTCGCACAAACTCGTCGTCTTTAATGGTTTTCCAACGTAACTGAATCCAAACAATTCCAGCATCACAAACTTTGTGGTACCAGTCTTTCTTGTGGTATTCCACAGCATCAGGGATGATATAATGTAATTTGCTGATCATCTTTTGTGGTAACCCAATTTGGATTTATTTGAAATCAATACACTTGTCACATAATCTTTGGCACGTAAACAAGCTTTATTCAATGGATAACCCAAAGCCAAATTTGCTGTAATTGCACTGGACAACACACAACCCGAACCATGCTTTTCAGTTCCATCCGTTCGCTTCGGCTTAAATTTGAAAGTCTTTTCTCCAATAATCAACTTATCCAGACCAACTTCATCCTCACTATGCCCACCTTTGAGAAAGATTTGACATTGTTCATTGTTAATTTTTAATTTTTCATTTTCCAAAAGATTTGGAGTAACCAAGTAAATTTTAGCCCATTCGACTGCCAAATCAGTTCCGTGAAATTCAAATCCTGTGCTTGAACTTAAAATCGGATCCCAAATCACTTTTACTTTTGGGTTGGCCTGATGCAATCGATCTAAAAGTCTGTTTAATTGATCTGCATTTTTGACCAAGCCAATCTTGACGAAATCATAAGTTCTTTTCTTCAACAAGAAATCCAACTGATCCAGAACTTGCTTTTCATCTATCCAATTTACCGAGTCAAAACCCTCTTCATGTTGAATCGTATTGGCTGTATTCACCGCTTCACCATACACTTTCAATTGCTCGAAAGTCTTGATGTCGGCCAAGATCCCTGCTCCTCCTGAAGGGTCAAATCCCGCAATGGTTAAAACATGTTTCCTAAACTTTCCCATTCTTTCTTGATCTTCAAAAAGTTGGCTAATGCCGTTTCAGGATGATTCCAAATAGTACCCAACAAAGCGATATGCAAAAATCCGCGTATTCTCAAATCCACTAATCTTTCGTATTCTACTCCTCCCAATCCAACTACTTTCTGCTTTTCTTCATCGTTTAATATGGCCAATTCAAAATCTTCCATTGGAGAATATTTATCCTTGGACAAACTCGTGTAAATCGGACTTAAAAAAACATAGTCAAACTCCGAAATTTTCTTTTCCAGTTCTTCCATATTATGCGCGGATGAAGAAATGAATCTCCCTTCGCTTTCAAACACCTGCCCGGAATGCAACTGTATTTCAGGAAACTCTTGTTGCAATTCATAATTGGAATGAATGACAATCTTCTTCCTGAATTTCTCTGGAATTTGTGTCAGCAATCCTCTCCACTGAGCTATATTCCCTAGCTTTTTCAGATGCAGTTTTTCCAGGCCATTTTCAAACAACTGAATCAGTATTTGAAGTTCATCCGGAATAAAATCAATATGTGAGAATACAACGATCAACTTAATCTTTCAAAGCTGAAGGTTCGTGGTAAATCTCTGCTCCTTTTTCTTTAAACTGAGCTGATTTCTCTTCCATTCCTTCTTTCAAGGCTGCATCTTCAGTAATCCCATGCTCTCGAGCATAATCTCTCACATCTTGCGTAATTTTCATTGAACAGAAATGGGGTCCACACATCGAACAAAAATGCGCCACTTTTGCATTGTCAGATGGTAAAGTTTCATCATGAAATTCTCTTGCTCGCTCATGGTCCAAAGAAATATTAAATTGATCTTCCCAACGGAATTCAAATCTTGCTTTGGACATCACATTGTCTCGGTATTGTGCTCCTGGGTGACCTTTAGCTAAATCTGCCGCATGCGCCGCAATTTTATACGTGATCACTCCTTCTTTTACATCGTCTCTATTTGGTAACCCTAAGTGTTCCTTCGGAGTCACATAACACAACATAGCTGTTCCATACCAACCAATCATTGCTGCTCCAATTGCTGAAGTAATGTGATCGTAACCTGGAGCAATGTCTGTTGTAAGTGGCCCTAATGTGTAAAACGGAGCTTCGTGACATTCTTTCAATTGCTTGTCCATGTTTTCCTTGATCATGTGCATCGGAACGTGACCTGGTCCTTCAATCATCACTTGCACATCATGCTTCCAGGCGATTTTTGTCAATTCACCAAGGGTTTCCAATTCACCAAACTGAGCCGCATCGTTGGCATCAGCAATAGAACCTGGTCTTAATCCATCTCCCAAAGAGAAAGAAACATCATAAGCTTTCATGATCTCACAAATCTCCTCAAAATGCGTGTACAAGAAACTTTCTTTGTGATGCGCCAAACACCATTTTGCCATGATCGAACCTCCTCTGGAAACAATTCCAGTAACTCGATTGGCTGTCAAAGGCACATATTTTAATCTTACTCCTGCGTGGATCGTAAAGTAATCTACTCCTTGTTCTGCTTGCTCAATTAAAGTATCTCTGAAAATCTCCCAAGTTAAATCTTCGGCTTTTCCATTTACTTTTTCTAAGGCTTGATAAATCGGAACTGTTCCAATCGGCACGGGAGAATTTCTCAAAATCCATTCTCTAGTTTCATGGATGTTTTTTCCCGTAGAAAGATCCATTACGGTATCTGCTCCCCAACGGATTCCCCAAACCATTTTCTCTACTTCTTCTTCAATCGAGGAAGTCACGGCAGAATTCCCAATATTCGCATTGATTTTCACTAAGAAGTTTCTTCCAATAATCATCGGCTCTACTTCTGGGTGATTGATATTTGCCGGAATAATCGCTCTGCCTTCTGCAATTTCCTTTCTAACAAATTCGGGAGTAATCACATCTGGAATACCCGCTCCAAGTGGATTTCCCGGATGCTGCTTGGCCAATTCCGGATCCATTTTCTCTCTCAACTGATTTTCACGGATCGCGATATATTCCATTTCTGGAGTAATGATTCCCTTTTTGGCATAATGCATCTGCGAAACATTCATTCCCGCTTTGGCTCTTAAAGGTTTTTTCAAATGCTCGAATCGCAATTCATCCAATTTGGAATCATCCAGTCTTTCTTTTCCATATTCTGATGAAATTCCATCCAATTCTTCCACATCTCCTCGCTCCAAAATCCACTTTTGACGCACTTTAGGCAAACCTTTTTTCACGTCAATATCAATGTTAGGATCCGTGTAAGGACCTGAAGTATCATACACATACAAAGGCGGATTTTCTCCCTTTTTAAACTCTCCCTCGGTAAACATCGACTTCGATTCGGTCAATGTAATCTCACGCATAGGCACTTGAATGTCCTCACGCGATCCCTGAACATAAATTTTTCTCGAAGCCGGCATCACTTCTCTAGTTATCACCGACTGACTTGGTATCTTATCTTTCTTCATTTTTATTGATATCTGGACTGCTGGATTTCTGGATATCTAGACCAAATAACACGAACAACCCAATTCTTAATTCTTAATTAATAATTTTTAATTTCGACCAAAGGGAGATCATCCTCCAGCGGTGGCCATAATCAAAACCACCTTATCTCCGTCTGATAATAACTGGTGATTCCAATTGTCTTTGGGGGCTATCGTTTCATTCACAGCCACGGCAATTCCCTTTTGATCCTTTATACCGACTTTATCCAGCAAAGACGCAATCGTTTCGCCTTGATCGATATCTTTTTCTTCGTCGTTAAAATATATTTTCATTGAATTCAATTATTGCAGGGGCGCAACAATCCATTGCCAGATCTAACTTTTCCTTTCGCCGGCATGACCCGGATCAAGTTCAAAGGGTAAGATCTCAGTGGCGATATTTTCACCACACCCCTAAAGTTTTGATAAAGGTAGCAAGAATTTTCGGAACCAAATCAGAAAAAATAGATGTCCATAAATACTGGACTTCAACCGACCTATATTTTGAAGCAACTAAAAATCTTTATATCATGAAAAAATTAACTAAAAAGCAATTAAAGGTCTTAAAAGGTGGAGACACAGGAACTAATCCTTTATCTCACCAAGGTTTAGGTAGAACTAGAATTTAACAAACTAGAAATAATATCATGAAAACAATTAACAAAAAACAATTAAAAGAAGTTAAAGGTGGGATGGATGCGGTTGCAAATGCAGCTTGGATTGCAAACAAAGCACTTAACACCAGAAGCAACTTATTACCTGCAATGAATGGCATCTCTTCAAGATGATATAGAATTACTTCGATAAAAGGATCGCTATTTCGGTCCTTTTTCATTTTATGTCAAAAAAAGGCCTTTTCATTACAAAAAAACAACCTTTCATTACATAAGAGCCTTAGTCAACAATTCCTTAAATATCTGATCGTTAAGTTTGTAACACCTGCTACTCCAAAATAGAAACGGAGTATGAACTTAAATCATCTTATTCAATGATCAGATATTTTGACCGTCTTAAAAAATTTGATTTCCTGATTAGACACGGGATGACAGGATCACCTAAAGAATGCGCTCAAAAGCTAGAAATCTCAAAAAGTCGATTTTATGAGTTTCTAGAAGAGCTCGATCTTTTAGATATCCCTGTAGAATACGACAGATCTTTAAAAACCTATGTATATAGCAAATCAGGAAAGCTAAAACTTGGTTTTGAAGAAGAATTAAATACTCTAGATCGAGTACAACTCAGTTCACTCCAGGGAGGTAAAACTCATTTGTATTTAAAATGGAAAAAGGAGGACAGAAGAGCCTCATAAAATCATAAAATCAATTAAAATGAAAGTAATTAAAAAGAAAAACTTGAAAGTAGTTAAAGGTGGCTATGATGGAAGTGCTATTGACGCTGCTGCACAAAAAGCAAAACAAGCTGAATATGATAGGATTCTAGACAACAAAAGAGATTATTAAAAAGTAGTATTATGAAAGTTATAAAAAAGAAAAACTTGAATGTAGTTAAAGGTGGCTATGACGGGCCAGGGGATGCTCACTACGGTAGCGCTGACGTAAAGTCTAAAACTGGAAAAACAAAGTAGACTCGTATAATTTATCTATGCAACCAATAAAGAGTTCAGCTAAACTGGACTCTTTTTATTTCAATTTATCTCGAAAATAATATTCTGGAATTACGAATTGAAATGCCGACTAAATCAATCTAAATAGAAAGCCTTCGAGACTTTTTTAGTTAAGAAAAGGCTATCGTTTCATTGAGATAGTGATTAATTTTATACTAATCCTAAACCCTTCAACATTCTACAACATTTTAACATTTATTTATTTGTTGCATAATTATATTTTAGTACCTTAGTCTAACTACACCATACTACCAGCCTGAATACCTTTCTTTTACTTCAGGTAATTATTTTTGAAATACAAGAGAATGCTGCAACATTTTCTTAGAAAAGCTCTCATTATTTGTTTGCAGGCAATTGATTTGAGCAATTTCAGCATGTGTAGGGTGCCGAAAATGCATTTTGCTGGAATTTTTTATTTAGAGAGTAGGCGATAAAAATTAATATTATGAAAAAGATTTTTGATATAGAAAGTTCAAAGATTGGGAATGAACACATGAATAAGATCAGAGGAGGAGCATCTGGTTCTGGAACAACTTGCAAAAAAGATGAAAACAGTGATTCTGATGGAGACGGAGTTGCAGACGATTGCACCTACGTAGTGGATGACCCAGGGATCAAAATTCCTTCACCAATTCTAACATGATTTAAAATAAGAACCCTGAAAAGGGTTCTTTTATTTAGTATTATGATTCTTATTTATAGCAATAACCACGACTTCTCCACCAATGAAGTTTGTCGAATTTTATTGAAAAATGGAACGCCATTCATTCGTGTAAACGATATAACCTTTTTTGAATCTTTAAAAATTGATTCAAACGGAAACCTTCCCCCATTAATTCAATATGAAAATTTGAATCTAATTGAAGAAATTCATGCTATTTGGTACAGGAGAGAACCGGAAAATAAAAATTTGTTTAAAAATATAGCCCTTGGCCCTTTAGAAAGAACATTATTAAATCATAAGGAAACTGAATTAAAAGTAATTCGAAATTACCTGAACTGGAGACTGAATGACAAATTTTGGTTAAATCACCCTTCCTTCTCAAGCCTTAACAAAATTTTTGTTTTGGATATTGCAAAAAAAGTTGGACTTAAAACTGCTGAATGGGTAATCCTCAACAATACAAAAGACATTATTGAACACCTAGAAAGTGGCAGAGTAATTACCAAGCCATTATTCGAAACTATTGGTATTGAAAACGATTCAGATCATTTTAATACTAGAACACAAGAAGTTAAAAGAGAAGATATTCAAAACATTGAAATTGGAACATCTTTCATCCAAAAAATGATCGAAAAAGAATCAGAAATTCGAGTAGTATTTCTTGAAGGAGAATGTTTTTCTATGGAGATTCATTCTCAAAAAAACGAGCACACTAAAATAGATTTTAGAAATTACAACATTGAAACACCACTTCGATTTACAGCTTTTAAATTACCATTTTCTCTTGAAAAAAAAATTGAATCATTAATGACTGAATTAAAATTAAATTTTGGCTCATTAGACTTCATTCTAGACAAAAATGGTGACTTCATATTCCTTGAAGTGAATCCAGTTGGACAATTTGGAATGACCTCAAAACCTAATAATTATGGAATCGAATATAAAATCGCAGAAATACTTGAACGAGAAGAAAAAATTGCAAATCCCAAAAGGTCTGAACCTACCAGCAATTTTTCATTTTTATGAGTCAAGCACTGTTAAAACCAAAGTATTTACCAAGAGAGAATATAATCAATACTTAAAAGGGTATGAAATATGTCAGGGTTACTCAGACCATCCAATGGCAGAAAACAACTACAAAATAATAAATAACTAAAATGACATATTACATACATACTAACTGTATTCCCGTAAAAGGAGATCAAAAGGGAGTGATTTTAGATTTATTCCGTTATAGATATATTGAACTTTCAAACAAGGCAATCGATCTGTTGCTGCAATATCAAGGTGAAAATCTTGACCATTTTAAAAGTGAAAATGAAGAAGAAGTATCGACACACTTTATTCAATTTTTGGAAAACTTAAACGACCAAGACTATATAAGTTTCAATCCACTTACAAATAAGAAAAGATGCATTGAATGGAATTCAGATATTTATAAAAAAACAATTGATTATTGCGAAATAAATTTTTCCGATAAAATCAATCTTAAATTAATTGACCAAATTCTGTCCCCCCTTTTCATTTCCAATATCTTCATTAAGACCCAAAACCCTATTCATTTTGAGTTCATATTAAATGAAATCAATAATTTCCATTTATTTGAATACGCTACATATATTGGCCTTCAACACAATACGAATTTGAGACTTTCTGATAATATGATCTCACAAATTATTGCAAACAATAGATTTTCTGAACTCTATATAAATGGTATTTTAGAAAATTACTGTTCAAAATTAGATCAAATAAATATTTTTTCATCTAAAGATTGCCCTTCTAATCGAATCAAAATACACGTCAACCCAGAAATGTATAATAATAGAATCAATAATGTTCAACCGAATAAAATCATCATTAATGAAAAAAATAATCTTTCTATTTCTCCTATGTATTTCACTTTCAACTGAGCTATCGGCTCAAATTAAAATCCCTCTATCGGGCTATAAAGATTTAAATAAAGCAGATAGTTTGATTCAATTGGGGCAATATGAAAACGCTTTAAAATTATATGAATCTTGTCTTGACAAAATTGAATTTTTCAAAGGTAGATGCCTTTATTACTCCGCAATCTGTCATGCTCTTCTAAAAAACCCTTCCCAAGCAAAATCACTAGTGGTTTCTTCCTTTAATCATGGTTTTAAATACTTTTCAATAGAACAAATGGAACAAGATTGGTTGTTACAAAGTCTGAAATCTGACTCAACTCAATTAATAAACTATAACAAAATAATTAGTCAACAAAATAATTGGCTAAACCCTGAATACGAAATTGAATTCCCATCAATTAGGGACAGTCTTTTAGTCTTACTAAATAAAGATCAATATTATAGGCACAAAATTAAAGGTAAAAATGACAGTTTATTTAAGCTGCAAACTAAAATAGATAAAGAAAATCAAAGCTATATAAATTCCATTTTGAACGAATTTGGCAATAATTTGAATTGGACTCAAGTTGGTAGAGATGGCATGCATGCTATTTTGCTAATTGGAATACACACAAAAGACATCGATTTACTGGAAAGAATAATTAAACTGGCTGAGGTGAACCTAAAGAACCACTCAATTGAACCTTCTGACTATTGCATATTAGTTGATAAATACAATTATTTATTGTTTGGAGTTCAACTTTTTGGTACCCAAGTGGAAAGAAGTAAGGAAACACAAGAGATAACATTTAAACCATTTTTAAACAATTCCGAATCATACATTATAAACCTAAGAAATGCCTTCGGATTAATCTCAATGGAAGATTATTTAAAAGACATGAAATCAATTAATAATTAATATGGATGACTTCAATATAAATCTAGATAACTTCACAAATTCAGACCTCCAAAAACTCTATTCGGCTCCTAGTCATAGCCCCTTACCGATTAATCAAATCGAAAAATGTATGGATTGTCAATACAAGTATTGTTGTGTTTTTAAATCAAAATTAGTTCAAAAGTCAAATGAACTATACATGAAATTGGATGATTGCAACTTCAATCCATACCAAAACGAAATCAATTAACCTTAATCAAAGTTTAGAAAATCGCACAATCAATCCACTTATAAGTTCAACAAAAACATGAATCTAAAATTGAAATTGGGTATTTTACTTTATTACTAAATGGTTAATTACATGTCAATTTTAAGAAGCTCTCTAGGGTTTCATATGTTTATTCTTCAGTTGGTTATTTTACAGACATCCTTTTCAAATACATTTTCTCAGACCATTCAAACTCAAAATAAAATAAACGATGTTGAATACTTATATGAGAATAAAGAATACAATGAAGCGCAAGAAATTCTAAGCAAATTGATCCATAAAAAGAAGGTGCTCAACTTTAAAGGTATACAACTTTATCTTTTATTGAATCAAAAACTTGGTTTAGAAGCAAAATCAACCGAATACCTTGAACATCTTAAACATGTCGAAAAACATAAATACAACCAAACTATCGATTGGCTAGCACATAAAAACTCAGATTTAGCCTTAAAATTTGAAAAAATAGAATTTCCTTTTGACAGCCTTAAATACAATCTATCACTCCATATTGACTCATTGTCCGCCTTAGATCAAATTGCCAGAAAATCTTCAACAATTGACTCTACAAAAAGCCTAATTAAAGCTGACTCAATTATCTTTGAAAATCTTTTTCAGTTGTATAAAAGCAACCTCGAATATTTTCACACTTACTACACAGTAGATAACGATTTCTATCATTTAATTCTCCACATGATACCCTCAAGAGTGAAAAAACTCAAACCCCTTCTAAAAAGACTTCTTCATTCCGGCAGAATTGAACCATTTTATTATAGTAGCATTATGGATAGAACGCAAAATAATCTAGGAAAAAGAACGAAATGTTTTTCATACGTAATTGGAGTGGAAAAGAAAAAGCCAATTTCTTTGGCCAAGATTAGACGCCATCGTAGAGCTATTGGTCTTAGCCCTTATTATTTGGTCAGCTATTCAGGATTTCTCCCCCCTATAAATAAAATGGGTAAAATTGATCTAAAGGAATACCATCGCAACTATTTTAACCAAACAAAGTAAAACACGCATTTCATGACAATAAAAGTCCATTTCATCACAAAAAAACTACCATTCATTACATAAG
The DNA here is from genome assembly GCA_041392305.1 of Crocinitomicaceae bacterium. Taxonomy (GTDB): domain Bacteria; phylum Bacteroidota; class Bacteroidia; order Flavobacteriales_D; family Crocinitomicaceae; genus JAGQYP01. The sequence goes on from JAWKMJ010000005.1 coordinate 52,544, forward strand.
GACTAAAGAATACAATCAATATAGCTTCTGATCGTTAATATTGTAGCACCTACAATGCTGAAAGAATAACAACGACCAAATACAAAAAATTTAAAACGACCTGATTTAAAACTGTTTATTAACCTAAGACTCCCTGAAAACTACTCCCTTTTATCATTCGAAAAATAAGAAAGCTGCAACTTTCTTTTCAATAATCGCTTTGTCTTGATTGCAGACAAAACAAAGTGTTTCTATTCAGAAGCAGAGTGCCGAAAATGTATTCTGAAAAGGATTTATTCAATTCGTAGAGTAGGCAATAACAAAAATAGTTATGAACAAACTAGAAAATCTATCTAAGTATTCAGTGGATCTGGATTTATCCAGAATCACTGGTGGTGTAGGGGGTAAAACTAAAGACGCTACACACGCAGTAAATTCAACACACAGTGCAGAAGGTTGTACTGACGAAAAGCACTTTTACGATACTGATGACACAGTAAACCGTACATGCACATATTATGAATGTCCATAAAAATAGTAAAATGAAAAAATTAGAATTATTAAACAAATTTAAACTATCCAGCGCAGAGTGTTCATCACTTTTCGGAGGACTGGGAGGAAAAACATATACCCAATGTGTTGAAGTAACATACTTGGCTGAAAATTGTACTGATACAACTACTGAAATTTCCAATGATGAAGGAGTAATAACAAGTACAACCACTTCCAAACCAAAATGTCCTTAACAAACAACAAAAGGGAGTATTGATTTACTCCCTTTAATTCAAAAAAAATGATACTAATTATTAGCGAAGAGAAGGACCACTCAACAAGCCACGTTATTGAATGGATAAATTATTTCGGAAAAGAATTTTTGAGAATTAATGACCTCTCAAAAATTGAAAAAATCGAAATCGACTTCCAAACAAAAAAGTTTCAGTTTGAGTATTGCTCAAAAATGGTAAAATCGGATGAAGTAACAGGGTACTGGTTCAGAAGATCTGAATACTCAAAAACAACTAATCATTCTAATTATGAGAACAAAATTATAATTAAAGAACATCAAGAAATAATTCATTTTTTACTGTTAAAGTTGGAAAAATTAAATATACCAAAAATTGGAAGCTACTTTAATTCAAACATTAGTAAACTAGTACAATTAGAATGGGCCAATAAAAGTGGGCTAAAAACACCAAAAAGCTATATTAAAAGCATAAATAACTTATGTAAAAACAAATCCTACATTACCAAACCCCTCAACCAAATAATGATGAAAAATGATGATGGGGAACATATTGTTTGCTATACCAACGAAATATCCAATCTTGAAAATTACGAACTTACAAACTCATTTATCCAGGAAAAAATTGAGAAATCTGTAGAGCTAAGAATTTTCGTGTTAAACAAAAAAGTTTTTCCTATGGCAATCATCTCTCAAAAAAACTCAAAAACATCAGTTGACTTTAGAAGATATGATGGTGAAATACCCAATCGAAACATTCAATATCCAATCCCTAAAAGTCTGGAAAGAAAACTAATAACTTTCTGTAATTATGTAGGTCTAAATAGCGGATCATTTGACATAATCAAAGAACCAAACGGTGATTTTTGTTTTTTAGAAGTCAATCCTGTGGGTCAGTTCGGAATGGTATCAAAGCCCTGCAATTATAACCTTGAATTTGAAATCGCACAATTTTTATGTTCATGAAAAAAAACTTATTATTAGACCAGTTAGAAACTTTGAATAAGGAAGTAGTTGATGACAAAGAACCCATTCTAAAACTATATCCTTCAAAATATCATCAAACAAACGAGGCGGCTTGTTTTCGCCATACTTCTATACTTGCAGTCTTCACACCTTCAAAGCGCAGAAAATGAAAACGAAATATTCATTCATTACAGATAATGTAATATTCACAAGAGGATACAACAGAACTCTTATTCTTGATTTTTATAGAGGGAAAATTGAATTCATTCCTAACAGTGTTTGGACTGTATTCGAGGAGATTGAAAATCAACAATCTTTTAACCTTCATGCTGTTTCAAACGATTTTGATGAATACCTATCTTTTTTATTGGAAAATGAATACATCATTGAAGAGTTTCGAGATCATATCAAACCTTTAGAATTCATAAGTCCGTCATCGATTCATGATTTTTTATTTATTTGTGACAAAAAACAAAATTCAGTAATCCCAATTCAACTTCTTGAAAAATTTCACATTAAAGATTTTCTAATTATATCTGATTCATCAGAATTTCTAAATGAACTAATAGCTCAAATAGAAAATACAAACCAATCACTTAAAAACATTACAGTTGTGTACAAAAACAACTCGAACAAATTAACAGTTGAGAGTATAAAAAGCCTCCTTGATCGAAACCCTTTGATACATGAATTTTATTGTTTCAACCATAACAAAACTGAAGAGATTACAAATAATAGGTATTCAATTTTTACTTTTGAAGATAAATTTAACTTTAAAGACTTATCATCGCAGCCAAGGATAATTTTTGATCAAGAAATCTACGTGAGAAACAAAACTGCTAAGGGTATTTACTCTAGTTACTTAGAAATTAACATGAATAATATGTCCGCAAGATACTCCTCGAATCTAGACGAGGAAATTAAACTTCAAATATTGGAATATCTGAAAAACTTTAAGCTTTCAAATATTCCAACAACGTCGTTTGAAAAAGATGAAATTCAAATCTGCCAAGATTGTGAATTCAGATATGTCTGTTGCGATAGAAGAATCCCGGAAAAATCAAAAGAAGGATTACTATATTACCAAAATGAATGTGAGTACAATCCATACATTTCAAAGTTTTTCTACGAAAAAGATTATTCTACATTAGAAAAGTCTGGTATTACTATTAACAGCCTACATGAAGTAACCATTGACAAATCCAAGCTAGACAAACTAAACCATAAAATATGGCAGTAACTTGTATTAAAATAATCTTATTATCCTCCCTACTAATAAAGAGCAACTATCAGTTCTCACAGGATCTACCAGTAAACCAGTATTTTCATTCTGTGAATAAACTAGAAGAAGCCGAGACTCTTATAGATCAAGGTAGATCCAAAAAGGCGAAAAGAATATTAGAAAAGATTGAAAAAATACCTTTGGATTATCAGTCCAAATTCTACAGATTGAAATCTTTTGTTTTCTTCAATATCGGCGAAATTGACTCCTCTTATTACTATGCGCTTAAATCAAAAAACGCAAACCTGTTTGAATACTATTCAAACTATTTCTTAAAAGCTTTTGACAGTATACCAGAATACGAACAAAAAATAAAATCGAAATTTAAAGAGATTGATAGCCTAAAAAAGGTGAAATTTCGAAACATCGATTCTACAATCCAATTTTTATGCAATAATGACCAAAGTATAGAAAGAATCATGTTAGGTAGGGGAAATTATAATTCTAAATCAGAAAAGGATAGTCTTGAAAAAATAATGATCTTGAAGGACGACTACAATAAATTACTACTTGATAGTTTAATTTCAGAATTTGGATGGATAAGTAAAATTTCATCTTCTATTTCTTTTCAAAAATGGGATATAATAGTTATCCATGGAGATCAATCCTACATAATGAAGTATGTACAAAAAGGATATGACTTCTCGCTTAAAAACAAAGCAGACTGGAAAAACACTATCTCACTAATGTCTTGGGCATTAGCACCTCATAGAAAAAAAAATAAAGAAAAATATGATCTATTGCCTAAACTCGATATCTCTGTAGAAAATGAAAATTATCAAAATTTCTTAGCTTATAGCTTCTATGAAGTCTTAAATAATTTCAAAGAAATAGGAAATGAAAAAGGCAATAGCTTAATCTTAAGTGTGCCTAAGAATCAATACAAAATCTTTAAAAAGATATATAGGAAATCTATCTCTTTTGGTCTCAAACCTGAACAATTAATGTTGGAAATTAATAATTCAAAGTCTTCGTTATATAAATACGAATTAATTGAATAACCCTTATCTGCTCATGACACTATATTAATAGGTTGAAACAATCAAAAAAAGAAATTATTGAGTAAAAAATTTAAATTCCACCGTCAGCTCAATCAAATGGATTGCGGACCGACTTGCATCAAAATGATTGCAGGTTATTACGGGAAAAATGTATCCATAAAGGAACTTCGTACTATCTCTGAAACCAACAGAGAAGGTAGTAGCTTACTCAACCTCGCAAATTGTGCTGAACATATTGGCTTCAAGACTCTTGGTGTAAAACTTTCTTTCGAAGATATTTTAAAAGAGAACCCTCCATTACCATTAATACTTCACTGGAATAAAGTGCATTTTGTAGTTCTGGTGAAAGCCACTAAAAAACAAGTAACTATTGCAGATCCAGCTCAGGGGATCATTAAATATTCTGTGAAAGAATTTATCCAAAACTGGATAGGAAACAATGCCAATGAAGATACGGAAGAAGGAATTGCACTTCTGCTAGAACCCACACCTCAACTTAAATCATTTAAGGCTGAAAAGGAGGAGAAGAAAAACAATATGTCTTTCCTTTTTCGCTATATCACTCAATACAAAGGCTTTTTAGCTCAACTTTCAATTGGTCTGCTAATCGGTTCTGTACTCCAATTGATTCTGCCTTTCCTAACTCAAAGTTTGGTGGATGTCGGTATTCAAAATCAAGACATCAATTTTATTTATTTGATTTTGATTGCTCAAATTAGTTTGTTTCTAGGTCAAACTACCGTCAACATCATTCGCTCCTGGATCTTACTCCACATGAGTACCCGAATCAATATCAGTCTGGTTTCCGACTTCTTCATCAAACTCATGAAACTTCCGATCAGCTATTTTGATAGTAAAATGACCGGAGATATTCTTCAGCGAATCAACGACCACCAAAGAATTGAAAACTTACTTACCAATTCTACCCTTAACACCCTTTTCTCCTTTGTTAATCTGGTCATTTTTGGGGCAGTTTTGATTTGGTACGATGTCAGAATTTTTGGAGTTTTTCTATTAGGAAGCATCCTCTATTTTGCATGGATTGTCATCTTCTTGAAGAAAAGAGAGATTCTAGATCATAAAAAATTCCAACAATTAAGTGGGGAACAATCCAAAGTGATCGAACTCATAAATGGCATGCAAGAAATCAAATTGAACAATGCTGAAAGACAAAAAAGATGGGGTTGGGAATACACGCAAGCTCGTTTGTTTCATATTTCTAAATCTGCTTTGGCTTTGGAACAAACTCAAACAATCGGATCTAGTGTCATCAATGAATTAAAAAATATCGCCATTAGCATTTTAGCCGCTATGATGGTTATCCGAGGAGAAATCACCTTAGGTATGATGATGTCGATCACTTATATTATTGGTCAGACCAATGGCCCCATTTCCCAACTTATTAACTTCATGTACACCTATCAAGACGCCAAAATTGCTCTGAAACGTTTAGGTGAAATTCACGACCACGAAGAAGAAGAGGATCCCGAAATGGACTATGTGTCGGAAGTGGATTTAGGTGCAGATTTGGTTGCTCAAGACATTTCTTTTAGATACAAAGGAACGGATCAAAATGTGATAAATGGGATGACTTTCTGTATTCCAGCTAATCGCACTACAGCTATAGTTGGAGCAAGTGGTTCAGGTAAAACTACGCTGATGAAAATCTTGATGAAATTTTACGAACCTGATGCGGGAGATATTAAAATCGGCGTGGATAGTTTGGATCACGTTTCCCACACCTACTGGAGAGCGAATACAGGAGTTGTGATGCAAGAAGGACATATTTTCAATGATACAATTGCGGCAAATATTGCGATTGGCCAAGATTCTATCGACAAGAAAAGACTCATTCAGGCTTGTGAAATAGCTTGTATCAGAGATTTCATTGAAGAATTACCACTGAACTACAACACAAAAATCGGAATGGAGGGTGTTGGTCTGAGTGGAGGACAAAAACAAAGAATCCTCATCGCTCGAGCAGTTTACAAAAATCCTCAACTCATCTTTTTTGATGAAGCAACAAGTTCTTTGGATGCAGTAAACGAGGCGAAAATTATGGAAAATCTGAATCAATTTATAAAAGATAGAACTGCCGTGATAATTGCGCATCGACTAAGTACTGTAAAAACTGCTGATCAAATTTTGGTTTTAGATAAAGGAAGAATCATTGAACAAGGAAACCACTTCAGCTTGGTTGAATCAGGTGGGAAATATTATGAATTGGTGAAAAATCAATTGGAACTCGAAAGACTTGCATAAGATGGAAGAAGAAGAAATTGAATTAAGAAGCGAAGAGGTTCAGGAAATTATTGGAAAAGCGCCTAATTGGACTATCCGGTGGGGAATTACTGTTATTCTTGGTATTGTAACTATGATGATCCTGCTTTCCTATTTTATCAAATACCCGGATCAAATCCCTGGCTCCGGAGTATTAACAGCTGAAAATCCGCCCTTGAAAGTGTTCGCTCCTTCGGGAGGTGAGCTGATCAATATCACAGATAAAAAATTCGTGAAAAAAGGAGATATTATTGCAGAAATCAGAAATCCACTTTCAAAAGAAGGCTATCTTTTTATTGACTCGGTTTCAAAAGTTATTCGAATTAAAATTGAAGCAGACTCCATTCTTCAAATTGATCTAAAACATTTAAATAACAATGTGAATCTTGGTCTGAATAGCACTAATTTCAATGTATTGGTTGAGAAGATTTCAGAATTGCAAAGAATAGAAAATGATCCTTTCTATTCAAAACAAATCTCTTTCTATAAAAAACAAATCCAAAATTACCGGTCAATCGGAGGAATCAATCAAAAAGAATACAGCTCATTTAAAAAAGTTCTGGATCTGGACGAAGCAAAATTTCAGAAAAACAAACAACTTTTTGAAAAAGGAGCCATGGCTGAGATTGAATATATCGAAGCTGAAAAAAGTTACCTCAACCAAAAAAGTGATCTGGAGCAAATTAGAAAATCAATGGTCCAGTCAAAAATCACCACTTTGAATCTTGAAAAAGAATTGGCTGAAATCGAATTTCAACGAAATGAAAAGCGAATCAAACTCTACCAAAATATTGAAGAAGAATTAGACAAAATTCACGAAAACTTGATCGCTTGGAAACAGAATTATGTGATAACTGCCCAAATTGATGGTGAGGTATTTTTTACGGAAAAGAAAAGGGAAAATGAGTTTGTTCAGGATAAAGAAGAATTACTGATTATCACTCCAAAAACACAAAATTACATAGTCAAAGCGCAACTCTCTGCTAATGGACTCGGAAAAATAGAAGAAGGTCAAAAAGTAAGAGTGAGTATTGCAAATTATCCTACTCACGAATTTGGAGAACTTATTGGAGAAATTAAAGATGTTTCAGCTGTGAGCAAAGAAGGACTTTATGAAGTATGGGTTTCGGTTCCGGAAGACCTTACTACCAATTACAAAAAAGAAATAGCTTACACTCCAAATATGCAGGTAGGAATTACCGTAGTTACAGAAGATTTAAGACTCATCGACCGAATTTTTGGACAATTCAGAAAACTAATCAATAGAGAATGAGAAAGATCTTATACATATTGGTGATTTTATCTGGTAGTACCTGGGGTCAACAATTTAGTCTTGAGGATTGCATTCAATACGGGTTGACAAAAAATTTACAACTCAAAAAAATTGAGAATGAAATTGCTCGTGCCAAAAACAATCATCAACAAGCACAACTAAACTTCATTCCTAACCTGAATGGCGGAGCTTCCTACGGATACAATTGGGGGCAAAGTCTGGATCCATTCACTAACCAGTTTGCCTCTACTCAAGTTAATAATGCGAGTATTTACCTTAGTTCAGAATGGGAATTATTTACTGGTTTAAGGAATTTCTACGGAACCAAAATAGGAAAGAACAATGTGGAATATGCTCAGCTGTTTTTAAATATTGAAAAAAAGAAACTCGAAACTGAAATCTGTAAAAAATACTTGAATTGCTTGTTGAGTATTCAAACAGTTAAATTAGATCATCAATATATAGCTCAACTTGATTCTCAAATCTACTTTATCCAACAGAAGATCGAAACTGGTCATGCTACAGAAACAGAAATAATCACTGTGAAATCTCAAAAATCACTTCGAATCAACACACTTTTACAAGATTCTATCCTTTTGAAAAACGCTCTTCTCGACTTGAAATTCACGATGAACTACCCACTTAAAGATAACATTGAAATTCAAGAGAAATTGCAGAATATCAGTGCTTTCGAACAAAACACAGAAGTAGAAAACCTAGATGAAGTCAATATTCAATTGAAGAAAATTACACTTTCTGAACTGGAGGTGAAAAGATCGAAAAGTGGTTATATCCCAAGTCTATCCCTATTCGCTTCCATCGGAACCGGTTACTCTGGAAACTACAAGCAAACCAATACGACTGGAGAAACCTCAACCGTGCCATTGGGATCACAACTTAGAGACAATTTATACCAAAACGCATCGATCAGTTTACGCATTCCTATTTTCAATCGGCACGTGAACAAAAGACAACAAAAGAATTTGGAAATCGATCTTCAAAATGAAAACATTGAACTGGATTATGCCAAACAGAATTTAGAATTGAGGATTCAATCTGTGATCAACGAACTTGAATCTTTAAATGAAGCCTCCAAGATTATCGAAGAGATGATTACTCAAGCTGAAAATAATTTTGAAATGAATAAAATTCGCTATCAGCATGGAAAAATAACCAGATTGGAATTAACAGAAAGCCAAATGCTCTTGTTCCAAAACAAACAGGAATTGATTAATCTTCATTATAAAATCTACTTTGCAACCAAGATTCTAGAAGTCACATTGAGAAAAGACTGAAATCAATTTATAAAATGATTCAAATAACAAAAAGAATTTCCAGCTTTCGACAGTCAAATTGAACCAACCCAATTTTCAATTTCTTCGTTTCAAAGTATATTGACTAAAACCAAAGAAATGAAAACGATAGCTCTAATCTTCTCACTCATTCCATTTATCTTATTTTCTCAGACTTATCCTTGTATTTATTTTAGTCCGTCGGAAGGGGATATTTATGGAGAAGATTTGATTTTTTCTTGGGATAGTTCATTGCTAGTTAGATCACATAAACTAAACAATAATGGGTTTTTAATTAAACTCGATGATAATGGAGAAATATTACAAGAAAAGAAGTTTAATGGGAAAATTTCAAACCTGATAAAGACGAAAGACACTGCATATTTAGCATCGATTGAATACGGAAATTCCAATTTGACAATTGCAAAATTCAACATCAATTTGGATACAATTTGGACGAAAAATTACGTTTTCACAAACTCGGTTAGGTGCAACAATATTTTGCAAAGTATTGATAGTAATTACTTATTTGCATTAACAGCAAATTCAGAGCAAACACTCCTTAAAACAAATGGCAACGGTCAATTAATTTGGTCAAAGACTTATCTACACGGAAGTGATCCAAGTCAAAATTGCCTAATCACAGAAGCTCTAGATAGCAGTTTGTATTTCGCTGTTTCTGGCAATCCATCTACTATGCTGTTAAACAAGCTAAACTATATAGGAAATGTTCTTTGGACAAAATGGTATGATGACCAACTTTGTAATTCCATTTTGATTGATTCCAACGCAACAATTTATGTTGGAGGTTTTCATGTTGCTAATAATAGGCACACTGTTACACGTATCGATTCTTCAGGTCTTAATGTGTACAGCTATAGTTTTTTTGGAGAAGAAAATCAGCTTGGAGCAAAATACAAAATGGAATGGCATCAGGATTCCTTATTCCTTTTATCCTTTGGTTATTTCTTTAATATGGGCTATGGAAGTAATTTATTCGCAATAAATAAGAATCTTGAAATCAATAGTTCTTGGTATGTTTATGGAGATTACCCTAGTTTTCATTCTATTTCAAGTGAAATTTACCTTATTTCAAACGGACCAATTTATGGAATTAAAACACTTCCAAGTGGCCCTCATTTCGAAATAGGAAAACTTATTAACCATGCCTCTTGCAGTAATCTTGGTGGTAGTATGCGCTTCCCTGAACTGACTTATCAAAATAATGTATTTTCAAGTTCTGAATCCAATACGATTATTTCCATTTCCCCAAGTCTACTGACTATAAATAATCCAAGTTTTGTAAAATACAATCAATGCTTGGTTGCTTATGGTGGAATAAATGAAAACAATCTTTCAAACCTTTCCATCTACCCCAACCCATCAACCGGACAATTCACCATCGAATCCGACGAAGGCAAACTAATCGAAAACATCCAAATCCATTCCCCAGAAGGACGGCTTGTTTACACTCATGAAAACTTGAAAAAGTCAAAAGCCCTGATTCAGCTCGGATATCTACCAAAAGGAATTTACTATATCAAAGCCCAAATCGGATCAGAATTTATTTTCGAGAAAATTATTATCGAATAAAACTGCCTACTGACTACTTGGAACTGAGAACTTCAGGTGAAAATTATTTTTCACCTGACATACAATCACAAGGAGGCTCCATTCTCACTTCCGCCTGAGGCAACAACCCCTTTATTCTCGCATTGAATTCCGGAGCATAGGTGAGTCCGCGTAGATCAAATTCTTTTAACTGCTTCAATTTGGCAATTTCGTCCGGAACGTTTTCGACTTGATTCGACCATAAATCCAAATACTGCAATTTCTCGGCAAACTGGATACAAGCTGGAATGGTGACTACCTGATTCCGATTCATGATCAATTGTTCCAAATTAGGCATACTGCAGACCGCAATGGGAAAACTAAAAATCTTGTTTCGCTCTAAAACCAAAATCCTTAAAAACTGCAATTGATTCAACTCGCTAGGAACGGACTCAATTTTGTTTCGACCCAAATTCAGAACTTCCAAATTCTTGAATTGGAAAATCTCTTTGGGGAATTCTGTCAGTTTACTTTTTGAAAGATCTAAGGAAACCACTTCCAAAGGATGTGCAATAGCTGAGTCCAGATTGGTCCAAACCCTATTTGTGTCGTTCTTAGGCCCCCATTCATTCTGGGCTCTGACTAGTTGGAACTGACAACTAAATACTATAATTAAGACTAAAATCTTCATCCTTTTTCAGTTGTTCTCTCAATTCTTTTGGTGAGGCAAATTTCTGTTCGTTTCGAATTTTCGTTAGCACTTCAATTTTTACTTTCTCACCGTAGATGTCTCCTTCAAACTGATGAATAAAAACCTCAACGCTTTCTTTGTGTTGAAGATTGTGAGTTGGATTAAAACCTATATTCATCATTCCTCTGTACACTTGACCCTTCAATCCAATCTGAACCACATAGGCTCCATTGCAGGGAAGCATCTTCTTTTCGTCTCCTATTTCAATATTGGCTGTGGGAAAACCAAGCGTTCGACCAATCTTATTCCCTTCAACAACAATGCCATTGATTTCGAAGGGTCGACCCAAATACTGGGTAACCACTTCCATCTTTCCTTCCTTTAGAGCATTTCGAATTTTAGTGGAACTTACATTAATATTATCGATGTCCTGTGCTGGAATTTCTTCAACTTCAAAACCGAGTTCTGCACCCAATTCTTTGAGCAATTCGATATTGCCTTCTCGGTTGTTCCCAAAATGATGATCGTAACCAATCACTACTTTCTGCACGCCTATTTGTTCTACTAAAATCTGTTGCACAAAATCTTTGGCTGATAGTTTAGAAAACTCCTCTGTAAAGGGAAATAAAATAACAGTATCCAAACCCAATTCATCTAGAATCTGCATTTTTTCATCCAAAGTGGTCAGCATTTTTAATCCATGATTTTCCGGAAAAACAACCTCTCTTGGATGCGGATTAAAAGTAAACAATACGGATTCTCCATTCGACGATCTGGCTTCTGAAATCAATCTTCTTAAAATCTCCTGATGACCTATATGAATCCCGTCGAAAGTCCCAATGGTAAGCAGGGGTCTAACTACTTGATTTTTAATGTTTGAGTCTTTGAAAATTTTCACTTGATCGAAATAGGGCTGTATTCTTTATCAATATTGATTTTAAAAATCCAAAATTAGTTAAAAATATTTGCACTTTACCTTGTCCTTATTTTAAGAAAATAACATACCTTTGCACCCAAATTTTGATGGAAGAAATATAACTTCCTGATTTTGAACAATAGAAAAACACAATAAAATGTCTGATTTAAAAGGTAAAATTTCTCAGGTTATCGGTCCGGTTGTAGACGTAAGCTTTGAAAAAGGACAAGCTCTTCCAAAGATTATGGATGCACTTGAAGTAGTGAGAGAGAACGGTCAAAAAGTAGTTCTTGAGATCCAACAACACATCGGGGAAGATTCAGTAAGAACAATTTCTATGGACTCAACAGATGGTTTCCACAGAGGTATGGAAGTTTTTGTTACTGGTGGTCCAATCAAGATGCCTACTGGAGATAAGGTGAAAGGAAGATTGTTTAACGTGGTTGGTGAAACTATTGATGGAATCAACGAGGTAGACAATTCAGATGGTCTTTCAATTCACAGAGAAGCACCTAGATTTGATGAATTATCAACTTCTACTGAGGTATTATTTACAGGTATTAAAGTAATCGATTTGATCGAGCCTTACTCAAAAGGAGGTAAAATAGGTCTTTTCGGTGGTGCCGGTGTAGGTAAAACAGTATTGATTCAGGAGTTGATCAACAATATCGCGAAAGCGTATTCAGGTCTTTCTGTATTTGCTGGTGTTGGTGAAAGAACCAGAGAAGGAAATGACCTTTTAAGAGAGATGTTGGAATCAGGAATTATTACTTACGGAGACGACTTCATGCATTCTATGGAAGCAGGAGGATGGGATCTTTCGAAAGTAGATGTTAAGAAAATGGAAGAGTCTAAAGCTTCTTTCGTATTCGGACAGATGAATGAGCCTCCTGGTGCGAGAGCAAGAGTTGCCCTTTCTGGTTTAACTTTAGCCGAGTACTTTAGAGATGGTGAAGGTGATGGAAAAGGTAGAGATATTCTTTTCTTTGTTGACAACATCTTTAGATTTACACAAGCGGGATCTGAGGTGTCTGCACTTCTTGGACGTATGCCTTCTGCAGTAGGTTACCAACCAACATTGGCTTCTGAAATGGGAGCGATGCAGGAAAGAATTACTTCAACTAAAAATGGTTCGATTACTTCTGTACAGGCAGTTTATGTACCTGCGGATGACTTAACTGACCCGGCTCCTGCAACTACATTTGCTCACTTGGATGCCACTACAGTACTTTCTAGAAAGATTGCTGAGCTTGGAATTTACCCTGCGGTAGATCCATTGGATTCAACTTCTAGAATTTTGACTCCTGAGATCGTAGGTCCTGAGCACTATGCTTGTGCACAAAGAGTAAAAGAAACGATTCAGAGATATAAAGAACTTCAAGATATCATTGCCATCCTTGGTATGGACGAATTGAGTGAAGAGGATAAATTAGTTGTACACAGAGCAAGAAGAGTACAAAGATTCCTTTCTCAACCTTTCCACGTGGCTGAGCAATTTACTGGTATCCCAGGTGTATTAGTTGATATTAACGACACAATCAAAGGATTTAACATGATTCTTGATGGTGAGTTAGACCAATACCCAGAAGCAGCATTTAACTTGAAAGGATCCATTCAAGACGTAGTTGAGGCTGGAGAGAAAATGTTAGCTGAATCTTAAAAAAAGAATAAGTTATGGTGATTGAAGTAATAACACCGGACAAGCTTCTTTATAAAGGGCACATCGATTCCATCGTACTTCCGGGTGTGGATGGTTCGTTTGGAATGTGGGAAAACCATGCTCCAATTATTTCGGCTCTTACTAAAGGTACAGTGAAGGTTAAACAAGCTACAGATAAAAACAAATCATTTGATGGGCTTAGCGGTGAATTCCTTGTGAATTTAGCTAAGGATGAGTCATTTGAATTTGATATCAATGGTGGCGTTGTAGAAGTACAAAACAATAAAGTTACATTATTAGCAAACTAATAAAATATTAGCTTAAAGCTGAAAGGGGTTTGGTTTTCAAATCCCTTTTTTGCGTTTAATATGTGTTAAGCTTTGTTAATAATAACTTACATTAGAGAGGAAAATAATTATTTAGCGTTTTACACGTTATTGAACACATAACGACTACTCATGATGAGTATAAAAGAGAGTTTAAATACAGAGAATATCCCTAATCATGTTGCCATCATAATGGATGGAAACGGCAGATGGGCGCAAGAAAGAGGTGAACACCGCGTTTTTGGCCACACATCTGGTGTTGAATCGGTTAGGGAAGCTCTAAAAGCCGCAACAGAATGCGGGGTGGATTACTTGACTTTGTACGCTTTCTCTACAGAAAATTGGAGCCGACCAAAAGAAGAGGTGGATGCCCTTATGAATTTGTTGGTTGAAACCATTGCAAATGAGATTGCTGAACTCAATGAAAACAATGTGAAATTTATGACTATTGGAAATATTGCTACCATGCCTGACAGTGTGGTCAAAGCGATTACCGATGGTGTAAAATCCACTGAAAATAATACCGGAACAAAATTGATTCTTGCACTCAATTACAGTGCAAGATGGGATGTTTCAAATGCACTGAAGATTATTTCTGAAAAAGCAATTCAAGGTGAAATTAATCCCGAAATGATTGATCAGGATTTCATCAAACAATATTTGTCTACTGCCGATTTTCCGGATCCGGAACTTTTAATCCGCACCAGTGGCGAAATGCGTGTGAGCAATTTTCTATTATGGGAAATGGCCTACACAGAACTACTTTTTACTGAAAAATACTGGCCCGATTTCCGAAAAGAAGATTTCTTTCAAGCGGTTTATGAATATCAGCAAAGAGAAAGAAGATTCGGTAAAGTAAGTGAACAGGTCAAAGCCCTAAATGAATAAACTTTTTTACATATTCATAGCGCTTCTTTTTTCAACTCCGGTTTTTTGTCAAATAAACATCGGAGGAGGAAGTGATGATGCTACATATCTTTCACCTGAAGAATATGAAATAGGTTCGATTCGCGTTGAAGGGGCTCCTAGCTATGATCCTAATGCACTTATTCTAATCTCTGGTTTGAAAACGGGTGATCGCGTTATGGTTCCTGGTGAGTCTTGGACCCGAGCAATTCAGAATCTATGGGATCAAAAAATCTTTTCAAGTGTTGAAATTTACATCGAAAAAACGATTGGAGATGTTATCTTTCCAGTGATTAGTGTCAAAACCCGGCCAAAACTGGATCATTATTATTTCTCCCCGTTGTCCACGATTAAAAACAGTGATACCAAAAAATTAAGAGATATTTTTGATCTCTACCATGGAAAGTACGTTACTGAAAGTCTTGTTGACAATACTAAAAAACATATTAAAGACTATTTTGCTGATAAGGGCTATTTAGATTGTAAAGTAGATATCAAAATACTAGATGATACCACAAAGGATAATTTCAAAGTTTTTGAAATAGAGGTCACAAAGGGAAGAAAAGTAACTATAAGCAAAATAAATATCTACGGAAACGAATCCATTAAACCTATGAAACTGAGAAAGGCGATGAAGGATACGAAAATGGCTAATCTTTGGAATATTTTTACAAAATCTCGATTCTATCAATCCAACTACGAGAAGGATAAGGGTTTAATGATCGGAAAATTTAATGAAATAGGTTTACGAGATGCTCACGTTGTAAAGGATTCAGTCTACCGAAATAGCAAGGGAATTGTTATCGATATCTGGGTTGAAGAAGGTGAAAAGTACTATTTTGGTGACATCACTTGGGTTGGAAATGCACGATATACGGATGGATTTTTAGATACGGTTCTTGGAATTAAAAATGGTGACATCTACAATAAGGCACTTCTAGATCAGAGATTATTTATGTCTCAGGATGGACGTGATATCACCTCATTATACATGGATTTCGGCTACCTATTTTTCCGTGTTGAACCAGTTGAAATCAAAGTAGAAGATCATAAGATCTATTACGAAATGCGTATCTCGGAAGGCAAACAAGCTCGAATTCGAAATATTATCATAAAAGGAAATACAAAAACCAATGACCACGTCGTACTAAGAGAAATCCGAACCAAACCAGGCGACCTTTTTAACCGAAATGATATTATTCGAACACAAAGAGAATTGGCTCAACTTGGTTTCTTTGATCCAGAACAGTTTAATGTAAACCCGATTCCAAATCCAGCCAATGGTACAGTGGATATCGAATATACTGTTGTCGAAAAATCTTCGGATCAGATCGAACTCTCTGGTGGTTGGGGAGGTGGCCGTTTGATCGGTACACTAGGTTTGAGTTTTAATAATTTCTCCTTAAAAAACATGTTTAAGAAAGGTGCTTGGAGCCCTTTACCCACGGGAGATGGTCAGAAATTAAGTGTTCGGGGTCAAACCAATGGGAAATACTTCCAATCTTACAACTTCTCATTTACTGAACCATGGCTTGGTGGTAAAAAACCAAATTCATTTACTTTCTCACTCTTCCATTCAAGAAACGGAAATGGTGAAAAGAGAAGTTCTCCTACCTATCAAGGGGTCGGAATTACTGGAGTAGCTGTGGGAATTGGAAAACGACTTAAATGGCCGGATGATTTCTTCTCTGATTATTGGGAGTTAAATTATCAGTATTATGACTTAAATAATTATTCGGGTGTTTTTGCCTTTTCAAATGGGTATTCCAACAATATTTCTTTGAAATACGTAATCACGAGATCTTCAGTGGATCAACCTATTTATCCTAGATCTGGATCTCGCTTTGTATTTACTGCAAAAGCTACATTACCTTACTCTCTTTTTGATGGTCGTGACTCTTATGCAGATTTGTCGTCTCAGGCTCTAAACAAATACGCTGAATACTATAAATTGAAGTTTACGGCAGAGTGGTTCCTTCCTCTTACTCCAGATCGAAAACTGGTATTGTATCCTAAATTCGGTTTCGGATTCTTGGGCTATTACAATAAAGAGAAAGGACTTACTTCTTTTGAACGATTCTATTTTGGTGGTTCAGGTCTAACAGGCTTCCAACTTGATGGTCGTGAAATTATTGCTCTGAGAGGTTATGGCGATCAGTCAATTTCCAGTTCTTTGGGTGATCCAATCATCGCCAAGCTTTCGGTTGAATTGAGATACCCAATTTCGTTGAATCCTCAAGCAACCATTTATGTGCTTGCCTTTGCTGAAGCAGGAAACACCTGGGCCTCGTTTAAGAAATTTGCTCCTTTTGATCTGAAATATTCAGCAGGACTTGGAGCCAGAATTTACTTGCCAATGTTTGGATTACTTGGAGTTGATTATGGATTTGGATTTACTCCTCTGGATCCACATTCTTCGGGTTATGTTCCAATCAATACCGAAATAATTCAAAATGGTGGTTGGAGAGGACAGTTCCATTTCACAATTGGTATGAATCTTGGAGAATTATAATTTGAAAGTTTATTGATATGAAAAATCTAATCATTTTACTTGCCACTTTTATTAGTTTGACTGCTCTGGCTCAAAGAACAGCTTTTATAGATACGGATTACATATTGGGTCAGGTGAAGGAATACACTGATGCTCAAATTGAAATTGATAATCTGAGTGAGAAATGGAGAAAAGAAATCGAAGAGAAATACAAAATTATAGCCGACAAAAGAGCTGAATTACAACAGGATCTCTTGTTGTTGACTCCAGCGGATAAAGAAAAAAGAGAAAATGAAATCAAAGCCATTGAGAATAAAGCAATGGAATTGCAAACAAAATATTTTGGAGTAAATGGAGAATTGTTCGCCAAAAGAAAGGAATTGATTGAGCCTATCACTAATAAATTGTTTGACGCTGTTCAAAAAATAGCCTCTGAGAAAAAATATGGTTTCGTTTTTGATAAATCTAATCAAACAAACCTTATTTTCGCGGACGAAAAGTTTGATCTGAGCAACGCAGTAATTGTAGAATTGAAACGAATGGGCGTTGACATGGCTAAACCTGGTGATGGCGGTGATAATGATGAAAGAAAATAATATAGAACGTTAAGAATTAAAATTACACAAATGAAAAGAGTAGTATTAGCATTGGTTTTCGGATTGTTTTTTCTTGCAAACGCAAGTGCACAGAAATTCGGACATATATTTTCACAGGCACTTTTAGATAGTTTGCCTGCTTATAAATCAGCTGAAGCAAAAATCCAAAAATTCATCGATGATGAAACACTGGTTCTTGAGCAAATGCAAAAGACATTAGAGCAGGATTTTAGAGATCTTGAAAATTCTAAAGAAACTATGGAGCCTTTCATCTATGAGAGAAAAATGAGAGATCTTCAAACACAATATCAAAGATTCCAAGAGAAATCTCAACAATCTGAGCAAGATCTTCAAATCTACCAAGCAAGAGAGATGAAACCTATCATCGACAACTTGCAAAAAGCGATTAAAGCTGTTGGAGATAGAGAAAAATTCACTTATATCTTCGAAGCTTCCGAAACTTCTCCTGGTGTTCCAGTTTATGTAGGTGGCGGACAAGATATCACTGATATGGTGAGAAAAGAATTAAACAGTTACTATAAGTAAGAGAGACAAAGTTCTATTATTCCAAGCCCTTGAAAAAGGGCTTTTTTTGTTTTTGAACTATTTGAAATGTGAAGATGACAAAGAAGGGAAAATTCTTAAACACTATTAGAAAGAACTAAATGAAAGTATTCATATTTTTTATATTCATCTCCTTTGGCACAGCTAGTATATTATCTGGACAAAATAATGAGCCAATACCAAGAAAAATAAAACGAGTAGATTGTAATCATTTGAGTGAAAATGATTCAAAATCAAAACAAATGCGTTGTATGCTTATTGATGTTGTTCGCGATAGCATCAATTATCTCTCAATGGAAGCAAAAAAATCTGAAATCATTTTGGATACTCCTGAAAAAGCTTGGAACCAACTGGGAAAATTATACCCGAATTTCTCTATCAACGACTATTGCTGTTGGACCGAATATGAAGGTTATTACGTTTTCGCTCTAAATTGCAACGGAAAAAAGAAATCAAATAAATGCTATTTCATCTGCATGCTTTACGTTCCGATTGGAGGAAATGAATTTTGGTTTTTCGCACCGAGAACATAGCGCTACCGAACAGCCAATTGCAAACAATTATTAATATCTTCGTCTTTTATCCTTAAATGGATAGATTACTGCACTAACTAGATAAACAAACAGAAAGAATGAACTTAGAACAAATATTCAAAAATAATCAGTCTTGGGTACAAGATAAGTTAAAACTGGATCCTAACTACTTTAAAAATCTATCTGAAGGTCAAAACCCAGACATCCTATATATAGGTTGTGCTGATAGCCGTGTAACTGCTGAGGAACTGATGGGCGTTTCCCCTGGAGAGGCATTTATTCATCGAAATATTGCGAATATGGTACCCAGTACAGATTTAAGTTCCATGTCCGTAATAGATTATGCCGTTACCTATTTAAAAGTCAATCACGTTGTCGTTTGTGGACATTATTACTGTGGAGGCGTAAAAGCAGCTATGGAATCCCGAGATCTAGGAATACTTAATCCTTGGTTAAGAAATATTCGTGATGTATATAGAATTCATAAAAATGAACTACGTGATATAGAAGACGAGGATGAACGTTACAAAAGATTAGTGGAATTGAATGTTCAAGAACAATGTGTGAACGTAATTAAAACTGCAGAGGTTCAAAAAGCCTATAGAGAAAGAGGAATTCAGGTACATGGATGGGTTTTTGATATTCATTCAGGAAAACTAATTGATCTCAATATTGATTTTCCTGATATTCTGAAAAATATTATGGAGATTTATCATCTTGAATAATCGAAATTCATTTGTTTCAACTGCATGCTTCCCAAAAAACATATAGGAATTTTTGACTCCGGCATTGGAGGATTAACTGTATTAAAAGAAATAAGAGAATTACTTCCCCAATACGATTACATCTATTTAGGAGATAATGCCAGAGCTCCATACGGAACAAGATCATTTGAAGTGGTTCATGAGTACACTTTGCAAGCAGTAAAAAGATTGTTTGAACTGAATTGTGACTTAATTGTGATCGCTTGCAATACAGCTTCTGCAAAAGCATTGCGGCAAATTCAGCAGACCTATTTGAAGGATTGGGAAAGTGAAAAAAGAGTTTTAGGAGTGATCCGGCCCACAACAGAGTTGGCTGGAGAACTCTCTTCAACCAAAGAAATCGGAATTTTAGGAACTTCGGGAACCGTTTCTTCCAATTCCTATCAAGTAGAGATCAACAAATTTCACCCTGCGGTAAAAGTACACCAGCAAGCATGCCCTTTATGGGTTCCCCTAATCGAAAACCAAGAATACGACACAGAAGGAGGTCGCTATTTTATCAAAAGATATGTGGATGAATTGATGGCTACTGGAAATATCGACACCATTATTTTAGCCTGCACCCACTACCCGATTATTGAAGATTTAATCAAAGAATACCTGCCCAAAGAAGTACAACTAATTTCTCAAGGAAAAATAGTAGCCGAAAGATTACAAAATTACCTGGAAAGACACCAATGGCTCGAAAATAAACTTACAAAAAAAGGCTCCATCCATTATCTCACCACAGAAAATCCAAGCCTGTTTGACGAGAAATCCTCCCTTTTCCTAGGAGAAGAAGTTCAATCTGAATTAATGCACTGGTAGGAATGAATTATCAACGATCAATTATGAACGATCAAAAGACAATGATAATTCTAAATTCAATTTACCTAAACCAATCCGAGTACATCTTGTAGTTATTCGCGATCCTTTTTACTTCCCCTTCAAACAACTCAGGTGAAAGATCTTTGACTTTTTTCGCAGGAATTCCAGCCCAGAGCGAACCACTTTCTACTCTAGTTCCCTGGGTGACCACACTCCCAGCTGCGATCAAACAATTAGGTTCGATAACCACATGATCCATGACAATCGCACCCATTCCGATCAAAACATTATCCTGTACTTCACACCCATGAACTATGGCATTATGACCAATAGAAACATTGTTCCCGATCTTGGTAGCTGCTTTTTCATAAGTGCAGTGAATCACAGCCCCATCTTGAATGTTCACATTTTCTCCGCATTCAATACTGTTAACATCCCCTCTTACAACTGCATTGAACCATACACTGCAATTTTTACCCAATTTTACATCACCTACAATGGTCGCATTCTCTGCCAAATAACAAGATTCATCTATTTGAGGTGCCTTCCCTCTACATTCTTTGATCAAAGCCATATCATTACATTTTATCCAAAAATAGAAAAAGCCGGATAATCCGACTTGCTCCATTTCAATTCTTATTCATCAATGTTTAGAATGCCCACCTTTCTGACAACATTTTGGCAGATTTTCGTGTGCCTCTTTGTTTGACTTTGTATCATCAGCATCATAACCTGTGTCGTTAATTACTTTTAAAATTTCAGCTTTTGAAATCTTATCACTTTTAAATTTCACGGTTAAAACTGCAGTTTCCACATTCAATTCGGCAAATTTTACTCCAGGCGTATAATTAAGCTTTTCCTCGAGTCTTTCTTTACACATTCCACATTGAGCAGATGTTTTGATTTCTGCAGTTTCTATTCCTTTCTGATTATAAGCTATTCCAAAACTCATAATCGCAATCATTAAAATTATTGTTTTCATATTTTTTTGTATTGATTGATGACTAATTGATTCAGGACCTAAAGAATTAGATTAAATAACCAAACAATTATTCATTATTCATTTTTAATTTTTAATTTTTAATTTTTAATTTTTTTCTTAATCGTAAATCGTATTCCACCATACACATTAACCCCAGCAACCGGCGCCCAAACCATGGATGCATCGAAATACTGTGAAAAAGGTTGATCCGATGCCACAATAGCATCTTTCTGAATATAGTTTGTCAAATTCTCTCCTCCGATGTAAAACTCCCAGGCTTTGTGCACATAAGTAATCTGAGCATTTAACAGAACAAAATTCTTCGATTCATTCGGTCTTTGATACTCAATTGGATTTGAACTCGTTCCAGGTAATCTTTTTACTCCGACCCAATTTGCTGTTACATCAAACAACCATTTTTTATTTCTTGTTTTATAACCTAAGTTCAGCAAACCTCTGTGTTTGGGTACCATGGCTTTTTGTTGCAGTTGGTTGTTGGTCTTCATTCTCACATCATAATATTTGTAGGCCAATCGAATCGTAAAACCTCTTGCCACTTCCAAATTCAGCTCTCCTTGAACCGCATGTGAAAAAGATTGTCCATTCAGATTACTGACGAAGATGAACTGTGGGTTCTGATCCATATCCAAAATCATTTGATTAAAGAAATGCGTATAAAAGTAGTCTGCTGAAAAACTACTCTCTCGCCCTCCAATCTTAAACTTTTGAATAAAGGTTACCCCACTCGTCAAAGCTTGTTCTGGACGCAAAGATTCTGTTATGATCCATTGTCTGGCACTTACCAACTTACTCATGTTGTCTGCATAAGCATTCGGAACCCGATAACCATGACCAGAACTCAACCTTAAAACTGTTGTTTTGGATAGATTCCATTTCAAATGCAAAGCGGGTGAAAAGAAAATTCCGTATAAATTATGGTAATCTCCTCGAATACCAGCAACCAATGAAAACTTCTCCTTCAATGAATAGATGTATTCAAAATAAGCACCAGGCACCAACTCCAATCGGCTAAAAACGGAATCATTATAGCTTTGATCGAATTGATTATAAGTAAAACTGAATCCCGATTTAATCTTATGATCTCCGTTTTTGAACTCGTCAGAATATATGCTGTTGAAATAAGCTTTGCGCTCTCTCCCATAAAAAGGAACTGTCCCAAAAACAGACTTGAATTCATGGAATTTCCCTTGAAAAATCAATCCAAAACTTGCGCTTTGTCGATTCAATAAAAAACCAGTTTTTGCAAATAGATCTGCATGGGTGGTTCTCATGTTTAATCCCCACAGACCTTTGTCTTGAGAGGGAGAATACCCCAATTGTCCGCCTATTTTTTCATCGTACATGAATTTTCCGCCAAACTGTGTTCTAAACTTTTCTCCAAAGTACTTGTATCGGTTAAACACATTTACCTGATAGGATTTTGGCAGATCCATGAATCCGTCTCCGTTTCGGTCATTTTCAGCAAACAATCCCGAACCGTGAACCAAGAACAAACTCGACCATTTTTTCTCCTTGCCCATCTGAAAGGCAGAATGAAGATTGAGCTCCGCACGTCCGAAAATATTTCCGTAGACATTTACAAAAAGCGGCCCTTCTTCATCTGGTTTTAAATATTCCAGATTGATCAAGCCTGCCATAGCTTCGTATCCATTCACAACCGAACCACGGCCTTTAGTAATTTGAATGGACTCGATCCAAGTTCCTGGAACCGTTCCCAAACCATAAGAAGAAGACAACCCACGCACAATCGGAATGTTTTCGAATTGCATTTGTGTATAGACCCCATCCAAACCCAACATTTGAATTTTCTTTGCACCGGAAACAGCATCAGCAATACTAACATCCACGGAGGCATTGGTTTCAAATGCTTCTGACAAATTGCAACAAGCTGCTTTCTTCAACTCGCTTTGATTGATCTTTTCAAAACCAATCGGATCCATAAAGGATAATAATTTGTCATCTCCGGCACTGACCACAACAGCTTGAATCTCAGTTCCCGCCTTCATCTTTATTTTCAACCCTTTTTCAGGGATTTTATCGAAATAAATCTTTAATGTCTGAAAACCAACAAACTGTACAAGTAACGTATCGGGAAGTTCGGAGACATCTTCAAACTTGAAATTTCCTTCCACATCGGTGACCGTTCCGGATTGACTTTTTTGCCAGATTAACTGCGCGCCAACTAGGCTTTCTTCACCCTTCTCCCCCTCACTGATTACCTTTCCGGTAAAAGTTTGAGCTTGAATTAATGCACACATTAATAGACCAATAAATAGAATAATATATTTCATGAAATTGATAAGTTGCTAATTACTAAATGATTACTCAGTAAAAAGTGACTTGTCAAATAAGGAAGGAATTCTTTTGAAGTAGTAAGGTTCTTCCACAAATCCCTATGTCAGGAGGAGGAAGATCATTAAAAAACTGAACGGTAGCGTATCTTAAGATGGCAATATCATTTACCGTATTGATCGCTACATATTCAAAATGCAATTGAAGATCAAAACTTGGAAAGAATCCGTAAAAATCAACATCTAGAGAAAAAGCTTCTACATCACAACATTTCTCATCAGACTGATCTTGCTTCTCATTATTTGTTTCACAAGATTTCTTTTTGGTCTTAGCACAACATGATTTTGGTTCTTCTCTTTCCTTTTTAGGTTTTTCCTTTTCGCAAAAGACACTTTCTTTATTTAAAGTGATTTCTTTCTCACATCCATGGTCACAAGATCGGGTATAAACCGTCAAGCCACTCGACATAACCAAGACGAGGCTCAAGAAAAATAATGACAATATTGACCTGAAATTGAAAGCCATAACACAAAATTATGGAAAATCAGGAACTTTCCATAGTGTGAAATTGTTAGAGTCTTGTTAATTTTGATAAAAAATTGGAATCTCATGGAACGAATTGTTCATTCAGTATACGCCGAAATCACACCAAATCCTTCAACTGTAAAGTATGTTTCAGATCATAGAATCTGTGAATTACCAGGAGAATTTGAATTTGACTCGATCAACGAAGCAAAAGGAATTTCACCTCTAGCCGAAGAGCTATTTGCATTGCCTTTCGTAGATGCTGTGTATTTAGCCAACAATTTCGTTACTGTGACCAAAACGGATAATGTAGATTGGGATTTCATCAACATGGAACTGAGAGAGTTTATTCGAAACTATTTAAATCAAGGAAAACCTGTAGTTCAAAAAGAGCAAGAGGCCAAACCAAAGAAAACAAAAATCGATATTAGCCAATTTTCTGCTTCTGATTTAGACGATCAAATTAAAGCACTTTTGGATGAATATGTTGCTCCGGCAGTAGAAAGTGACGGAGGTGCCATCAACTTCATCGCTTACCAAGAAGGAAAAGTTTTTGTTGAATTGAAAGGTTCTTGCAACGGTTGCCCATCCAGCGAAGCCACTTTGAAAGGTGGTATCGAAACTTTACTGAAAAATCATTTAGAAGGAATTGAAGAAGTGGTTGCAGTGAATTAATTTCCCCTTCTCACAATTCTTATCGACTCTACCTTCTCTTTCCAATTTGAATCATTGACTGGAACCCAGTCACTCGTAATTTCTATTGATCTTCCTTGAAAATTCTCGGCAGAATAACATCGAATTGCCCATCCTGGAGGAACTCTAATGGAGGCTACCTTTCTCCACCATTCACTAAAATCCTGATCGAAATTCACATCCCCAAAAGACCAATCTTTATCCACATATCTACTAGGACCAGTAAAATTGGAATTCTTATAAACGATTACTCCTGGGTTTAGTAGTTGCCCCCAATAACTTACCATTCCTTTTCTAACAATTTTAATTGATTCAACATCGTCCTTCCAATCGTTATGGTTGTCAGGGATCCAGTCTCCTGTAAGGTGAATCGACCTTCCTTGAAAATTCTCACCACTGTAACAAATAATCTCCCACCCTGGAGGAACTTTTATGGATTTCACTTTTCGCCACCACTTTGACCAATCTGGATCGGTATTGATGTCTCCAAAGGACCAATCCTTATCTACATACCTACTTTCTCCAGTAAAATCATTATTCATAAATACACGAACTCCTTCAGAATAATTTCGAACTTGAGGCATGATTTCCGTATTTTCGATCGAATGATTTTGGCCTTCTCTTTGTCTTGGTTTTTGCTCCAAAACCGATTGATCCAAGACTGGCTGAACAATTGTTGGCTGCAAGTCCGACAGATATCCATATAAATTCCGTTTTGCTTTACCGTCAAATTGAATCCACCCAAAAATCTCATTTCCCTCAATTTTGATCTTCCCATCCGCACGATTTTGATCCTGTCTTGCAAAAGTTAGTGCCATATCTACTGTATCCACCTTAGGATTTTTCAAGATTGATGTTCCTAAATAACCTACCCCTGCACTAGTCAAAGTGAAATCACTAGTTCGATCCCAAGAATCAAGATTTCCCTGTTGCAAATAACAAGCGTAAATCATGGAATAGTCTGCTTCAGTATCCAATATCTTTATTGCTGAAATTTGATCATTCCAGACTCCATCTTCCTCGTTTGCCTGCCAGTCTCTGCTAATCACCTTATGCGCACCTAAATAATTCGAATGCTCATAAATTACGATGATGGTACCTTCAGGAACTCGGATAGAACTGATTTTATCATTCCAAATAGATTGATCTCCTGTTGCTTTCCAATTTGAAGTAATATTTTTACTTCCTCCCCCAAAATTCACATCTTCAAAAATGGTAATTTGCTGAGCCTCCAAATGCGAAAAATGAATTAAGGAAATCAATGTAATTATTAGATTTTTCATGCCTCTTTTGCTTTATAAAGCTGAATTCAATTATCATGCCATCTGCCAACCAATTTAAAAAATATTCATCGTATTTATGGAATTTCAAAAAATCCCTCATCCTATAGTTGAATCTTAAAATTTAGAATTATGAAAAAAGGAATGTACATCGCAGTTATACTTGTTTTCGGAGTATTCACATTTTCTTGGGGTCAGACAACCGCCGGAGAAATAAAAGGGAAGGTTTGGGATGCTGATTCAAGCAATACAGCAATTGGCGCTCATGTTTACGTAGAGGTTGCTGGATCGAAAAAAGGAGTGGTCACGGATTTTGATGGGAATTTCCGAATTTCATCAATTCCGGTTGGAGAATATACTTTAACAGCCACACAGGCAACAGGTAAAAGGATATTCACAAACGTTAAGGTGATGCCGGATCAAATTACCAATGTTGGAAGTTTTGCCTTACAAGATAGCATGCTCACAGTGGTAGTCGTTTCAGCATTTAGAGAAAAATTAATTGCTGAGGAACCAGCGAAAATTAATATCTCTATTGAAGACATACGAGTATCTCCTAACAAATTTGATCCTATTAAAATTGTGGCTACTGCTGGAGGAACTCAGTTGACTGGGGATGGTAAAGGAGTGATTATTAGAGGTTCTCGCCCAGAATCAACTCTTTATTATATCGATGGTGTAAAGTCAAATTCAATGGCTGCAATTCCTGGTGCAGCAATAGGTCACATTAGTGTCTATACTGGTGGTGTTCCAGCTAAATATGGTGATTGCACCGGAGGAGTTGTCGTTATGGAAACCGTTTCCTACTTCGACCTTTACAATAGATGGAAAGCTTCTCAAATGAAGTAGTGGCCCTTCATCTTTTTTCCTTAAATTAGTCCCGCTTTTATAGGTGGGACTTTTTTATTTAAAAACATTGATATGATAGGAAAATTACAACAACAGCTTCAAAATGAATTAAGTGAAATCAAAGAAGCTGGATTATATAAAAAGGAAAGAATCATCACTACCCCTCAAGGTGCAGTAGTTAAAGTTGACTCCGGTGAGGAAGTGATCATCATGTGTGCCAACAACTATTTGGGACTTTCGTCTCACCCAAAAGTAATCGAAGGAGCCAAAAATGCTTTGGATTCGCACGGTTTTGGAATGTCTTCGGTAAGATTTATTTGTGGAACTCAAGACATACATAAAGAACTGGAACAAAGAATCGCCGACTTTCTTGGAATGGAAGATACGATTCTTTATGCCGCAGCCTTTGACGCCAATGGAGGTGTATTCGAACCTCTTTTCGAAGCCGAAGATGCGATTATTTCTGACTCGTTGAACCATGCTTCTATTATTGATGGAGTAAGATTGTGTAAAGCGCAACGATACAGATATGCACATTCTGACATGGCTGATCTGGAAGAACAATTGAAAAAAGCACAAGCTCAAAGAAACAGAATCATTGTTACAGATGGCGTTTTCTCGATGGATGGTGACATTGCCAAATTGAACGAAATATGCGATTTGGCTGAAAAATATGATGCCTTGGTGATGGTGGATGAATGTCACTCTTCAGGTTTTATTGGAAAAACAGGAAGAGGAACACATGAGTACCACAATGTGATGGGAAGAATTGATATCATTACAGGAACACTAGGAAAAGCTTTAGGTGGAGCCATGGGAGGATTTACATCTGGAAAGAAAGAAGTGGTTGAAATGCTAAGACAAAGATCCAGACCGTATTTGTTCTCCAATTCACTTTCTCCAGCTATTGTGGGAGCATCTAATGAGGTATTCAAATTATTGAGCTCAACCACGGAGTTAAGAGACAAACTGGAAGCCAACACAAAATATTTTAAAGAAGGATTAAGAAAAATCGGATTGGAATTCAAAGAAGGGGATTCAGCCATCGTTCCAATCATGCTATACGACGCGAAACTTTCTCAGCAATTTGCAGACAGATTATTGGAAGAAGGAGTTTATGCAGTAGGTTTCTTTTATCCAGTTGTACCAAAAGGTGAAGCTAGAATCAGAGTCCAGTTATCCGCTGCACACGAAACAGCTCACCTGGATAAAGCACTTGCAGCCTTCGAAAAAATTGGAAAAGAATTAGGAGCTATTTAAGTTTAGAGTTATTCGAGTGTAGAATGTAGAATGTAGAATTTGGAATAATTATTCGAAAAACTCGTCACTCGAAAAACTCTACACTCAATTGTTTCGTCAAGCTCACATATCTGAAATCGATTATCTCACGGATTTAGTCCAACAATGCGGTGCTTGTATGCGAGCAAATGGGGTGGATCAGTGGTTAGAAGGTTATCCGGATCGAAATTATATCAAGCAAGATGTGGACGAAGGAACTGTTTTTGTTTTTGAAGATCAGGGATTAATCAAAACCATGGTGGTTCTGAATGAAAAACAAGATCCGGAATACCAAGATATCGAATGGCTCACTCCTGTTTCATCTAAAAATTTAGTCATACACCGACTTGCAACTTTACCTGAATTTCAAGGTCAAGGGCTAGGTTCAAGGATGATGGATTTTGCAGAACAATTCGCCAAAGAGCATCAATACGACTCGATCCGATTGGATACCTTTTCCAAGAATCAAAACAACCTTAGATTCTATGAAAAAAGAGGGTATCAGATAGTAGGAAGAACCTATTTAAGTTATCGAGATGATGCAGATTATGTTTGTATGGAGAAAATAATTCTCTGATTCGGAATTAAGTAATTTATAAGTTACCTTTGTTTGGTGGATAAAATTCGTGAAGTAATTACTTATGGTGATTATTTTGAAGAATTTTTGATCAACCAACCAACTATCGTTCAGGATAAGATATAAACTCAGAAAACACCTAAACAGGAGATTGAAAAAGCTTTGAAATTAATGAACCAATATTATGAAGAAAGAAAATAAAATAAAGTCCTGGTCAGGAATCAAAGACAAAGTCTATGGCCCTAAAGGTTCTGATAGAAGAGACGAATTGGACAGAGAATTTGAAGGATTTAATATTGGCTTACTCATACGAAAAGCAAGAGAATCCAAAAATCTAACTCAAAGCGAATTGGCCATTTTGATCGACAAAAAAAGAACCTACATTTCCAGAGTTGAAAATGACGGGGCAAATATCACATTGAAGACTCTGTATGAAATCGTGGAAAAAGGATTAGGAGGAAAAGTAAATATCCAGATTGATTTGTAAAATTACAAAATGTAAAGTATTTTTGACATAAAGTTAAATCTACTTTACTTGATATGGAAAAATTAACCCTCTTACCCTATCGTTTCAAGAAATATGCTTGGATCGGTCTTTTCGCTTTTTTAGTTGCCACTATAATAATTAAGATTTCTGGTGTTGATTTATCAGAAGACACAAAAGAACTTTTAAAAAATATACTCCAATCTGGTATCCTATTATGTTTATTGACATTGACAATAGCTGCTGGTAAGCAAGAAGATGAACTAACTATACAAATTAGAATAAAAGCATTTACAAATGCATTTATATTTGGAGTTGGTTTTACGGCGATTGTACCTTTTGCAAATCTTTTGTTTGATGGAGAATTTAATCTTCAATCCAGATTTGAATTATTACTGATGATGTTTGCTGTGTTTTTCATCTCCTACTATTCTATAAAAAAGAAGACCGAATGAAGAACACCCTTAAGATACAACGAGCAATCCACTCTTTAACACAAGAAGAACTAGCCAACAAAGTAGGTGTTTCTCGACAAACCATAAATTCTATAGAAAAAGGCAAATATATTCCATCCACTTCTCTTGCATTAAAGATATCACTGGTCTTTTGCCAATCTGTAAATGAATTATTCCAACTTGAAGAAAATGATTGAGCAAATCCAATCCAGCTTCCAGGAATCTCGAAATCCAGAAATCGCCCCAGCAATGGAAGCCTACATGAAAAATCATTTCAAATTTTTGGGCATCAAATCTCCAGATCGACGAGAATTAGCGAGGCAATTTGGTCCGGAACTTCGAAAATGGAATCAACAAGAACTGGTAGATCTATGTTTACAACTATGGAAACTGGAAGAACGAGAATACCAATATCTGGCTCTGGATATTCTTAAATGGAAATACAAGAAACCTCGGGAAGAAGATTTACAATGGATCAAGGAACTTATTGTTTCAAAATCTTGGTGGGATACGGTGGACCTTTTAGCTTCGCATACTTTAGGACTTTATTTGATTTCTTTTCCAGAAAAAAGAGTTTCAATTTCCAATGACTGGATTCAATCGGATCATCTTTGGTTGCAGCGCAGTACTTTGATCTTCCAACTGAAGTATAAAAACGTAACGGATACAGACCTTTTATTTCTTAATATTTTGAGATTAAATTCCAATCGAGATTTCTTCATTCAGAAAGCTATTGGCTGGTCGCTCAGGGAGTTATCCAAGACAGACAAAAGGCTGGTTCAGCAATTTCTTGAAGCACATCCGGAAATTGACAAGCTTGCTAGAAGAGAAGCATCAAAATATCTGTAAATTTACGGCCTTAATCGACCAGCTTTTGAAGTTCGAATGAATTTTTAAATTTATTTTGTTAATAAGAAAAAGCGTTATATCTTTGCACCCCCAATTTTGGGATAATTGTGTATTGTCAAAAAAATTAATATTGTGGACGCAGTAAGTTACAAAACGAAATACGCTAACAGCGAGACTTCTGATAAGAAGTGGTTAGTCGTAGATGCAGAAGGACAATCTTTAGGTAGATTAGCTAGTAAAGTAGCATTTGTGATCAGAGGAAAGCATAAGCCATCATATACTCCCCACGCAGATTGTGGAGATAATGTGATCGTGATTAATGCTGACAAAGTGATGCTTTCAGGAAATAAACTGGAAGACAAAGATTACATCAGACACACTGGCTATCCAGGAGGACAAAGAATCCTTTCTGTAAAAGAGATGTTCGATAAACACCCTGAAAGAGTGGTGGAGAAAGCGGTAAAAGGAATGTTACCAGGAAACAAACTTGGAAACAAACTTTACAGAAATTTGAGAGTTGTGGTTGGTTCTGAGCACAACATGGAGGCGCAAAAGCCTGAAACATTGGATTTAAATACAATCAAAGAATAGATTATGGAAGTAATAAACGCTTTAGGAAGAAGAAAAACGTCTGTTGCCAGAGTTTATCTTTCAAAAGGTAAAGGAAACGTAACTGTAAACAACAAAGATTACAAAGAGTACTTTCCAGTTGCCAACCTGCAAGCTAAGATTCACCAACCATTCAATCTTACTGAAACATCAGGAAAATATGATGTAAAAGTAGTAGTTGATGGAGGAGGAATCAACGGTCAGGTAGAAGCGATCAGATTGGGAATCTCAAGAGCATTGGTTAAAGTTGACGAAAACTTGAAACCAGCATTGAAAGCTGAAGGGCTTATGACAAGAGACCCAAGAATGGTTGAAAGAAAGAAACCAGGGCAAAAGAAAGCAAGAAAGAAATTTCAATTTAGTAAACGTTAATTCCTTGGCTCGTTGTTTAGGATCTAAACTGCAAAGACCACTTTTCAGTGCTACTTTGTCGGTTGGCTAAAAAAGTTAAAAGGAAGGTAAACAATTAAAAAAAATTAAAATGGCAAGAGCTACATTTCAAGAATTATTAGATGCCGGAGTACATTTCGGTCACCTAAAAAGAAAATGGAACCCATACATGGCTCCATACATTTTCGATGAGAAAAAAGGTATCCACATCATCGATTTGAACAAAACAATTACACAATTAGATACAGCTTGTGCGGCTGCAAAGCAAATTGCATCTTCAGGAAAGAAAATTCTTTTCGTTGCAACTAAAAAACAAGCTAAAGATATCATCATTAACCGAGTTTCTCCTACTAAAATGCCTTTCATCGTTGAAAGATGGTCGGGAGGGATGTTAACTAACTTCGCTACAATTAGAAAAGCGGTTCGTAAAATGAGTTCTATTGATAAAATGGAAGCTGATGGTACAATGAACACACTTTCTAAAAGAGAAAGACTTCAATTGTCTAGAACCAGAGCGAAATTGGAGAAAAACTATGGTGCAATCGCTGAAATGACAAGACTTCCAGCTGCAGTTTTCATCGTTGATGTATTGAAAGAACACATCGCGGTTGCTGAAGCTAAGAAATTAGGAATTGCAACTTTCGCTATGGTTGATACGAATTCTGATCCAAGAAATATTGATTTCGCTATTCCTGCAAATGATGACGCGACTAAATCAATCGATAAAATTCTTGAGAAAATCACAGATGCTATCAACGAAGGATTGGGTGAAAGAAAAGTGGCTCGAGAGAAAATGAAAAAAGAAGAGCCTGCAACTGAAGAAGAAACAAGCGAAGAAGTTTCAAAGTAATTTATTCTTAAACGACAAATACTTAAAAAAATGGCAAACATTACTGCATCTCAGGTAAATGAATTGAGAAAAAAGACAGGAGCTGGAATGATGGACTGTAAAAAAGCTCTAGTTGAAGCAGATGGAGATATGGAGCAAGCAATCGATCTTCTTAGAAAGAAAGGTCAGAAAGTTGCTGCAAAAAGAGGAGACAACGAAGCTTCTGAAGGTTTAGTTATTGCAACTACTACTAACGGTGGTAAAACGGGTATCCTTTTAGCATTGAACTGCGAAACTGATTTCGTTGCTAAAAATGACGAATACAGAGCTTTCGTTGATTCTTTGGTAAAAATCGCTGTTGACAATCTTCCTTCTACTGTTGAAGAATTAAAAGGATTGAAATACGACGATACTTTAACTGTTGAAGAAAAGATTACAGATCAAGTTGGTAAGGTTGGAGAGAAATTAGATCTTTCTGCATACGAAGTGATCAATGCTGAACAAGTTGTTGCTTACAATCACCCAGGTAACCAATTGGCTACTTTGGTTGGATTCAACAAAGCTGGTGAGGTAGTTGCTGAAAGTGGAAGACAAGTGGCTATGCAAGTTGCTGCTATGGCTCCTATCGCTTTGAACAAAGACGGAGTGGATCAAGATACTATCAACAGAGAATTAGAAGTTGGTAAAGAATTGGCTATCCAAGAAGGAAAACCAGCAGACATGGCTGAGAAAATTTCTCAAGGAAGATTGAACAAATTCTTCAAAGAGAACACTTTACTTTCTCAACCGTTTGTTAGAGATAACAAATTAACTGTGGAAGAATTCTTGAAAGACACTGATTCAGAATTGACAGTTACAGACTTTAAACGAGTTTCGTTAAAATAATTTGAAATACTTTAAAAAAAAGAGAGCCAGCGGTTCTCTTTTTTTTTGCCTTATATTTGGAAACTATGGAATTCAAGAGAGTACTTTTAAAATTGAGCGGTGAAGCATTGATGGGTGACAAGCAATTTGGAATCGATAATGCACGCCTGGCGCAATATGCAGAAGAGATCAAAAAGATCTACGACAAAAGAGTTGAAATCGCAATCGTTATCGGTGGTGGAAATATTTTCAGAGGTGTTCAGGCTGAAGAAGGAGGCATGGACCGAACTCAAGGAGACTACATGGGTATGCTTGCGACCATGATCAATTCCATGGCTTTACAAGGTGCTCTCGAATCCAAAGGCATGCAAACCAGATTGCAATCTGCCATAGAAATGAAGGAAATTGCAGAACCTTTTATCAAAAGAAAGGCTGTCCGACACCTGGAAAAAGGTAGAATAGTCATTTTTGGTGCTGGAACAGGAAATCCTTATTTCACGACGGATTCTGCCGGAGCATTGAGAGCGATTGAAATCGAAGCGGATGCTATTTTAAAAGGAACTCGAGTGGATGGAATCTATACTGCTGATCCGGAGAAAGATCTAACCGCTACAAAATTTGATCACCTTACTTTTGATGAGGCGTACGAAAATAATTTGAATGTAATGGACATGACGGCTTTCACACTTTGTAAGGAAAACGATTTACCGATTATCGTATTCGATATGAATAAATCAGGCAATCTGGATAAGGTCATTCAAGGGGAGAAAATTGGAACCTTAGTAAGCAATTCCAAATAAGAGAATTCAAATTTTATTATTTTTGGCAAAAATCATTTAGTTATGACAGAAGAAGTACAAATGGCGTTAGACGAAGCAAAAGCTTCAAATGAAAAAGCAATTCAACACTTGATCTCTGAATTGGAAAAGATTAGAGCAGGAAAAGCTACTCCGTCTTTATTGGATAGTGTTGTAGTTGAATACTATGGAGCACTGACTCCTCTTTCACAATTAGCCAATGTGAGCACAATGGATGCTCGAACTTTAACTGTACAACCTTGGGAAAAAGGATTATTGGAAGAAATCGCAAAAGGAATTACACATGCGAATCTCGGTTTGAATCCTCAAAACAATGGTGAGATGATCATTATTAATGTTCCAGCTTTAACTGAGGAAAGAAGATTGGAACTAGTAAAGAAAGCAAAAGCAGAGGGAGAGCACGCCAAAGTTTCCATCCGAAATAACAGAAAAGAATCCAATGATTTGATCAAATCTTTGAAAAGTGATGGGCTTTCGGAAGATCAAGTAAAAGATGCTGAG
Source organism: Crocinitomicaceae bacterium (assembly GCA_041392305.1). Lineage (GTDB taxonomy): Bacteria > Bacteroidota > Bacteroidia > Flavobacteriales_D > Crocinitomicaceae > JAGQYP01. Next base: position 87,460 of record JAWKMJ010000005.1, read on the forward strand.
GCCAAAATTCAGACTATCACGGATCAATACACAAAGAGAGTGGATGAAGTGGTAGTGGTTAAGGAAAAAGACATTTTAACTGTTTAAACTAAAGCAGCTTTTTAGGTTTACCCGCAATAAAATCTTTTAAATAATTAGGTTCGAAGTACGCCAAGTCTTCGAACCTTTTTTGTTGGTACTTCTCAAAAGAAATCTGATTCATTCCTAAAGCACTCATATTGGTTGCCTCATCAAAATCAAACTGATCTCCTTGAAAAACCTCCCTACTTTTTTCGGCCCCATTTCCAAAAATAAGAACTCTCTTGGTCTGGAAGTACTCATCATATATTCCAACCTCCAAAATATCTGCGGACACCGACTTCAATTCTTTTCCCTGGGAAGAATAAATGGCCGAATAAACTTCCATTCTTCTGGCATCGATCATCGGAACATACAAATCATAATCTGGATAGGATCTTCGAATAAAAGCAAACATGGATTCCATACTATGTACAGCTATCAAAGGGATATCCAAAGCATAACAAAGTCCTTTGGCGCTGGAAGAACCTATTCTCAATCCGGTATATGAACCTGGGCCGGCAGAAATAGCGACGGCATTCAAATCTTTAAAATCAATGGTGGATTCTTTTATAAGTTCTTCGATAAAAGCATTCAGCATTTCAGAATGAGAAAATTGCTCGCCTTCAAATTCTTTTAGTAAATAATCCTGCCCGTCCTTGGAAATCGAAACAGAACAAACTTTCGTAGCTGTTTCAATATTGAGAATGTAAGTCATCTTATTCTATGATCATTATTTCTACCCGACGGTTCTCCTCCGCCTGCTCTTCAAAAATAGGGTTTTTATGAATCATCTCACTATTTCCCAGACCCCGATAAGCTATTCTTTCTTTATTGATTCCCTTTTTCACCAAATAATCCATAACTGCTCGAGCTCTTTTTTCAGATAGATCAATAAGGTCCTTGGTGTTGTCCATTTTTGGCCCGTTTACGTGACCTTGTACTTCAATCCTGACATTCTTGTTCTCCAACATGAATTTCTCTAATTTGATCAAGGTTTTTTCAGAGACTTGAAGAAATTCATCTGTTCCTCGAGAAAATTTGATGTTGTCTAAGTGCAATTTCTTCCCGATTTTCAATCGTTCCATCATGACCACAACTTCAGAGCCCTCCGTAGATTTAGGATCTATGAATTTCGTTTGAAAGAAATATCCCATGGCCGTACACTCCAATTCCATCACCTGATTCCCATTTGGGTGAATCATGAAATCAGTCCCCATGTAAATATTTTGGTCTAATTTCAATCCAATAATCTGAACCATGGTTTCCACAAGTCCGCCTGTTTCCGCATCCCTCATTTTAATATTCAGTACAGGCTTGTCTTTAGAAAGTAAGATCCACAATCTTATTGTACTTAATCAAACCACCAAAATCCGTATTCACCGCAATATTGAGATCGAATCGAGATTTTTTCATGTCAAAACAATTGAATAAAATCAGGTATTGTTCTGAAGGCTTCACTTCAATAGGTTCCTGAAAGTTTTCCAAGGATACCATGATCAAATTCATTCCGGTGGATCCACTCCCAGCAGTAGAACCTTTCGAAATAAATTCAAGATTGGAATTGGTGGAATCCTTTGTTTTTCGATACAAGTAAAAATCTACTCGGTATTTATCTTTGGTTGTGAGTTCGAACTCCATAATTCCATTGTAATTCGGTCTGTAACTCACCAAAAAGCATTGAATTCCTTCTTTCCTATAGTTTGCTGCAAATAATCCGAAACCCCAGAAGTTCCTTGGAATCTAAGATTGTAAATACCATCTTTCCCCACAGGATACGGATGGTCCAAATCGCAATTCGATTCGTCTCCATATCCTTCTTGTCCAAGCAGGAGCAATCCATAGCTTAGAAAGCATAAAAAGGTGATATATTTGTTTAAATTTTTCAAAAATCAGTGACCCTATCTTAGATTAAACGAATTTTAGAAATGAAAGTTTCGTCAAAAGCCTTAATTTCATTGAACTGGAGCTTAATTATGCTCGCCATTTTCATCTACTTTTGAACAACTTTTTCTAAAATCTCTTTTCCCCTATTCACTATTTAAATTTTATCTCAACGATTTTCTCTATATCCTTTTGTTGAACTCGATTACCTTCTTGTCCTTATTCAAATTGTATTCCAGAAAATGCCCTGGAAAACCTTGTTCGTTGCAAATTTTGTAGTAGTGAGTGTGAGTTTTGAATTGATCTTTCCATTGATCAGTGCGGATCAAACACCTGACATTCTCGATTGTATTGCTTATTTTTGTGGACTTGGAATCTATTTAATCTTGTTCGCAATTTATGACGCCAACGATCTACTCCAAATTAGGAGACGAAAAGCTTAAACAGTTAATAGACAATTTTTATGATCTGATCTTCGAATCAGACATCGCTCCACTTTTCAACAAAACAGAAAAAGAGGTTATCAAAGACAAGCAATTATGCTTTTTAACTCAGTTTTTGGGTGGCCCGCCCAAATATATAGAAAAATACGGTCAACCAAGGATGAGAATGCGTCATTTACCTCATAAAATTACTAATGAAGCTAAGTTGACTTGGCTGAACTGCATGAAAAGGGCCATTGATACACTAGATATTGAAGATTCGTTTAAAATAGCTTTGTACAACTGTTTTCCGAAGTTGGCAGATCACATGGTAAATTCTTAATTGATATGAAAAAAATCATCTTTCTTCTTTTTTCTCTCTTTTTTTTAATGATCAGCTGTGGCGAAGAAATTAAAAGTGAGGAAGAACTTGAAAATAAAAAGACCGCAAAAGAAAAGAAAATAGAACCGGTAGTAAAAGTCAATAAAGATTTTATCACTCAGGCAAATGTTGAAGAAAAATTAAGCCAATTTGGAAAGAAAAATCCAGAAACACAGGTAATTATTCACACCGATTATGGAGACATGCATGTGAAATTATATGAGGAAACCCCTCTTCACAGAGCCAATTTCATCATGCTGAACAAACTTCATTTTTATGATAGCACGGTTTTTTACAGGGTCATTAAGAACTTCATGATCCAAGGAGGAAGTGCGAGTGCAGGAGAAGAGGATGAGTTAGGAAGACCCACAGACCAGAAAACCTGGAGTATTGGGAACTACCGAATTCCACCCGAACTCAATAAAAAACTAATCCACAAAAGAGGAGCCATCGCCATGGCCAACGACGCCGATTTGTTCACTTCCAAAGGGCTAGAACCCGATTATACCAGCGATCCATTTCAATTTTACATCGTTCACACAAGACAAGGAGCCAAACATTTAGACAATCGCTACACAGTTTTTGGAGAAGTCACCTCGGGATTCGAAGTTCTCGACAAAATAGCAACAGCCCCAGTGGAAGAATTTGGGGACCACTACCCAATAGAACCCGTAAAAATGTGGGTGACAATAGTTAGTTCCAAGTAGACAGTTCCAAGTGGACAGTTCCAAGTAGGCAGTTCCAAGAAGGCAGTTCCAAGTGGACAGTTTTATATGGAAAGTAAATTGAGTTGCATTCTACTTGGAACTTGGTACATGGAACTTGGAACTAAATACTAAATACTAAAACCCATTCACCCCATTCACTGTAGTATACTTCAATACTAAGTTTTTCTCAGGATAAATTCTTTTGAAAGCCGATTGAACCGCAATTGTAGTTTCGTGGAAACCGCAAAGGATCAATTTCAATTTTCCTTCGTAGGTATTGATATCTCCAACTGCGTAAATTCCGGGAATTCCTGTGGAATAATCTGTTGTATCTACTTTGATGGCGTTTTTCTCAATTTGTAATCCCCAGTCAGCAATCGGACCTAGTTTTGGTTTGAGTCCGAAAAGCGGGATGAAATTGTCCACTTCTTTTACGTATTTCCCATCCGTTTTGGAATCAATAACAACAGAATTGAGCTCTTCTACCCCATTCAGTCCAACAACTTCCGACTCTGTAATTAAATTGATCTTCCCTTCATTGGAATAATCAATCACTTTTTGAACAGAATCCAAGTGTCCTCTGAACTCTTTTCTTCTGTGCACTAAAGAAACTTCAGCAGTAATTTCATTCTCGACAAAATAGATCGCCCAATCCAAAGCAGAATCTCCTCCACCTGAAATCACCACTTTTTTATCCTTAAATTTCTTTGGATCACGAATGATGTAATCCACTCCTTTTTCTTCGTATTCATCGATATTTTCGATAGGCGGTTTTCTTGGTTCAAATACGCCTAATCCTCCTGCAATAAAAATGTTGGGAGCTCTATGTTGCGTTCCTTTATTTGTGGTTACGATATAATGTAAATCACCATCTTTTTCAATCGAAACGGCTGTTTCCCCTAAGGTATAAGTGGGTTTGAACGGAGCAATTTGCGCTTCCAAATTCTCAATTAATTCCCCAGCATCTACGGTTGGATAACCCGGAATATCGTAAATGGGTTTTTTAGGGTAAATCTCTGTCAACTGTCCTCCTGGTTGTGGAAGTGAGTCAATCAAATGACATCTCAATTTCAATAAACCTGCTTCAAATACGGTGAATAATCCCACTGGTCCTGCCCCAATAATGATAATATCTGTTTCGATCATTTTGAAAAATTTTGGTAAAAATACGGTTAATTGGTTGATTTGAAAATTTGAAGATGGGGGAATTTGAAAATGAATGATCTTCAAATCTTCAAATCTTCAAATTGGCTAATTTTCAAATTATCTACCAGCTTGCATCTTCAAATCCAAAAGCGAAATCGCTGTCATAGCTTCCACCACAACCGGAACGCGCAAGGCAATGCACAAATCATGTCTGCCTTTAACCGAAAAATCCCCTACTTTCCCTTCTTCGTGATTCCAAGTTTCCTGAGTCTTTCCAATACTTGAAGTTGGCTTAACCGCAACCCTGAAAACGATTTCATTTCCATTGGTAATCCCTCCAACTATTCCGCCGGCATTGTTGGTTTCTGTCTTTCCTTTTTCGTCAATAATATTGTCGTTGTGTTCGGAACCAAACATTTTTGTTGCTCCAAACCCTGCTCCAAACTCAACACCTTTAATGGCTGGAATGGCAAACATGGCATGAGCTAAAACCGATTCCGCGGAGTCGAAAAAGGGTTCACCCCAACCAACTGGAATTTGGTTTACTCGACATTCCACAATTCCTCCAACAGAATCCTTGGCATCAATTCCTTTTTGTAAGCCTTTATCTAAATCGGATTCACCAGCAATTTCAATTAGTTTGGCTTCGATTGGCAGACCTAATATCTTTTTTGCAATTACTCCTGCGCAAACAATCAAGATGGTCAATCGACCTGAAAAATGACCTCCACCTCGGTAGTCTTCAAAGCCTTTGAATTTTTGAGAAGCTACAAAATCAGCATGACCTGGACGATGGAATTCTCTGGTTTTAGCATAGTCTTCTGAACGCGTATTGGAATTTTCGAACAACATAGTCAAGGGTGCACCTGTGGTTTTTCCATTGAAAATACCGGAAACGAACCTTGGTTGATCGCTCTCTACCCTTGGAGTTGTGCCTTTTTTCCCCGGTTTTCTTCTTTCAATATCCTCTTGAAAATCTTCAATATTGATATCGATTCCCGGGGGAACACCATCCAATGTTACGCCCATGATCTCTCCATGAGATTCCCCAAATACACTAATTCTGAAATTGCGTCCGAATGAGTTCATAGTTACGAAATTACGCTTTTCAACAATTCATAAAAAGAAGGAAAGGATTTATTCACTGCCTCGGCATTAGAAATTTCAATGGATTGATCTAATTTTAAACCATAAATCGCACAAGCCATCGCAATTCGGTGATCGTTGCACGAATCTACTTGGAAAGATTTTGGTTGGCCCGCGGGATGAACAATCATGATATCTTCTTCTACTCGAATATTGGCTCCCAATTTCCCTAATTCAGATTGGATTGTGGCCGCCCGATCGCTTTCTTTGGCAAATAATCTTTTTACTCCTCTAATGCGGCTTTCTCCGTCTGCGAAACTTGCTAAAACGGCTAGTGGAGGAAATAAATCCGGGCAATCCGTAGCATCAAATTCAAAACCTTTCGATTGATTTTTTTGGACCATGAGTTCACATCCTTTCCAAGAAACCTGAGCTCCAAAATCCTCAATTGCTTCCAACATTTTTATATCGGCCTGGCAAGAATTTGGGTTCATATTTGTAAAAGTTAATTCGCCTAAAATGGCGGCAGCAACCAAAAAGAAAGAAGCACTACTCCAATCGCCTTCAATGTGTATTTCCGTTGGTTGAAAATTGTAAGGTCCATTAAATTGAATTGTGTTGTTTTCAATTTTGAGGTCGACTCCAAATTCTTTCAGAACATCCAAGCTCAATTCGATATAGGGAACTGATTTTGGATTGATCAATTTCATTTGTTGATTTTCTAATGATTTTGATCCACAGAATCCATAGATGAATCCTGTAATAAATTGGGAACTCAAACTCCCGTCAATCTCAATATTTTGTGTTTGCATCGGCCCTTGAACCTTAAAAGGCAATTTTCCTTTTTCAGATTTGAAATCCACGCCTAATCTTGGAAATAATTCATCAAAAATATCCATAGGTCGAGTGAGTAAAGATCCACTTCCTACCAACTCTAATTCTTGACTCGAAGTAGCCAAAATGGGTGTAAACATTCTGGACGACAAACCCGATTCATGAAAATCAACTTTTCCTTCCGGAATTTGAAAATCGCCTTTTCCCGAAATGATAATTGAGGCAGCTTTTTCCTCAACTTTCCGGTTCGAAGATTTGACAATATTCAGCGCAGCCACCTCATCATTGGAAGCTCCTAAATTGTGAATGATTGTTTGATTTTCGGATATAAGCGCACAGGCTAAAACCCTTTGTGCATGGCTTTTAGAGGGTGGAACTACTATCTTTCCACTGATTTTTTTCGAAGGTTGAATAGTACTCTCCATCACTCTGTGAAATACGAAAAAAGCTGTAAGCAAAGTTAGTTTTTACTATCAATTTAAATGAAATAATTTATTTTTTGCCTACAATCCGGTAAACTTGCAAAATATTTGAACTACAAATGAAACACTTTTTACCACTACTTTTTCTTTTGGTTTTAGCACCTATTCAAGCTCAATCGATTCTCTCAACTTACACTACTTATGGTTCCGGACTGACAACCTCTTTGAAAAGCTCTGATGCCTTTAATAAGAATTTGTCGCAAATGAGTTTTGACACTACTCTAATTGGCTTTTCGGTATTTGGAGTACATTCGAATATCTCCACCGAGGGAATGTTAAAAAAAGATTTGGTTAGTTTTCTCATCAATCAGGAACTTCCCGTGACTGATGGGAATATAGGTTATGTCAAAAATATCCTGACAGAACCTATATTTTTCGATTTTGGAATCAATTATGTTAATGCCAATGTTCGTTTACCTAAAAATTTCAGAATTGGCTTTTCGGTAGATGAGCATCTAACCTGGAAATCATCAATATCTTTAAATTTGGTTGATTTTTTATTGAATTCACATTTATTCTCAAATTTTGAGTCGATCAATGTAATTCGAAATTCCGACACCTTAAAAATAGACGATTACAATGATGTTTTAGACTCAGATACCTTATTAAATGGGAAACTGATCTATTCCAATTCTATAAGTGAATTATTTAAAAACTCGGTTTTCGATTATGCCAGAAATAGATATTATTCCCTAGGTTTCTCGAAACTTTTTAATCTAAAAAATAACCAGCAACTTTCAATAGGATTTACCTTTAAATATGTTCAATCGCTTGGTCAACTTAGTTTTAATTCCCAAAGATCTTTTCAAGGCCGAGTTATTTCCATGGGAAGATTCAATCCTGAAGAGCGGAGTGATATCGATAAAATAGCAGGTCATGGAATTGGTTTTGACCTTGGCATTAGTTACAAAAACGATAAATTTCAGGTAGGATTAGCTCTGAATAATCTAGGAATCGTTCAATATCAAAACAACTACGAAATTATTGATTCTATTCTTGTTGAATATAATTTAGATCCGGCCGATATTATTCAGGGAAAACCTGATTTTGTAGTTGATCGTTTATATGATTTGTACGATCGAATGGAATACAAATCAAAAATGAATCAGCCTTTAGCGGGGAATATGCTCTTAAATTTTTCCTATCAAGTATTCCCCAAACTCAAATTAGGAGGCGACCTATTTGTTCCTTTGTTTAATGTAGCCAATAGCTTTGGTTCTCCAATGATAAATTTGGGTGTGGAATATGAACCATGGAAATGGTTTCAAATCGGATTGGGAAATAGCATAAGCAAATATTTTGGGTACAATTTGTCTCTGGGTTTTAAATTCAACTATTGGGGAGGACGCATGCAATCATCAATATCAACCATGGATATCACAACATTTTTTAAGCAAAAATCTCCAACGCTTTCAATTAATGTATGCCTCTTGAAATTTAGATTTTAGAATTTGAAAATTAGAATATTGTCGTACTTCTATTCTGCAATAATTCTTACTGAAAGAAAATAATCTAGATAAAAACTCTCACCGAGTGATCGATTTATGAAGGAGAGTTTTCTGATAATTCATGGATTAATTCCAGGATCTCGCTTTCATTCACCGGTTTTGAAATAAACGCAACAGGATTTGTTTCTTTTGCCTTTAAAAGTGTATCCTTTTCATTGTTTGCTGAAACAAAAGCAAAGGGAATATTTTTTTGCCGAAGGTTGTGGGCAATTTCAATTCCACTATCACCTTTTGAGAGCCTGATATCTACCAGACATAACTCAGGAGCTAAATTGAGTGCATCCATGGAAGAATTAAAATCATCTGTGATGGCAACCACTTCATGCCCATTTCGATGAAGAAACTTCTTCATGTAAGCAGCAACGATAAATTCATCTTCGACAATTAATATTTTCATGGTTTTGATTTAGATAAAACAGCCCCGGCTAAAACCGAGGCTGCTTTGAAGTTTACTAGTAAAAGAAGAACGGTCTTGCGAACGTTCCACTCAATGTCAAATGAATGGTACAAGTAGAAACTAAATTTAAACAAGAATTGAGAAAATTGTTAAATTCTGTAGTGAATGGCTTAAAATTGTAGTAAATAACGGTTTATTCTATTTTCTAAAACTGCGTGAAACAGGGATTTCATGTTCGGCGATAAATATTTTAGAAGAGGTTTTTGAGTCAATCCAATGTTTATTGACAATATAAGATCGGTGCACTTTTTCAAAATCTGAACTAAGCAGTTGTTCAAGTTCTTTTAATGTAATTCGCTCAGTATAACTCTTTTCTTCGGTAACAATTATTGAATAGACATTATCCGCCTGACAATACAGAATATCGGACATAGGGATTTCTGCTTTTCCTTTTGAGGTGTGAATAGTGATCGTTTGTTTATCCGAATTGCGCACTTTTACTAACTCAATAGCTGCTGCAATATCATTTTCATTAAAGGGTTTTGTCAAATAGGCACTTGGTCTGGTGATCGCCGCTTTTCTAATGGTTTCAACTTCGTTGTTTGCCGTAATGTAAATAAAAGGAATCCCCTTTGCATTCAATTGTTCTCCTATTGTGATTCCACTATCATTATTTGCTAAACGGATATCGACCATGCATAAATCTGGTTTCATCTCCAAACTATTTGTTGCAGATTGAATATCATCAGCAAGACCAACAACCTGATATCCCCTTTTCGTTAAGATTCTCCTCAAATGGTCTGCCACCAACAATTCGTCTTCCACGATCAGTATCCTCATCATTTTTTAATTTGAAGATTCAATTTGAATCCATTTTCACTTGCGATTGTATATTTTCCTTTCAATTGCATACACATTAATTCTACAAGAGTGGGCGTATGCTCTTTCAAACCACTTCCGTTATCCCAATATTCCAAATATACTTTTTCATTCTCGGCTTTTAATTTTAGCAAAATCTTTGGCTCTTTGGTTGAACTGAAGGCATGCTTTAGGCTATTGCTTATTAATTCTGAAAGTAGAAGACCCAAATACAGAGATTTATCTATACTTGCATAAACGGTTTCCAATTCGAGTTCACAGGCTACATGCTTCTCTTTACAGAAGGTTTCATAGTTTTCCTTGATTCCCAAAAAATACGTTTTAAGATCAATTTCTTCTTTTGATTCTTCCAGATAGATTTGTTTGTGCAGCATCGAGATAGATTCAATTTTATTGGAAAGTTCTAATAGGATTTTGCGATCATTCCCAGAATATTTATCCGTTTCTTGCATGATTAAAGAAGTAATCAATTGCAGATTATTTTTGATTCTGTGATTGGATTCGGCCAACAAGAATTCATTTTCCTTTAAAAGTTTAAGCAATTTGTGATTATTTCTTCTGAATCGAATGGCAAAAATGGCAATTAATACCAAAATGGAGACAGCTAAAAGCAAACTTACAAAAAGAAGAAAAAGTCTTTCATTACGCTCATCCAATTCCCTTTCTTTTCTTTCAATTTCCAACTGATGGTATTTCAATTCCCTGTCTTTTTCTTTGGATTTGTATTTAGCTTCCATATCCAATAGATTGCGATCCTGACTTTTCCTCAACATACTTAGATTATCCTGCATGTTTTTGAGTTCGTACTTTAAGGCTTTCATCGAATCGCCCTTTGCATAATAGATTTGTGTTAGATAATGATAAATCGGACCTGTAACTTCCGGCCAATTTCTATTTTCCACTGATTTTAAATTCTGTTCGAATAGCCATCGTGCTGAATCTAATTTACCTTCGTGGTATGTCACACGTGCCCGATTAAAAAAAGCATTGGCATACAATCTTAACGCCCCTTTCTCTTTCCAAAAAGCACAAGCCTGATCGTAATAGAATTTAGCACTATCTATCATCTGATTTTTCTCGAAAATATTTGCAATTTCATTGAAAGAGATCGACATATAATTATCTAAATTATGGTCTCTGGAAATCTTCATCGAAGCCTGACTATAATAAACTGCCGAGTCTAAAATTCCTTTCTGATTGTACGAAGCTGCTAACCTGTGGTAGATCGCAGCACATTCTTTCGGATATTTTCTCAGATCAGCCTGGGTAAGAGATATACTCAGTAGTTCTTTCAAACTGCGATCTACCTTATCTATGGTTCGAAAGAGTTCCCCCATTCCCACGCGAATAGCAATTTCCTGCCTACGATTCAGATCGCCAAAACGTCCATTTTTAATTTCTTCGTACAATTTTAAGGATTCTCCGTATTTAGTTTGTAGTTTAACATTGGCAGCATAATTCATCATAACATTAATGTATTCTTCATTTCCAGGCTGATGCTGATTCAACCATTTCTCGTAATAATGAGCTGCAATATCGAATTCAGAAAGTTCCAGATAATACTTTGCACTGTCCAAATCAGACTGAGCTGATGAACTTTGCGCCCAAGCACATAGGAATATTCCGAAAAACCATAAATACTTCAGTCCTTTTTTCATTTGATATACCTAATCTAACACCATCGAAGAATCAATCTGTGAAATTAGAAAAAAATCAACCTTTATTGACAACAGAAAAATGCACGGCTTATCTTTGCAAAGTCAATTCCAGTTTTGTCATCTGAAAAATACTTCCTTCAGAGCGAATAAAATGGAATTTGCACTGTTTATCTTATGAAGAGATAATAATTTTCAACCCTAGGAAATTTTTACGACTTCATTGCAAGTGGTTCTAAGATCCGCAACTGAATAGTATGGAAACAAAAACAAGATCATTATTTGAAAAATGGGGATTGCAAAATACCGATCGCCCAGTGGTCATCGCCGGACCCTGTTCAGCTGAATCAGAAGAGCAAGTGCTGGATATTGCAAAACAATTAAAAGATCAAAATATTGAGATCTATCGCGCGGGTATATGGAAACCAAGAACGCGTCCTAATTCCTTTGAGGGAGTGGGATCTGTGGGATTGGATTGGTTGAAATTGGTAAAACAGGAATATGGTTTGAAAATCACCACAGAAGTTGCCAATGTAAAACACGTTTACGAAGCATTGAAAGCAGGTGTGGATATTTTATGGATTGGTGCGCGGACAACTGTAAATCCTTTTGCGATTCAGGAAATTGCAGATGCTTTGAAAGGAGTAGATATTCCAGTTTTGGTAAAAAATCCGATCAATCCAGATGTGGATCTTTGGCAAGGAGCGATCGAAAGGATTGCAGGAGCTGGAATAGATAAGATTGGAGCGATACACCGAGGATTCTCGAGTTTCGACAAAAGTAAATACCGTAACATTCCCAAATGGGAGTTGCCGATTGAATTGAGAAGAAGAATGCCCGAGATTCCAATGATCTGTGATCCAAGTCATATTTCTGGAAGAAGAGATTTAATTGAGGCTGTTTCTCAAAAGTCACTGGATTTGAATTACGACGGACTCATGATCGAAACCCACAATAATCCAGATGAAGCTTGGTCGGATGCTAAACAACAGGTTTCTCCTTCGCAACTGAAAGAAATCCTGTCCAATTTAGTGTTGAGAAATGTCAATTCTAAAGATCCGGCTCTTCTTCATGATTTGGAAGAATTGAGAGGTCAGATCGATGCTTACGACAAAGAATTATTCAAAATTTTGGAAGAAAGAATGAAGGTTGCGGTGAAAATTGGAGAGTACAAAAAAGCCCATAACATCACGGTACTTCAACCGGAAAGATGGCAGGAAATCTTGAATAAAACGATTGAAGAGGGGAAAGCACATGATTTAAGCTCGGAATTTGTTACTAAGCTTTTCACGGCTATTCACCAGGAATCGATTAATAAACAAACGAAATTAATGAGAAAATAATTGGATATCTGGATTTCTAGATTTCTGGATATTTTGAAAGTTAAGTCCAGCAGTCCAGCAGTCTAGTAGTCCAGAAATCCAGAAATCCAACAAAATGAAACCAGCAATAATAGGATGCGGAAATTTAGGATCCGCTTTAGTAAAAGGAATATTGGAATCAGATTTTAATATCGAGGGATCGGTATTGATCTCGACAAGAAAGCAAGTAGTTCCAGAAAAATTGAAAGAATTCCAGGTGGAAGTTCTACCCAACAAAGAATTGGTTGAAAAGGCGGATACGATCATTTTATGTGTATTGCCAAACCAAATCGACACGGTATTGGAGGAAATTAAAGATGTAGTAGATACTTCAAAGCTGATTGTATCTACAGTTACAGGTGTGGATATCTCAAGAATCAAAGAAAAACTAGGGAACGAAAACCTGCAGGTAGTCCGAGCCATGCCCAACACTGCCATTGCGGTAAAGGAATCAATGACTTGCATTAGTTTTTCGGAAAATGTGGAAGTAAATAAAAGGCAATTGATTATTGATCTATTTGAATCTGTTGGAAAAACTGAAGTAATCAGAGAAGAACAAATGTCTTCCGCAACGGCTTTAACAGCCTGTGGAATTGCCTTTTTCTTAAGATCGATTCGAGCCGCATCTCAAGGGGGTGTGGAGATTTCGTTTCATTCAGAAGAAGCTTTGAAAATAGCTGCACAGACGGCCTTAGGAGCCGCAAAATTACTTTTGGAAAATGGGACGCACCCAGAAAGAGAAATTGACAAAGTAACTTCACCAAATGGATGTACCATAATTGGATTGAACGAAATGGAGCATTCAGGCTTTAGTTCCTCTTTTATTAAAGGAATTCGGAAATCAGCAGAGAAAGCTGGAAAACTTTATTGCGAGTGAATGAGCAAGAGTTTGGAGCAAGAGTTTGGAGCAAGAGTTTGGAGCAAGAGTTTGGAGCAAGAGTTTGGAGCAAGAGTTTGGAGCAAGAATGATGGTGGCTTCCCGAATAACCCGGGAATTAATTCCCGGGTTATTCGGGGGAAATTCGTAACTTCACCGTGGCCCAGGCCAAAACAGTAAACAGTGGAAGAGTCACTCGAAAGGGTGACTTTTTCTTTTTATCCGTTTGTGGTACCAATTTTGTTGTTTAGATTTAAGCATTAAAAAACAACTAACATGAAAACAACATTTTATCTATTTCTAATATTCATTTCAGCAATTAGTTTCGGACAGAATAATTACTTAACTCCTGAACAGGTATCTGAATTTTACACTTCAGAGAAAAAAGCTTCACTAGGTATTTCCTATCCAATATTCAGAGTATATGAATATTCTGATTCAGAAGGGAAGCATCATCTGGTATTAGCAGAGCAAGTCAACAATAAGGCCTCAAAAGAACCAAGTGCAGTCCAAGGAACACATTTTTTAATCAAAGACGGAAATGCGACTAAAGTATGGAGTGTATCGGATGCAAAAATGAATGATAACGGAGTGTCAGCAGAAGTGGGTCTGTGGTTTTGGACGAAGTATTTCGACATAAAGGATATTGATGGCGATGGCTTGGTTGATCCTATACTGATTTATGGAAGTAAGGGAATGAATGGCTATGATGATGGTCGTGTGAATATCATTGTATTCCATAAAAACAAAAAATACAGTATTCACCATCAAAACAGCACAATGGATGGAGAACGCAATACAAAAGTTGACGCAGCATACTATAATTTGCCTAGTTCAATTCAAAGTCATGTTAAAAAAGTAATGGATCAATTGACAGAAAAAAATCACGCCATTTTTCCAGCTGGTTGGGAAGATGCCATGAAATCTAAAAAGACGGCTTTCGATGAGAATTAATCTGTTATTTCTCTTCCTGATTTTTTCTTCCTTTTTGGGGATTGCTTGTTTGTGGGACAACGATACCATCGAAATGGAAAAACAAGATTTTCCTGAAGTCTATGATTTATTGACAGGGAATTTTATACGCCATTCAGAAGAGTATTATCAGTGGAAAATAAAAGACCGAACCGAAAAATTAAAATCTGATCCGAACAATCCCAGACTCTATGATGATTTAGCGGTGGCCTATTCCAAAATGCATCAGGATAAAAAAGCGATCGAACTCATGATGCAAAAGGAAAAAATTGCACCTGGAGAATACGAAACCTACGCCAATATGGGGACTTTTTACTTGCACGATGGTCAGCTAGAAAAAGGAATTGAATACATTGAAAAAGCCATTGCCATTAATCCTGACGCTCATTTTGGAAGGGAAGTGTATCAGAAATATTTGGCGGAATATTTACTTGAGAAAGGGTATGTTCCTGATTTTAAATTACCGATTTGTAAATCATTCGATAGAGATGAACCTGCAAAAGATTTTTATGCCTTTTTAAAGAAAAAACAAGGAAAGGAATTAACAATTGAAGACCTGAAAAAAGCGATCAAAGGAATTACTGGAATGATGAAGTTTGGAAATTGGGATTCTCCTATTTTAGCTGAAACATTGGGAGATCTTCTTTTTTATGGTGCCAGTGAATGGGAAAAAGAAGAAGCCTACCGCAATCTTGCCATCCTTTGTTACCATAGAGCAAAAATGAAAGTCGAAGATCCAAAAGTGCAGTCAAAATATGAAGCTAGAATCTTCAGAGTCCATCAAATTCTTCGTGGTGAGCAAAGTGCATATGTTAAACTCGCAAAACAATTCGAAAAGGATATGGTAATCGCTGATTCAAGTTTCCAAAAAATCCGAGTAAACGAAATCAAATGGATTCAGGAAGGCTTGGATGTAGATGAGAAATTCGCTGAAGTCTATTATGGTATCCAACCTGAACCCAAACCAGAAAAAAAGGAAGTTGCGGAGGAAAAATTAACCGACGAAAATATCCCCGCCAAGGATTCTAAAGGTGAAATCATCTTTAACACGCTTATTGGAATCATCATTTTAGCTTTTCTTGCAGTGATTGTTTTTATCATTAGAAAAAACATGAACAAAGGTTAGGATTTCTTTTTCTAACTCCCTTCTGTCCCTCTTTAAATAGTTAAATCTCTCTGGGTTATTTGACTTTAGGATTCAAATAGTAGCTTGATTAAATTTTATTCGTTTAAACAAATATCGGGAAAAGTGCATATATTTGTTCTAACAAATACTTCAATCATGAAAAGAAATGAATTTTTGAAAAAAGCAACACTTGGAGGAGCGCTCGGATTAGCAGCAGTTCCATTGCTCAAAGCAAATAATGTAAAACTCAAAAAATCGAATTACGACGAATTCATGAAACAAGTAGGTTTTAATCATTTACCAAACAAGGAGGACAAAACAATGAATACAGTATTGCACAAAGCAGCTACTAGAGGTCATGCAAATCATGGCTGGTTGGATAGCCACCACACTTTCAGTTTTGCAAACTATCACAATCCAGATCGAATGCATTTCGGGGTGTTACGAGTATTGAATGACGACAGGGTTCAGGCAGGCCAGGGATTTGGAACCCACCCGCATGACAATATGGAAATTATCTCCATCCCTTTGGAGGGCGATTTGGAACATAAAGACTCGATGGGAAATGTTGCTGTAATTAAAGAAGGGGACGTTCAAGTGATGAGTGCCGGTACAGGTATTTATCATTCAGAATACAACAAAAATGAAAATAAAGAGGTGAAATTTCTTCAAATCTGGTTGTTCCCCAATAAGAAAAATGTACAACCTCGATACGACCAAATTTCCATTCGAGAAGTTGAAAAGGAGAATGAATTTTATCAAGTTTTATCACCAAATGCTGACGATCAAGGAGTTTGGATTCATCAAGATGCCTGGTTTCATTTAGGCAAATTTGGAAAAGGAAAAACGACCACTTATCAGCTAAAAAATAAAGAAAACGGGGTTTATGCATTTATTCTTGAAGGAGAGGCAGAAATCGCTGGGCAAAAACTTAGCAAAAGAGATGGTTTTGGAATCTGGAATGTAGAACAAATAGATTTCAAAGCTACGAATGATGCTAAAGTGCTATTAATGGAAGTACCAATGAAATTATCTTAAAAACATCAGAGTTATGAAAACAATAGAAATGAATACAATTGAAAATCTAAAATGGCGCTATGCAACAAAGAAATTTGACGCATCCCAAAAATTGGCAGAAGTAGAAATTGACATATTAAAAGAGGCTGTGCAGTTATCTCCAAGCTCCTATGGACTCCAATTATTTAAGGTGATGGATGTTCGAGATGAACTTACAAGAAAAGCCCTTCAACCGGCAGCCTGGGGTCAGACACAAATAGTGGATGCTTCTAATTTGTTTGTCTTTGCCGCAAAAACAAAATTTGATGATAGTGACGTTGATAATTATGTTCACCTAAAAGCTTCATCAAATGAAATGGATCCTTCTTCATTTAAAGGATATTCAGATTTCGTAAAAGGAAAACTCAGTGGCATGTCGGAAGAAGAGTATCAAAACTGGACCAAAAGACAGGTGTATATTGCCCTAGGAAATTTGATGACTGTAGGGGCTGAATTAAAAATTGATATCTGTCCGATGGAGGGCTTCGAAGCAGAAAAATTCGATGAAATTCTTGGGTTAAAATCCAAAGGTTATACTTCCACTGTAATCGCAACAATTGGCTACAGATCCGAGGAAGACTCAACGGCAGATAGTCCCAAAATAAGAAAAAGCGTAGAGGATTTATTTGAGATTCTATAGGACACTTGGATCCTTCGACAAGCTCAGAATAGGTTTTTGGAAGCTAGACTTCTAGATTAAGTCCAGTTTCCAGAAATCTAGAAATCTAGAAATCTAGAAATCAAAAATCACTATCTTAAAAGCATGATTGCAAAAGCTAAAATTCAAACAAAATACAAAACGGAAATCGATGCCCGAGGTCATGCGCTAATTGCAGATGAACCGATTGAAAACGGGGGGCAGAATTTAGGACCTTCACCGGGGGACTTACTCCGTTCTGCATTGGCAGCCTGCACGGCAATTACTTTAAAAATGTATGCCGACCGAAAAGAATGGAACGTAGGTGCTATTGACGTAAATGTAGAATACAAGAAAAATCTGGATGATATGGAAGCTAATTTTCATGTACAAGTTTCATTTGAGAATAAATCTTTGACTCAGGAACAACTAATTCGATTGGAGCAGATCGCGAACAAATGTCCGGTTCATAAGATTTTGGAGAAGGGTCATGAAATTGATGTTTTGATGAGTGATTTGTGACATTGTGATTTTATGACTTTATGACTTTATGACTTTATGATATTAGGATATTAGGATTTTATGACGTTATAAAAATTTTTCAAACTCTTAACCGGTTACTAGTTACAAGTTACTGGTTACCGATTACAAAAAATAAAAACCATGAGTGAAGAAATTGTTAAAGAATACCAAAAGGGAGATTTCACCATTGTGTGGAAACCGAAATTATGTAAACATGCAGGGGTATGTGTCAAAATGTTGCCCAATGTATATGACCCAAAAGCCAAACCTTGGATCACTCCCGAACAGGCATCGGTGGAAGAGTTGAAAAATCAAATTGATGCTTGCCCTTCAGGAGCTTTGAGTTATAAATAGAGTGCTAGATTTGCAGATTGCAAGACTGTTAGATTATCAGATTTTGAGACTTTCAGATTGTCAGACTTTCAGATTTACAGATTATTAGATTGTCAGATTATAAGACTTTTAGACTTCTAGGTTTATTGGTAAACAGATTATAAAAAAAGTCTTGCATCTGATGTCTTGTGTCTTGGATCTAGATTCTAGTCTCATCCACTCTTATTTTACGCAGGATTTGGGAATCCTTCGCAGCTTAGTCTTGTGTCTTGCGTCTGGAATCTTGGATCTAGTATCTTGAATCTTATTCACTTAGGTTTTGCGTAGGATTTGGGAATCCTCCGCAGCCCACAAAAAAGAAAACCCAGATGTACAAACTGTTTTTTTTGATTTGACCTCTACTCTAGTTGTGAACTATAGCATTTTTAGTTCCTCTAATATTTCTTGCTGAACCGAAATTCCTTCATCTTCATTATACCATTTTTGAAGCAGATTATTCAATTCCCAGTACTCCATTTTTTCCTTATTTTCCAACCAGATTTTCTCTAAAGCCTTCGGTCTAGGTCCCCAAACAAAAAGATCTTCTCCTGTTAAACGATCTCTTACAACCAATTTAGGAATAGACTGCGAACCATTTGTATGGTATTTTTCCATCAGTTCTGGATATTCATCTCTTAAATAGATTTCCATTTGGATTCTATCACTCTCAGCCACCATCATTTGAATAAAAGGAACTGTATGAGCTGCATCACCACATTAGGGCTCTGTAATCAAAATCCAGTCTAAATCTCGATCAATTCCATGCAATACCTTTTTCACTTCTGGAAGTAATTCCCCTTTTTTCTCCCATCTTTTAGTTCGGGAAAAATTCAGTTTGGTATAATGTTCATACTGAGGTTTGCTAACTGGCCTGATCGGTTCCCCCTTACTCTGTGCTCAAACTCTTCTCTATATAGATTGTAATTCATAATATTTTCCTTGTCATTAGAAGACG
Source organism: Crocinitomicaceae bacterium (assembly GCA_041392305.1). Lineage (GTDB taxonomy): Bacteria > Bacteroidota > Bacteroidia > Flavobacteriales_D > Crocinitomicaceae > JAGQYP01. The sequence goes on from JAWKMJ010000005.1 coordinate 106,777, forward strand.
TTTGTTTAAACAAATACTTGCAGAAATGTTCAATTTAGTTTTTTATTTCTCTGAATTTGTGAGTGTTAAAAATTATTTTTTCCTATATTTCAAAGTATTAAAAATTTTAAATCACTTATTATGAAATTGAAAATGATGATGCTGGTTGCTGTATTTTTCGTAACCACTTTTGTAAGCGCTTATTCCGTACCTTATTACAACAAAGATTCTAAGACCTACACGTTTAAAGTGAAGATCAATGGGTCGACAAGAGAGATTACTTTTAATGGATCCACTACTGGAACGGCACATTGTCCTCCAACGGCGGATATCGCTGAAATCGAATCTTCTTGTGGATGGGTTAAAGTAAAAAATGGACAGAAGATTACAATTAAGGATGGTTGTATTACCGTGAATTAATTCCTTCGTTTTTTATGAAATTTGAGCCTTGCAAAAGCAAGGCTTTTTTTTTTGATTTTTTTCAAATATCCTTTCTCCATTTTGATCTAGAATATACTTTTGCATCGTGTTAGATTCACTTGAAATAGCGCTTAGAAAGGCAGCCATAAAAGATGATGGACCTTTTTACCATGAATTTTTGCACGACTCATGGATTAAGGAACCTTGGAATGCAGTTTCTTCCCTTTTCTTTTTTGTTCCAGTGATTTATTGGATCTGGAAGTTGAAAGGAGCATACAAAGATCATTTAATTATGGTGGCCATTATCCCACTGCTATTCCTGAATGGATTGGGATCGACCTTATACCATGCTTTTCGAATACATGATGCATTTCTATTGTTGGACTGGATGCCCGCTTCGGCTATGTCCATCTTACTAGCCAATTACTTCTGGACCAAAGTTATAGGTAAGTGGTATTTCGGTTTTCTGGTAGTTTTTAGTTTTTACCTTCTAGGCAGCTGTAGCATTCTCTTCTTAGTAGATGAGTCAAATAAAGCCATTGCTCCAAACATAGGCTATTTTTTTGTGGGTTGTTCTTTTTTCATTCCGATATACATCCTTCTTTATCGCCATAACTTCAAGCATCTAAGATTAATTATTTTAGGTTTTCTTTTCTTATCTCTCTCATTACTTTTCAGAATATTGGACTATCCATCTGAAAATCCTTTTCCGGAGTTTTTACCTCAAGGCACCCATTTTCTATGGCACATTTTTAGCTCATTTGCGGTTTTTAGTATTGGGTATTTTATCTATTATTACCGATTAATCGAACTAGAAACAACAAAAAAAGCTACCCTATAGAGTAGCTTCTCTTTTTCATGTGTGTGTTTTTATTAATTCATCCTCACCAGCTCTGAGTTATTCACAATTTTTGCAAGTTCATTCCTTATCTGATTTTCAATTTTGGCCTCCATTTGTTGAAATTGGATACAGTACTTTCTTTCTCCTTCCCTGCCCTGTTGTTCTGTCGTAGATTCTATTTTGGTTCCGTACTTTTCTTTGGCAGACCGCAGATATTCGTCCAGAGATTTTAGTGCTTCTCTATCTATTCCTGAACCTTTAGAAATCAGATAAATTGTTATTGCACAGTCCCTTTGATTAATTTGCTGATTGCGATAAGATTCCTCACTTTTGGAAGTTGTGCCACAAGCTGTTAAGTATATAGCTGTAAGACTAAAAATAATCGTTTTCATAGGAAAAAGGAGGGCCCGAAAAACGAACCCTCATTAGATTAAGTTATCGATTAATAACAATTTTCTTTGCAATTCCAGCTTTCGATGAATTCATTTTAAGATAGTACACTCCATCCTCCAAATTACTTAAATCGGCTTGAACGGTTTTCATTTTGGAAACTGAAATTGTTTTCACTTCCGCACCAACAAGATTGTATACTTTGATTTCTGCCCCTATTGAATTTTCCATTGGAAATTGAATTGTAAATTGCCCCTTATTCGGATTAGGGTATAGTTCAAAACTTTGCGCAAATAAACTTTCTTCGATGCCTAAAGGTGCACCACATCCATTAGAAGAAGTAATTGCATTTCTTGGACCATTTAGTGCTGCATGCATTCTTTGAGATTGACCAAAAGTGAACATTACCATGGCGTCATCGTCAACATAATCCATATAGTTCATATACATTTCCCCATTAGGTCCAGTCCCACAAGGGTTGTTTGGGTCAAGTGGGAAAGAAGGGTAACCACTGTTGGGTTCATCACAAGGCTCCGTATCTGCCACAAAATCATCTCCACAATTTGGTTGATTGTCCCCCCAAATATGACTTAGATTTAGCCAATGTCCCACTTCGTGCGTAGCCGTTCTTCCAAGATGATTGTATTGATAATTCCCTTGTCCAGCTGTACCTATTGTTCCAAAACACTCATAGTGAATTACAACTCCATCTTCTGCTGGGTAACTTTGTAAATCAGAAGGGAAAGTTGCATAACCCAGAGTTCCTCCACTTGCTCCAAGATCACAAACCCATAAATTTAAGTATTGAGTAGGATCCCAATTATCAGCGCCACCTGTACTACTAAATTTCACATCTCCATTACCATTAAAGGAAACCACCTGAGTCTGGGTTCGGGTAATTCCAGTAGTAAAATTTCCTTGTGGATCCCTTGATGCCAAACAAAACTCGATCTGTGAATTTGCCGTGTATTGCCAAAAAGGATGACTAGGCTGTAATGAGTCTGAATTCATCAATTGAAAATCCTTGTTCAGTACATCAATCTGAGTCAAAATTTGGGCATCACTCACATTTTGTCCTGCAGTATTGTATACCACATGTACAACCACCGGAATGGTATAAATTGCTGCTCTTGATTTCGCATTACCTGAATGATTTTGAATCCATTGATTTGTAAAATCCTCCATTTGTTGTTTTCTTATTGCTGTATTCGGATCAAATTGAACCATTTGCTCATGATGATCATGCGATAGACATTTATTTTGAGCAGTTGCTTGCAAACCAGCCAAAATGGTCATCGATAGTAAAATTTTCTTCATATTAGTTATAGTTTAAAAGTTTGATCCAAAGTAATTTGCCTTGAGCTGGATCACAATACTCAATTATGAGTAATTCCCAAAAAGTGTTAATCTCCGTAACGTTCAGGTGGGATCTTACTATATTCTAAAAGCTACAACTTTTAATTATGAAAAAACTTCTGATTTTGGTTATCCTCCTTTTTATTTTTTCCTGTCAAAATCAACTTCTTAAAAAAGCTCCTGAAGATGTTGTTGTTGCCATTCAACCTTACGGAAAAATCCCACCTGAGATAATGGATACAGTCATCAATACCTTGTATGATATGTACGGTTTTAAAATAGTGGTTTATCCTCCGAAAAAACTTCCAAAGTCTGCTTTCATCAATATAAAGTCTCCGAGATATAGAGCAGATTCCATATTGGACATGCAAGAAAGATGGAAACCTGATAGTATTGATTATTTAATGGGATTATCTCAATTCGACATTAGCATGACAGATCGTGATGAAAATGGCAACATTAAAAAACCTGTCAGCAAATACAAAGATTGGGGTGTTTTTGGATTGGGTTCCTGTCCGGGTCCTACTTGTGTGGTATCCATATTCAGACTTAGAAAAAGACAAAACTATATTGATCGATTGAAGAAAATCGTAGTGCACGAATTGGGACATAACTTGGGCCTACCACATTGCGAAGATGGTCCAACTTGTGTGATGCGAGATGCAAATGAGAACATTAAAAATATAGACAAAGAAAAACTAGAGCTTTGTTCCAGTTGCAAGAAGAAATTGTATGGAAAATAATGCGTTTATTTCTTATTGCTTGGCAATAGGCTGGATCAATCGAATGCTAACCATTTTGGATGCTTCTTCAATTTTAAATGCACATTGACCAAATGTAGGTACTGCAAAGAAAGGAATTACATTATTGGAAAACCCGAAAGCTTCTAATGGGATTTTCAATTTATTCTGATTACAGATATTATCACTATTCTTGTCGTGATACACACTTATGGCATATTTCCCTTTTGGTATTTTTACTTGTTTCACCATCTCTTCATTGGTCACTTTAAAAACAAGTTTTTTAAATTCTTTATTCTCCTTAGGGAAATTTTCAGGAATTGAATAAATGCCTACATGGAGTGTTCCTTTCAGTTCTTTAATATTCGTAATCTTAATTTGAAGCGATTGTGTCTGCGCCCATCCAGAAAGCGAAAGAATAAAGATGAGAAATAAGGTAGCAAATTTTGTCATGATTGATTTTTAAAATAATACGCTAAATCCTGTTGATTCTTAGATTTGAAAGCTTTATAGGGTTTAGATAAAGACAATAAGTATTTCTTTACCGGATATTTTACCATGGAAGTCATCACTTTTTGAGCTTTTGGAACTGATTTCTCGACCATCTCAAAATAATCATTGAGGTCTAATTTTCGAAAGTTAAGAATGGACTCCAACTGATCCCCATCTGCGTAATTTCCACAATGAAAATTTTGTTCTGCAAAAGAATACTGAGGAAAATTCACCTTACCTAGGCCAAATAACTCAAAATTCTTTGATAGAAAATCCTTGTATTCGATTCTACATTTTGCTCCCCCTCCTAGATTGAAGATATTGTGATTAAGCAAGTCTCTTTTTTCAATGGCATTGGCGAAAGCTCTTCCCGTATCTTGAGGTGTACAAATTTCAACTTTTGTATTTAAGGGCATTTCGAACAACAATCCAGTTACCTTATGATTCCCCACACCCATAATTGCTGTCAGTCTAAAAATAGTCCAACTCAAATTTGAATTTTTAACTAAATTCTCTGCCTCAATTTTAGTCTTTCCGTATTCATCCCTAGGTGAAGCTTGGAGTTGATCTTCTACTTTAATTTCAGGTTGATCCACTCTACAACCATAAACAGAAACGGAAGATGAATAGACAAAAAAAGCATTTGGTGAATTTTTCTCCAGCGATGTAATTAAGTTCTTCGTACCTCCTACATTAACAGATTCAGCAAAATCCGGTTTTTCATCGGCAAGTGGAGGAATAATAGCTGCTAAATGGATTACTGCATCTATATTTTTACATACTTCGTCGACTTGTTGAATATTTCTCAAATCACCATAATGGACAGTAATTTGATCTTTATATTTTTCAAATGTACTTTTTGCTTTGCGTGATGGTGTGTCGAAAACGTGCACTTCAACACCTGGTATTTGAACCAAGTTTTTTTAAGGTTTCAGAGCCAACAGTTCCAGATGCACCCGTAAGTAAAACTCTCATTTCATGTGTCAATTAAATTGTAATTTGGTTGTTTTCTCTGCTTGCACAGCAATCAACCAAATTTAGAAAAGGAAAATGAATTTTTGCAGAAAATTCCGCTGAAATTGGAAAATACTTAGTGAATCAGCCAAAAGAACATTTTAAACTCGCAAACCAATAACACAAACGTCATCTATCTGTTCAAGTGCACCCTTCCATGATTCAAACTCTTGATCTAATGCGACTTTTTGATCTTTTGTGGGTAAATGACTGACAGCAAGCAAAAAATCTCGGAATTGCTTGTATTTGTATTTTTTTCCATTCGTTCCTCCAAATTGATCTGCATACCCATCGCTAAATGTATAAATCATATCTCCGGGTCTTAACGCAATCTCACATTGTTGAAAAGATTTTAGCTCTCCAGTGTGCGCTCCAACAGGCATTTTATCCGGGGAAAATTCTAATAAACCATACGTTTCATTTGAAGCCTTAAGACGTTGATTCTCTTTAATTTCAGTCTTCCTGCGCACAATATAAAGCGGATTATTTGCCCCAGCAAAATGGAGGGTATTGGATTTCTTCTCCCAAACGCATAAGGCCAAATCAATCCCGTCTTTGCGCTCTGTTTCCAGATGCTTCTGCTTTAATGCCCCAATAATCTTTTCCCTTAATTTATTCAGAATTTCCTGGGGTTTTAAAATTTTGTTTTCAATAATAATTTCATTCAAAAACCCAATACCCAACATCGACATAAAAGCACCTGGAACACCATGACCTGTGCAGTCGGCAGCTACCCATATAGAGAGTTCCTCTTCTTCGTATTCCAATGCCCAAAAAAAGTCACCCGAAACAACATCTTTTGGTTTGAAAAGGATAAAAAATTCAGAACTGATTTTCTCCCATTCAGCATCTGAAGTTAGCAAGGCTGTTTGGATTTGCTTAGCATAATTGATACTGTCCGTTATTTCTTTATGCTGCTCCTCAATTTGTTCGTTTTTTTCGATTAGAATCCGGTTGGTTCGCCTTCTTTTAGTACTCTGAACAAAAATCAATACTGCAACGATTAGGACAAGTCCAACCACCAAAGTCAGATAGATTCTCGTTTTTTTGCCATATAGAATTTCTTCTTGTGACCGTTGATCTCTTTCCTCCAACAAGGCGATTTCATGTTGTTTCTTCTCGTTATCTATGACCGCATCTTTCTCAGAAAGCTCCATTAAAAATTCACTGTTTTTAAGAGAATCTCTTAAATCTACCCCTTCTACTAAATAGGTGTAAGCTTCTTTAAACAGACCCAGCTTTTTATATAGTTTTGAGATATTAATTTTTGTTTCCCCAACCCGGTCCCATTGTTCTTTTTCTATAGAAATCTCAATTTCTCGTAAAAACAATTCTTCTGCTTTCTTTAATTGCCCACGCTTAAGATATAATTTCCCGAGTGTATTGGATAGATTCGTAATTGTTACATAATTGCCAATACTCAATGCCATATTGTATGCCTTATCCAAATAATAAAAAGCACTATCCTGATTGTCTAGATAATAATGGCAATTTCCAATATTCATGTAGATGTTCGGATCCATATGCCCTCTTTCCTCTTGCAAAACAAGCGCATTATGAAACTTCTCTAAAGCACCGTGGTAATCTTTCTTGTCAAACAAAAGAATTCCAAAATTAACATCCGTTAGAATTACTCCAGGAGTAAAATTGTATCTTAAAAACACTTCTTTACATTCCATAAATGCTTTTGAAGCCAAATTTTCCTTTTTATTGGATCTGTAAATGATTCCCTCGTTGTACCTAACTTTGTAGGCATTCATCGAATCATTCGCTTCAATGAAAATAGTGAAGGCTTTCTGATAATGCTGCATGGCTTTATCTGGATACCCCCTTACATCGGCAACGATTCCTCTACCTTTTTCGGCCAAACCAATGAGTGTGGGGTTCTTCAGTTCCTTTGCCTCGAACGAAAGAACTTGATAAAGTGAATCCGCTTTAGATGGATTCTGATAGTGATAGGTTGAGGCAACATTTAACAAACTATCTATTCGTTGTGCATCCTGACCCAAGAGTACACTCAAATTAAAAACAAATAGAAGCACAACTAGTTTCGTCAAATCACCAATTTTTAGAAATCGATTCTAAATTAAGAAAATCCCCTTATTTAGAAGCATTCATTTTTGGAAGGTCCTTTTTCTTTGTCGAATCCAACATTTCGGTCTAAGTTAGAATTCCACGATACATGTCATTTTTGATTCCATATTTCCGCTCTTTTTTTAATTATATTCGTGCACTATGCTTTCCAAGAGAACTAAATACGGTTTAAAGGCTTTGACATTCATAGCTAAACAGGACAAAGAAAATCCTGTCCAAATTGCTACGATTTCAAAAGAAGAAAACATCTCACATAAGTTTCTTGAATCGATCCTTTTGAGCATGCGAAAAGCTGGATTTCTTGGATCCAAAAAGGGAAAAGGAGGAGGCTATTACCTTTTAAAAGATGCGGATAAAATTCAAATGAGCGATGTGATTCGGCTTTTGGAAGGACCAATTGCCATGCTTCCATGCGTAAGTTTAAACTTCTATGAAAGATGTGATGATTGTCCTGATGAAACAAAATGCAGTGTACATGCACTCATGATTGAAGTTCGCGACGCTACTCTGGAAATCCTTAAAAACAAGACATTAGCCGACCTTGTAGCAGACATTTCTTAAATCAAATTCGAAAAAAATTTTAAAAAACATTTGGAACACATTGATTTTCATTTACCTTTGTATTCCCTACTTATCCGATAGGGTTTAAAGTTTAAAAGAAAATTAAGATGATTATTGATCAAGCAATAGCAAGAAACACGGGTTATACAGAAGATCGAACAAGTGGTGACAAACCCCTAAGAAGCATCGTAAAATCGATTAGCTGGCGACTAGTGGGCACTTTGGACACCATACTTATTTCTTGGGTAATTACAGGTGAACTGACTCTGGCTTTCTCCATTGGTTCGATCGAATTATTCACAAAGATGATCTTGTATTTCTTTCATGAAAGAATTTGGAACAATGTTAAATGGGGTAAATAAAAAATGATGAATCTGGAAAATATCAATAACGAATTAAAAGAGAAGTCTCCAAAAGAGATTATCGAATGGGCGATGAATAATTCTGAAAGACCAGTTCTTACAACAAATTTCAGACCTTATGAATCGGCCATTTTGCACGCGGTTTCAAATGTAAAACCCGATATCAAGGTCATTTGGTGTGATACTGGGTACAATACTCCAAACACCTACAGACATGCCAAAGAATTAATTGATCAGCTGGACCTGTCTGTGGATATATACGTGCCCAAAATTTCAGTTGGCTATCGAAATGTGCTGATGGGAATACCTGAAGTGGATACGGAAGAGCACCAGGAATTCACGGAACAAGTCAAATTGGAACCCTTCCGAAGAGCCATGGAAGAACATCAACCAGATTTATGGTTTACGAATTTGAGAAAGGGTCAAACAGCTTTCAGAGACTCCATCGATATTGTTTCAAAAGGAAAAGATGGAAAAATCAAAGTGAGCCCATTTTACCATTGGACAGATGAAGAATTAAATGAGTATCTTAATTCAAATGATCTTCCAAATGAATTCAAATATTTCGACCCAACAAAGGTATTGTCGAACAGAGAATGCGGACTTCATGCTTAGGAGTAGTGAGCAAGAGAATTGAGCAAGAGCAAGAGAATTGAGCAAGAGAAGTGAGCAAGAGAAGTGAGCAAGAGTAGGGAGCAAGAGCAAGAGTAGTGAGCAAGAAAAATAATTAAGAGAATTAGATATGAAAAATATATTAGAAAATAATGCATTAGAGAACGAAGCCATCTTCATCATTCGAGAAGTTGCGGCTCAGTTTGAGAAGCCGGTTCTGTTGTTTTCAGGTGGAAAGGATTCAATCACATTGGTGAGATTGGCTCAAAAAGCTTTCTATCCTGCTAAAATCCCTTTTCCTCTGCTACATGTAGATACAGGACATAATTTTCCGGAGACCATCGAGTTCCGAGACAATTTGGCTGAGGAATTAGGTTTGGAATTGATCGTGAGAAATGTACAGGACAACATTGACGCTGGACGTGTAAAAGAAGAAACAGGAAAATACGCTTCCAGAAACATGCTCCAAACAGAAACTCTTTTGGATGCCATCGAGGAATTCGGTTTTGATGCTTGTATTGGTGGAGCTCGTCGTGATGAGGAAAAAGCAAGAGCTAAAGAACGTATTTTCTCCGTTCGAGATGATTTTGGACAATGGGATGAAAAAAACCAAAGACCCGAAGTTTTTGATATGTTGAATGGAAGGATAGATCTTGGACAAAATGTGCGCGTCTTCCCTATTTCAAATTGGACGGAACTAGATGTTTGGTCCTACATTGAAAAAGAAGGTATCGAAATTCCATCCATCTATTTTGCGCACAGAAGACCTGTTTTTGAAAGAGACGGACTCATTTGGTCTGCTAATGACGAATATGTCTACAGAGAAGATAATGAATTAGTATTTGAAAAAATTGTTCGCTTCAGAACTGTCGGAGACATGTCTTGTACCGCAGCAGTCGAATCCAATGCTTTCACCATTGAAGACGTAGTGAGAGAAATTCGAGAATCGAAAATATCTGAACGAGGTGCTCGTATCGACGATAAAAGATCGGAAGCAGCAATGGAAAAAAGGAAACAACAAGGATACTTTTAGAGTTGGGAGCAAGAGCAAGAGTTGGGAGCAAGAGCAAGAAAAAATAATTAAACAATAGACAATAGATACTAGATGATAGATTCTAGACAAAAGACAACAGAGAAAAGACAATGAAAAATTAACAATTAAAAATGGGTAAAAGACTTAGTTAGAAATTGAATTGATTTAGAAGATTAAATATCAATCTATTAGTCTGAAAGTCTTGCAATCTGAAAATCTTGTAGTCTTGCAGTCTCAAAATCTTAAAAAAAATGGAAGTACTTAAAATAGCAACAGCAGGAAGTGTGGATGATGGAAAGTCCACTTTGATTGGTCGGATTTTGTATGATACGAATTCATTGACTGATGATAAATTGGAGGCAATTGAAAAAAATAGTCGATCTAAAGGATACGATTACTTGGATTTTTCTTTGGCAACAGATGGTTTGGTAGCAGAAAGGGAACAGGGCATCACAATTGATGTGGCTCATATCTACTTTTCTACAAATAAAAGATCCTACATCATTGCGGATACTCCGGGTCACATTGAATATACTCGAAACATGGTTACCGGAGCCTCGACTTCTCAAGCATCCATTATTTTAGTGGACGCTCGAAATGGGGTGATCGAACAAACTAAACGACACTTTTTTATCAATAATTTATTGCGTGTAAAGGAGATCATTGTAGCTGTCAATAAAATGGATTTAGTGAATTTTGAGGAAGCTCGGTTCAATGAAATAAAAGATCAAATACAACAATTGGTTGATTCGGCTTCCTACAAAAATCAGAATATCACTTTCGTACCAATTTCGGCATTGAAAGGTGATAATGTGGTGAAGAAATCAGAAAACACAAACTGGTATACAGGAGAAACTTTGTTGGAGCATCTAGAAAAAATTGAAAACAAAGATGTTTTTGAAGAAGCGCAAGCAAGATTTCCCGTACAAACGGTGATCAGACCAAAAACAGATGAATACCACGATTTTAGAGGGTATGCCGGCAAAATTTATGGAGGGGATTTATCTGTAGGTGATGAAGTGGTGATTCTACCTTCGGAAACGAAATCAAAAATAAAAGAAATCCACTTTTTTAATGAGCAATTTCAAACGGCCAAAAGAGGTTCTTCTGTGACCATTACATTAGAAGATAATGTAAATGTTTCCAGAGGGGACATGATCGTAAAATCCAATGAAATACCTAAAGTGAGTAAATCACTCAATGCCACTATTTGCTGGATGGACAACAATCCACTTAAACCACTATCCAAATATTATTTGCAACACGGGGTAAATAATGTAGCAACAAAAATAGAGTCGATTGATTCCATTTTAGCGACTGATTTTAGCGGAGAAACAACGGAAGTGACTGAATTGAATTTAAACGATATCGGTAAGGTTCAACTAAAAGTTAATAAACCTCTATTTTATGATTCCTACGATGAAAACAAAGGCAATGGAGCTTTTATTTTAATTGATAGTCAAACAAATACAACTGCAGGAGTAGGATTCATTTTAAATTAATATAAATTCGAATAGAAAAAAAGGGAGTCCATCGACTCCCTTTTCCTATTCAAATAAATACTGATTATTGTTTGATCAGCTTCACTATTTTAAGATCGCTATCATTTCGAACTTTCATGATGTACACTCCTTGAGCCTCATTCGTAAGATCCAAGTTGATTTCCATTTCACCATTCAATTCTTTTTTGTAAACGATTCTTCCTCTGTCATCTGTGATTTCCATATTGCTAAACAAATTCATACCAGTGAATTTCACAATATATTTTCCATCTGATGGGTTCGGATAGATAGAGATGGAATTCTCCTCATTTTCTCCTATTCCCACTCCAGTGATCGTCTCACATGGAGAAGTCACCTCACAGTTTCCGTCTACAGTTGAAGTCACAATAACTGCATAGCTTCCATTTGCTGTAGCCGTATAACTTTGATTTGTTTCTCCAGCTATCAAAGCATTTCCGTTGTTACAATCGATCCATTGGTAAGTCGCTTGTGAACTTTGGTTTGAAGACAAAGTAAATCCACTAACCGAAACTGTAAAACTCAAAGAAACAACCGTTGCATTTGTGTTTATCGTTGAATCACATCCATTTTGATCTGTCAAAACAGTCGTATTCGATGCTGTAGTCGTTGTTGTTGATCCATCAGGGAAAGTATAAGTATCCCCATTACAGAAAGTCGCATTCACAGTTCCATTATAAGGAGTGAATACATTTACAGTGATAGGAGTACAAGTTGCAGCTGTTCCAACACATCCACCTGTTCCACGAACATAATATGTTGTTGTTGAAGTTGGGTTAACATTCAAGCTGGTTCCCGTTCCAACAGTTGTACCTCCACAAGATCCGGAGTACCACTCCCAATCTGTTGCATCATTTAAGTTACCTGAAGTGATCGAAAGTGTAGATAATCCATTTGGACATACATTTGTTGCGGTAGCAGATAAAGTTGGAGTTGATGCTTGATTACATACTCCTAAACAAATGGCCAATCCCCAAGAATCCAGTGATCCTCCATCTTGATTTGCTCCATCCGAAACAGTAAGTGTCCAAGTTCCATTAGGATCTTCTCCATTGAAAGCACTTAAGGCATCCACTGGTTGATAGGTTCCTCCTCCAACTGGTGGACAAGGTAAAGCTCCCGGAGTCGCTCCGTCATCAAAATTCAGATCCCAATCATTCTCATTATTACATACACCATCAAATAATGTAACCGTTGTATTTGAGGGAGAAGTTAATGTAATCGTAATATCACTGATCCAAGTATGTTGACCAATCAAATCTACCACATCCAAATCTTGAATTGTTCCAGTTGCACCTGAAATAACCAATGTAGAAGTTACCGTTGGTGTACCTGAGGCAGAAATAGTTTTCGGTACATCTGTACTTGCATAAGTATTACATGTGCTCGTTTCAAATGAGAAACTAGCTGAAGCGGGTGCCGTTGAGCAAGAATTATTTGCAGTGACTCTCCAATAATACATGGTTCCAGCCGAAAGTCCTGATTCCACATAGGAATTGGTTGCGAGTCCGGTGGGATTAGATACAATGCTCGCGAAACCTGGGTCCGATGCAATTTCAACATCGTAAGTTGCTCCTGGACCAGCATCCGACCACTGGAAGTTGATAGGAGAAGCAACTCCTGTCTGACCATCCGTTGGATAAGTTAATGTTACAGAACTTAAAGAACCTGCAGATACAGTTAAGGTCAATGCGATTTGTTTTGTCCCACTTGTTGAATTTGCTTGAAGAGTGAGATTATAAACTCCAGGTGTAACTCCAGCTGTACCCGATATAGTCAATGTTGAAGAACCAGCAGGTGTAACCGGATTGGTTGTAAAGGCAGAGCTTGCTCCACCAGGTAAACCGGAAAGAGAAAGCGTTACATTATCAGAATACCCACCGATGCTACCAATATCAATTGTGTATTGAGCATTGACACCTTGACAAACAGTTTGACTCGGCGATGTACATGCCAAAGTATAATCAAATGAGGCGCCTTGAATCTCGAAATCATTATCAGAAATATCGAAAAAAGTTCCGTTCTGAGCCATAACCATCACACGACAAGTTGCCGAAGGAGTATTGGGTACTGTAACAGTGTAAGACCCTGTATTAGGTACATCGTCCGCTAGTTGAGTTGGATAAGTTTGACCTCCATCAATGGAAAGGAAAATATCTACATTCTGACAGTTTACATTGGCATTTGTAGTATTTGCTACATTCCACGTTACTGTTTCGGTAGTTAAAGCATTCCAAGTAATTCCTGTTGCATTTGGATAAGTTACAATAAACGGACCCGCAGTGGCATCAGTATTCATCGCGATATCAGCGTGATCAGTACATCCACCTCCAGCTGCTTGGTCACGAACAGTAACTCTAAAATCCATTGATCTTGACACAGAAGGCGTCACTTCCCAAGTTGGTGTAAGGTTACCTGCATTTAAATCTACAAGATTTGGAAAATAACGAGTTGGACTTGTTACCGGACTATTTGAACGATAATTTGGTCCATTTGTAGCCGTCGCAACTGGTGCTTGAGTTGAAATTTCATTATCCATTTGCTCCCAACAGTACAATAAGGTATTACCATCCGGATCTGTAGCCGTGCAAGTTAATGCAAATGGTGTGTTTGCAGGAACGTAGAAATTAGTTGTGGTCGCAGTAATCACTGGAGGATTGTTCGACAATGATGTTACCACCGGACAAGAAGTACTTAAAATGTGTGCGTCCATTTCCTGTAAAGAAATCCCGTGAAAATGATCATCTGAATTACTCTGAACATCTGGAGGACAAATACCAGCATAAGCCATAATTGTTGATCCTGATCCTGGCTCAACAGCAGTACTGTTATTTCTATTTCCACTACAAGAATTATTAAATGTATGATTACATCCAAACTGATGTCCCATTTCGTGTGCAACATAATCAATGTCGAATGGGTCTCCCACTGGTGCAGCAGAACCTGTCACTCCTCTTCCTTTAGATCCGTTGTTACATACAACACCTAATCCAGCTAATCCACCAGAGTTGGTTCCAAATACGTGGCCGATATCATAATTTGCTGATCCAATTTGAGAGTCACAAGTCGATTGACATTGTGTAATCATGGAACTAGGATTTCCGTTTGTAAATGGATCGGATCCAGAATTGGTATAAATGATATTATTGTTATTTGCTACGATTACCATTGTAATGGCCATATCTCTTTCATATACCCCATTTACGCGGTTCATCGTTGTTACTTGTGCAGAAGCTGCAGCAGCAACTGTCCCTCCTTGGAAAGTTGTATATTCTCCTGTTGCACATAATGCCAATCTATATGTTCTTAACTGACAATCTCCAAACTGTCTCGTTACTGAAGGATCTACATCCATTAAATCGGAATTTCCTTCGAATTCACATACAGCGTTTTTATCTGTATAGAAATCGGCTTTCCAATAAGCCATGTGGATTTGATCATCTCCATGATAAACAGGATCAATGAAGAATTTTCCTTTCCCAGGAATCGTAATCATCGCATGAAAACCAAAAAGGGTGTAATCGATCTTCCCATGAATGTTGGGATCGTCTTCGGCAATCACATCAAAGGTTCTGATGTTTGGGAATTCTTCTTTCAATCCCTCTGCCATAGTTGTGTTCTGCAACACGCGGTATCTTCTCTGACCACCATCCGGATCAGGAATATACATGTAAACTGAACTTCCAATCCCCTGACGGTCTCTGTGTTCCGCCAATGGAAGCTTGGATTTCAATTCGTTTAGGTCAATGAGTATTTTTCTGGACTTAGTAGTGTGAATGTATTGCGGTGCTTCGCTTGCTGGAACGTAAGTTGGACTATCTGTAAAGTAGTTTCCTACTTTAACCGAACCTTGACCGAAGACCATCGAACATAGCAAAATAGCCATGAACGAGCTCATCAAAGTAACTCTTTTCATAACACTTGAATTATAAATTTTAACGGTTTTTAAGTAATCTCGCGGTAAGATACAAAACTTATCTTGTTTTGTCTGAGCCAAATATCCCCTGAAATTTGAATCCTAATTCAAAAAAAAAGCGGAAAAAGTGTTAAATAACGGGGACTTCGATAAAATATCGAATGGTCATAATTTCTTCTTATTTGTTAAAATAAGATTAGAATAAGTTAAGGACTAAATGGAAATAGCTTCAACTCCCTTCACCTCGGGAGCATGTCTTTTAATTGTTTCTTCGATACCACCTTTCACAGTAGTTGCGCTCATATTGCAATCAGCACACATTCCTTTCAATTCAATTCGAACAATGAAGTCTTCTGTGATTTCTACAAACTCACAATCTCCTCCATCGGATTGTAAAAAAGGTCTAATCTCCTGCAACCCGGCTTCAATTTTCTGATGAAGCTCTTTATTTTCAACTGGACTCATATGCTACCTTCTTGTGATTTCTACTAATCTGGTTTTAGGTAAATTTTCATTTCTCCATTTTACCTGGTCTACAAATGCATCAACTAATTCTTCAAATATCCTGGCATTCTCTGTTCCTTCTTGCAAAACGGCTGGATGACCTACATCTCCACCTTCTCTCACGCTCATCAATAATGGCATCTGACCCAATAATTTGACCTTCATCTGCTCTGCCAAACCTACTCCACCATCTTTTCCAAAAATGTAGTATTTGTTATTTGGCAATTCTTCCGGTGTGAACCAAGACATATTTTCTACCAATCCAATGATCGGCACATTTACGTTTTCATTTCGGAACATGGAAATTCCTTTTCTTGCATCAGCTAAAGCAACTTCCTGTGGAGTAGTTACCACTACCGCACCTGTTAACTGGATATTCTGAACCAATGTTAATTGAATGTCTCCCGTTCCTGGAGGTAAATCCAGTAAAAGATAATCCAACTCCCCCCAATCTCCGTCATTGATCATTTGGGTTAAAGCCTTGGACTGCATGGATCCTCTCCATACGATGGCCTGATTCGGCTCCACGAAAAATCCCATGGATAAAATCTTCACTCCATAACTTTCAATGGGAACGATCATCTTCTTACCATCCTTTTCAACGGATCTAGGTCGTGCATTAACCAAGTCAAACATGGTAGGCATGCTCGGACCATGAATATCTGCATCAATGAGACCAACTTTGTAGCCTTTTTTTGCCAACCCAGCAGCTAAATTTGAAGTAATCGTAGATTTTCCAACCCCTCCCTTTCCAGAAGCAATGGCAATCACATTTTTTACTTCACTTAGATGTTTTCTCTGTTCTTGAGGTCGATCTTTTGGTAATCCTTCAATCTTGATATCTGCTTCAATTTCTTTTCCAAAGGCTCTTTCCAATGCGAACTCCAAAGCCTCTATCATTCGGGTTCTGGCATGCATGGCTGGATTAGAAACTTTAACTAAAAAGGATATTTTCTTCCCTTCAATCTCAATATCTGACACTAAATTCAATTCGGTGATTGACTTTTTTAAGTCTGGCTCCACCACATTCTTTAGCGCCTCAAGTATATTTTCTGCTGTTAATTCCATAGTCTGTCGAACAACAAATTTACAACCTAATTTGATTGAAATCAATAGTATTTAGAACTAATCTAAATAAATCAATTTTGAATAATCAATTTCATGGAGTGGGATTGTCCATTTTCAGAAAGACGAAACCAGTATATTCCATTAGACAAAAGTAGATTTAAATCGTATTCCAATCCGATAAAAGACCCTTTGTCTATAATTCGACCGAATTGATCTATTAGAACGAAATGAGCATTTCCAGGAGTAGACTTTTCCACTTTAAAATTCCCGTTTGAAGGGTTGGGATAAACCAAATAAGATCGTGTTGAAAGGGAAGCAGTATTCAGCCATTCCTGATTATGAATAACTCCAACAGCATCCAAATCAAACCCTCCTGATTCCCAGGGAGTCGGGAAAGGATCGTTAATCCAATTCCCCTGACTATCGAGTGTTCCAAAATTTGGGTCTATCGAACCTACACAATCTATAATTTTCACAAAACGAATTTGCTGCAGGTCGATTAATGGATCACCTGAAAGCTCACTCAAATCAAATGGAGTTCCGAATCCTCCTCTGTATTTACCGGCCAGATTATGCAGATATTCAGGCATTAAAGTGCTGTAAGGACCCACTTGATTGGCAACACTGGTTTCTGAAATCGCATCAAAAGTAGCATAATGAATACCATCAGAAGAGACCGATACCAAAGCCAATTCCAAATAAGTATCTGAAAAGCTATTTTCAAATACAGCGAAATCATAGCCCGGGCCATCCACAATTGGACTATCGAATAAAAGTATAGCTTCTCCTCCATCGCCCAAAGAAACAATTGAGTTGGGGTTTCCTTCTGCCATTCCTATGGCATCCGATGGCGAACCAAAAGAAGCTTTATTATTGCCTGAAATTTGATAATTTGTATCTGCTGCATTTAAATATCCTCGATGAAGTACAACACCATTTGCCCAGGCTATAAATAATGAGGAATCTTTATGAATTGCATTAGACCCTATTTCTCCTGCAGCTGGAGCAAAAGATTGTCCCAAAACAAAAAAAGACATCATACCAAATAATAAAGAGCAAATCTTATTCAAAAATCACCACTTTTTTAGGTAAATAACCAGTATTTATTTGTCTGATCAAACTTCCCGAAAAGGAATGAACATAAATAGTTCCGGAGGAGGAATAATTATGAGCATCCATCAAATAGATCGAAGAATTTGGTTCATCTACATGTATCGCATACAAAGTCTGAACATGTGAAATATCGAACCAGTTTGAATCCGTGACCATCTCAGTATCAGTATCTATTACACCAAGTTTTGGATGATTTCCATAGGCATCCGTATGGACAAAGTAAATTCCCATGCCGGTAGAAAAAATCTGGGTTATATTTAAACCAGAAAACTCTTGAACTACAACTCCCGAAAGAGGATCTATCCTTAATAAACGAGTTGAATCAGAACCGTAATCTCCTCTTTTTATCAAATAAATATCTCCTTCAAAATCTGATACAATACTCCC
Organism: Crocinitomicaceae bacterium; assembly: GCA_041392305.1. Lineage (GTDB taxonomy): Bacteria > Bacteroidota > Bacteroidia > Flavobacteriales_D > Crocinitomicaceae > JAGQYP01. Next base: position 125,179 of record JAWKMJ010000005.1, read on the forward strand.
AGGATTTTTACCTACTGTAATTCTGTTTAATTCTTGAAATGACTGTAAATCAATAACCGACACTGTCATATCATAATTAGGAAAGTCCAATCCTCCAGAATTACTAACATACAATTTTCCATTTGAAATCGCCATGCCATCTGGATTTCGACCTATTTGAATGATATTTTCGGGATATAGTGTTGAGGTATCCATTTTAATTATCGTTCCATCAAAAGAACAGACATAGATCTTATTTTCATATCCTACAATATTTCTTGGAGAGCGCCCAGTTCCGGAATCTGTCATGGGTATTTTTTTCAAAACAACTCCAGAATAAGCATCCAAAACTGTAATCAAATTTGAATTATTAAGAACAATGTAGATTTTGCCTCCATAACGAAGCATATCATTTGCAACATCACCTAACATTTCATCATTGTTATTCAAGTAAAAACTTTGATGAAGAACATCATATTTATCATCGTAATAGGTTAGGGAAGCATTGTTTTGCTGAAACAACCCTTCACTAAGAACAAGTACTCCTTTTTCAAGGAAAACCTGATTTCCTTTAGGATCATCTTTCTTTTTACAACTCATAAAGAGAAGTAGAAGTGGTGCTATTTTAACGAGTAAATTCATAAACTAGTTTAACATTGTAGTTTACTCCCGGCATAGGAAACGATTTCACCAAAACGTATTGTTCATTTAAAATATTTCTAACGTCAAATTTAATGCGAAGTAAGTGTTTTTCTTCTTTAAATTTAAAATTGTAGTAAACTGAAAGATCATTAATAAAGTAGGAGGGTAATTCATTCGCCTCAATATTTTCAGCTAATGCATACCTCGGCCCCCCATAGTTGATTCCCCAACTTATTCCAAAATCAAGAAACTCAAAACCAACAGTCGTGGATAAATTATCCTTTGAAGTATAAGGTAACTGATCATTGTACGTTTTCGAGTTGACATCTGTAATATCTCTGGCAATCAGGAGGGTATATTTAAAATCCCATGAAACTCGATACTTTTTCTCTTCGCTGGTCTTGAATTGAAAATAATAGTCAACACCTGTAATATCGGCCTTACCAATATTCTGTACAGACCAGACAAATAAGTTTTGAGTGGGGATCAGAATAATTTTATTTCGAACAAAATTTTTATAAAAATCCACCCCCAAAACAAAGTACTCAAACCAAGTCCATTTTTCCGTTTTATAGGAAAGTCCAATATCCAATTGATGGGCCGTTTCTGGTTCTACGTTCTTCAAAATCTGATTGTAATACAATTCATTGATTGTTGGTGGTCGCAGGCTGTTTTTGTAAAAAATCCGAATATGAAAAAGAGAATTTTTAAGTGGATACATCCCTATAGAGAAAAATGGATTAACCTTGGTGCTTTGAAAAGTTTCAATTCCTGCATTTTGATCCGTTATATAGGCCAATAGGGCATTTGCTTGAAATTTAATTCGCCATACAGAATAGTTCAAACCAATCATTGCTCTAAGATCACTTCTCCAAGTACGATCCAGAGTCACTTTGTTCGAAGCCAGTTTGGAAAAAGCTTCATCCAATCCCACAAGAATCTCAAGTCTTTTTGCCGGTTTGAAAGTTAAATTAAAACCTCCCAACAAATTGTTTTGTAAGTAGTTGTCGTCAAGCCCTCCGGAAGAATTTAAATAGTCAGGATCTTTATATTCTGTTTGATCGGTATGATAGCTCAGAAAAGATAGCAGAGACCATTTTTGCCCAAAATGAAAGTACTTTATTTGAGCACTTGCATTTTGATTCTCCAATTGTTGTCTTGATTCAGTTGAGTCATAAAGAATCACCGCACCGGGCAACTGTTTGGAATCTTTAGAGTAAGAAAGCCTATAACTCAATTGACCATTTTTGAAACTATGATTTCCACCAAAATTCCCTAGAATGGTTCTTACACGAGAATTCATCCTTTCTCCAGAAATAGTCTTCCCTCCATTTTCTAGAGTAAAAGGATAATCACTATCAGAATACAAATAACGCAAATTGATTCCTAGTCGACTTCGTTTGTTTTTTCCATACCTGGCATTCACTCCAAAAAAGGGCTCAAATGTTTTGAAACTCCCATAGGAAGTACTAAAACGCATCTTCAAATCCTGATAATCTGTCCTTAATTCAGAGGGAATAATATTTATCATACTTACATAAGCATTTGCTCTAACAGGCAAAGTAGGTTCATTCATTCCTCCTATTCCAAACTGAATTCCGCTCATATTTTCAGCTCTTAAATTTCCAAGATTGATTGTTCCCGTTTGTTGATTGAGAACAGGCAATCCCTCGATAAAAACGCCTGTATGATTGGAAGAAAAGCCCCTAACCGAAATCGTTTTTAAACCGCCTATACCTCCATAATCTTTCAATGTTACGCTTGAAGATCGACTTAGTAAAGTGCCCAAATCGTCATTCGCCTCATTTTGAATTTCATCTGAATTGTATTCCAGATAGACCATATTGGGATAGGCTTTTTTTGCAAGTGAATCCGATTCGATTTCAACTGTTTGTAGGTGCACCCTATTGGTGTCCATTTGAGAATAGACCGAACCGGAAACTCCTAAAATAATCAGTATGAAAATTCTGAATTTCAACTTACTCCTTAATCATTTTCCCCCTTGCCTTGAGTATATTCTTGTCATAAGCCTCTACAAAATAGACCCCTTTATTCAACTGTGTAACGGCAATATCAGAAGAATTCCCACTAGCTTGGAGTACCAGCCTTCCAGCGAAATCGAGAATGCGGACTTCATCATAATCCACTCCAAAAATTTGAAATGATTGGGGTGTTGGATTGGGGTATATTTTTAACTGTTCAACTGAATTTTCTTCAAAACCTAATACTGGGTTGAAACTAAAATCATCCATCACAAAATAAGTTGGAGTGTTGATTCCAAATTGTCCTACATCACTCGATGAAAAAGAAAACTCCAACTTTCTACCCGCCGTTAAACTCGAAAGATCTACATAGGTCCATTGGTCTACAATGTAATCATCCTGTGAATTTGGATATCGGAAATCAGCTAAATAAAACCCCGTAGAATCCTGTCGGTTACCCATAGCATCGATCGAAAAAATACTTAATAAAAACCAGTCTTCTCCATTGGTTCCGTCTTGCTGGCCATCAGCATTGTTTGGTGAACCGAATTGTTTTCCAAATGCATCCCCATCTCTCATTGATATAGCAGCATAGGTAGAGTTATTTATGTAAAATCCGGCAAAATTTACATCCGTTGCAAACTCTATGAATTTAGGCCCTCCAAATCCGGGAAAAAAAACTGCGTAGTCTTCAGAAGAATGGCCACCCCCACTAAAAGAACTGTATTGATTCCCCCAACCAGATGTCGTATCGTCTCTCATAGATGAAAGTGCAAACCCATCCCAACTCATGAAACCCATGTCGTAGAGCAAATTAAAAACTGCCCCGTTTGATGAATACGATGGATTTCCATCCGAACCATTCCAAAATGTGTCTACCTGAGTTAATCGGTCTTCAAAATCTACTGTAACTTGTCCAAATAAGGAAGGGCTCAAACTCAGGGCTACAGTAATACCCATGAGTTTAGCCGAAGTGTAAAGTTTTTTCATTGAATGAAACTTTTAAAAATGAAACCATACACTTTCGGGAAAAAAATAGAATCTGACCTTGTCAAAATCCCAGCTTTTGTCCTGAAAGCCTTGAATTAACGTGAATTGTGGCAGGTATTCTGACTTGCTCCCTTGTCCTGAAAACCTTCCCATTTCCTCTGGAAACAGTGGTATTTTTCAGGTATTGGAGAACTTACAGCTGCAGGAACAGTTTTGGATTTACACCAAATTCCCTTTTCAATCCCAAAATGGGACAACCAAAATTCTTCGCAAAGATATAATATTCAGTTGATTTAATTGAAAATATGGCATACTCTTTGTAAATTTAGCCACATCGAAGAATCATTATCTAAAAATTAAAACACATGAAAAAATTAGTTGCTATTACTTTCCTTGGGACAATTTTAACTGGCTGTAATTGGGGGAAATTCAACAATCAGGATGATCTTAGAAATAATTATGTTGGTGAATCAGCATTTACAGAAATGACCAATATGACTGATCAAGCCATTGATGGTAATTTAGTTTACTACAAAGGCAAGCAAAATTGTGCCACCATTACAATCGATACAAGTTCGAACCCTAAGGTAATTGTTATTGACTTTGGAACGACTAACTGTCTGTGTGATGATGGCAAAAATAGAAGAGGTGCAATTGTTACAACATTTACAGGTCCTTATGGCCAAACGGGTACGGTGATTACGCATACGCCTCAGGATTATTATGTAAATGATTACAAAGTTGAGGGAACAAAAGTCGTAACCAATAACGGAAATGATGGAAACGGGAATCCTTATTTCACCGTTGACATAGATGGAACCATTACCAAGCCCACAGGAGAAGTGTTTACTTATATGTCTGACAGGGTAAGAACATGGGTTCAAGGTCATGATACACCATTAAATATTTTTGATGACGAATACACAATTACTGGGACAGCATCCGGAACCAATGATCAGGGCGGGTCGTATTCGATTAATACGGTTTCTCCAGTTTACTATATTGTGGGATGCAAATACCCGGTTTCAGGCCAGCTTAATATTGATCTTTCCTCTTTGAATCATGATATCGGGGTTGATTATGGAAACGGGAATTGTGACTGGAGTTTTGTCGCTACCTACCGAGGAAGAACTTACACGATATTCTATTAACGAATGAAACAAAAAATAATTATTCTTTTATTGGCTGCTTTTTTAGGGTTCAATGGGGTGAGCCAAAGGATGTTTAATATAGGATTTAAGGCGGGAGTCAATATGTACTCCCCTTCTTTTTCAGACTTTAGCAGTATTGAATCATTAAAAGATAATTATTGGGGATTCAATCTTGGTTTATCTACAAGGTTTCGAATCAAGTTTTTTTCAATTCAACCGGAATTTTTATTCTCTTATAGCTCAACTGAATTACAAGTGAAGGATACAGGTATTGATGATGTTGTAAAAGGCAATTTCTCTGATATTACGATCCCTTTGATGTTGAATTTTCACTTTCTAAAAGTTATGCATGCTGGTTTTGGGCCATTATATACATTTCAGTTTCCAACTTTTTCAGGAAGCAATCATTGGACTGAATTAAAGAACAATTTTAATGCCGGTTCTTTTGGTGCTCAGTTTGGTTTGGGAGTTGATTTTTGGAGGATGTATGTAGATGTGAACTATCAGGTTGGGATTGGTAAGTACAAGTCTAGTATGGATATTAATGGAACAACCTATAATTTGGATGCACGTCCCAACACCCTCTGGGTAACCGTTGGGATTTGGTTTTTAAATCCAAAAGGCTCCAAGAAGTAAATTTCTGTTTAATCTTTCCTGGATTTTTTTTCTCTTATCCTTAAACATTTTTCCTTCAATTTTGTTTATCTCGAAAGTCCTCGGGAAATGATAGAAAATCGATGGTATTTAGCAGCTTTGTTGCCAGAACTTGAAAAGCAGAATCCTCTTCCAAAAAAGATACTTGGTAAGGAATTTGTCATATTTAAGACTGAATCCGGTAAAATTCATGTTTTGGAAGACCGATGTTGTCATCGTAATGTAAATCTTTCATTGGGTTATGTAAAAGGTGAACACATCAAATGCGCCTACCATGGTTGGGAATTTCAAGGTGATGGAAAATGTGCTTGTATTCCATCTCTCCCACAAGACCAGGGTATTCCAAAATCGGTTAAAACTGGCAACTACAATACTTTAGTCAAGCATCAATGTGTTTGGGTTTGGATAGGAGATGTAAGCTTGATTGATGAAGAAAAAATACCCCCGATGTACGAATTAGATGATTACCCTTTTGTTTATAATTACCATGATATAAAAGGAGATCTACAATTGATTGCAGAAAGTTTAATTGATGCTTATCATATCAATCATGTACATAGGAACAGTATTAAAGGAATCATGGGGAATCTTCATGGTGAAGAAGTTGCATTCAATCTAAAGGTAGAAGACGAAAGTTTGAAAGGTGAATACTACCGACACAATGAAGGAAGTATTTTTGAGAAATTTTATTTTGGATTTGAAAAAAAGATACTGACCAAATTTGGTTTTTGGTTTCCACATTCTTCCATGCTCGACATTCATTTTAAGAAAAGAAGATTGGTCATTTATGAGCATTTTTATCAGGTTGATGAAGATACTGTTCGAATGTGTCAAATTACCGCATGGAAAAAGATATTTAATGGTTTCCCTCTTTTCTTTTTCGCAAAATGGTTTATGCTGAAGAAATCCATCCGTATCGTACAAGAAGATATCGCATTTTTGGAAAGCAATAAAAAAGTCAAAGACGAAAAACCAGGTCATGATCTTTTGATCACCCCTTCAGATGAAGTTTCACTGGAGTTCATCAAATTATGGAAAAAGAATACACAGCCTTATGAGAAAGCAACTGAAAAAGAAAATAGAGAAGAAGCTCAAATACTATAAAGTACCCCTCAACTCAGTAGATACTGAAAAATCAGAAATATCACTAACCAAAAAGAAGATTGCTGTCATTGGCGGAGGTATTGCCGGTATTTCTGCAGCATCTAATCTTGCAGAAAAGGGTTTCTCGGTTACCTTATTCGAAAAAGAACATTTCCTTGGAGGAAAGGTTGGCTCCTGGGAATTTGAAAGCAAAGGTGAAAAGCTAAGGGCGGAGCATGGTTTTCATGCATTTTTCCGACAATACTATAATTTAAGAGACTACCTCAAAAAGATAGATGCCTATAAATATCTTATCCCTATAGAGGACTATATCATTCTCTTACAAAATGGAGATCAAATGGGGTTCAAGAATTTAGATGAAACTCCAGGTTTAAATGTGTGGGATTTGAGAAAAGAGGGTGTAATGAATTGGAAAACATTCGTAAGTCCAAAGAGTCTCCCTTTTATCCAACTTTTAAAGTTCAGTGAGCAGAAAACTTTTAAAAAATACGATCACCTCAGCTTTGAGAAATTTGCAAAAAAGACGGGAATGCCTCAAAAAATGAGACTGGTATTCAATACATTCGCGAGGGCTTTCTTTTCGGAGCCAGATAAAATGAGCATGGGGGAATTGATCAAAGGATTTCATTTTTATTTCCTAAGCAATGACCATGGACTCTTATATGATGTCCTGGATGATGATTTTCAATATACCTTCATTGATCCGGCGGCCAAATTCATGATCAATCATGGGGTACAAATCAAGACTTCCACTCCGATTAATGAGTTAGAAAAAACTGATTCTGGATTCACTGTAAATAACGAAGCCTTTGATTATTGTGTACTTTGTACGGATGTTAAGCACATACGGCCTTTGATTCAAAATTCTAAGGGTCTTGAAAACTATTCGAACTTTACAAAACAAATTGATCAGCTACAAGCCTCTGATCGCTATGCCGTATATAGAATATGGACCAACAAATTTGAACAAAAAGACTGGCCATTTTTTGTTTTCACGGATAGAAAAGATTGCTTGGACAGTGTTACTTTCTATCACAAAATGGAAAAAGAATCAGCGGAATGGAGTAAGCAAAACAAAGGGGGAATATTTGAACTGCATTCTTATGCTTTACCTGAAAGTCTAAAAGAAGAAGAAGCAATCAAAAAGGCTTTATTGGAAGAATTCTACTTTTATTTCCCTGAACTGAAAGACTTAGAAATCAAACATAGCTATTTTCAACATAGAAACGATTTCCCAGCTTTTCACACTGGATTAAGAAAGAACCGACCAGAAATTCAAACGGAGGTTCCTGGGTTGTTCCTAGCGGGTGATTGGGTTAAAATGGATAATCCTACTATGTTAATGGAAGCTGCTTACACCAGTGGTTCAATAGCCGCGAACATGATCATGAAGGAGGAAGGAGTTCAGCAACATCAATTATATTGTGTTCCTTCTAGAGGAATTTTGGCATAAAAAAAGCCGGACATTTGCCCGGCTTTTGAAAAGTATAATTTCAATTTTAAAATTTCTTAACAGCGCGAACATAAGTAAGCGCAGTTTTAGTGGTTTGGGCAATTTGAAAAGTTTGGGCATTCATTTGTAATCCCATTGTTGCACTTCCTCCCTGAGTACTTGACCAATAAACAATAGTAGATGAACTTGCATGCCTTATTACTGTACCACCTGCGGCCACAATACCAATATTCGCAATACCTCTTCTGTTGAATAACAAAGTTAATTCATCAATCGAAGGCAAATACCAACCCGCTCCGTGTCCTTGACACCAAGTTCCCGCAGTAGAACCTAATCCTACAATTTGAGTTGTGTTTGTTTCTCCATCATAACTTGTGTTGGTCGGCAACAAAGTTCCCGTATTGGAACACATTTGACCAAATCCTTCATCTTTACTAACCAATAAACCGTGTTGAGTTCCATCCAAATCCTCGTACAAGAAGAATACAATACCACCTAAAGTATCTTGACCTAAGTAAAACTTATGGCTTGTTCCGCCCCCACCACCAGATGGTGGCGCTGTCCATGAATAGTTTCCAGCTCCATCAGTGATTAACATATCTCCATTACTTCCACCTGCTGGTAATTCAATCTCATTAGTTGGGTCAGCATCCGCATCGTTTGGTGAAGTGATATATCCATTGTTAGCAACAAATGCATCTACTGCTGCTTCGTTCAACTGTGTATCTGTATCTACTGTTTGGTTTACCCAAGTATAGTTTCCAGAACCATCTGTTTGTAAAACCTGACCATTTGATCCACCTGCTGGTAATTCGATCTCATTTGTTGGGTCACCATCTAATTCCGTATCTAACTTGTTATTCCAGTTTGTTATATCAGTATTAGTGATTCCCGCTGCTGGAGAAGCTCCATAAACTGGATCTACCTCCGAACCGGCTGCTGGAGAAACCCAAGAGTAATTTCCGGCTCCATCCGTTTGAAGTAATTGACCATTAGAACCACCTGCTGGTAATTCGATCTCGTTTGTTGGATCCGAATCCGCATCGTTTGGCGATGTAATGTATCCATTGTTTGCAACAAATGCATCTACTGCTGCTTCGTTCAACTGAGTATCTGTATCTACAGTTTGGTTTACCCAAGTATAGTTACCAGAACCATCTGTTTGTAAAACTTGTCCATTCGATCCACCTGCTGGTAATTCGATCTCGTTTGTTGGGTCTCCATCTAATTCTGTATCTAACTTATTGTTCCAATTCGTGATATCGGTATTTGAAATACTAGCTGCTGGAGATGCTCCATATACAGGATCAGCTTCTACACCACCTGCTGGTGCAACCCAGGCATAATTTCCTGCTCCATCTGTTTGAAGAATGTCTCCATTATTACCTCCTGCAGGAAGTTCAATTTCATTTGTTGGGTCTGCATCCGCTTCTACAGTTAAATAACCATTGTTTGCAACAAATGCGTCTACTGCTGCTTCATCTAATTGGGTATCTGTATCAACAGTTTGAGGAGTCCATGAATAAACTCCTGATCCGTTGGTTTGAAGGACATAGCCATTTAACCCTCCAGATGGCAATTCAATTTCGTTTGTTGGATCTGAATCCGCATCATTAGGCGAAGTAATATATCCATTATTGGCAACAAATGCATCTACTGCTGTTTCATCTAACTGTGTATCTGTAGTCTGCGGCACCCATGTGTAAACCCCAGATCCATTTGTTTGAAGAACATAGCCATTCACTCCACCAATAGGTAATTCAATCTCATTAGTTGGATCAGCATCGGCATCATCCGGACTGGTAATGTAGCCATTGTTAGAAACATACAAATCAACTGCTGCCTCGTTCAATACAGCTTGGTTTACCCAAGAGTAATTTCCTGAACCATCCGTTTGCAATACTTGTCCATTTGATCCTCCAACTGGCAATTCAATTTCATTCGTTGGATCTCCATCTAATTCCGTATCCAACTTGTTATTCCAAGCTGAGGTATCGGCACCCGTAATCCCAGCCGCAATAGAGGCTGCATAAATTGGATCTGTTTCATTTAAAGTTCCTGAAATCGATTCAGCTGTTTTAGCATGTAAAGCATAAGGCACACTCAATAATTGGCTGGTACCAGTTATAGTATAATTTGCACCTCCGGCCGGGTCAGTTTCAGTCATGATAAAATAAGGTCCATTGCCCCAATCAATACTAGAAAAATCTCCTAAAACAATGGTCCCAGTACCGATTTCCACCGTAACTAATCCATTATTATTTGTTGTAGGATTCAATGTTTCAACGTAAACCGGCGTTCCAGTTGCTGAACCTTGCAAAATACTGACTTGCATTCCAATAGACTGATTTGCCAAAAGGCTGTTTGAAGCATCTCGCACTACTGCTTGGTAAGTCATTTTTTCAGGTGTCTGAGAAAACGCACTGCTTCCGAATAAAATCGCAAAAGCGAATAAGTAAATTTTCTTCATTTCGTTTAGTTTTTGATCACTTTAAAAGATTTAACAGGTTGATTGTCCTTCATCACATTTAAGAAATAATTTCCCGGAGGATGATCTCCAAGAGAAATCTTCGTTTCCACTTCCTTTATTTTATTTTCATCGATTAATTTCCCTTGGGCATCATATACCAAGAATTCTAAACCAGAAAGATCTAGCTCTCCTACATTAAGATTTAAATTTTCTCTTGTTGGATTTGGAAAAAGTACAATGGAAAAATTCTGATAGTTTTCTTTTACATCTAAAGTTAAAATTTCGTAAGGTTGTTGAACCCCTTCACCTATAGTTCCAGCAGAACCTGAATTAGTCAGATAAGAAACCTGACCAACGGTGTAAGATACGGATCCTCCACTTCCTGTGGCCTCACCGCCAGAAGCTACTGTTGCTTCCTGTGCCTGGAGACTTGAAAAACCGCATGCAACGATTCCAAGTCCTAAAAGGCGATTTAATTTCATTTTCATGGTTTGTAATTCTGGTTTTACGTGCTCAGTTAGTTGTCTGGGATAAAACCAATTAATGTCCTTTAACGAAAATATTTCGAAGAGGTTTCATTATTCTGGATTTTAGCCTTTACGTTATAAGCAAGTCCCAAAATACACCAAAGTATTGACATGACCAAATTACAGCTCTTCTTCAGGATCCCAAAACACATGTTCAAAGCCAACAATCTGATCATTTTCAATTGAATGCCCTTCTGCTTCCAATCTATTTTGCATTTCATCAGAATTTTGAAAGTGCATTTTACCTGTAAGCATTCCATTTCTATTAACAACTCTGTGTGCGGGAATGGGATTGGATAGTCTGTGAGAAGCATTCATTGCCCAGCCTACCATTCTGGAAGATTTAGGAGTTCCAAGGCACTTCGCAATTGCTCCATAGCTTGTCACTCTTCCCTCGGGAATTAATTTGACGATTTCAAAAACGGAATCAAAAAAATCCTTATGCTGGTCACTAATCTTCATTTAATCGATTTGGAATCTACAATATTTAATAACGTGGCCTTTCGCAGAAAATAATTTTTCATAGTGAGTTCGAATTGAAAGTATGGCCTTTTCGCCCTCCTCAATGTTTTCGAAATAAGCGCCGTAGAGATCTTCAGAAGCGGTCATTAAATGGAACCCATTTCGCTTGATTTCCTCCATGGTGAATTCATAGAGTAGATCCGAATCTGTTTTGAGATGTATGATTCCTTTTGGTTTTAAAAATTTGCGATACCTTTCTATGAAGAGTGGTCCTGTTAATCTTTTTCTTGGTTTTTCTTTTTGTGGATCGGAGAAGGTTAACCAAATTTCATCCACTTCTCCAGGAGCGAAAAAGCGTTCAATAAAATCAATTTTACTTCGAATAAACCCAACATTGCGTAACCCTAACTCTTCTACATCTTTAGCACCTCTCCAAATACGGGCTCCTTTGATATCTACACCTATGTAATTTTTGTTAGAATTGAGTTTGCCCAATCCTACACTGTATTCCCCCTTTCCACAACCCAATTCAATAATTAGTGGACCTTCTCTTCTAAAAAATTCTTTTCGCCATTTTCCTTTTAAATGAAAATCATCTTTCAATACTTCCTCTGTGGATGGCTGAACTACACAATCCATCCCCTTCATCTCATCAAATCGCTCTAACTTTCTTTTTGCCATCTTGAAAAATATCGACAAATTTAACAACTCTATATAAAATCTCTTGCTTCCGAAAATTCAAAATAAAAAAATTGCTTTTGCCGTCCTCAATTGGGGAATGGGTCATCTCACTCGAAGTATTTCGATTCTGAAACACCTTGAGAAAGAAAATTCAGTGTATTTTTTTGGCAATCGAGAACAAATAGCTTTCCTGAAGTCGGAAGGTTTTGTTCTAGATTTCAAAGAGTTCCCGGATTACAACCTCAATTTCTCGGGAAAGTCGTTTCTTGTTGAGATGATTTTTAATTCTCCCAGAATGATCCAGGCTATTCAAATTGAAAATAGTAGCATTCAAAAAATCCATCAACAGGAAAACTTCGACTTAATTATTTCAGATAACCGATTTGGATTTCGATCTGAAAAGGTTCCATCAATCATCGTGACTCATCAACTGAATATTAAATCTCCCTTATTCGAAAAGCAAGGAAGTCGACTGAATCAAATTTATTTGAATAAGTTTAATGAGATTTGGGTTCCTGATACGGAGGACCACCATTTTTCAGGTGACCTGAGCCGTGCAGAAATGAAAACACCTATTCGATTTTTGGGAAATATTTCCGATTTGAACTTTGAATCTAGCAAAAAAACAATTGATTATTTTGTGATCGGATCTGGACCTGAACCTTATCGAACTGAATTTCTTAAAAAAATGTATAATCAATTGAAATCTAGAAATTACAAAGTAGTGATGACAGGATTCCCAGATTTCTCTTCCCAAGTGGATCATATTCTAATTTACCCTAGTATGTCGCGAAAACAAATCCAACAAAATATTCTTTCGTCAGAAATTGTGATTTCCAAAGCCGGCTATACTACTCTATTAGATCTTGAGAAATGTAAAGCAAAAGCCATCTTAATTCCTACAAAATCCCAGTATGAACAAGAATACTTGGCCCAATATCACAAGAATCACCGAGCCTTTCGATTTTTAGATGAAAAAGAAATTCCAACTATTTGGTAACAACAAATTTTTCTGTAAAATTCTGTCCTTTAACTCTGAATCCAAAATAATATGTCCCGGATGATAGATCACTTACGTTGTAATCAATTGTATTTCTTCCTTTTGGATAGAATTTATTTTTCTCGATTAACTTCACCACTTTTTCATTCAGATCGTAGATCCCAAGACTAATCTTATCTCCTTCTCCCAAGCTAAATCCAAATTTAATCAAACCACTTGCAGGATTTGGGTAAATTGGATACACTTTTGTCAGTGGTTCTGAAAGCTCATTTTCATCGGTACTCAATTGCAAATTCTCATCCCCTGCTTGATAGGGTACATAGTCAAAAAAGCAATAAAACATTTCATCAGCAGTATTATCTCCAAAATAAACCCACTGGGGCGGACTATTTGGATTAACAGGATTGCTGGAGGTATTGTCGTAAGTAGACTCTACAAACACAGTAGACCCCGCACTAATCTTCACCAAATTCTGAAACGCATAACGATATTGGTAATTAAAATCCCATTGATCAATCTTAATCAATTGAGTTGTATCTCCTTGGGAACTTACAGAATAAGCCTTCCAAGATTTCCCAACCAAATGGGAGTGAGGCATGATTGAAAGTAAGGAAACATCAATTGGAACGGTATATTGACCTTTAAAAGTTACAATTTGATCGGGTGGAATTTGAAAAGGTACTGATAAATTTGCATCACTCATCCAAACCGTTTGAACGTATCGTGGTGCTGGTGTTTGCGCAAAAAATAAATTGATATGAGACGAATCATACTCAATTACTGGAGAAGGTGCGTAGTGCATTTGCAATAAAATTTTCGAATTTGGATAAATCTTCTTACTCATTCCAGGAGGAAAAAATCTTGGCGTTTGTCCAGGTGCCCATATCTGATAAGCAAATTCAGTCGGATTGAAACCAAAACCACCATACATTTCATAGCCATAATCAGGATCTGCCAAATCCAAAACATTTGCTTGATTTGTTGTATCCATTCCAATTACGGCATGGTGACAAATGATCGCATTTCCAGCTCTGAATTCAATTGCTTTTACCTCTTGTACTTGAGTTACCTGCGGATCTAGAACAAAAACTTGATAATGATCTTGATTGGTTCCCTGATGCTCGTACATTTGATCCATACTAACCACCACATCAGGAGTTCCTAAAACAGATCCTGTGGGAAAATTTGGCATAGCTGCTTCATTCATAGGGTCTCCAGCTGGCATTCCACCATCATACCAATCCGCAATCGTTTGTATCTCTGCGTCAGTCAATACATTTTCATCTAAGAAATGTCTGTAGTCCGGATCCGCTTTCCAAGGTGGCATATATTTAATTCCAGTCACATACTTTACCATTGCTCCATAGGCAGTTACTTCAGAAATATTAGTAAGCGGCATAGGGCCAATCTCTCCAGTTCTGTGACAGGAAGTACAGTGGTTATAAATAATTGGAGAAATATCTTCATAATATGTCGGCGCAGGGGGTTTAGGAGCATCTGCTTTTTCTACAACATTCATCGATATATTGATGATTCCTACCACCAATAAAATTCCCATTACGATCTTTGTTTTCATTGATTCACCTTTTTCGTTATAAAACATCCCACGGCCTTTGTCTGCGCAATCTCTATTTTTTTCTTGTTTTTAATATTTTCAAGTGCATTGACCAAATCATCTGACTGCACAGAAGCTTTCCGCTGGCCTACCCTAAAATAATTATCATCAATCCGCCCTTTATAGTAAATACTATCCTGATCCGAATTATATACAAAGACTTCAGGGGTAACTTCTGCATTTAATTTTTTAACCCAAAAATGATCTCCATCTATGATATGACGAAATTCCAATTTGTACTTCTTTTTATATTTTTCTACCGTTTCTTCTGAAGACAATTTATTTGGGAAAACTAAAACAATCTCGTAAGGATATGTTGCACTAATTTCTCTTAACTTTTTCGTGTAGTATTGACAAATTGGACAAGTTTCTGCAACAAAAACAAAAATGGTTGGTTGATTTTCTTTGGATTAATTTTCTTGAGAAAAACCTAAAAAAGGCAACAATATGAGGAGTAGTAATTTCATGTGCACCAGAAATTTACGAATTTTTTACAACAATGAAAACACTTGAGTTAGACAATCTCAAATTCAAAAGGTTTAAATTGAATTATTTTTTTGCTTTATCTAATTCAAAAGAAAAGGTTGATCCAACTCCTACTGTTGATCTAACAGAAATTTCATATCCATGGGATTCAACTATATGCTTAACAATTGCTAAGCCAAGACCACTCCCTCCAATGTGTCGAGCTCTAGATTTATCAACTCTATAGAATCTCTCGAACAAGCGAGGAATTTCTTTTTCTTCGATTCCGGGACCATTATCTGCTATTTCTACCAATACTGTATCGTTTGTTCTGTTCAATCGAATTATCGTTTCCCCACCTTCATTTCCATAAGAAATTGAGTTTGAGATTAAGTTTGTCAGAACCTGTGAAATCTTCCCTTTATCAGCATGAATCATTATTGGGCTGTATTCTTTTGCAAATTTAATTCTGATCTTCTTTTCATCCGCGACCATTTTTAAGCCATCGATTACATCATTGGCAATCTCAACGATATCAAAATTCTTTAGATTCAATTTTGTCCGATCTGATTCCAACCGGGTAATTTCATCTAAATCTTCAAGGATATCGGTCATTCGGTCTACCCCTTTGGAAGCCCTCAATAAAAATTCTCGGTTTACGGTCTCATCTTCTAACCCCCCCTCTAGCAAGGTCAATATATACCCTTGAATACTGAATACAGGTGTTTTCAACTCATGCGCGAGGTTTCCTAGAAATTCTGTCCTAAACTCGGCTTGCTCCCTTAATTTTGAAATTTCTTCTCTCCTTTCTGTAGCCCAAATTTTTGTTTCCTTGGTTAGCTCTTCAAGCACATCATCAGATAATTTTATTCGTTTAGGCTTTTTATTGGAAATTTTCTCTTTCTTAATAATCCGATGGATCAAATTAATTTTACTATTCAGAAATTTTTCAATGAAGAAAAGAAATACAGCAAAGGTAGTTAGACCAAAAAAAACAAATAATATGAACAGCACTAATGGAGTAAAGGCTACATCCATGTAGTGTAAAAATGAAACAAGCGCCCCTAAAATGAGCGCTACTACAATACTTCCAATGACAATGACCTGAATGGGTCTGTTATATCTCAAATTTCTTCGAATTTATATCCTACTCCTTTTACAGTTTTGATTCTATTGTCACCAATTTTTTCTCTCAGCTTTCGGATGTGTACATCTATCGTACGGTCTCCAACAATAGTTTCATTCCCCCAAACCTCGTCAAAGATCATCTCTCTTGTAAATACAATTCCGGGTCTGGATATTAGTAAAGATAATAATTCAAATTCTTTTTTTGGTAAAACTACTTCTTCATCATTTTGAAAAACCATATATTTTTCCCGATCTACTTGAATACTCTGTTTTTGATTGGTCGGATTCAAATCCTTACGTCGAAGCAATGCTTTAACTCGACTTAACAAGAGTCTTGGTCGAATAGGTTTTTCAATATAAGCATCGGCACCGGCGTCAAAACCGGCAATTTGACTATAATCCTCCGTTCTTGCGGTTAGAAAAGCTACAATGAGATTTTTAAAATCATTGGATTGTCGAATCTCTCTACAAACCTCAATCCCATCCATTTCTGGCATCATAACATCCAAGATCACCAAATCCGGCACGAATGTTTTTAATTTCTTTAATGCCTCGACCCCATTTTCCACTGTTTTCACAATGTATCCTTCTTTCTTAAGATTAAATTCCAAAATAGTACGGATATCTTCTTCGTCGTCTACAACAAGAATTTTGTATTTGTAATCTGGATTCATTTCTTCATCATTCTAATTTGAAACAAAAATATCTTTCATAGATTATTCATGCTTTAATCCCCCGTTATGACTGCGTTAATTTAAATCTGTTATTTGTTTGAGTTCTCTTAACATAAAAAAGGGACGAAGCTTTCACCCCATCCCCTTTTCTTTTTTTATAGAAGGCTCTTTATTTGAACTTGTATTTAAATCCTAAGGTGAATGTTCTTCCTGGGTTCATTGAAGAGAAGGTTTGATTTTCTGCTTCAAATGAAGAATAATATCTGTAAATATTATCTCCGATTAAGTTCGATGCACTGAAATCAATAGAAGTATTTTGATTTTTTCCGAAGGCCAAACTAAAGCTGAAATTTAAACTATGATAAGGATCGGTGTAGATATCGGGAAAAATTCCACTTCCAACAATAAACAACGTCGGTCCTTTCACATTGTAGAAAATCCCTACATCAATACCTAAATACTTTTCCTTGTTTTTTCCTACTTTTTTGTTGGTATAAGTAATCCCTGCATTAATCAACCATGGAGCTTGTCCAGCCATTTGCCTTCTAGGAGCAAGACCCTCTTCTGGCTTTTCATACAATTTTCTATTATTGAATTCCGCGTCGGTCATTTCTACAACAGATTTCACCATTGTTAAATTTCCTATTACACTCAAATTTTCAAGAGACTTGTGAATAAACGAAAGGTTCTTTCTAAACTCAAATTCAAATCCCATCAACCAAGCACCTCCAACATTTCTCGGCTGATATTCTGTTGTTGAAGTTTGCTGAGGAATTCTTACCAATTCGATAGGTGCATCAAAATTCTTATAGAAAACACTTGCTGTAATAATTTGCCCTCGACTAAAATATGTTTCCCATCTTAAATCAGCATTATGAATTCTTGTGGATCTTAAATTCCCATCCCAATCATTAAATGCGAACAATCCTCCTGTGAAAATCCGCTGAGTAATCGGGTCAATGATTTGAGCATAAGACAATTCTTTAAATGAAGGTCGAGCAATGGACATCGAATAGCCGCCACGGAAATTGGTTGTAATGTTTTCATTCTTTTTGCTTTTCAAAGTAACAATCAAGTTAACTTCGGGAAAAAGGTCAATATCATTCAAAACGATATCGTTGTCCAAATTCTTTCCATTGATTTTATCTCCAGCAGCATATTTTTGGTCACGACCAGTATGTGTTTGTAAATAATGCTCAATGCGCACACCTAATACTGCTTTAAATACTTTTGCAAAAGGAAATTCATTGTTTACATACAATCCTGAATAGTGGACTGAAGATTGATATTCATTTGGATTAGGTCTGGTAATCCCAGTTTGATAGTAGATTCCATTTGGATTATTGGGATAAATATTTGCATCAGATAAAACGTCGCTTTGCTCTGGCTTACCAGTTTCAGGATTGTTGGCCCAACTTTGCGGAAACCAAAACTGCATATTGTATTGCAAAATTTCGTAACCTCTTCGCTTATAACTATAGCTCGCTCCAAATCGTAACTTGGTGTCTCTTTTAAACATTTTATACTTCTTTGTTACATCAAATCTTGCAGGTGCGTTGATCTCATTCAAACTTCTCCAGATTCTTGCTGGCAAACCTCCTCCTCCAGCAGCAAACTGAGTAACTGTGCTTCCAACAGTGAAAGCAGTTTTACGAATATCCGGATCTTTAGATAAAGAAAAAGTAGGTGAAAAACCCCAATTGAATTCCCACCCTGTAGTATCCTTAACATGTTCCCCAGCAATAAGCAAATTGGTTAACCCTCTTTGGTTGTATTCTAGGTTGTCAGAATAAGCAATATAACCTGACTGTCCAATCGCATTCCCGTTGTTATCGATATCGAATTTACCTGCAGTACTTTGTGAATTCTGCAGATGCATCAAGGTAAATCTGTATTTTGATAATTTTGTTTTTACAGCAAGACCACCTAATAAGCCAAGAGTCACATTACGCTGACCGATTTCTCCAATATTTTTGGTTGCATATTCCATTTCATAGATAGTAGGATCTATGTTTTTAATATATTCCGAATTTTCAACCTCACTGTAATACTTGTAATTCACTTTGTAGGAAGCTGAAAAAATGTATCCAAGTTGTTTCCCTTTATTCTTTTCCTTTTTCTTTCCCATTTCTATTTGGTCACCCATTGAGTAAGAAATACCAAAATCCATCCCACTCATTCTTCTTTCCGCTCCCAAAACAGGGCTAAATGACTTTACGAAATCAGTAACTTGAGAGCTCGAAGCTCCAGTTAAGGGAGAGGGAGGTGCAGACCCTAAGGCTGCAGATGGAATTTGTCTAGCTCCACCATCAAAACCTAAATAATCAGTGGCAGAACCTTTATATGTTAGATAGTTCTTATTAAAATGCATGTCTGGATTATATCCCAGGCTAAATGATATATTTGAGAATTTCTTTTCTGGAAATCCTACCGTTTCAATATTGACTAACCCACCTGTATAATCTGCTGTGTTAGACGCTGTAAAATTCTTGCTTACAACCAAATTTTCGATCAATGAAGATGGAAACATATCTAATTGTAAACTGTTTCGGTCTGGATCCAGACCTGGAATCTCCAAACCATTCAATGTCGTTTTTGTATATCGATCTCCTAGACCTCTTACATATACATATTTACCACCTTCAACAGAAACACCAGTTACCCTTTTGGCGGCACTAGCTGCATCTCCATCTCCAGTTAAATTCATTAATTCTTTAGAAATACCATCTTTGGAGGTAATGGCATTCATTTTTTCTAGTTGAAGATTAATTTCCCCTCCTTTAATTGCCTCAGCTTCAACAGTAATCACTTCCAATTCGGAGTCATCTTTCAAAACAATATCTGGTAGAACCGTTACTTCATTTGCTTTTACCTCAATCCCTTTAATAACAATCTGAGCATACATAACGGCACTTATCTTAAGGTCGTAAGAGCCTGCAGGCATGGAAATAGAAAAGTTTCCATCTAAATCCGTCGCCATTCCCTTATTGTGTTCTAAAACCAAAACACTTGCCCCAATTACAGTTTCTCCTGTAGCTCCGTCTAAAACTTTCCCTCTTATGGTTCCATTCTGTCCAAAAAGGGAAAAACTTAAAACCAATGTTGCTAAAAAAATTAACCTTCTCATTTTCTGTGTATTATAACTTGCCCTCTATAAAAAAACAGAAAACTTGCAAAGATTAATCTCTGCAAGTTTTCTAAAAAATATTCTAATTGATGATCACTTGATTAAAGTGCTCCAGCTTGGTTAGCCCAAGTCCATCCAAATCCAGTATTTGTAGCTCCAACTGTGTTAGATCCTGCAGCAACTGAAGTTGTAATACTGTTTGGCATATCCATGAATACAGTATCTTCTTTCAAACCATTTGTAACTGAGTCAACAAAAGTATATTGGAAGTTAGACATTGTACCACCCATTGCAGCAGTCCATACAGCGTAATCAGCAACTCTGTTATTGTTGTTGTCGATGCTATTGAAGTAAATGTTAGAAAGATCTACGTTTGTAGCAGAAGAACCACCATCTACATCCAACAAGTGATCAACGATTGAAGTATGGTTTACTGTACCATTCATGAAAGTGTGGTTACCATTTGTTAAAGGAGTTCCTTCAGGTCCATCTAATTCAAATGGAGATCCTCCGAAAGATCCAATTAAGAAGAAGTTAGAAACATCTCCTGAGAATCCACAATCAGTATCTAAACCATCATCCAATACATTCCAGATAACAACGTTAGAAACATTTACAGTTCCACCAAAAAATTCGATTCCATCATCGTTATTACCAACGATTTCAACATTATTTACAGTTGTGTTAGAACCAACAGCAGCCAAAGTAAGACCTTGGATCTCGTTACCAGCAGCTAAGTCAATTCCTGAGTGTCTGATAGAAACATAAGTAATCGAACCAGAGTTATCAGCATCATCAGAACCACCGTACAAACCGTTAGTATCTGAAGCTGGAATACCTTCTACTTGTTGCTCTGTACCAGCAGCGAAAGATCCTTTTGCATTTCCACAAATGATTACACCTCCCCAAAGACCAGAAGTTGTAGTCAATAAGTTTGGTGAAGCATAGTTACCAGCAGCGATATCAGCTGGAGTAATTTGATCTGACTCGGCAGTGAAGATAATTGGCATAGTAGCAGTACCATTTGCAATCAATTTCCCTCCTCTTGCTACCAAAAGAACTGAAGCTGATGCACCTGTACCATTTTTACCTTTAACAACTACACCTGGTTCGATAGTCAAAGTAACTCCACTTTTTACAGTCACTCTTCCGTTAAGAACGTAAGTGTTTCCAGTTGTCCAAGTTGTGTTAGCAGTGATTTCGCCTGTGATAGTCTCAGAAGCATACTCACAAGAACCATCATCGTCCTTTGCTTTTTCATCGTAGTTAGTTGCACTCGCATCTGTACATCCTTCTTTCTTACAAGATGTTGCAACTCCCATAGTAGTAGCTAGTGTTAAAACTGCCATGGTTCTCATTGCTTTAGCAGCTGTAATTTTCTTCTTCATTTTGATTTTAGTTTAAATTCAAAACAAAACTACAGGTGCAATCTATCTAGGTGGTTAAACCGATATTAATTAAGGATTAAATTTTGTTTACCTAATCTTAACAATTAAAATATTTGAATTGAAAGTTTGAAAATTAACC
Source organism: Crocinitomicaceae bacterium (assembly GCA_041392305.1). GTDB lineage: Bacteria > Bacteroidota > Bacteroidia > Flavobacteriales_D > Crocinitomicaceae > JAGQYP01. The sequence goes on from JAWKMJ010000005.1 coordinate 146,810, forward strand.
AAAACATTTTTTTAGAGGATCTAATCAACATATTTATAACCCACCCCTTTAAGGGTAACAAAATATTTGGAGCCAAATTTTTCGCGTAACTTTCTAATATGTACATCGATGGTACGGTCGCTTACTATCACATCATCCCCCCAAACACTTGATAGTATATATCTCCTTTCAAAAACTTTATTCGGTTGAGAATATAGTAGTGCTAAAAGTTCAAATTCTTTTTTAGGTAGATTTACTAATTCACCATTAAACTTTACTTGGTATTTTTCAGTGTCTACTTCAATAACTTTTGAATGACTCTTGGCAGAATCCGAAGCGTTTGATCTTCTTAAAATTGCCTTTATTCTTGCTATTAATACTTTAGGCTTTATTGGTTTACTGATATAATCATCTCCCCCTGCTTCTAGCCCTGCAATTTGCGAATAATCCTCATTTCGTGCCGTTAAAAAACAAATTGAAATCTTATCAAATTCAGGATTACTTCTTAATTCTTGACAAAATTCAATGCCATCCATCTCTGGCATCATAACATCTAAAATAATTAGATCAGGAAATTCCTTTGAAACTATCCCTAGAGCTTCTTTACCCGATTTTGCTTCAAAAATCTGAAAGCCTTCCTTCTCAAGGTTATAAGCAATAATCCTTCTTATATCCTTCTCGTCATCAACTAGTAAAATCTTTTTCAAATTTTTGTATTTGGTTACGGCTTTACAAAACCAATATACAAAAATATTTATTTTTTAATACAATCAGTTTGCTTCAACAATTGCCTCAGAAACATTAATTATATGATCTCCTACTTTCTCTAAAGACGAAAAACAGTCGTTATAAATCATACCTGTCCGAAGACCTTGAGAATCATTCTCTAGACTAATTAGATGATTCTTTCTTAACTTGTTCCTCATTGAGTTAATTTCTTTCTCCTTTTCTTTTGCTTCATCAATATTAACTGAACCATATTCTGCTTTTAAATTTTCTCGCATTATCTCGAAAGCTGAATCCACAAGGTCAATCATTTTCATTAATCCTTCTCTTTGCTCAGGAGTGAACCATAATTTTTGTTCGTCTTTTCTCTCAAGTTGCTTTGATATTTGAAAATAAATATCTCCAATTCTTTCAAGATCATTTGTAATGCTATTCATAGCACTAATTCTGGCAGAAGTAATTTCCGACATTTCGTTGCTCGCTACCTTAGCTAGAAAGTTTGCTACTTCAATTTCAACTCTATCTGTTATTTCCTCATACTTTTTAACTTTTGAATATAACTTAGATTTTTTCTTTTTATCCTGTTCAGTTAGCAATTTCCTGTTGAAACCATTCATTCTACTTGTAATGTCTCCGAATTTAGCAACTTCTTTTTTTGCCTCCAATATTGCTATTTCAGGAGAAACAAGGGCCTTATTCCCAATAAAATCCAGCCTGAATTCCTCATCCGCCGCACCTTTAGATTTTACACTTAATTCAGCAATCTTTACTAGTTTTGGGACAAACCAAATCAGGATTAACACATTTATCAGGTTAAAAATTGTATGGAACATGGCTAAACCTGTATTCCTTGAGTCAACATCATCAGCCGGATTACCCCATCCCAAAACATTTTCTTGAAAAAATACCAATCCTGAAATAAACAAAGGAAATATGATTACCATCCATGTTACCCCAATAATATTAAATAAGGAATGGATTCTTGCAGACCGCTTTGCATGGACATTTCCAACCATTGATGCAAGTTCTGCAGTAATTGTAGTTCCAATATTCTCTCCTAAAATCATGGCACAAGCCACTTCAAAAGGGATAATATCAGCTGCTACCATGGTCATGGTCAATGCCATTGCTGCCGAGGATGATTGAATTACTATAGTAACAAGAGTCCCTAATGCAACGAACAACAATGTACTTACAACAGGAATATCCTGATAGTTCACGAAAAACTGAACTAAAGCAGAATCTTGATCTAGACTTGGAACGGTATCTTTCAAAGCGCCTAATCCCATGAAAAGCAAGGCAAAACCAATGATAACACTTGACCATGCTTTTAATTTACTTCGGCTAAAAAATAATAATGGGGCTCCAAACGCAATAAACATAAAAGAATAAGAAGCCAAACTAATTTTGAACCCGAACAAATTGATTATCCATCCAGTTATAGTTGTTCCAATATTAGCTCCCATCATAATTCCAGCAGATTGTGTCAAAGTCAATAGACCTGCATTCACAAAACTTACAGTCATTACAGTTGTTACGGATGAACTTTGAACAAGTGAAGTAATTCCAAATCCTGTAAGAACACCTTTTACTCTATTGGATGTAATAGAGCCCAACATTTTTCTCAATCCACTTCCTGAAGCTTGTTGTAATCCGTCAGACATTACTTTCATTCCATAAATGAATAGTCCTAATGCCCCTATCAGAACTAATACTTTCATTAAACCCCAAGCTCGATCTGTTTTAAATTTGCCCTTATCAGACCAGACCATTGCTTTTTTATTGTGTATGTTTTTAGAAAGCTCCCCTACTTTTGAATACCCAATTTTCCAAACAAAGGACTCAGCATCTTCCAGTCCTTCAATTTTAAAATGACCAATGTTTGCAGGCAACACCTGTGTATACTCCCATTCCAGATCTTTATTTTTGGATTTAAGCTTGGTCGTATATTTAATTACAACAGAATCGACTTGATCCAAGTATTCAGGTGCAACAGACCATTGAAATTCTACTGAATGTTCTGAAGATTTCGAATTAATAAATGAAAATGCCTTTTTACCATCCTCTTTTCCTGATGTTTTTGCTAGCTTCTTTTCTGAATTTTCAATTTTATTTTCAATGAAAATCGTATCATTCTTTATATGTTGAGATGAGTCTTTGGAAGTACATAAAGCATTAGTTGCAAAACCTCCAGAAAAAACAAGACTTATAAAAAGTAACCTTATTAGCTTAATCATTTTCAAATTGTTTAATTATTTCAATTCTTGAAATCTTTGGTGGCCAAAAGTAAACTAAAAAACAAGTAGACAAATTCATCTTAATGTTAAGGTTTGGTTAATAAATATAATCTCTAGTAAACCATAAAAATCACTTACAAATAGACTAGTCAACTGAACATCTGCAACTTAAAGATTACTTATGTTTTCTTATTGCTATCTAATTATTAATATTTCGTAATCATTGTTTTATAATCGTTAAAATATTGAAATTCCTCCGCAATTTTGCCTCTGTCTAAATTTGAAAAAAGTTTAAAATGAGAACAAAATTTGGATTAATAATCTTCCTCTTAATTTCTAACATTTCAATCTGTTTTGGTCAGGAAAAAACAAAGCAGAACTACTTTATGGGTTATAAAAAAGTAGGTCAGGGTTTAGTTTTTCACGACACAATAGATAATTCATTTAAAATAAAAATTGGAATTCGATTTCAAACACTGTTCAATAATGTTTGGACAGTAAAAAATGATAATATTGGACAAGTAGGTCAACATACACCGGAAATACTAATTAGAAGAGCTAGATTTAAAATGGACGGTAGCTTCCTTAAAAATAAAATCTACTTTAAGTTCGAATTAGGATTATCCCCAAGAGACATAAGAGGTGGAGATGATTTTGAGCACGGAAATACTGCTAGTATTATTTTGGATGCCTTTGTCGGATGGAATATCAACAAAAACTTTTGGCTTCAAGTTGGCCAAGGCAAACTTCCTGGGAATAGAGAAAGGTTAATATCTTCTGGAAGTCTTGAATTTGTAGATAGATCTTTATTAAATTCTAGATTCAATATAGATAGAGACATTGGAGTACAAATTGGTCACAAATGGAAAAAAGGAAACTTTTTTATGAAAGAGATCATTCATGTTTCTAAAGGTGAAGGAAGAAATGTAATTACCACAGGAAATAGCGGATTAAACTACACAGGTAAAATTGAAATTTATCCTATGGGGGAATTTACGAAAAAAGGCGACTATTTTGCTATGGATCTTTTAAGAGAAGAAAAACCTAAATTAGCCATTGCTACTGCCTTTAATTTCAACAACAATGCAATTAGAGAAAGAGGTCAACTAGGCGATTTTATTAAAGATGCGAATGACAATTATTTTGGGAAAAATCACTATCAATTATTTGCCGACTTAATGTTCAAATATAAAGGATTTAGCATAATGACTGAATATGCCCAAAGATGGACAAATGGTTCGTCAATCGTAATGGACGATTCTAGTAATGTAATTGGAACGGTTTATACTGGGAAAGCACTAAATGTACAAATGGGATATGTAACAAAATCCAATTTTGGCTTTTCTTTAAGATACACGGGGAATGATCCGGATTCTGACGTTGGTACAAACGTACACATGTATACTTTTTGTTTTTCAAAATTCTTTTTCGGTCATAAATTAAAAATACAATCAGATTTTTCATACTTACAAAACATCTCAAAAGATGATAATATGTGGTGGAGACTTCAAGTCGAATTTCATTTATAACTTAAGAGACGATAAATTTGAATTTCCAAATCCCCATTCTCCAAATTTGATAAAAAGGATGAATGGGGATTTCTTCATTTCTACCATTATTAAAATTGTTTCTAATTTTGGTATCAAAGAGCGTAACTAATGATCGACTACAACCCCAAAAGCTGGTTTAAAGTAATACTTACCTTTCACAAGTCTGGAACGGTAAGAAAATTCTGGAAAGAACTCATTTTAATTGGCCTATTCACCGCAGCCATGACTTTTATCGAATTGAAATATTTTAAAAATCACCCGGCGATTGCAAAAGTGGGCGATTTTCATTCGTTTTTAGGTCTGGCATTTTCTCTTTTGTTAGTTTTTCGAATTAATTCAGCCTACGACAAATGGTGGGAAGGTAGAAAACTATGGGGTCGATTGGTCAACGAAACCCGCAATATGGCCACAAAATTTTCAGTTTTTCTTCCTAAAGAAGCTACGGTTGAGCGAAAGTATGTACAAACATTGATTGAAAATTACCCTTTCGCATTGAAAGAACATTTGAGAGACAATATGAAATGGGAAGAATTGGAAGAAATGGATGGTTTAATAGCGCATCTTCAAACCAAAAAACATGTGCCCAATGAAATTTCCAGATTGCTTTATGAGTTCGCCATGAAACTCAAAAAAGAAGGGAAAATGTCTGAAGAAGAGTTTTTATCCATCGACAAGGAAATCAAAGCCTTATCGGATGTTTTAGGAGGCTGCGAAAGAATTAAAAAGACGCCCATTCCCTATTCCTATAGCCTATTTCTTAAAAAATTCATCTTTATTTTTATCTCCACTGCTCCTATTGGGTTCATCCCCGCGATGGAATATTATACCATTCCCGTTGCAATTGTGATTTTCTATGTATTTGTAAGTTTGGAATACATCGCAGAAGAAATTGAAGATCCTTTCGGACTAGATGCAAACGATTTGCCTACCGATCGATTGGCCAAAACAATTAAAGCAAACGTAACTGAAATTTTTAACGGATAATCGGATCGGTAAAAACCCAATCACTTTTGTTTAAGGCCCGATCAATCAACTGAATTCGGTATTTTATAGTATCCGAATTGGGTGAAGTAGGATTGTAAAAAATGGGCTCGATCGAAACGGAAATATTCCCTTTCAAGGCCTTTTCTTTATTGCCATCCAAAATGCGGTCAATGCGGTATTTGAATATAATACTATCTCCATTCAAATCTTTTCCAGGAATCCACCCCAAAACATCATGCTTTTCCCAATACTGAACATACAAATTGTAGTAGTAGTAAGAGCCAACATTATAAGGTGCTTGGGTTTCACTTTCAGACAAACCAATATCTCCATTACCATCTGTAAAATCAACAGAGAGGTCTGCCGAATCGCCCTCAATGGTGAAACTGTGATAAGTTAAAACAGGTTCATCCGGATAATTAGGATTATCAAAGCACGAAGGCAATAATAGGACTAGAATTGCTAATATTGTAAATGGAAGTGCTTGTCTTAATTTCAATTTCAGAGATTTTTTGCTAATGCTTACAGAAGTAAAAATACAAGATTTATTTCGTATTTCAAACGATGAGGAATTCGAGAAAATTGCATTGCAGGTCTTTGAATTTCAAAAAAATCAAAATTCTGTCTATAAAAATTATCTCAAATTTCTGGGAAAAGAGGATTTCCTACCACAGAAAATAAGTGAGATTCCCTTTCTTCCCATCTCTTTTTTTAAAAGCCATCAAGTTATTTGTGGAAAGCAGGATGCCAAACAAATTTTTACTAGCAGCGGCACAGGAGGAATGCAGTCTCGGCATTTAGTTTCTGATTTGGAGGTTTACAGGCAGTCTTACCGTCAAGGTTTTCAGTATTTTTATGGGCCTCCATCAGAGTATCACATTTTGGCATTACTCCCTTCTTATTTAGAAAGAGAGGGCTCTAGTTTGATCTACATGGTGGAAGATTTGATTCAGTTATCTAATTCTGAAATCAGTGGGTTTTTCCTGAATAACATGGAAGAATTAATACAATCTTTACATGCAGCAAGAAAAACAAATCGAAAAATTCTCTTACTTGGTGTTTCATTTGCTCTTTTGGATTTGGCGGAATCACATCCCATGGATTTATCTGATGTATTGATCATGGAAACGGGCGGAATGAAGGGACGAAGAGAAGAAATAACGAGGGAAGAATTACACGGAATTCTTAAAAATTCTTTTCAAGTTAAACAGGTTCATTCGGAATATGGTATGACGGAGTTATTGTCTCAAGCCTACTCCGATGGAAATGGAATCTTCAATTGTCCTCCATGGATGAAAGTAATTTTTAGAAACACCTATGATCCATTTGAATTGAATAAAAATTCTGGTGGTGTCAATGTAATAGATCTTGCGAATATTTATTCCTGTTCATTCATTGAAACTGCGGATTTGGGAAGAGTTCATGGAAGGGGATTTGAAATTTTAGGTAGATTAGACAACTCGGATATCAGGGGTTGTAATTTAATGATAGAATGATTTTATGCAATTTGTAAACAGAGAATTAAGTTGGTTATCCTTTAATGACAGGGTGCTTCAGGAGGCTTTTGACTCTGAAAACCCAATTATTGAAAGGATTCGTTTTCTAGGAATTTATTCGAATAATATGGATGAATTTTTTAGGGTTCGGGTAGCCACTGTGAAGCGGATTATTGCTTTGGGCGGTAAAACGGTCTCTGCATATGAAGGCACTTTCGAAGACCTGTTGGAAGACATGATGAAAATCGTGAAAAAGCAACAGAAAAAATTTGAATTGGCCTATCAAAAAATTCTCAAAGAATTAGAAAAGGAAAACATTCAGCATATTAATGAAAATGATTTGTATGATGATCAGATCAAGGAATTGAATGCCTATTTTGCTGAAAAAATTGAAGACCAGATTGTTCCTATTCTGCTAGACAAAAAAAGAGCTGTTTCGAGATTAAGAGACAGCATGATCTATTTAGCTGTAAAAATCAATGCAGACAAAAAAACGATGTATGCCTTGATTGAAGTGCCCGATACGGTGAATCGATTTTATGTTTTGAATGATAAATTTGGTCAGAAAGTGATCCTGATCGATGACATTATTCGCCTGAACTTAGATCGATTGTTCCATATTTTTACCTATGATTCTATTGAAGCCTACACATTTAAATTTACCCGTGATGCCGAAATTGATTACGATGATGATCTTTCCGTATCCATCGTAGATAAAATGAAAAAAGGGATCAAAGGAAGAAAACAAGGGGATCCCGTTCGATTTGTTTATGATGAACAAATGCCGGATGATCTTTTCAAATTTCTGATTAAAAAACTAGACGTAGATAAAAATGAGGTAATTACAGGAGGGAAATACCACAACTTCAAAGATTTCATGAAATTTCCTTCTTTCAATAAAAAGGAATACACTTTCAAACCCATGCCTCCAGTTTTTCATCCCGATTTGGTGAATGTAAAATCGATTATCAAACAAGTTTTTGAAAAAGATATCTTATTGCACTATCCTTATCAAAAATTCGAGCACGTTATTGACCTCCTTCGAGAAGCCGCATTGGACCCGAAAGTAGAGTCGATTAAAATTAATCTTTATCGGGTTGCTAAGAATTCTCAAATCATTAATGCACTCATCAATGCCATTAAAAATGATAAAGAGGTAACCGTAATTGTAGAATTACAAGCAAGATTTGATGAAGAAAACAATATTTATTGGGCTCGAGTTTTAAAGGAATATGGAGCCAAAATCATCTTCGGGGTTTCTGGATTGAAAGTACACTCTAAACTGATTCTCATTAAAAGAAGGGATAAGTTTATCACCCACATTGGTACAGGAAATTTCCATGAAAAAACGGCTCGAATTTATGAAGACTTTTCTTTGATAACTGCCGATCCAGGAATTGCAAGTGAAGTCAATAAAGTCTTTGTTTTATTTGAAAATAATCTGGATCGTTCTATTTACAAGGAGTTATATGTCTCCCCTTTCAATACAAGAAGGAATTTTGTAAACCTCATCAACCAAGAAATTTTGAATGTACGAAGCGGACACGACAGCTACATCATTTTGAAAATGAATAACCTGATTGATTCCACTTTGATCAAAAAATTATACGATGCTTCGAATGCAGGAGTGAAGATTTCTTTGATTATTCGCGGAATGTGTGGATTGGTTCCGGGTATTCCGAAGCAATCTGAAAATATCCGAGTAATTTCGATTGTAGGAAGATATTTAGAGCACTCCAGAGTAATGGTGTTTTCAAATAAAGGAGAACCCAAAATTTACATTTCTTCTGCCGACTGGATGGGAAGGAATTTGGACAAACGAATAGAAGTCACAGCACCTATTAAGGATCCTGACAATAAAAAAGAGATTTTGGAATATCTTGATTTTCAGCTGAAAGACAATTGTAAGGCCAGAATCATTGACCAAATGCAAAAAAATAAGTATTATCGGGATGATAAAGAGAAGTTCGATTCGCAAGAAAGAACTTACAAATACTACAAACAAAAACTAAAGAATTAGCTTGAAATACGGAGCAATTGACATCGGGACAAACGCAGCCAGATTATTAATCGGCGAAATTTCTCCCTCCAACAAACACGAAATAGTAAAAAAAATATCCTACACTAGAATTCCTTTAAGACTCGGATACGATGTGTTCGAAAATGGAGAAATTTCACCTAGAAAGGAAAAAGAATTTCTGAAAACCATACAAGCCTTCAAACTCATATCCGAAGTTTTTGATGTGAAAGAATTGAGAGCTTGCGCAACTTCTGCCATGCGTGAAGCGGAAAATGGTAAAGACATTCAAAAGAGAATTAAAAAAGCAACAGGAGTTGATATTGAGATAATCGGAGGAAAAGAAGAAGGGGATCTGATTATTTCTTCCTTCGAATTGTTGGATTTTGATCATAGAAGTCCTTTTATTGTCATCGATGTTGGAGGAGGTTCAACTGAAATCTCCATGTTTAATCGAGGAAAAAAAGTGAACTCCAGATCATTCAATGTGGGGACAATTCGCTTACTTAAAAATAAAGTGAAAAAGGGGGTTTGGGAAGACATTAATGAGTACATCAAAGACAATTTTCACATGACCAAAAAGGCAAAAGTTTTTGCCACCGGGGGAAACATCAATAAGATTCATAAATTATTTGGACTGCAGTACATGCAACCTATTTATACAGATCAGCTCATGGATTTTCACGATGAAGTAAAGCCACTTTCCATCTCGAAAAGAATTGAAAAGTACCAATTGAAAGAAGACCGTGCAGATGTTATTGTTCCAGCTATGGAAATCTATACCAAAGTCTTGAAAAAAATGAGTTGCGGAAGGGTTTATGTACCTAAAATTGGATTGTCTGACGGAATCATTTACGATCTACACAAGAAAAATTCTAAAAAATAGACCTTAAAATTCAAGCATTCTTAGTTTTTTTGCAGTCAAATTAGAAGGAAATGGGAGATATTAAAGTCACGATCATTGACAGAGAAGGAGTTGCTCACGAGTTGGATGCTCCGACCGACATGAACATGAACATCATGGAGCTTTGCAAAGCCTACGAATTACCTGTAGAAGGAACTTGCGGAGGTATGGCCATGTGTGCTTCTTGTCAGTGTTACTTAGAATCCGATACAGATCTTCCCGAACAATCTGATGACGAACTAGACATGCTGGATCAAGCCTTTTTCGTGGAAGACAATTCCCGTTTGGGTTGTCAAATCAAAATCACAGAAGATATAGACGGAATTGTTTTAAGACTGGCTCCTGAGAGTGAGGTTTGATTTCTGAAGGGTGGTCTCGGCTCGCGCTCGACCACCTATCTCAATTTTATCAACTTAATTGCAGCCTCACTTAGGCCATCGAGCGCTAGTCGAGATGCCGGAAGCTGAGTAATTAAATTAACCCTCCGCTTTCACCACCGTCGCAATTGAAAGCTCTTCCAACTGTGCTTTATCCAATGGCGCTGGTGCATCAATCATTACATCTCTTCCTGAATTGTTCTTCGGGAAAGCGATGAAATCTCTAATGGAATCCGTTCCAGACATAGTTGCGCACAAACGATCAAATCCAAAAGCTAAACCTCCGTGGGGTGGTGCTCCGTATTGGAAGGCATCCATTAAGAATCCGAACTGAGCTTTGGCTTCTTCGTCCGTAAAACCAAGTAGCTTAAACATTCTCGCTTGCAATTCTTTATCGTGAATACGAATGGATCCTCCGCCCAACTCTACCCCATTCATGGCTAAATCGTAGGCATTGGCTCTCACTTTTCCTGGATCTGTTTCAATTAAATCCCAATCTTCTTTTTTCGGTGAAGTAAATGGGTGGTGCATGGCGTGAAATCTTTGTGTATCCTCATCCCATTCCAATAGCGGGAAATCCAATACCCAAAGTGGTTTGAAAACATTAGGATCTCGTAATCCCAATTCCGTTCCCATGTACAAACGCAATTCATTCATTTGCTTTCTTGTAGTATCCAAATCTCCGGAAAGCACCAAAAGTAAATCTCCTTTCTCTGCTCCCGCCAATTCTGCCCATTCCTTCAAATCAGCTTCTGAATAAAATTTATCTACGGAAGATTTAAAAGTTCCGTCTTCATTGCATTTTACATACACCAATCCTTTGGCTCCAATTTGAGGTCTTTTTACCCAGTCCGTCAACTGATCTAACTGTTTTCTGGTGTATTCCGAACAACCTTTGGCATTGATTCCTAAAACGATTTCAGCAGCGTCAAACACATTGAATCCTTTTCCTTGTGCAGCAGCATTCAAATTCACAAATTCCATTCCGAAACGGATATCTGGCTTATCAGAACCATATCTTTCCATGGCTTCCGCGTAGGTCATTCTTGGGAAATCTCCGTCAAATTCAATTCCTCTTACTTCTCTGAACAAATGCTTGATTAAACCTTCGAAGGTATTCAACACATCTTCTTGCTCAACGAAGGCCATTTCGCAGTCAATTTGGGTAAACTCAGGTTGTCTGTCCGCTCTTAAATCTTCATCTCTAAAGCATTTTACAATCTGGTAATACTTATCATAACCCGAAACCATCAACAACTGCTTGAATGTTTGAGGCGATTGAGGTAAAGCATAAAACTCGCCTGGATTCATTCTCGAAGGCACCACGAAATCTCTTGCTCCTTCGGGTGTTGATTTGATCAAATAAGGGGTTTCTACCTCCATAAAATCAACTGAATCCAAATATTTTCTGGTTTCTAAGGAAACTTTATGTCTCAATTTTAATTTCTCCTTCACAGGATTTCTTCTCAAATCTAAATACCTGTACTGCATTCTCAATTCTTCTCCACCATCTGTTTGGTCTTCGATAGTAAATGGAGGTGTTTTGGAGGCATTCAAAATAGTAATCTTCTCCATTTTGATTTCCACTTCTCCAGTCAACATATCCGGATTTTTTGAGTAACGCTCAATCACTTCTCCTTCTACCTGAATCACAAACTCACGACCCAACTCACGGATAGTTCCAAAAATGGCATCATCCACCTTTCCCTGCTCAGCTAATAATTGAGTCACACCGTAACGATCTCTTAAGTCGATCCAAGCAATATTTCCTTTGTCTCGGATGGTTTGCACCCAACCTGAAAGCGTTACTTTTTCCCCAATATTTGAGCTTCTTAATTCTCCGCAAGTATGTGTTCTGTACATGTTAATTTGTTTTGAGAGGGCAAAAGTAGGGATTTTGGTTGTTTTTTGATGGATTGATTTTATGATTTTATGAGTTTATGATTTTAGGACTTTATGATAGTTTGATCCTATGATATTATGAAGTGTTTGGATTTTACAGCTCCATCAGCATTTTCAGTTGTTCTTCGGAAATATCTTGTTTCAATTGCTCTAATGAAACGGTATCGCCAAAAACAAAAAAATGGTCTTTGTCTTTCCCTAAAATACCCAGTTTATCCGATGATTTGAAGGTTTGGAAATCTGCATTTACTTTTCCGTGTCTGGGATAATAAACACTGTCTTTGTACAAAATATAATTGCCCATCATTCTGAAATCAGCTGGGTCGTCGGTCCAAATATGAAAATAACCTCCGTCCGACATATCATAATGAAAATATATCCGGTTATTATCTCGATACATATTTCCGTTCAACTCCTTAAATGATTTTATGTCAATCACATGCTTAAGCTGAGTTGTATCTTCTGAACCAAAATGGGTGATGTACTCTTCCCCAACCCCTTCATGCTTGTCGGGATTCATACCTTCATGAGCCAGAAAAGCCAAATCGCCTTCTTTATTCATATATAGTAAATGGCCAACTTTTTCCCATCTCTCCGGCTTGTTCTTACTCAAAGAATTCTTCTCCGAACCACAAAAACTAAAAAGCCCAGATAGCACCAACAACAGTATGAATTTTGCACTTTGCACTTTGAATTTTGAATTGAATCACGGAGTAAACTTATACCCCACCCCTCGAATAGACTGAAAATACTTCGGTTGTTTCGGATTATCCTCAAAATACTTTCTAAAATTCAAGATGAAATTGTCGATTGTTCTGGAAGTTGGGTATTTTTCTTCGCCCCACACGTGATCTAAAATTTCGTTTCTGGAAATCACTTCATTAGGTCTGGAAACGATGTATTTGAGTAATTCACATTCTTTTTTTGTCAAGCCCACTTCTCCGCTTCTCGACTCCGTTTTGAAGTTTTTAAAATCGACTTCGTAAGCTCCTATTTTGAAATTAGACGTTTCTTTTTCTTGTTCCTGAAGTGGAGCCAAAAGGATCTGTATTCTGAGTAATAATTCTTCTAAATCAAAGGGTTTTGGGAGGTAATCATTCGCCCCCAATTTCAATCCAAAAATACGATCTTGGGTGGTTCCTTTTGCCGATAAAAATAAAATTGGAACATTGGAATAGGTTCGAATTTCACGACATACATCGTACCCACTTTTCTTCGGGAGCATCACATCCAATAAAACCAAATCGGGTTGAAATGACTTGAATTTTGATAGAGCTTCTTCTCCATCTACTGCAGTTTCCAAAGCATAACCTTCCAGATCCAAATTGAGTTGGAGGGTTTCCAAGATGTTTTCTTCATCTTCTACTATGAGGATTTTTTGCTTTTTCATTTGAAATCTAAAATTAAAAATATTAACCCGATTACTTACTAAAAATTGCTTTGACTTTGATTTTGTTATATCCCCACCGATTCACCCTTCGACTGCGCAAAATTTATTTTCTTTTAAACCTTTACTATTTCAATGCGCGCTCAGGGACCGGAGAAAAAGTGGATAAAGCTGGGCACATACTCAGCAAATTAATTACTCCATTTTTAGAATGTGCCCTGCCCTCAACATCTAAATTTCTAGGTCCCTGAGCAGCAATTAGAAAATAAAATGCTTTGATTAAAAGTGATTGCTAAGCCGAAGGGCCTTTTAGGATTTCATTCAGCTTCCAAAGATCAAAATACCGAATGCTTACTTGATCTGAATTCAAATCTTGTTCGATACTTTTCTCTTTTCTTTTATAATACGCTTTGAAAATTCCTTTTATTGGAAACTTGCTGAATATTTTATGATAGCGAAGTAATTTCACTTCTTTACAATTGAGTTTACCCTCTCTCTGCAATACCAACAAATTCCGAATGCCTTCTTTGGTTTTTGACAAAAATTCTTCTTTTGTTTCCAAACCAATATGAACAGCGGGATTGTCAATATGAATAATTGGAATTTCTCTCTTCTTTAATTCCATTCCAAGTAAGGTGTCTTCATGTCCATAGCCTACCAGATTTTCATCTAATTTAATGTCTAGAAATACCTTTCGATCAATCAGAAAATTATTGGTCATGAAAGATTGATATGGATTCTGAATTCTAATGTCGGCTGGAATGATTTCTCTTTCTACTCCATATTTCCATCTCAAAAAATACGCGGCTTCGGGTGGATTTTGATCATAGGTTCTTCCTCCGTAAACCACAGATCCTTCTTGGAAATTTTGAACATAGGCCTTAATGAAATCTTGTTTATCAATTCTGGAATCACAATCCAAATATAGTAAAGCTTCAAACTGAGCCGCTTCCGCCAGTAAATTTCGAATGCGGGAGCGCCCTTGATTTTCACTAAACTCTTTATAGAGGATTTTGTCTTTGGCTAAATCTGCATTCTTGAATTTATCTGAACTCCCATCATCAAATAAGAGAATTTCAAAGTCTTTTAAATCGTGGGCATCTTTGCTTTGAGAAAAAAGTTCTTCAACCAATTCTCGAACATCAAAATTGAAAATTGGAATCAGAATGCTAATCTTCATCCTTTATAATCGGTTGGAATGGATTGAATGTGTTGATGGTTTCCAATTCATGTACTTCTGAATCTTTCACTTGAACCACTCTGGAAGGGAATTTTTCCATCAAACTCAAATCATGAGTAGCCATTAAAATAGCTGTACCTTGCTTGGAAATTCCAATTAGAACTTTCATGATTTCTCTGGAAGTTTCGGGATCCAGATTTCCTGTGGGCTCATCTGCCAATATTAAATCGGGAGAATTCACTAAAGCTCTTGCGATTACCACTCTTTGCTGCTCTCCTCCGGATAATTCAAAAGGCATTTTATAACCCTTATTTTCAAGTCCGACTAAACTCAAAACTTCATCTGCCTTTTTTTGCATTTCCGCTTTGTTGTTCCATCCTGTGGATTTCATCACAAAGAACAAATTTTTATAGACGTTTCGATCGGTAAGCAACTGGAAATCTTGAAAAACAATCCCAATTTTTCTCCTTAAAAATGGAACATCCTTTCGCTTAAGTTGGGTAATATCGTAGCCCACAACCGTTCCTTCACCTTCCTGCAAAGGCAGTTCTCCGTACAAAGTTTTCAATAAAGATGATTTTCCTGTTCCGGTTTTTCCGATAAGATAAACGAATTCACCTTTTTCTACATGCATCTCAACTTCTTTCAAAACGAGTGCATTTTTCTGATAAATTTTTGCTTTGGAGATTTTAAATACCGACTCTGCCATAATTGATTAATCTAACGTAAAGATGCAAAAATTATGCGAAACAGGGACTTGTGATTCAGTACAATAATCTTAACACATTCGCGTTTAAAACTTTTAACATCCCTAGTGTTTTTGCCCAAGTTTCATATTTAATTTTACTCGGATTATGACAATGGTAAAAAGACTAATTACATCCTATTTTGTGTTGTTTTCTGTGCTTTCTTTTGCCCAACTTTCAGATTGGTCAGAAGGGAAATACAGTAAATATTACATTGCCGAAGATCTTTTTGAAAAGGAAAAATATGCGGCGAGCCAGAACGAATACGACGAGTTTATTCGTAGCATGGCCGAACCGAACGATCCTTTTGTAATCAAAGCCAGATATTACCAAACGCTTTGTGCATTGGAGCTTTACAACAATAACTGTGTAAAGATGGTGGAGGATTTCATTAAGGATTATCCCGAAAATATTTACCGTGAAGAGCTTTATTTTAAAGTAGGGAACTACTTTTTCCAAAAGAAAAATTACAAAGAAACGATTGAATGGCTTTCAAAACTAACTAAATTTCAAATTCAGGAGATTGATCAAAATGAATACCATTTCAAGATGGGGTATTCTTATTTCAATTTGGGAGAATACAAAGAGGCAAGAAATCATTTTTATGAAGTGAAAGACAAGGAGTCTAATTATGCTGCACCGGCTCAATATTACTTCAGCCATATCGCTTATTACAACAAGGATTATCAAGTAGCATTAGAGGGATTCAAAAAGCTAAAAGATGATCCGGGATTTGCAAATGTGGTTCCTTATTATATCGCTCAAATTTTGTATTTGCAAGGAAAATATGAAGAATTGGTAGACTATGCTCCCGGCCTATTGGACACAGGAAAAGTAAAAAGATCAGCCGAAATAAGCCACTTGATCGGGGATGCATACTACCGCATAGAAAAATACGACGAAGCGGTTCACTATCTTGAGGAATATCATAACAATTCGGCTACTACGAGAGAAGATGAATATCAACTGGCCTTTGCCTATTTAAAAAGTCAGCAATATAAAAATGCGATCGACATGTTCAATCGAATCACCTATGAGGAAGACTTACTAACTCAAACTGCATTTTACCAAGCAGGCGAGGCTTATTTAAAGCTTGGGGATAATGCCGGTGCAAGAGCTGCATTTGAGTCGGCCAGTGTAATGAGTTTTGATGAGAATATTAAGGAAGATGCTCTGTACAATTACGCCATACTATCCTACAAATTAGATTTCAATCCCTACGACGAGGCCATTGAAGCTTTGAATTTGTATTTAGAACGATATCCAAATTCCAAGAGAAAAAAGGATGTTTATCAATATTTGGTTAATGTATATACGACCACGAAAAACTATCGTGCCGCACTTGAAAATCTTGAAAAATTCGAGGAAAACTTAGACGTGAAATTACAGACAGCCTATCAAGTGGTTGCCTACAACAGAGGGATTCAACTATTCCAGGATGGAAACTACGATGCTTCCATGAAAATTCTGGAAAAGGTAAAAAAGTATCCATTGGATCTTAGTCTGAATGCCCAAAGTAAGTATTGGATTGCTGAATGCTATTACAAGAAAAGAGAATACGAAAATGCAATTATCGCCTACAAAGAGTTTATAAGTGAGCCTGGGGCCAGAGAACTAATTCAGTACAATATTGCGAATTACAATATCGGATACTGTTACTTCGATATGCAAAACTATGAAAGTGCGGTAAACTACTTTACTATTTTTGCAGATTACCCAGAGGAAAAAGATGTCCTGAAAAAGGCGGATTCCTATGTGAAGATTGGAGATTGCTATTATGTTAACCGAAAAGATGAACTGGCGATTAAGGCCTATCGGAAAGCAGTGGATCATGGAGGATTTAAAACCTTCAATGATTATGCGTTGTATCAGGTGGCTATTTGTCAAGGTTTGCTCAATCAAAATGCAGATAAGATTAAAACACTTCAGGAATTAGTGAATAATTATAAGCCATCGAAATATAGTGTGGGTGCTTTGGATGAGATTGGTCTGACCTACATCAAAATGTCGGATTTTGACAATGCCATTCGCTATTTCGACATGGTGTTAAAGGATTACCCTTTAGATCCTGTGGCGAAAGATGCTGTATTCCACAAAGCCATTGCATACAACTTAGAGAAAAAATACAAACAAGCTGAAGATCTTCTTCTTCAAATTCTGGTTGAACAAAAGGAAAACAAAGCGAGAGGACAGGAATGTGTGAAGATCTTGATTGACATTTATACTCAGACCGGAAATCCTGAAAAGGTGGATCCATTGCTTGAAAAGTATCCTTATGTGAATTTTGATGAAGCAAGTAAGGATGATCTGCATTATCGAGCTGCTTTAGAACAATATCAGCAAAAAGAATACAAGAAAGCAGGAGATGCTTTTGAGAAATACCTTAAAATGTTTGCTGCTCCAATAGATGAAATCAATGCTTTGTACTATGCTGGAGATTGTCACTACAGATTGAAAGAGTATGAAAAAGCACTTCCACATTATTTGAAATTACTTGAAAAGCAAGATTTCAAAGAAATAACAGAGGTATCTGCCTACAGAGCAAGCTGGATTTTGTACGAAAACAAAGAATACGAAAAAGCTATTGCCCCTTATTCTCGCCTAGAAAAAGTAGCCACCAATGATGAAAATTTAATGGCTGCATTAATAGGTCAGATGAGATGTGCATTCATCACAGAAGACTTTCAGATGGCACATAATTATGGAGAAAAAGTGCTGTCTGAAAAAATCCAGGGTGATGTGAAACTGGAAGCGAATTACTCTGCTGGAGTGGGTGGATACAAAAGTGGATTGACAGATGAAGTTTTAGAGTATCTGGAATACACTTACGATCATTCTGAAGGTCAGTGGGGAGCCGAAGCTTTGTATTGTCATGCCGAGATCATGTACAAAAAACAAGATTACGACAATTCTTCTAAGCTGATTAAAAAATTAGTCAAACAGAAACCTTCTTACCGCTTCTGGATGGCCAAAGGATTTATTCTTCTCGCCAGAAATTTAGTAGCGCAAGACGATCTTTTCCAAGCAGAAGCTACGGTGAATTCTGTTCTGAAAAATTATACTGACGAAGAAGATGGTATCCGTTCTGAAGCTCAAACTCTTTTGAACGAGATACAACAATTAAAAGACAAACCCAAGAATATTGAACCCCAAAAAGCGCCAATAATTGAAGTAGAGGGCGATGAAAATAACGAGGAAGGAGGACAAAATGAATAAGCTAATCTTGATACTCCTAGTGTGTGTTAGTTTTACTGCATTTGGTCAAGGTGATCCGGATACTGGCTGGACCGTGGAATACGAAATGCAACGTACGGTAAAAGCCACTAAAAGGCTGAATGAATTGACTCAAACACGAGACACCATCATCCCAATTCCAAAGATCGATTACCCATTGATCTCATTGAAACGGGAAACTTCATTCCAATTGCAGAACATCGAACCTGCAAAGATTAAGTTGTTTCAAAACAACCCAAAATTGTACAAACATTATTTGAAGGTTGGAATTGGTTCTTACATCACTCCTTTAGTTCAATACAATTTCAATTCGGGTAGAAGTAGAAAGAGCAATTGGGGTGTGAATATCGATCATGTTTCTTCCTGGTTGAACATGAAAGGATG
>JAWKMJ010000050.1:0-11516 GCA_041392305.1 Crocinitomicaceae bacterium
GAATCAATTCCAAAGTTTTTTGAGGCGTAGTTTCATACCAGCCTAGTTTCTCCGTTTCTGTTTTTTCGAAGGCTTCGTCCCAGTGTTGTTTGTAGTTTGTTTCCATTGACATATTGACTTATTGATTTATGACTAATTGACTAATTTCTTCATTTTAAGGACTTCACGATGTAAGACTCACTCCCCCTTGTCTTGAATCTAAAAATCTTGAATCTGATAATCTTTCAATCCAAATTTACTGGAAATCTCTCTTTGTTTTTGTGACTTGTACTACTTTAAAAACTTCTTTACCAAGTCCAATTCAATGATTTCCCCGTTCTTCTTTTCAATTTTCAGATGGGCTGTGTTGTATTTGGTGAAGATAGATTCTTGGGTAATTAGATCGCACAGGTTAATTTCAGATAAAATTAGTTCGTTGAATTCCAGGATGAAATCCCCATATTCGATTTGGCTTTTGAGTTCCTGATCCCATACCGAACCAATAGCCATTCTTCCATCCAGTAAAGTGGCGTTGAATTCGTAGGCTTTTTCATTTAGATCGGGTGTTTCTGATTTCCATTCAAAATAAAAGTTTTTGTTGAGGTAATCGAGGGTGATATTGGCGTGATCGAGAAATTCTGCACCTATTCTGGAATGAGTGGAAACAGTTGTGATCGTTGTGATGTTTTTTACTCTTTTGTGCCCCAAATCCATTTCGGAAATTAAGACTCGGTATTCCTCTAATGCATTTGCTCTGGCAAACAATCCAATAGAAGTGGAGCCCATAGAATTCTTCACATTCTGAAAAAGCGAATCTTTCTGATAGACCATGAAATTGTCCAAACTCAAATCATATAAATCGCCCATTCCAGAGTCAAACAGACAATATTCATTTCCGATTTTACCATTATCCCCTTGAAGTTTAATTTCGATGAATGGGCTTCCTTGTCCATCTCTGAAATACATGGGGTCGGCTTTCAAATCGGATGGGAAATTCAATTTTTCAATTTGATCAGTAAATATCAGTTCTTTCTTCTCGTTGTCCATTTTTACAATGCAATCCCGCAATAAATTACTTCCTATGATGCCGTCAATCTGAAAGCAATCAAAAACAAAATTGCTACTCTCATCGGTCAAAATAGCTGTTTGATTTTTGAAAATGGCCTCTCCGATTTGCAATTCTTTCACGCTCACCAATTTCATTTTTTGTTTGTCGTCATTGACGTCATTTACGTTGATGTTTTTTAATTTTTTATGTGGAATTTCATCAATAATCTTATCTGAAATCATGTTTGGAGCACCTGTATCGAATAAGAAATTATAGGTTTTTCCATTGATCACCACCGGAAATATGATTTTGTAATTCTTGAGCTCATAAGGAACGGAAGTTAGGTAATTGTCAGACTGACATTTTCCTTTGAATAGAATTTCTTTTTGGGCGTTTAGATTAAATAATGGAAGAAAGAGAATCAACAAGGCTATTCGAATCATGGGTGCTAAATTTTGACAATAAAATTAATAGAAAAGGAGATTAGTTCAACTCATAATTTCAGCGATAAATTCTGAAGTTTATTTCACCATCCCTCCGCGACCTCTACGGTTAAAAATGTCCAACCTCAAGAAAACTGCCCTAAGCGAAAATCGAAGGGTCCAGATATCCATCAATCCAAAAAAAAGGGCCTCAACGGCCCCTCAATTATTTCTTAAACTCAAGTAGTGTTTTCTCAATAATTCCAACACAATCGAGTAATTGTTCTTCTGTCATAACCAAAGGTGGAGCAAAACGAATGATGTTTCCATGCGTTGGTTTTGCAAGCAATCCATTTTCTTTCATCGCCACACAAATGTCCCAAGCCGTTGAAGAATCTTCCGTATCGTTGATCAAAATAGCATTCAACAACCCTTTACCTCTTACGGCATTCACTAAATCCGTTTTAGCAATGATTTCATTCATCTTCGCTCTGAAAAGTTCTCCTAATTTCTGAGCATTTTCAGCTAATCTTTCTTCTTTTACCACTTCCAAAGCCGCAATGGCAACTTTCGCGGCAATTGGGTTACCACCAAAAGTAGATCCATGCTGCCCTGGTTTGATCACCATCATGATTGAGTCATTAGCTAATACTGCTGAAACTGGATAAACTCCACCAGAAAGTGCTTTTCCAAGAATCAAAATATCTGGTTTTACATTTTCGTGGTCGCAAGCCAATATTTCACCTGTTCTTGCGATTCCGGTTTGCACTTCGTCTGCAATAAAGAGTACATTATTGTGTTTACACATTTGAGCTGCTGATGAAAGGTATCCCTCTGAAGGAACGTAAACACCTGCTTCACCTTGAATGGGCTCCACTAAGAAACCTGCAACATTTTCTTGTTTTAAAGCCTGCTCAAGTGCATCTAAATCATTGTATGGAATTCGGATGAATCCTCCTGTGTAAGGTCCGAAGTTCTTATTTGCAACTGGGTCGTTTGAGAAAGAAATAATCGTCGTTGTTCTCCCGTGGAAGTTGTTCTCACAAACAATGATCTTCGCTTGGTTTTCATTTATTCCTTTTACTTCGTAGGCCCATTTTCTACATAGTTTAATCGCTGTTTCAACTGCTTCTGCTCCTGTGTTCATCGGAAGCATTTTGTCAAAACCAAAAAATTCAGAAGCATACTGCTCATAAATTCCTAAAGCATCATTATAAAACGCTCTTGAAGTTAGAGTCAATGTTTGCGCTTGCTCCATCATTGCTCCAACAATCTTTGGGTGACAATGACCTTGGTTTACCGCCGAATAAGCAGATAAGAAATCGTAATACTTTTTTCCTTCAACATCCCAAACATGAACGCCTTCTCCTTTAGCCAAAACAACAGGAAGTGGGTGGTAGTTGTGTGCTCCATATTTGTCTTCCAGTGCCATTAAGGACTTTGAATCTAATTTTTCCATAGTCTCCATAAAAAAGTTGTTATTTAATGAGTTAATAAATAAATGTCCGCTCATCTCGGAGAGCAAGCATCCTTTCCTCATTTAGAAAATTCTGGGAGAGAAATCATCCGGGAATTCAAGAATTCAATTCAAAATTAAAAATTAAAAATTAAAAATTCAAAACCGAAATTGATCTGCTGAAGTATTCAAAATACAAGAATGATTGGCAAAGGGAGGGGAAATAAAGAGTAAGTGGTCCTTTTCTGAATTAATCGTTTATAATTTAGTCCAGAAATCCAGCCTCCAGAAATCCAGAAATCCAAAAAATCAAATAAAAATCACATCCACTCTCCGGTTCTGTGCTTTTCCTTCGTCGGTGTCGTTGGTTTTGATGGGTTGGGTTTCTCCTTTGTATTCGATTTCGATGCGATCTACTTTAAGGCCTTGTTTAACTAAGAAATCTTTGATGGATTCAGCTCTTCTTTTGGACAGCCCTACATTGTATTCGTTGCTTCCAACGGCGTCGGTGTGACCGATGATTTTGATTCTGAGATCTGGGTGAGACATTACGATTTCCGATAATTCCTCAAGGTATTTGTGGTATTCGGGTTTGACAACGGAGCTGTCGTGATCAAAGTTTACCGGTTGAAAAATAAAATTCTTCATGTTGTGGTCCATGACTTCAGGTGCGGGTCGGCCTACTTTTAAATCAGAAAGAAATTTTTTCGTCCATCCTTTATCGAGTAGGGAAGAGTCTGATTTTGAAATCATGATTTCTTTGGAACGATACCCAATGATTTTCCCAAATTCAAAAGTACATTCGTTGGATTTGTAAGAACCTTTTAGGTAGGCAGTTTTGGGATCCAAAGTGAATTCATATTCATCCAGGCACCATTCTTTTTTAAATGGGCTCACTTGTTTGATGATTTGAACATCTCGGAACTTCAGACTGCCTTCTTTTACAGTTCCATAGACTTTCTTATAAGCATAATAATTTCCAGATCTGGATTCTATTCTAGCAAAACCTTCCACTTCAGTGCCTGTAACTTTCAGGTCAAGATAGAGAATATTTGATTTTATATATTCATCAGATTGAACGGTAATCAGTCCTTGCCAAATCCCACTAAAGTCTTGAGCATGAGTCTGAACAACTCCAAAAAGAACAAAAAATATGGTTAAAAACTTCTGTATCATATTTAAAATATACGGCTTATCAAGCTATATGATACAAGAATTTTACCAAATTTTCGGAAGAACAGCTTTTCGTTCTTTTGGGTAATCCGTGAATTTCTTTAAATACCATTTGTGGTGATCAATTCCTCTAGGAATCAAATTGGCTGCCGTCCAGATGGCAAAAGATGCCGTTGGGACTGACCAGCTCATGATGGCATATCCGGTCCACTCGATAATTTCCCCAAACAAATTTGGAGACGACACATATTTAAATAAACCGCCAAAAGGAATCTTATAACCTGTTTCTCCAGGTTTTCTCAAGTTCAAAAGAATGTTATCCGAACTAATATTAATGTATGCACCAATAAAGAAGAAAAGGAGTCCGATAATGAATCTTGGATCCGTAATCCATTCTTCCGGATAAACAGCAAAGTTCCCCATGTAGTACCCGTTAATTGGTCCATTCATCAGGTTAAAGAAAATTGCTGAGAATACAATTACCAAGGGCATTTGCTTACCTGAAGTTTTAGTTCTTAAAGGCCAAATAAACGTCCTGTTTACGTAATGTGCCAAATAGATAATGACAAAAAACCAATTGAAAAATCCTTTGTCTCCGGTTCCCGTTAGAAAGAAATACAAACAAAGAGCAGGAGAAGGTATCTCCATGATGATCCAACCGAGTTTGTTTGGAATCATTGGGCCCACTTTTTTGGTATGTCTTCCATAAGGAGGTGTAATCAGTAAAGCAAAAGGAAAAACGATGAAAGCTACACCAATCCAGATGTAAACGATAAGGTAAAAATTGTCTTCAGATATAAGCATGTGTAATTTGTTTAGCCAAATATAGAAAATTTGGGTAATTTGAAGTCGTATTCATTTATTATGTCAATCAGAAAAGAATCGGCTAATTTAGGTGATTAAAAAATAAGGCGTAAAGTGTTGTTGTATAGATGTTTATAGGTGTTGTTATGTGTTTTAGGAATTATAAAAAAACTATTTTTTATTGAATTTTGAGGGGGTCATGGGACATCCTTTGGAAGGTTTTGTCGTTATTTTTGTAAGGCTTGTTATCAGAGCTTAGCTGCTAATTTAACTGTTGATATGAAAAGAACGCTCAAGAACCTTGTCCTGGTTACCTCTATTTTGTTGTCGGGTAGCCTATTCTCTCAGTGTCCCACCGTTACTGAAACTATTACAGATGAATCTTGTACCGGAGCCTGCGATGGTCAAATTCAAGTAGATCTTTCCGCCGGAACTGGGCCATATACTGTTGAATGGTTTGATGGAGGAGGTAATTCTCTTGGTGTGATCACAAATGTAGCTGCAACAGAGACAATTACAGGATTATGCGCAGGAAACTATTCGGTGGATGTAACAAGTGCTGGAGGTGCTGGATCAACTACTATTTGGACTGAAGATTTCGAGAGTGGTATAAATGGTTGGACTTTGAATGTACCAACAGGAGTAAACGGTGCAGATAATAATTTCTGGCAGATCGATGACGATGAAGCAGGGATGCCGGCAGGAGTTTGTGGTTCTTCTGGTAACGGGGATGAGTCCATGCATATCACAAGTGCATTCAATCCAGCTGGAGGTGCAGCTTATGATGCTGGGGGGTTGTGTGGGATTTTATTCTGCCCCGAAACCAATATGCGTGCGGAGTCACCCAATATTTCTACCATCGGAGCTACTGGATTAACGCTCAACTTTGTATTTATCGGCAATGGGGATGGTCTAAATGATAATGCTTCATTATGGTATAATGATGGAGGAGGATGGGTTCAGTTAGATCCTTCTTTGAAGTCCAATATGTGTGCTATTCAGGGACAATGGACGGCTTATTCCATTGCACTTCCTGCTTCATGTGAGAATATTGCCAACCTTCAAATCGGGTTCAATTGGACGAATAATGATGATGGGGTAGGTTCAGATCCTTCATTTGCTGTTGATGACATAGAAATCGTGTCTGCTTCTGGCGGACCTGGATGCACAACAAATGAAGCGTATGTAGTTGGTTCCGCTGGTCCTTGTGCATGTCCAATCACCATTACTGAAACTCTGACAAATGAATCATGCCCAACCCTTTGTGATGGAGGAATTCAAATTGACATTGCGAATGGTAGTGGCCCTTACGATATTGAATGGTTTGACGGAGGAGGGAATTCGATTGGAACCTCTACAGGCGTCGCAGCTACCGATGTAATTTCAAATTTGTGTCCAGGAAACTATTCAGTTGAAGTTACCGAAACCGGAGGAGGTGGAGGAGGAGGTCCTGCAACTGTCTGGACCGAAGGTTTTGATTCCGGAATAAATGGTTGGACATTAAACGTACCCACTGGAGTGAACGGTGCGGACAATAATTTTTGGCAAATTGACGATGACGAGAGTGGTTTGCCTGTAGGAACTTGTGGTGCAGCCGGAATGGGAAGTCCATCTTTACATGTTACTTCCGTGTTTTTCCCTGCAGGAGGGGCGGCTTATGATGCTGGCGGACTCTGTGGGATTTTATTCTGTCCACAAACCAATATGAGAGCGGAATCGCCAGCTATTTCAACGATAGGTTTTACTGGACTCACCTTGAATTTTGATTTTATTGGAAATGGAGATGGGTTAAATGACAATGCTTCTCTGTGGTACAATGATGGAGGAGGATGGACTTTGTTAGATCCCTCCTTGAAGTCAAATATGTGTGCTCTTCAAGGACAATGGACGGCCTATTCAATTGGGTTACCGGCTTCTTGTGATAATATCGCGAATCTTCAGATTGGGTTTAATTGGACCAACAACGATGATGGTGTCGGATCAGATCCGTCGATAGCTGTTCATAATATTGAAATTGTGTCCACAACTTCTGGTGGAGGAGGTTCAGGTTGTACTCAAACAGCCAACTTCACGATCAATGCAGGTGTAAATCCAACAATTTCAAACGAAGCCAGTACTAACATTACCAACTGTACAGCACCAGACGGAAGTATAACGATTACGGCCAATGGGGATAGTTATGAATTGTTTACTTCAGGTGGAGCTTCAGTTACAACTAATACAACGGGAAGTTTCACTGGACTTTCAGCAGGTGACTACTATGTAGAGGTAAGTTTGAATGGATGTATTACCACTTCCTCAACTTTTACTATTTCAAATGCTTCTGCTCCAGCGGCACCAAATGCTCTTGCTGATGCGACATATTGCGTAGGTGATGTAATGGCTGATTTATCTGTAACTGGAACAGGAGGAACATTTACCTGGTATTCAGATGCAGGTTTGACAACAGTTTTAGGAACAGGAGGAACTTTAACTCCAGGAACTACTCAGGGAGCAACTATTTATTATGTAACAGAAACAGTTGCAGGATGTGAGTCAGCAGCAAGTACAGTAACGATTACAATTAATGTATGTTGTGATTTAGCAGTAACCACGGCCATTACAGATGAAACTTGTGATGGAGCAGATGATGGAAGTGTAGATGTGACCATTACAGGATCGGGAACGTACAATGCATTGGTGAATGGATTGCCAGTAGCGGGGGGAATAACAGGACCAACAACACAGACTATTCCGGGATTGGCAGATGGGGTGTATGCAGTGCAAATTGTAGATGCCACAGATCCATCATGTGATACGACATTCAATATTACCATTAACCCGGGAGCAACCGTTCCAATCACTTCAGAAGTAGTGACGGATATTACGGATTGTGTGAACCCAGATGGAACTTTTACAGTAACTGCAACAGGAGCAACTTCTTATGAATTGTATACTTCAGCAGGAGGTTTGGTGACAACCAATGCAACGGGAGTATTTACCGGACTCAATGCAGGGAGTTATTATGTAGTGGCTTCAGATGGAACTTGTTCGGGTCAGTCTTCTACTTTAACCATCAACAACGCTTCTGCGCCAGCAGCTCCAACAGCAGGAACGGATGCGACCTATTGTGATGGAGCAGCCTTGGCCAATATGACTGCTACAGCAGGGGCAGGAGGGACATTAACTTGGTACGATGATGCAGCTTTGACGAATGTTATTGGAACAACAGCAAGTCAAGCACCCAATAATACAGTTGGAACTACAGTGTATTATGTAACAGAAACCGTTGCAGGATGTGAATCAGCAGCGAGTACGGTAACCATTACCATCAATGCCATACCAGCAGCCCCGGTAGCAGGAACAGATGCGACTTATTGTTTAGGAGATGCGCTAGCTAATATGACAGCTGCAGCAGGATTAGGAGGAACCTTGAATTGGTATGACGATATGGCTTTGACAAATAATATTGGAACGGGAACAAGTCAAGCGCCCAACAATACGGTGGGGACAACTATTTATTATGTTACCGAAACCGCAAATGGTTGTGCTTCACCAGTGAGTACAGTAACAATTACGATCAATGATGCGCCAACAATTACAGGTGAAGTTTCCACTGATTTGACCGATTGTGTGACACCAAACGGAACGATCACCATTACATCCAATGGAACTTCTTATGAATTATTTGATGCTTCGAACAACTCAATTGGAACCAATGCAACGGGAGCATTTACGGGATTAGACGTTGGTAACTATTATGTAGTGGTTTCAAACGGAAACTGTAGTACAACAGGAAGTACATTAACGATTACTGATCAGACGACCATATCAACAAATACAATTAATGATAGTATCTGTGAAGGGGAAACATACACATTTGCTGATGGGACAGCCCAAACGATCACTTCTAGTATTTCATACGTATCCACATTGCAAAACTCAGTTGGGTGTGATTCTGTAGTGACTCAGAATATTACGGCTTTGCAACCCACGACAATTGTGATTGATACATCAATTTGTGAAGGAACAAACTATTCGTCTGTGGGAGACGCGGCCAGCTTTGTGAATGTTCTAAGCGATTTTCAATATGTGTCAACTCAACCTAATGCAGCTAGTAACGGATGTGATATTATCTATATTGAAAACGTTACGGTTATCCCTGCTGCAAGTGTTGATTTGGGGATTGACTTTACTACTTGTTCAGGAGAATCTGTTACTATCAATGCAATATCTACGGCAGGAACTCCAGTATGGTCAACTGGAGATACTACGATGTCTATAACCTACACCGCAATAACAGATACATTCTTCATTGCAGGTGTTTCCAGTATATGTGGTTCTGATTTTGACACTGTTTTTGTATCAGTATTAGCCGTTCCAGATGTAGATGCCGGACCTGACGTTACAATTCCTTTAGGAGCAACAACATCATTATCAGCAACATCCTCTTCAACTCCTGTGGATTTTGTCTGGAGTCCTTCCAATGGGTTGAGCTGCACAAGTTGCGATAATCCGGAAGCAGGACCGATAGCCAATACCTCTTATATTGTAACAGTTATAGATGAATACGGTTGTACAAATAAAGATACTGTGAACATCATTATTGATGGAGAAATTGTGTTGTTTATTCCAAATGTTTTCTCTCCAAATGGAGATGGGAATAATGATTATTTAGAGGTATATGGACCACAATGGCAAGATTACAGTATGAAAGTATTTAACAGGTGGGGAGCACTCATGTTCGAATCTAACGATCCCACAGTGGTATGGGATGGAACAACGATGAAAGGGGAGCCTTGTCCCCAAGCCGTATTTGTCTACAAGTTTGAAGGAAAATCAATTGTAGGACAAATATTTAAAAGAGCTGGAAATGTTATGTTAACGCGATAAATACGCATCAAATATTGAATCAAAAGGCGCGAGAAATCTCGCCTTTTTTGTTTAATTTTTAATAGGAGTCATGTTGAAATGTGTGAATAATAACATATTTTGAGGGGGCAACACTCTCGCTATTCATGGGTGATACAAGTAATTTTGTATTTGAAATAATTTATCTCATTCTTACCATGAAAACTTTGTTTATTCTACTTGTATTGACCACCATTCATTATTCCTTAGCTCAACAATCTAGAATTTTTCAATCTGAAACTGCTTTTGTTCCAAATCAAGGACAATTTGACAAAAGAGATTGGCAAGAAGATAAGATAGAATACGGATACGATCATAATCCTTTTTACGTGTTTTTCACAAAAAAAGGAGTGACCTATCGTTTTGATAAGATTGTAAGAAATCCAAAGCGAGACAAATCTCATCCCAATTCACCAAAGAGAACAAATATTTCAGAATTGATTCATGCCACTTGGGTAGGTTCAAATCCAAATTTAGAAATCGTTGCAGAAGAGCAAACAAATCATTATTTCAATTACGGTGTTCGTCAAGGAAAATATGATGCGAAACAAATTTCGGGAATCAAGGGATACAAAAAATTGACTTATAAAAATCTTTATGATAAGATTGATTTAGTTTATGAATTCCATGCGGAAGGAGGGATCAAATATAGCTTGATTGTGCATCCTGGGGGAGATCCTTCACAAATCAAAGTGCAATATACTTTCGATAAAACTTCAGTAGGAGAGGAACATATTGAAATGGTTTTGAATGCTAAAGGACAGATTGAAACCAATACATCATTAGGACAATTGATAGAGTACGCACCTTACACTTTTGATCAATTAACAAAGCAAGAAATTTCTTCGAAGTATCAATTGATGAATGGCATGATGACTTTTGATCTTGGGTTTTATGATCCAACTCACACTTTGGTAATCGACCCTTGGATTATTTCTCCAACTTTTACTACATCGACAGCTGTATGGGAGGTTGAGACTGACGGAGCGGGAAATGTATACTCAATTGGAGGTGAAACACCTATGCAATTGAAGAAGTTCAATTCTGCAGGAGTACTTCAATGGACTTATACTACGCCATGGGATACATCTTCTGTATGGTTGGGGACTATGGCAACCGATGCTTCGGGTATTTCTTATATCACGGCAGGAGTGAATTCAGAAATGGAAAAAATTGACAATACAGGATCAATGATTTGGCATAAAAATAATGGAGGTTCATATAATGTTGGACCAAATAGTGAATTTTGGTCAATCACTTTCAATTGCGATCAGACTCAATTACTTGTTGGAGGAACTTATGCTCCAGGAATAATCCCTACCTGGTTTATGGCAGGGATTTTTGACGTGAATACAACTACAGGTGATATCACAAATCATGTTGTACTAGATAGTACAAATATTTTCAATATTGGTAGTACCCCTAAAGAAGTAAGATCAATTTCATCTTCCATTAGTGCTAAATACATCTTTTTAACGCATAATGATGTGGGTGCAATCAGCCAAAATTTTTCAGTTTGCCCTAATGGCGATGGACCTATTTTTCAAGAAGACAATACCCATCATTTAAATTATAAATGCGAAAATTATCTTCCAGAACAACAAAATGGTGGAGGATTGAAGGCATTAGTAGCAAATGATCAATATTTCTACACTCATGTAGGAGACGAAATATTACAATGGGATTTAAGCAATGGGGCGCTGTTAAATACGGCCTCTATTCCGGGGGGTGTTGGAGGAAATGT
>JAWKMJ010000051.1:0-10220 GCA_041392305.1 Crocinitomicaceae bacterium
TTTAGCTTAAATATACTCATTTTTAGAAAGCTGAAACGATGCATATTGGATTTAGGCTTTGTTATCATTTCGTCCTTTTTTCTCATGGGCATAGTTCTTCCAACGTTCCATTCATTTTTTTTCAGTCGATAAAAAACGAAGCAACTTAGCGATAGCGATCTCATGAACTCCATTGAAAATAAACACAAGTAAATAAAAAATCTTGTTCTCGGAATTCTTGCTCCTTTCACCGAAGCAATTTGCGAAGGAGAACCTATGAGATCAACTAGACTCACTCCGCTCCTTTTAACAAAAGCAAGATCAGTAAAATATATCCTAGTATTCTATTTTGTTTAATTCCCCAGGCCGCCGGTCGGAAAAGAGAACGGACCAACGCACTATTTTAAAACAGATATAAGCATTTATTTAAAGTGAAATCAAAATTTTTAAGGATTCATTTATTATTGTACAGTCGGAACAGATTCTACTAACACCTCATTTCCTGCTCTATCAAAGTAGGTGCAAGTCATTTCATTAAGATCCACAATCCATTTTTCAACTCCGGTTTCGGCACAGTGATCACAAAAAGTAAAATAATCGGTTTCCCCTCTTTGATGTGATTTCAAATATGTTTCAAATTTTTTCGGATCACTTGAATTGGCAACGTTTTTCTCCAAGTATTTTGGTTCTGATTTGGTTTGAAATCCATTTTCTCCAAAATAGTTTGTATGGCTATCTAAAACCCAGGTTTCGAAGGAGAGGACACCAAGGTTTTTTATTTCTTGAATATAATGTGGAAAATCAGCTCCCGATTTAACTTTTTCATGAGCCGATTCAATTTGTGCTAATGTGAACATATTTCTTGCTTTAAGTTTTACTAAATATAAAAAATAAAAGAAAGAAGATGTTTTCAGAATATGGGAGCCAGAAGATGCAATATTATTTTTTAAATCAACAACCTCCAATATAGAAAGCCGATAAACAGACAGATAAATAGTCCTGCATTAAAATTCAAAATCCATCTACTCCATTTCGACCACTCCACACGATATTTTTGAGTAAAAAAGAAAAACAATACACCTATGGTCATGATCCAGGGGATTGTCGAGGAAAATGAGATCCAAATATGTGGAGTAGTTCTCCATGCGTCTTCATTACAGCCCACCATGGTCGTTTCATTTTTAGTGAGTTTGTACATGCTGCAAGAAAAAGAAGTCGCACTAAACTGATTCAGCATTAATAATAAAAGAGAAATTCTGAAGAGAAGTTGCATAAAATGTTTTGATCGAAAATGTCGGAATTAGAAAAAGTAACAAAGTTTAAGAGCTATGTTCTATTTCTTTGGAATACATTCCAATTCTGGATTTTTAGTAGACATCCCAAGCTTCTTTTTCAGATAGCCAACTGGAGAATAATACCCCATAATCAACACCGATTTATTGGAGATTTGAGAAGTGTTTCCTTCTTTGAGATGGACACCGTTAAAAACAAAGAAGTCGTTGATTAAGGCGTCTTTTGTTTTGAAGTAGGATTCATATTTGTCCGAAACATCTGTTCGGTTGACAAAAATGGAATTGGATTCAACAACCAATTTCTCGGTTAGTTTAGGAGAAGAACCATAATGTTGAAATAGCAAATCCTTTAAAAACGATCGGGTAGTAGAAGGAGTGTTTTCGTTTAGTTGAGGATGCACAACCGGGAAAAATGAATTGAATTGAACGTAGACTCGCGGGTTTACTGTAATAGCAATGGCCGCAAATTTTTTAAACATCCAAAATACTCCTAACTGTCTTTTGATATGTTTGAAAGAGATTTGACCCACTACCTTCTTAATCTCTTTTCGATTTTTTCTATAAGCTAATTCACCGATGCTAACTAATACCTTCCGCTTACTTTTTTTGTCCTGAACCCAAATACAACTATACGAAACTGCAGCAACCAGTTCTTCGTTCATTCGAATCAAGTAAAAATCTCCTTCGTATCGCTCCAGATGATTTTTTTGCACATGATTCTCAGGTAAACTGGGGTCAACCTCATGCACGAGTTTTTCCAACTCTTCGATTTCATTTTTGGATAAATCTCGCGCTCGAATGTATTGGACTACAATTTTATTTTTGCTTGGCGATGTCAAATTCAAAGTTCAATTAATTGCAACTCTAAATGTAGTAATTTAGAGTGGGTTACATAGATGTTAACGCGATAATTATGAGGTGACTCCGCAATGAAGATTAAAATTCTTGGATAAAGTACAAATCTTTCATTTGTTTATTCAGTAGAGATTCTGGAGTGTATTTGAATACTAGCTTCATAGCTTTTTGTCCGTTTGAAGAGTGTGCTGCTTTGCCAAAATGCTAAGTCAGTTAGAACTGATAAATTTTAATAAAAAAAGGGAAGTTTAACCTTCCCTTTTTCCTCTGAAATAAATGAACAGAATATTATGTTTTGATAGTCTAGTGTTTGACTACAAGTCTTTTGTAAATTTTGTCCTCAAGTATAACCTGAATAATATAGGTCCCGTTGGCTTCATTTAATTCCATGGGAATAAGTGAATTACTTTGGAATTGCTTACTTGAAATTTCACGTCCGTCTAATGACAAGACTTTTACTTCTCCTGATTGGGTTGTATTAGGTAGCTTTATTGTGAAAGTTCCGTTGGTTGGGTTGGGGTAAATGGCAAAATTAACTGATTCAAATTCATCAATCCCAACTGTAGATACTTGATAGCATGTAGACGTGTCCGTGCATCCGTTTTCTGTAATTATTAAAGCATAATCCCCGTTAGAAGTTGCGGTGAAATCCTGCGATGTGGCACCTGTGACTGCACTACTATCAGAGCAATCTATCCATTGATAAACAGAAGATCCTGCATCAGCCGTTAGTACTTCTCCAGCTTGTGTAACACCCGTATTTGCTGAATTTATAGTCAAAGAAATGGTCATTACACTATCGCATCCAGACATGTTCGGGATGGTGTCTTTGTAAATACCGCTTGTAGTATATGTTTCATCCCCACTTGGAACGGTATAGGAGTTACAAACAGTTTCTGAAAATGCCGAGGTAGTTGCATTATTTACCGTAAGAGTAATAGTCATTACGCTGTCACATCCGGCCATATTAGGAATGGTATCTTTATACACTCCACTAACGATATACGTCTCATCCCCACTTGGAACGGTATACGAATCACAAGCTGTAATTGGAAATGCTGAAGTGGAAGCATTGTTTATTGTAAGTGTGATGGTCATTATACTGTCACAACCAGACATGTTCGAAATCGTGTCCATGTAAACTCCGCTGGAGGTATATGTTTCATCCCCGCTTGGAACTGTATATGAATCACAAACCGATATATTCAATGCTGAACTGCTCGGTACACATAGTTTTTGAACATAAATTTGATTTTGTGATGCCCCAATAAGTGAATTGTAGCTAGTTGGCAAATTGAAAACACCTGACCCTGGATCAAAATCAACATTTCCATCATTCAAATAGTATCCTGTTCCATGGATGTATCCGTGTTTATAAAAAATACTTGCTCCTGAAGAGGCTTCTACAGTTGCAGTAGTTCCGGCCCATTTGAAAGCCCCATCAAAGTCTAAATATTGAATAAAGAAGTTGGCATTGGACTGGGTGTTTGACAAATTGAAAGTACCTGATCCAGGATCAAAGTCAATCGTACCAAAATAATTCCCTGTTATAAAAATACCTTCTGGTCCTGCATCAATTGAAGTACCCGTTTCACTATTGGTTCCGCCAAAAGCATGAGCCCAGGAGAAGTTCCCGTCAGTATCCAGTTTTAAGACAAAAAGATCATTTCCTCCTGCAGAAGTGTGGACGGTACCAGTCCCACTTGGATCAAAATCAACCGTTCCCTGAAAAGTTCCAGTACAATATACGTTTCCTGCTTCATCGTTCGTAATATCGAAAGATGTTTCATCATTAGTACCTCCAAATGATTTTGCCCAAATAAAATTCCCGTCGATATCAAGTTTTAAAACAAATACATCCAGTGCACCAACAGAGGTTAAATTTGTTACGCCTGTTCCAGGATCAAAGTCTATTGTATTGCTGAATCGACCTGAATAATAAACATGCCCTGTGGTATCCATGCTAATTCCAAATGCTACTTCTGCATCTACTGATCCAAAGGAATGAACCCAGAGTAGATTTCCATCAGAATCTAATTTTTGAATAAACATGTCACTTCCTCCTGAAGTTACTAAGTTATTCGTTCCAGGTCCCGGATCAAAATCAACAGTAGCCTGAAAATCACCTGAAACATAAATATTACCAAGGGTATCGAATTTCACGTTACGAGCATAGTCTGCGCCTCCAGCCCCGAAATTATGGGCCCATAGATAATTTCCATCAGAATCTAGTTTCAAAATAAACATATCTCTATAGCCATTTGAGGTTAAGTTTGCGGTGCCCACACCCGGGTCAAAATCAAACGTATTATTGAAGTATCCTGAAACAATAATATTTCCATCTACATCCACATCTAGTCCTTGGATGACATCTTTTGCAGTTGAGCCAAAGTGATGCACCCAAAGCAAGTTACCATCAGCATCAAGTTTTTGGATAAAAAAGTCTTCATCTCCTGCTGAAGTCAAGAGATTCTGACCTATTCCGGGGTCGAAATCTACTGTTTCATAGAAAGCTCCAGTAAGGATTACGTTTCCAGAAGGATCTACTGCAACTTGAGTCCCTCTTCCAGCAGAAACTGAGCCCGTATGATCATTTTCATTTGCAGCTGCCCATTCTAAATTTTGTGAATAAGACGCAAACATTGGAAGACATAAAAAAAGACTAAATAATTTTTTCATCATGTTAAAAGTTTTGAATCAATAATTTTTGCATTTCTGTGGTGGAGGTTAAATGCTGCGCCCAATGTATTGTGAACTCTTCAAATAGACTGCTCTACAAATACTCTACTGCTTTTAATTTCCTTTATTGTGTTGGCTTTCAGGAGTTTTTTATTTTTTAATATATTTACCTGCCTTAAAAATGAGACACTTCATGCATATCAAAAATGACTTCACTCCGAGGATATTATTTTCTCTTGTTTTTGTGTTGTCGTTTTTTGGAATGTCATTGGCTAATGGAGGAAAGTGGTTTTTTGATGGGAAAATATCTCAAATTAAAAATGTTTCCAATCAAATTGAGTTCCATCAAATGCTTGAAGAAGAAGGAGATCGATTTGAAGAAGTTGAAGGAAATAGTATAGCACTCAGAGCAAATGGACAAGCTTGTTGGCTGAAGCTGCAGGTTGATTTTCTGGAGGAAGAAAAGTCTTATTTTTTAATGTTGAACTATTTTTATTTGGGAAAGACCGAGCTCTTTTATCCGGATAAAGAAGGGAAATACCATACCATTCATATCGATTTCGAAGAACCAATGATGAACCGGTTGGTTCAATTTCATTTTCATGTTTTCCCCTTAAAGTGCGAAAGAAAGGATTTGCCAATCTATTTGAAAGTTTATCCTGTCTCACATATTCAATTTCAACCGATCCTATTTGATGAGGTTGGATGGCAGCATGAGATCTCTATTACATCGATATATCGGGCAATTTTGTTCACTATTTTAGGTATCTCAATGGTTTTTTGTTTGTCCTGGTATATCTACGGGAAAAATCCTGTTTTTCTTTTCTATAGTTTGCAGGTACTCTCTATGCTGATATTGGGTTTTTCGAATACTGGGATACTAGCAACTGTTTTGTCATCCATTTCAAATGTTACTCCCAATGTTGGAGTGTTTGGGGTAATGTTGTCAAGTTTTTCATTTGTATTATTATTTAGGTCGTTTTTTCAAAACAAAGCCAATAAACGGAGGTTTGCTCTATTATTTGTTATTCCAGCTTTATTGGTTGTGCTTGGATTTCTAAAGTTTGCGAACCTCGTCTCACCTGTATTTGCTGGAAATATTTTGTTTCTGCTTTACCTTATCAACTTATTAGCCATTTTGGTTGTGGGATTTTCTGTCATCAAATTTGTATCAAAAGAGGCTTGGTTTTTACTTCTGGCTTACGCTTTGGTATTAGTTACAATTACACAGCTTACTCTTCAACGCCTTGGAATTTTACCCTTGGGAAATCAGGCTGTACTTTTTCTCATAGCCTTATTTTTGGAGAATGTTTTACTTATGTTGGGGACAATTCGACTTTCTATATCTCATCACAAAAACCTATTAGAAAAGCAACACTCTTTAAAACTCGAGAATCAGAGGTATAAAAATATGCGACCTTTGCTTTCCGAGGCCAGTATTCGGGAACTTTTGCTAGAGGAAAAAAGTAATCCGATGAATTGGGAAGAATTTAATCTAAGGTTTAAAGAATCTCATCCTGTTTTTAGTGAACTTCTATTCGCTCAACATCCTCATCTTACTGCGGATGAAGTAAGGCTGTGTTACCTGATCTTTCTCAATCTCAAAGGCAAAGAAATAGCACAGCTTTTGTACATCCAACCTTCTAGCGTGGATCAAAGGAAGTACAGGTTAAAGTTGTCCCTGGAATTGGAGAAAAGTAGGAAATTGGGTGATTATTTACATTCTTTGGGAGAAGAAAAATAGTCTTTTTATGTTTTCAAACTTTCAATGAGAATTCTAATTCCCTCTTGAGGTGTAGTTGCTGAAATGCCAAATCGATTTTCAAATTTGGTACTGTCAAAAACATAATCTTGTTCATATTGATACATCATTTCGGGGAACTCTCTCATAATTGGGACAAACAACCCAAGTGTTTTAATCATCCAAACAGGTAATTTTTGGACTTTTGCTTCTACTTTAAGTTCATCTGCCAATAACTGAATCCATTGCAAGGTGGTTAGTTTTTCTTTTGTTGTTGGTACATGCCAAACCTGGTTATAAGCGTCAGGAGTGTTTCCAAGTAAAGCTGTTGCTTTTGCTGCATCAGGCGTAAATGTGTAGGTGTGAATTTTATTGATATCGCCGAATGCCTGTGCTTTTTTGCCTTTCAAAAGATTATCAGCCACCATCATATTGAAAGCGCTGTTTCTATTATCCGGCCCATAGAAATCGGCTGATCGGGCGATAAGTGCTGTCAGAGAATTCTTCTCTACTTCATTCATGATTAATTCAAGCAAATGCTGTCTTACTTTTCCCTTCTTGCTTGGAGCGTTGATGAAAGAAGTCTCAGTCATGTGCGGTATCGCATCCTGATCATACATGTAAACATTGTCAAAAAACACCAGCTTAGATTGATGCTTTTTGCAGGCTTTAATTACAGCTTCCATAAATGCCGGCCATATTTTCTGCCAAACACTTAGTTTATATTCGAAGCCAACAACGACATACACTATTTCACTTCCTTCAATTGCATTATCAATTTGCGTCAAATCATTGAAATCAATTGGGAATAGCTCATCTGTCTCGTTGATTTTTTTTGGATTTCTGCTAACCAAACGAATTTCATCAGTATGTTTCTTTAATTCCTTAGCTAATGGTATCCCGATTGCACCGCCTGACCCTAATATTGTCTGCATGTTTTTCTTATTTAGTTTATTTCTAATGATGTCATTTTTACTTGCTGTTAACGGCCTGCGCTATGAGCCGTGTCCTGAAAGGCATGGCTAATAACGCTTGTTGTAGCTAGTGCATTTTCCATTTTCCAGTTAGTTCATAATTTGTGCTCCGTCCTCCTGACTCGTCCTGCTCTAATATTCCTTTGTTGATCAAATCTTTTATATCTCTAAGAGCTGTATCAGTTGAACATTTAGTGATTTTTGCCCATTTTGAAGATTTTAACTTACCGTCAAATCCATCGAATAATTTGTTTAAGATCAATCTTTGTCTGCTATTTATTTCTGTTTCTTTGTGAGTATCCCAAAAATCAGATTTGATAAGAACTCTTTTTAATTGATCTTCTGTGTTTTTTATAGATCTATATAAACATTCGAGAAACCACTCCAGCCATTCAGTTATATCACCAGCACTATGTTGTACTTTTTGCAAAACCTCATAGTATCTCTTTTTCTCTGTTAGAATCTGGTTTGACATACTGTAAAATCTCTGTTCGCTATTTTCTGAGCGAGCAAGTAGCATATCTGTAAGTGCTCTGGCAATTCTCCCGTTTCCATCATCAAATGGATGAATAATTATGAACCAGAAATGAGCTATGGCAGCCTTAATTACTCCATCCATTTCATTTTCTTCATTTAACCATTCTAGAAATTTTTCCATCTCATTCCTTACTATGTCAGGAGAGGGTGCTTGAAAGTGTATTTTTTCTTTTCCCATAGGTCCAGAAACAACCTGCATCTCACCAGTTCTAAAAGTTCCTATATCTATTTTATGCATACCACTCCATCCAGTAGGAAAAAGGGCTGCATGCCATCCAAAAAGCCTTTTATTATCAAGTATTTCATCAAATCTTTGTGTTGCATCCAGCATCATCTCAACAACCCCTTCAACATCTCTATCAACATGAACTATACCTCCATATTTTATTCCTAATCTCCTTGCAATTGAAGAGCGAACTTGTTCCGGATTTAAGAATTCTCCTTCAATTTCAGATGATTTTAGAACATCAAGAGTTAATGTGGATAGTATGGTTTCTTCTTTTATTGAGAATCCAAGTGATAGCATCTGGCCAAAGATCTTTCCTTGAAGATGTCTTACAGTCCCTAAAACATTACTGATCTTCTCTTTATCCCATGAGAAATCAGTCCAATTATCATATTGGTAAATGTATCTGGCCATAGTTTCTATTCATTTACAGCAAATATACGAATTATTCTCCGCATATTTAATGAGAATAGTTTGTTTTTTCGCCGCATGATAGGGTAATCCAGGCATTAGCTACGGTTAGGCTAAGCTGCGTTTTAATGCAGTTTAGGTTTTGTTGTAGCCAGTTTCAATTTTCTTCATACCTTTTTTAAAATTCTTCGGAGCTATTCCTGTTTTTGACTTGAAGAATTTCGAAAAGTAAGAATAGTCGGAAAATTCTAAGGAGTCCGCAATATGAACAAGCGAGTCACCTGATTGTATGATCATCTTTTTAGCTTCTATTATTACCCTTTCAGAAATAAGTTCATGAGTAGTCTTGTTAACAGTTTCTTTTAGCACCCTGTTGAGATGTTTCGTGGAGATATTTAATTGATCCGCATAGTACTTTGGTAGTTTGTTTGACTTAAAAGAAGCGTTTAGCAATTTCTCAAAATTTTCAAGAATCTTCAAATAACGAGGTGGGTAATAATTGCTCAAATCAATGTTCGCAGTGTAAATTCTAGACAGGTCAATGTAAATATCATTAATTATGTTGACCATTTTCATGTCTCTGTACAGTTCAGAACTCTTGTATTCTTTGTATAGGTTCTCAAATTTATTCAATA
Organism: Crocinitomicaceae bacterium; assembly: GCA_041392305.1. Taxonomy (GTDB): domain Bacteria; phylum Bacteroidota; class Bacteroidia; order Flavobacteriales_D; family Crocinitomicaceae; genus JAGQYP01. The sequence goes on from JAWKMJ010000051.1 coordinate 9,330, forward strand.
CGTTATTATTTTCTTTAGGTATTTTTACGAATGGAGGGTTTTGAACAGAGAAGTAGAAAGGAAAAGTAAGTAGTTCGTTTTTGACAAATGACATATCAAATAACTCTTTTGAGTGAAAGAAAATAAATCCATCTGGTTCACTAGTGAATTTCCAGTAATGAGTTTGGCCAGGCTTGAGAAGGAAAACAGTTCCCGGTTTAATTTCGTAGGACCTAAAATCAATATCATGAGTTCCACTCCCTTTAGTGAAAATGACACAGAGATAAAAATTATGGCTGTGAGGGTCAAGGATCAATTCTTTATTGCGATCGATGTGTTTTGAGAATTGACTTACATATAAGTTGATTGATAAATCCTCAGATTCGAATTGACTAATATTTAGAACTGGCGTTTTCATGTGATGATGTCTCAAAAATACAAATATTTGCCACAAAAATATATGTGCAAAATATTTCGCCAGCTTTAATTTTGTATTGAATAATAAAGAGCGTAGCGTAATGTCAATTGAAAAAGTACTTAAATGCAAATGTCCTAATTGTAACAAAGGGAAGATGTTCCTAAAAAGGGGTAATATATTTCTCTTAAGGTCACCGATAATGTACGATAGATGTTCTATCTGCGATTATAAATTTGAGAAAGAACCTGGCTTTTTTATCGGGGCGATGTATGTTAGTTATGCCCTGGGGGTAGCAGAAATAGTGGGTTATTTAATCCTTTTATGGGGAATTCTAGGCGCACCTACTTCGACTATTATTTCAGTGATAATAACTTCAATTATTCTCACGAGCTTTTTAAAGTTCAGACTGTCTAGATCAATTTGGGTCTATTTTTTCTACTAATTTTTTTGTCAGAGCTTAATTTATTTTCGAGTTCCATTCTCTAATTGGCTAC
>JAWKMJ010000052.1:0-9983 GCA_041392305.1 Crocinitomicaceae bacterium
AAAATTTTCTAGCTTCCCTATTCCCTTTTTGTAGACAGAAACCATCTTTAGAAAATTCGGCTCTTTTCCATCAATTTTACTTACAAAAGTGTAATTCGCGTCGATTTCATCCAAAAGGTTTTCTAAAATCTGATCTAATGTTATGGTGTTCGGCGCCATGGTCAATCCACTTTATTAAAATTATGTAAAATAGTCTTTTAAGGTATAGGTTCAAAGTTCAATATAACGTAATCCCATCATATCCCCAAATCTATTTTTTCAGAAAATATGTCTTTTCAGAACCGTTTGTATTTCGTATTTACCCGTCGATAAAAAATTGAGGCCAATTCCTCTACTTCATTTCTATCTTGCATTTTACTATGCAACAAGAAACGATCAAAGAACTCATTTCCAACGAGTTTGAATTGGGAAAAATCAATCATTCCAAACTCAGACAATTTCACAAAGAAGTGAAAGACAGTCCATACTCCATTAAATATGTTCAATCAGGAAAAGAACGTTATAAATTGGATCACTATAATTTTGAAGTGAGCAAAGGGAATTATCTAATCGTAAATTCAGAAGATGAGTTCACGATTGATTTTGAAAGCGATGAAATAGCGGATGGAATTTGCATTTATCCCTCTCAGGAATTAATACATCAGGCCTACCAGGCTAAATCGCAATCTTTAGATCAACTTCTTTCCGGAGAGAAAAGCTCTGATTCATTTCACTTTACGCATATGGTGAATGCCACCTCAAAAACCAAAACGGGAAAGTTTCTTGAATTGCACTTACCCGAGCTTATTAATAAGCTCGAAAAAGGGGAATCAATAGACCTTAATTCTTTCTTTTTGGATTTGGTGGACTACATGGTTATTGATCAAATCAATTTGAACCAACAACTTGGGAATCACTCTGCAACAAAAGTGGCTACCAAGGAGGAATTGTATAGGAGAATATCGGCAGCAAAAGAATTTCTAACCGATAATTTCAAAGAAAAAATCAATTTGGATGAAGTGGCCCAGTTGTCTTGTTTATCCAAATTTCACTTTTTACGTTCCTTCAAAGAGTTTTATGGTCAATCCCCTTATCAGTATTTGCTTTCTTTAAAATTGGAGGCGGCCAAGAATTTAAGAAAAAGTGGATTTTCGTTCAATGAAATTTGCTTGGAGACAGGATTTTCAGACCCAAAAAACCTTAGAAAAGCATTAAAAAAAGATGGATTTTGCCTTTAGCAATATTTACCCCCTTTCAAGATTACTCCTTTATATCTTTGTAGTGTAATCACAGAGTTTTTATAATAATTTTTAGCAACAAGTAATCTTGGTTTGGAATCTGAGTCGCCCGACTCAGGTTCCTTTCTTTTAGAACAAACAACTATGAAAAAACTATTGATAATCCTATTAGTTCTCTTCTCTGCAAACACCTTCAGTCAAGAACTCAAACGAAGAGCTTCATTGGGAATTCGCATGCAAAACATGAACGATTCCTTGCAAAAAATCACAGGATATGATCAAAATAATGGAGCTTATATCGATTTAGTTCTTCCCAATTCTACAGTAGATAAAGCCGGAATGAAGCCAGGTGCTGTACTACTACAAATCAATGATCAAAAAATACTTAATATTCGCGACATAGGTCCAGCAGCCGGAAATTTAAGAGATCAAGATCCGGTAAAGCTGACCTATTTTCAAAATGGAAAAACAATTAACAAAACGGTCAAAGCTATTGGCAGGCCAGAAGAAGAAATAAGTGAGGCCGTAATGCTTTATGATGTTGTTGAATTAAACGGTTTGAGACTTCGATCCATATTAGCCACCCCTAAAGGAATTGAGAACCCTCCAGTTGTTTATTTCATCCAAGGCTACACCTGTTCTTCAACTGAATTTTCAATGGTTCCAGATATTTCTACCATGCAACTGTATTCTGATTGGATTGCGGCGGGTTATGCTGTTTACAGAATCGAAAAAGCGGGTGTTGGGGATAGTGAAGGAGACAAGCACTGTATGGAAATGAATTTTACTGAAGAATTGGAAATTTTCCGACAAGGCTATAAAGCATTGCAGCAATATCCACAAATCAACAAAGAGCGAATCTTTCTTTTTGGTCATTCCATGGGTGGTGTTGTGGCTCCTTTACTTGCAAAAGAATTCCAACCTTTTGGAGTAATGACCTACGGAACATTAATTAACTCTTGGTTTGAATACATGCAGGAACTGACCCGTGTTCAAGGAGAAATGTTTCACACACCCTATGCGGAAATCGAAGGAGACATTCGTAGAGTCACCCCATTTTGGTATGAGTATTTCATCCTGCAAAAATCAAATGAAGAGCTGCTTTCAAATGAAAAAATTTATGAGATGTTAGAGGAAGAAGGAACTTTGCAAGATTTCAAAAATGGAATTTTCATGCAAAGGCACTATACATTTTGGCAAGATTTGCAGCAAGTAAGTCTAGTAAATACTTGGCTTGAAGTCAAATCACATGTTTTGGCGATTTATGGAGAATATGACATTCAAGCCTTAAATTCAAATCATGTGCAAACAATAGCAAACATTGTCAATACAAACAACCCTGAAAAAGGTAGTTGGGCCGTTATTGAAAAAGCGGATCATGGTTTTGTAACATTCAATTCCATGGATGAAAATGTGCAAACATTAAACTCAGGAAATTATTTTCAGGCATTGAGAACGAAATACAATCCGAACATTGCCAAAGAATCCATAAAATGGATGGATGGGTTAAAATAAAAGCCGGATGAACCGGCTTTTAGAAGTTTCATTTTGAAAATACTTGTGTTTATTTTTCATTTCTATCCTTTGGATATGAAACCAAGCTATCATTTTGATCTACAACAATTTCGTATTCAAAGCACTCAGCCATGTCCATTGTAATTGTTTTTGTAACAGATCCTCCACCTTGTCCAATATCAACATTGTAGGTAACGGTTCCTGGAGCATAAGATTGCCAATCCGATCCTGTTCCTGGTTGAATATTGTTGATGTTAATGGTATTTCCTCCTGAAGTTTGTATTTGCACACTTACGACTTGAGTCCCATTGTTAGTAATTTTTGCCCTTGGGTCTTCATTCTTGCAATTTTTACAAGATGTGAACAAACCTACCCCTAGCATCAAAAAAATGAATAATAGTTTTTTCATAAATCAAAAAATTTGTTTCCCAAAAAGTAAGGATTATTCCACTAAAACAAAAGCTGCCCAAAAATAAGGCGAGTATTTTTCTTTCATGTATTCCTGCGTTTTTTCAAATGCCTCTTTTACATTTGTAAATCAAATAGAAGAAAATCCTCAATTAATGAAATTCATCCTTCTTTCAATCATTGTTCTCATTTCGGCCCTAGTTCAAGGGCAATCAAATCTGGACTCTCTCAAAATAGAAATGAATGAGGCTAAAAAAAATCAGGATAATAGTAGCGTTGCAAAAATCAATTGGCGTATTGGTGATATTTTAAAGAAAAAAGATCCTGAAAAAGCATTGATAAATTATCAAGAAGCGGCAGCGATTTATGAGGCACAAAACGATCTCGTTAATTATGCGAACATCTTAAATAATATTGGTTGGGTTTATAAACAATTGGGCAACAACGACCAAGCCCTATTTAATTTTGAATCAGCTCTAAAAATATTTAAAAAAGAAAATTACAAAAAAGGTGAAGCGGAAGTACTGAATAACATTGGCACACTTTACAGAAACATAGGAGATCTTTCCAAGGCAATTAAATTTCTTACAAAAGCCTCTGAAATAAGCAGAGATCTGGGAAATGAAAAATATATGCCAACAACTGCGGCAACATAGGTAATATTTACGTCGACATGGGAGATTTAAAAAAGGGATATGAATTCCTCAGTATTGCTCTTGAATTGCACGAAAAACTTGGAATGAAAAAGCTGTTGGACTGGATTATGGAAATATCGCAATTATATTTTCCGATCAGGGTTCTCATGAAAAATCACTTGAATATCATTTGAAAGCTTTAGACATTTCGGAAGAGCTAGGTGCAAAATTTACTCAAGGAATCGACAATGAAAACATAGCTATTGAGCTTTCGGAAATTGCTGAATCAAACCAGAAGGATATACGGAAAAGAGACAGTGTATCTAATGTGGCTTTATAGCTATTTTAAAAGGCCCTTAATATCTGTGAAGAAATAAATGACTTAGCTGGAATTGCTGCAAATACAAGTAATTTTAAATTTTCTTAAATCTAAGGCACAATATTACAGAGCTTCAAATCGACAAAAACATGACAGTTTAATAACGGAATCCTTAAAAATATATTTATTTATCCGACTCTATAGGAAGCCGGGAAACAGACAATACCCGTCACTATAAGTCAGAACAGTATTGCCTCAAACTACAGAATAATGGTTTCCGGATGTCGATCGACAATCCAATAAGAAGCCAATTCATTGACTCAGTTGAAATGCATGGTCTGGAATCTTACAATATTGCTAACGAAATTGGGGTTGTCTTCCAGAAAAGGATGCACTAAGAAATTTAACAGCTATTGGTTCAAAGGTGATTTCAAAAACACAGCTTTATCTTTTAGAAGAACTACAACTGACTTTAAATAAAACTGAAAAGTAGCTTTTCATTTGTTCCGGAAAAGATAAAGAAAACCTTATCGCTTTCAGAAAGTGACGCTTTTATGAAGTTTTACTCCTTCGTTCTGGAGAATCACGAACAAGACGCCAAACTTTCAAAACAGGCTTACAATACTATTTTATTTAATAAAGGGCTTCTATTAAAATCTTCCACTCGCGATGCGAAACTTTATTTTGAATTCGAAAGATTCCTTTCTTTAATTAAAGAATATGATGCCTGGTTAGAATTAAAAAAAGAATTAGACGAACTGATTCGATCCCAGAAAAATATCGCAAAAAAAATGCTACAACAATTGAATTAAAGCGGACTCGATTGAATCTAATCTCGTTCAACGATCAAATGAGTTTTTAAATTTTACGGAGACACTGAATGCCGATTGGAAGCAAATCAAGATCAACTTAAAAATAATGAAGCAGCTGTAACTTTTAAGATATAGAGAATTTGACGGCAGTGGGAAAAATGATTTCAATGACAAGTTTTGTTATGCTGCGTTTATCATTACAAAAACCTGCAAAGAGCCCTATGTGATAAAACTATTTGAAGAATCAGCACTTATTCAAATCATAGACAATTATGGTGGAAACAATCTCCGATATATACAAGACATCTACGGCACAAATAAATCCAAACTGATTTATTCAAACCTTATATTTGGAAACCCATGGAGTCCACTTTAAAAGACGTTCATACCATTTATTATTCACCTGATGGCTTATTGCATAAAGTAAGTTTTTCTGGAATTCGAAATGATCAAAACATGCTTCTTTCATCTAGTTATGAACTGCATAGAAAAGGAAGTACAGCTGGGATAAATCAATCAGAATCGATCTTAGCAAAAGGGCTCTGAAATAACCATATTTGGAGGAATTAATTATGACGATGGAAAAGAAGATCAAGTTTGGAGCTATCTCAATGGAACAAAAGTAGAGTCAGAGAAATTGAAAAAACTATTCGTAAAAGAAAATTCAAAGTGAATCTCTATAAAGAATTTGACGCAACTGGAAGACCAATTCAAAAAATAGCTTCATCTAGCGATGTCATACATGTTTCCACAGACACGGGTTTTTCTATCCGGATCCTAAAAGTAATGACCAAACTAGAAGTTACAGAAGAAAACATTGCCTTTCGAGGGGGAGGAAGAGTTTTCGCCATGAATTCGTATGTAAAACGAAAACCCAATGATGCGCTCTGACTCGTCTTTTGCAAATGCAAATAAAGTTTGGAATCATGACGAGTTGGAAGGAGAGGATGGTGTTCTAACCGTCTTAGAGGTAGCACATATTGATATGCGAAAAACAAAACTGGCTGTCATGTCGGTCAGGAAACAGGCTTGGTGACATTCAAGGAACAGAAGGAGTGTATGGTTTGCAAAGAGCTTTCAAAATGGCTGGTTGTCAAAATATTGTCATGAGTTTGTGGCAAGTCCCAGACAAAGAAACTTCAGAATTCATGTCTCATTTCTATGAAGAAATGGCAAAAGGAATAAGTATCTCCTCGGCTTTTATAAATACTCAGAGATACTTTTCAAAAAAATACGATCCCTATTTTTTGGCAGCTTTTGTACTTTTGTAATTCAGCATGAACAACAATATGAAAATTACAATTCTATTTATTGCTATTTTCGACTTTCACCTCTTCGTGTAAAAAAATTGATGCAGCGAAAGGCACCAAATCAGATCATGTGATCCAATATGGAAATTTTAATGGCATCGTGCTGAATCTGGAGGAAACCTTTACTACACAGAAGATTCAACTCCAGTATTCCATTGTGATCAACACCACAGACAAAGTTTTTGAAGCGATGAATATTCGAGTAGAAAACAACCAGTTGGTCATTGGCTTGGAAAAAGCGTATTCGATCAAAAATCCTGAAGAGATCTCCATTTATGTTTCAGCTCCATTGTGTAAAGATTATTCGATCTCAGGAACTGGAAAAATTGAAATCATTAGAACTACAGATAGTATCCCAGACCGATGTGAAATGATCGTAAGTGGTTCTGGAAACATCCTTGTGAATCAAATGGATGCGATAGAATTGTTTTCTCTGATATCTGGGCAAGGAAATATTGCCGTTCAGAACATGAATGTGACCAACAATGCTGGAGTCGTTTCTGGTGCTGGAGATATTGCCTTTTACGGAGATACCTATACCAATTACTTGCAAGTCTCAGGCACAGGAAACATCAATTCATTTAGCCTGAATAGTGTTCATGCCAATGTTGTTTTCAGTGGAAGTGCAAGTGCTCGAGTTCGCGTAGACAGCACTCTCAACGTAGACATTAGTGGATATGGAAATGTCTTCTACAAAGGTTATCCTAGTATCACTACAAATATTTCTGGTGACGGAAATGTCGTAGATTCCAACTGATTATTCCAGCTCGATCATCCAGGTAGATTCTTTCTCTGCATCCCCATCAAAATAAGCAACAGTATAAGTCAGCTTAATTAATACTAAACTACCTGCATGCATATGCTTATGATCCACAGTCGCTTCCCAGTTTGGAGACGAAAGATCTTTGGGCGCACCTTCTCCTTCTAAAGAGGCAATTTTGTTCAAATCTTTACTGGAATAAGTCACCACGTGTTTGTTGATTTTCACCTCTTGATTCTCACATTTTAAAACCAATGTGGCGTTTTTAAGATCCGCGATTTTTACTTTGGAATCGACCAATTCCACTTTATTTCCATTAATGTGTAAGGAAACGTTTTTGTTTGGTTCTGCTTTCCCTTGGGCAAATAGTCCGCTACAAAAAAGGAAAATTCCAATCAACAAGAATGATTTTATGTTCATGATTTTTGTTTTTGAATACGCTGAAACTAGTTATTCTATGTCAATGAAAAAAGATTTTTTTAAGGATTGGCATTTATTGTTTTAGTAATAGCATTTTTGCTTTGACGAAAACATCTATCGATCTTATAAATTTAGTCAACTTCTAAAGTTTATATTTTTTCACTATTTTGATAAACCAAAACATTACTTGCTTCAATGAAACATCAAGAAGATCTCCATGCTTTTATTGGCACTATTCAAAACTCTGAGTTGAACAATCAATTGGAAGGGGTTTTGTTATATGGCAAACATCTCAGAATCAAAAATTATGATAGCCCGAACTTCAATCTGTTGTTTGTTTTCAAAAAACTGGATGTCAACAATTTAGATGCGTTAAGTGCACTATTTGAAAAGGAAACAAATATAGAAATCGATCCCTTTATTTTGACTTTGGATGAATTGCAAAAATCGGCAGATGTATATCCAATAAAATTCATGGACATATCCGAAAATCATAAAGTTTTATTGGGTGCAGACCCCTTTGATCAAGTTGTTGTTCACAAGGACAATCTGCGACTTAGAGCCGAGCAGGAATTGAGGAATTTAGCTCTGCGATTGCGTTTTATTTATGTTAAAGGTGAAGGTGATTTAAGAGCTGTGCGTTTCGAAACCAAAAAATCAATTTACCCCTTGATGAACAATTTAGAAGTTTTGATCATGCTGAAAAAGGATAAGATCATAAATGAATACGATCAACTTTTGAGTTTGGCTTCTTCTGAATTAAAAATTGATACCACTATTCTGTCCAGTTTCTTGAAATGGAATGAAAGTGAAATGGAAATTTCGGACACTGAATTTAAAACGGCTTTCCAATCTTATCAGAAAGTTTTAGATCAATTAATTCAAATAGTTGACTCCCATTAGATATGTATTTCATCATCGATTTCATTGGTAGTATAAAAGGCCCAGTATTCTTAGGGGTATTTGCTTTATGGGCTTTGATAATTTGGCTTGTTTATAGACTTGTTCCGATAGTAAGCCCTCCAAAAGTTAAACGACTTGATGTTCCTGGATTGGATGGCTATTCTTATACCTATATTCAAAAGGAATATTACAAATTAATTGAATTCGCAGTTCTCAATTTGTACTCAAAGAAATATATTGAACTTAATTTAAACAGTTCGAAAACAAAGGTAGCGATTAAACCGACTGCAAGTAATTTACGACCAAGCGAGAAGGAGCTTAAAGAAGTTGAAAGAGTAATTTTTAAAGAAATACAAAATAAACAAACAGATTTTCAAAGTTTTCTTACTCATTGTGATTCTAAAAGTGTTAGAAAAAAATTAGAGCCTATTTTAGATCATTATGAAGAAGGCTGGGAAGAAGCAGGATTCATCTATGGAAATGAGGCTAGAAAAAAACAACAATATTATTTAAGGATTTTCCAAATAATTGTTGCCTTGCCCGGTGTTATAAAATTGATCATAGCCCTGAGCCGAGGATACACCAATGTCCAATTTCTCATATTTGAAATAATCATATTCACATTTGTTATTCCCGTGGCCATGAAGAACATTAAACCCCTACAAGGCATAACAGCTGCAGGGAAAAAATATATTCAACAGATCAAAGAAAAGTATTATTCCAGTCAAAGAATCAAACATATTTTATCAGAAGAAGATGAATTAAAAGCTGCGGTTAATAATAATGAGCTTTTTCTTACAGGGAATTTATTAAATGCGTCCAAAGTATTAAAAATCGGAACTCTTGCCTATTTGGCAGCAATTGCGGCAGCGGCAGCAGCAGCGGCTTCCAGCTGTTCCTCTTGCTCATCCTGTTCTTCATGTTCCTCATGTGGAGGAGGGTGCAGTGGTTGTGGAGGTTGCGGATAATTTAAAACATTATGAGCTTTTTAGCATCTATTCCGAATTCTGTCATCTGGTGGCTCTACCCGCTTATCATGACCCTATTTTTAATTTTTGTTCGCAAATCTTTGCATCTGATTAATCCCAAAACCCTAGTCAAAATTCCACCTCCTTTGGATGCATATGTCATTTTATACATGACCAAAAAGGATGCTGAAGTCATTCACAGAATTGTCCAAAATTTAATAGAAAAGGGTTTAGTTGAGTACCACTTTTCTCAGTCAAATACGATTGGAGTTAAAAGGCTTCCTGCCAGCAATGAACAGATTGAAAATTTACATCCTCTGGAAAATTTTGTTTATCAGAGAATGAAATCAGAATACATGGATTACCTCAGTTTTCTAAAAGAACATGGATATGGGCTAGAAAGAGCCGCTTCCAATGTTATAGATCGATACAAACAAAACTGGTTGAATGCGGGCTTAATGTTCCCAAAAAGCAGACTAAAGCTTCAGAATGGAATTTACATTTTCGCCAGTATAATCTTTTTCGTGATTTCAATCATGGTGGCCATGAGCAGGGGAGAGAATGACAAAATGGTGGTTGCCATTTTCGTGGAAATGACCTTACTCATCATCGGTTTATTCATTATTGCAGTCGTATTTTACCATCCAAGACTCACTCCAAAAGGAAAAAAATACATTCAAAACACTCGAAAAGATTTGGAAAACAAACAAAGAAGT
>JAWKMJ010000053.1:0-9688 GCA_041392305.1 Crocinitomicaceae bacterium
CATGGGCTTGTTGTATTTGTTATTGGATTGCTTTCCTATTTCCTTAAAGTACAGAAAAATCAGCCTTATGTGATGCCCGTACTGTTTGCAATTTTATTCTCGATTTCTTATGAATCCTGGCTTAGCGCATCTTTGAATCCATATACAAGTGTTTTTTTCATAATCGTTACAATTATTGGTTATCAAGCTATCGATGCACCTGTTCTCGAGGAAGAAAAAAAGCAAGCTAGCCAACCTTTGGAAATAGCAGGAAAACAATTGGAAGTCACTTAATCTTTCTAATCAGATCTAATATTCTGTTGGAATAACCAGATTCATTGTCGTACCAACCTACTACTTTGATCATATTCCCAATTACAGAAGTGAGCTCCGAATCAAATATGCAGGAATTGGGATCTCCAATAATATCAATGGAAACAATAGGGTCCGTTTCATATCTTAAAATACCTTTCAAATCTCCTTCAGATGCCTTTTTGAAAGCTTGATTGATCTGCTCAACGGAGATTTCATTTTTTACGATGAAAGTCATGTCCGTAAGCGAACCATCGGGAACTGGAACGCGGATTCCACATCCTCCCATTTTGTTTTCCAAATCGGGAAATATCTTTGTAATTGCTTTGGCTGCTCCGGTAGTAGTTGGAACAATGGATTCTGCCGCTGCACGTGCTCTTCTTAAATCTTTGTGAGCGGCATCATGCAGTCTTTGATCCGATGTGTAGGAATGAACTGTGGTGATGTAACAAGACTCAATTTCAGCCAAATCATGAAGGATTTTAACCAGAGGAGCGGCGCTATTTGTAGTACAAGAGGCATTTGAAATGATTCGATCTTCTTCTGTTATTATTGAATCATTAATTCCAATGCATACTGTTTTCACTAATCCATCGGATGCCGGTGCGGAAATAATCACTTTTCGAGCTCCGTTTCGAAGATGAACCTCACAATCTTTTTGAGTTCTGAAAATTCCGGTGCATTCAATCACAATATGCACATTTTGTGCTTTCCAATTGAGAGACTGAATCTCCTTTTGATTCGTAAATAGAATCTTTTGGCCTTCGCAAATCAATGTATTGCCTTTGATTTCAACAGTTTTATTTAATTTCCCATGGACCGAATCGTATTTCAATAAATGGGCACAGGTTTCAATATCTGAAAGATCATTCACTTGAACCAATTCAAGATCGGGACTATTCAAAATCAATCTTGAAACGTAGCGTCCGATGCGACCAAATCCATTTATTCCGATTCTAATTTTTTCCATAGGATAATAAATTCTTCTTTTTTGGTAAATATACGTAGGAATGAACTAAATTTGCCGTCGAATTGTTCTCAATTTTTTGAACTTATAAAGAAAGGTGGAGGGATCGGCCCGAAGAAACCTTGGCAACCTCCCACTTTGGGAAAGGTGCCAATTCCGTCCGGTTTTCCGGAAATATAAGAGAAGATTTTCTAGCCGATCCACATATACCAAATTGAATTATGAAAAACGATATTCGTCAAGCGCTGCTAGAGCGTATTTTGGTTTTGGATGGTGCCATGGGGACCATGATTCAGCAATACAAACTTTCAGAAGAAGATTTCAGAAAGGGTTGGTTTGAAGATCACGAAGGGGATTTGAAAGGAAATAATGATTTGCTTTCGATGACTCGTCCCGACATCATTAAAGAAATTCACGCCAAATATTTAGAAGCTGGTGCGGATATATTGGAAACAAATACCTTCAGTGGAACTTCCATCGCACAAGCGGATTACCATCTTGAGAATGCGGCTTATGATATCAACTATTATGGGGCTAAAATTGCCAAAGAAGTTGCAGAAGAATTTACCGCAAAGAATCCGGCAAAACCAAGATTCGTAGCTGGATCCATTGGACCTACCAATAGAACGTTGTCAATTTCTCCAGATGTCAATGATCCAGGGTACAGAGCAATAACTTTTGAAGAATTGGTGAATGCTTACAAAGAGCAAACAAAAGGTCTGATAGAGGGTGGAGCAGATTTACTATTAGTAGAAACTGTTTTCGATACATTGAATGCAAAAGCTGCATTATTTGCCATCGAAGAAGTTCAAAATGAAATGAAAACGGATTTGCCGATCATGGTTTCAGGGACCATTACGGATGCTTCTGGAAGGACATTAAGCGGTCAAACCACCGAGGCTTTTTTAATTAGTATTTCCCATATTCCGATTTTATCTGTCGGACTAAATTGTGCTTTGGGTGCATCTGCATTAAGACCTTATTTACAGGTTTTAGATCAAAAATCAGATTTCTTTGTTTCGGCTCATCCAAACGCTGGATTGCCAAATGAATTTGGAGAATACGATGAAACTCCTGAAATGATGGCTTCCCAAATTGAAGACTTTTTAAAAGAACATTTGGTCAATATTGTTGGAGGATGCTGTGGTACGACTCCAGCTCATATAAAAGCTATCGCAGATGTTGCGGCAAAATATTCACCTCGTCAAATCAAAGAATTAGCAAACTAAGATGTCTGAATACACACTGAAATTATCGGGATTAGAACCTCTAATTGTAACAAAGGAAAGCAATTTCATCAATGTCGGTGAAAGAACCAATGTAACAGGTTCACGAAAGTTTTTGCGATTAATCCAAGAAGGAAATTTTGAAGAGGCCATTGATGTGGCAAGGGATCAGGTTGATGGTGGTGCTCAAATCATCGATGTCAATATGGATGAAGGAATGCTGGATGGAGTAGAATCCATGGTGAAGTTTCTGAATTTGATTGCGGCGGAACCCGATATTGCAAGAGTACCCGTAATGATTGATTCTTCCAAATGGGAAATCATTGAAGCCGGATTGCAATGTATTCAAGGAAAGGGGGTAGTGAACTCCATCTCATTGAAAGAAGGGGAGGAACAATTCAAAAATCAGGCTAGAAAAGTAAAAATGTACGGAGCAGCTGTTATTGTTATGGCTTTTGATGAAAAGGGTCAGGCCGACAGCTACGAAAGAAGAGTCGAAATATGTAAAAGATCCTACGATATTCTGGTAAATGAAGTAGGTTTTTATCCAGGTGATATCATTTTCGATCCAAATATTTTCCCTGTTGCTACTGGTATGGAAGAGCATAATAACAATGCTTTGGATTTTTTTAATGCGACAAAATGGATCAGAGAGAATTTACCAGGAGCACATGTAAGTGGAGGAGTGTCGAATGTGAGTTTTTCTTTTAGAGGAAATAATGTGGTTCGTGAAGCCATGCATGCCGCGTTTTTGTACCATGGAATTCAAAATGGAATGACCATGGGAATCGTAAATCCAACTATGCTGGAAGTTTACGATGAAGTAGATAAAGAATTGATGGAATATGTGGAGGATGTTCTGTTAAACCGCAGACCAGATGCCACAGAAAGATTATTGGAATATGCGGAAACTGTTAAAGGAGACGCAAAAGAGAAAAAAGTTGATCTTGAATGGAGAAACCAACCGGTTGGAAAAAGAATTGCACATGCGTTGATTAAGGGTATCACAGAATTCATCGATGAGGATGTGGAAGAAGCGCGCCAACAATTCGATGCACCTTTGGAGGTGATTGAAGGTCCGTTAATGGATGGGATGAACATCGTTGGAGATCTTTTTGGTGCCGGAAAAATGTTCTTACCTCAAGTGGTGAAGTCTGCTCGTGTAATGAAAAAAGCAGTGGCGTATCTAACTCCATATATCGAAGCAGAAAAAGGAGCTGGAAATTCGAGAGGGAAGATTTTGTTGGCAACGGTGAAAGGGGATGTGCACGATATCGGGAAAAACATAGTTGGAGTGGTCTTAGGATGTAACAATTTTGAAGTCATCGACATGGGTGTGATGGTTCCGGCAGATAAAATTCTGGAAAGAGCTCAAGCGGAAAATGCCCAGATCATTGGTCTTTCAGGGTTGATTACACCTTCTTTAGATGAAATGGTGCACGTAGCCAAAGAAATGGAGCGATTGAATTTAGATATTCCGCTATTGATCGGTGGAGCAACTACTTCGAGAGTGCATACCGCTGTAAAAATCGATCCTCATTTTGAAGCCAATCAGTCTATTCATGTTTTGGATGCTTCCCGATCTGTGACGGTAGCGGAAAAACTTTTGGGAGGAGATCGAGAGTCTTTCAAAAAGGAAATTCGGTCGGAATATGAAAAAGTAAGGGAAAATCACGCAAAGAACAGACAGCGAAAGGAATTTCTGACTTTAGAAGAAGCTACCAGCAATAAATTTCCTATCGATTGGAATCAGTTTCAGGTTAAAAAACCAAACCAAATTGGGTCCAAAACTTTAAAGGATTTTGATCTAAACCTATTAAGAAATTATATTGATTGGACTCCTTTTTTCATGACCTGGGAGCTTGCAGGAAAATATCCCAACATTTTGGAAGATGAAATTGTAGGGCAAGAGGCGCAAAAACTATTTGCTGATGCGAATAGCATGTTGGATCAAATCATTAGCGAAAAGTGGTTGACAGCCAATGCGGTTTTGGGTGTCTGGCCGGCCAATTCGGTAAATGAAAATGATATTGAAATTTATGATGCCAGCACAAAAGAGGTGTTAAATATTCAGCATTGTATTCGTCAACAGACTAAGAAGTCGGCTCAAGCTCACAACATGTCTTTGGCTGATTTTATTGCTCCGAAGAACTCAGGAAAAGAGGATTTTATTGGAGGATTTGTGGTGACCACCGGACTTGGAATCGAAAAGAAAATAGCTGAATTTGAAGCCGATCACGACGATTACAGCTCAATCATGCTAAAAGCTCTTGCGGACCGTTTGGCAGAAGCTTTTGCTGAATACTTGCACGAATATGTTCGTAAGGAATATTGGGGGTACGCAGCAGACGAGGACTTGTCAAACGAAGAATTAATCAAAGAAAAATACAAGGGAATTCGTCCTGCTCCTGGTTATCCGGCTTGTCCCGATCATACAGAGAAAATAGGATTATTTAAAATGCTCAACGCAACAGAATTAACTGGAGTTTCTTTGACAGAATCTTTAGCCATGCTGCCAGCCGCGTCGGTTTCAGGATGGTATTTTGCGAATCCGGAATCTAAATACTTCGGAATTCAAAAGATAAAAGAGGATCAAGTTGAAAGTTTGGCACAGAGAAAAGGGTACGATTCAAATGAAATGAAAAGATGGTTGAGTTCTTTGTTGGATTAGTGGTTTAGCTTATATAGAGAGCAAAACTCATTATTCTTCACTAGAGAAAAAGAATTTGACAATTCAACTTGCAAACCACTGTCACAAGGATTGTCAATATTCAATTGTCCTAAAATAAATACATAATCCACGGATTTCTTTTCATTTTCATTGTTTTGAGGCCACCACAGACATTCAATTTCGTGTATTTTTAAATTGCCAAGACTGGTGTTGGCCATATCATCCCAATTCCATTTTAAAGGAAAATAATCAACGGATGCTTCATAATTCTCAAGAATGATCATGGACTTGTCAATGCCCAAATAATTTGAAAAATGACCGTGTATCCAGTGGTTGCTTCTATTGATTGGTAAAACAATACTATTAGGTTCAATTTCTTGAGAAAGTTCGCTGCAAGCAATGGCTGTTTTGTTTAAATCAATGGCATTTTGCTTATAAAAAACGTTGAGATTATAATTTAAATACAACATGCAAATCACATTGAACCAAATAAACCACTTTGGAAGTCTTTGCAAGGCAATCCAGATTAGTATGAACAGGTAGAAAATGTATCCTAATCTCACCGAAATAAATCCTGCTCCCTGTGCTCCATCAGGTAATTTGAAATACAAGTACAAAACAAACAAACTTAGTCCCAGCCATAAATCATTAAAATGAAAAAGTTGATTGAAAAATGATTTCACTTGTGTGGAAAGAGTGGAGTTGGAATCAAGTTGTATTCGGTTTATTTTGGAGAACATGCCAACAACAAATAGAATTGCGAATAAATAAACCATTTTTATGGTCTTGGATCCTTCAATTTCTTCGTGGTACATGATCAAAGGACGCAAGTTTTTAAGCCAGTCGACAAGCTCTCGAAATTCAAGATAGTTGACATCCGTGTTTTCTGATCTGGAAAAGAAATAGGAGGCCGCCAGAAGTAGAGGAATGACACTGGCAAGAGCTAATTTCCAGGAAGTTTGCCACAGATCCAAGAAAAAAGTTCTTACGGAAAATACTTCTTTCATGTTTTTGGATACTACAGACAAAAGCAAATGAACAAACAGGACAAAAATCAATAATCCAAAAACTACAAGGTGTGAGAAATAGGTAGACAACAATAAGAGTCCGAGAATAATAGTTTTTTTCCAACTTAGCTGGTCTCTATTTTGAATCCAATAGGCTGCGGATAAGAAGAAAAACAAAATGGCAATGGAAAAATTGTAGAAGCCCATCAACATCATGAAACTATAGCAAAAAGGTAGTATGAAATAGCTCAATAAATAGGCGTTTCCATCAGGTTGCAGAGTTTTTAGAAAATACCGAAAGGCATAGGGTAAACCAATAAAATAAATCAACAAAAAGATCTTTTCAGCAAGATAACCTGGTAAAAATGAATTGAAAAATGCCAGTATGAAGTGTCCTGACCAATTCGGAACCCATTCTGAATTCATGGAAAAGAACTGACTTACGGTTTCATTTCCATACAATTCTTGTAAAATGAGATTGGAATTGTACAAATGTGCAGCACCATCCATGGTAGGTAAAAAAGGTCCCTGAAACAATGGAATTAAATGGATCAACACCATCAATCCAAAAAAATATTCTTCCTTGAAATATTTTAAAATTTCCCTCAATTCGAGCTTTTCTGCGAATCTACGAATAAGTTTTACATGTTAGTATGAGATTACTGTTTCTTGTTTTCGTATCAAGAAATTAAAACATCCTTTTCCTTTTTCACTTGTTTTAAAGTGATGGAGCTTGTCAAGGAATCTACATTTTTAATTTTAGAAAACTTGTCCATGATAAATTGACGGTACTCACTCATGTCGGAAATCGAGATTTTCAAGAGGTAGTCGTATTTTCCCGTTATGTGGTAACAAGCCAATAC
Source organism: Crocinitomicaceae bacterium (assembly GCA_041392305.1). Lineage (GTDB taxonomy): Bacteria > Bacteroidota > Bacteroidia > Flavobacteriales_D > Crocinitomicaceae > JAGQYP01. Next base: position 7,026 of record JAWKMJ010000053.1, read on the forward strand.
TTCGTCCATTTTCTCGATGGTGCTTTCAAATTCTTCTAACTCACTCTGCCGATGAATCTTTAAGTTTACCTCCATGAAAACCAGAGTACGAGGACCAATTTTATCCGGATTAACAATGGCTGAATATCCTTCAATAACCCCCAATTTTTCCAATCGTTTTACACGCTGAAAAACAGGTGTAGTACTTAAATTTACACGTTCACCTAGATCCTTAACCGACATCTTTGCATCAGCCTGTAATAGCCGAAGAATTTTTTTATCAATTTCATCCAAATTCATAGAATACTATTCTAATATATTTTGTAAAGTAACGATAATACAATTTAAAAATGCTAAATAAATTAAAATAATAGAAAAAATAACTAAAATAAAACACAAATAAAGTGTAATTAACACTATTAGATCATTTTACAAATAACTTTGTAACCATATATAAAAAGGTCATAAATCAATAAGTCATAAATCATAAATCAATAAAAATGTCCGATAACAAAAACTTCAAACCAGAATCCCTGATGATGTCTTACGGTTACCAACCTGAGTTATCAGTAGGATCCATTAAATGTCCGATATATCAAACTTCTACATTTACATTTCCAAATGCAGAATTTGGTAAACGATTGTTTTCTGTTGCTTATGGATTGGAGGAGCCTGAGATTAATGAACCTCAAGGATTGATTTATTCCAGACTAAACAATCCTGATCTTCAAATTTTAGAAGAGAGATTAACGCTGTGGGATAATGCTGAAGCGGGTGCTGTATTTGATTCAGGAATGGCTGCGATTACTACGGTATTGTTGGAGTTTTTGAAACCTGGTGATACCTTGTTATGTTCTACTCCAACATATGGAGGAACGGATCATTTTATCAATCATATTCTAGATAAATTTCAAATAAATGCGCTTTGGTTTCAAGCTGGAGCAAGTGAAGAAGAAATAAGATCAATCGTTGAGGAAAGTGGAAAAAAAGACTCGCTTCGACTCATCTACATCGAGACTCCTGCAAATCCAACCAATGCATTGATCGATATACAAATGTGCCGCAAATTAGCCGATGAATTTGGTGGTGAGGAAACAGTCTATCTGGCCGTGGATAACACTTATATGGGTCCGATTTGGAGTAATCCAATCGACCACGGAGCTGATCTCGTACTGTATTCGGCTACCAAATACATCGGTGGGCACAGTGATGTGATTGCGGGTGCTTGCTTAGGAAGTGCTGCCTTAATTCAAAGAGTAAAGATCATGAGAACTTTCCTTGGAAATATGGCAGATGCTTGGACCGGATGGCTTTTGATGAGATCTTTGGAAACTTTGAAGGTGAGAATGGAAGCTCAAGCAAAAGGAGCGGAAGTGGTTGCAGAATTCTTAAAGAATCATCCTAAAGTGGAGAAGGTTTATTACCTAGGTTTCATCGAAAAATCGCATTCCGACTATGCTATTTACCAAAGACAATATTCTTCTGCTGGGGCTATGTTGTCTTTTGACATTAAAGGTGGAGAAAAAGAAGCCTTTACCTTTTTGAATAATCTTAAATTGATCAAATTGGCTGTGAGTTTAGGAGGGACAGAATCTTTAGCTCAACATCCCTATTCGATGACACATGCAGATGTCGATTCAGAAACAAAAAACCGAAATTCGGTAACGGAAAAATTAATTCGGATTTCTGTTGGAATCGAAAACCCAGAAGATTTAGTTTTTGATATGAGTCAATCTCTGGAAAAAGTCTGATTTTATTGGCTTTGACAAGATAATTTTTATAAATTTGGACTCAAGCCGAGTAATTCGGTAGGGAAGAGAGGTTTAACTTTTGTTTTCTTGATTATTCTGATTCCTTTCAGATAGTCAATGTCAGCCAAAAACAGGAAGCAAAATTTGAAATCTCTCTTTTTTTATAGGTCGATTTTTTTCCTTCTGGACTTCTTCTCACTTTGTATTTTTTTCTTTTGAAGAATACGTTCTTTAACGGCTTTCGGAATGGTGGTCTGCTTTCTTCTTTTTGCTCTTTTTAATGAAGATTCTATAAGCTTTTTAAGCTTTACTAAGGCATCTTCCTTGTTTTTGGATTGACTCCTATATCTTTCTGAACGGATAATGAGTTCTCCACTTTGGGTAAGTTTGTTGGCTAGTTTTTCTTTTAGGAGAATTTTTTCGTTTTCAGTAAGACCTTCAGATTTTTCAGGTACAAAGATCAATTCCACTTTGGTCTCTACTTTGTTGACATGTTGCCCTCCTTTTCCACCAGATCTGCTGAACCGAAATTCACACTCTGCTATGATTTCAGAAAAAATCACTCTTCCGCAATTAAGAAGGTGACTGCTCCTCTGGAAATGTGAGTCACTCCAGCTGCATCTTGAAATTCAATCATGTACACAAATGTGCTTTCGGGCGAAATCTTACCATTTTTTAAGGTTCCATCCCAGCCTACATTGTAATCTTCTGTTTCAAATACGATATGTCCCCATCTGTCAAAAATCACCATTTTATAGGATGAAAACTCAAACAAGGAAATGACAGGTTTGAAAATATTGTTGATTCCATTTTTCATGAAGCCACTTGGTACCCATACGATAGGTTCCAGCTCAGCACATTCGACATTAGAAAAAGCGGTTTCTGCAATTCCATAAGAGTTGACCGATTCTATGGCTTCCACTCGATAACAAA
>JAWKMJ010000054.1:0-9648 GCA_041392305.1 Crocinitomicaceae bacterium
GGAAAAGTGAAATTACCTTTATAATTTATGTTAACCCGAAGACATTTAAGAATTAAAGTTCTTCAAGCGCTCTATTCTTTTTATCAAACCCCCGATGCTGATGTGCTTCATCAGGAAAAGGAACTTTTGAAATCGATCAATAAAATATACGATCTGTATTTGTTTTATATGCTCGTTTTTGAAGAATTTAAGGTATTTACGGAAAAAGAAATAGATCAATCTAAATACAAAATTTCAGGAGGTGATCCTGAAAAGGACCCTAGGCAAAAGATCATCAAAAATCGTTTGATCAATCTGATTGAAGGTTCAGAAGAGTTAAGAAAAGCTTCTGAATTGAAAAAAGTCAATTGGATTGGAGACGACAAGCAAGATTTGCTTAAGAAGATGTTCAAGAAAGCCAAGTCGGACGAACTATACAGCGATTACATAGAATCTACAGATAGCTCATGGGAAGAGGACAGAACTTTTCTAATTGAGTTTTTCAAAAAAGATATAGCCAATAGCGAACTCCTTTATTTCTATTTGGAAGAAGAGAGTATCATGTGGCAAGACGATATCGATCATGTTTGTTCGATGGTAATCAAATCCCTGAAAAAAGGGGATGAAGGAAAGCCGTTTCAGATTTTACCTCTCTACAAAGACGAAGAAGACGAAAAAGGGTTTTTACTTGATCTCTACCGAGAAACACTTAAGAATGAAGAAACCAACAGCGAGCTGATCGATCAGTTAACTAAAAACTGGGAAATGGATCGAATTGCTTTGATGGATGTTATTCTGATGAAAATGGCGGTTACTGAAATCACAAAATTTAAAACCATTCCAACGAAGGTAACCCTCAATGAATATATTGAAATATCTAAATTCTACAGTACACCTAAAAGTAACGGGTTTATCAACGGGGTCTTGGATAAAGCTGTTGAAGTACTTAAGGATGAAGGTAAACTAGTGAAAGTTGGAAGAGGATTAATGGAGTAATTATGAAATATTTTTTAGTAAGTCTTTTATCGGTTCTTCTGCTCAGCTGCAGCATGGAAGAAGAATTTCCTCAAGATTGGTTGGATGATCCAACTGAAGTAGAATGGGAAGAAACGAAATTTGACTTTGGAGAAATCAAGGAAGGTGAGAAGATTTCGCACACTTTTAGATTTAAAAATGTAGGGGATAAGCCACTAAAAATCTTTGAATGTAAGTCAAATTGTGGTTGTACAACAGCAGAAGATTGTTCCAAAAAACCTCCAGTTGCTCCGGGTGAGTGGGGAGAGGTTACGGTACAGTACAGTTCAAGTTTGAGACCTGGGCCTGTAGTTAAATCTTTGACTGTAAACATGAATACAAGACCGGTTCCAAATGTTTTGAAGCTGGTAGGTAAAGTAGTTCCAAATTAATATCAATAAAAAATAAATTAAACAATTATGGGAGACGGAGGTGGTTCTTTTGTTATGTTAGGATTAATCGTGTTGATCTTTTATTTCTTCATGATTCGTCCACAACTTAAAAAACAAAAAGAACAAAAGAAATTTAGAGAAGCTCTAAAAACTGGAGATAAAGTAGTAACAATTGGTGGGATTCACGGAAAGATTCTTGAAGTAAACGACACCAATGTTTTGATCTCTTGTGATAACGGAAAACTTCGAGTGGAAAAAACAGCGATTTCGTATTCAGAAGACGATCAGTTGTCCAAAGCGAAATAAGAATTTAGATTAATTGAATAGAGAAGGGGGAAATAGGCCCCCTTTTTTATTTCTTGGTAGTTTCTTCCTCAACTTTTTTCAATTGTTCTTCTTCCTTCTTTTTCTGGAGTTCTTTGTACTCTTTGCTGTGTTTCCACTTTCTTAATTCCTTTTTCCTTTCCTTTCTTTTTTGCTTGAGCTTTTTATACTCTTCCATTTTCATGATTTTAGCGTCCGGACTTATCTTTATCCTGCCTGCATGAATATCTCGCAAGACCATTTCTATGATCCAGTCGTCTTTAGGGTTGTAGGTGGCACTTAGATTTTGGTCAAACATGTTCCCAACAAACTGGTACCATCCCGCTTTTGCTTTGCCTCTATACATTTCAATGATTTCTCTGACCGTAAAACCCGTTTCCAAATGAATCAGTTTCATCAGGACTTTCCCTTCGCTCACATACATTTCTTTAATAATGTATTTGAAATCATCCTTCAATTTTTGCTGGGCTTCCTTTCCAAATTTTTTAATCTCTGAATTTTTAGTCAGATTCTCAGTGGCCTTATGATATTCCATCAGCAATTCCTGAGCTCTAAGGGCGTAAGGGTAGACTTTAACCACTCTTCTCTTTACTGAATCATATCTCGCCTTAAAAGTTTTGTCCGTCACTTCAATGTCTGGAAACCAGAAACTCATGGTGGTATCGGCTTGAGAAAAAGCCAAGTTCCCAGTCAGAAGGAAGAGATACAGAATTCCATATTTTGAAGAAGCGATGGCAAAGTGTGAATTATTTTGATTAAATTTTACTGAAATAAATCAAGCATTTGTTAATATTAACGATAAATTTGAAGAAAAAATATTAATGAAACATTTTACATTTATCGCAATCGTATTAGGTCTTTCCTTCTTTTCATGTAACAACGATGATGCCGAAGTAGAAGGGATGCCAGAAGAATTTAAAAAGAATCCAACTACAGTTGAATGGGAAAAGACGACACATGATTTTTGGAACGATCCCTCAAGATACGGTGGTTGAAGTGGTTTATAAATTCAAAAATACAGGTGAGAATCCTTTGATGATCTTAGATTGTAAAGCAACATGTGGATGTACTGTCCCAGAATGCAAGCAACCACCAGTTCTCCAGGTGAAACAGGTGAGATCGTTGTGAAATTCAATTTAAAAACAAGGCCAATAAGGTGAATAAAACTGTAAAAGTTTACATGAACACTGGAAAAGAATACGAAAAGTAAAATTCTCTGTATTTGTGGATGATGGATTTCAAGAGGACATGGTGCCTCAATTAGAAGAAGATACAACTAAACAATAAACTTATGAAAACTCTATTCTCTCTTTCTCTTTTTGCACTTATTTTAGTCGCATGTAATTCTGAAGAACCAAAAAGTGATGCTACTCAAACTACTCAGGATGAAGATACATTGGCAGTTGATTCGAGTTGGTAGATACCTTATCCGACGATACCCTTGAAGCTCAAGGTTACGATATCAAGGAAGAAGAGAAAATTGAAGAGAATATCGAGGAAGAAATATGGTGAGCAATGGGAGTTTTGCGATTGCATTGTTCGAAATGATAGTGTAAACAAAGCTTTAGAGACCGCTGATGATGCGCAAAGTTGACAAAATCATTGCTCGTATGGATGTCATCGAAAAACACTGTAAGAAAATGCTTACCATGCCAAATAGTACTCCCGAAAGAAGAGAACAAATACCAGAGAAAATTAAATAAAAGTGTCTTCGAGAGAATGGGTTAGTAGATTTCTCCAGTTATTTTTCTTAGAGGAGTTTCACAACCAACAAACTCCAAGCAGCAATCAAACAAACTCCTCCCAAGGGTAATCAAAAATGCTATTTTAGGAGGATACATGCCAATGAGGTCTGCATGCAAGAATATAAATGGAGCCTGAAAATAAAATGACTCCAGAAAGAATCAACTTGTAAAAAAGGGCGGGAGAGAAGCAATTTTGGAAACGATTGAAACCAATGATCATTAAGGCAAGTCCATGATAGATCTAGTAACGTACTCCGGTTTCAAAAGAGTTTAAATGTTCTGCAGTCAGTTTTTCCTTTAATCCGTGTGCTCCAAAAGCACCAAGAGCGATCCCAATTAAAATCAGAACCGCTCCGGTAACTAAAATACTACGATGTATTTGATTATTTTCCACCAATATATTTGTTCAATTCTTCTTTCGAGTCGCTAAATGTAAGCGCACTATTTACTTTAATGGCAGTTGTACTCTTTGTCTGAACATTTGTCGTAACAAAACTTAGCAATCTCTAATTTGTCATCCTCAAATGAAAACCATTTCCATCAGTCCTTTGATCTGATCCGTTGAAATACATTTGTTATTCAATGCTTGTTTTGCTACCATCTTCTTGTCATCCGCAAATTCTCACCCTTCACAGCTTCAATCATGGAATCCATTAATCTACTGTTGAGGTATAACAATTATTGTAATTATTCGAATTGTAGTTGTTATTGGCATTATTGTTCACGTTGCCATTGTTTCCAGTATTCGTGATGGTGGTGTTTGTAGTGGTTGTCACTGTTTCGGTGTAAGTGGTGTTTGAATTGGAATTGATGTTGTTTCCATTGTCATCAATATTTACATTCACATTCATTCCCTCCTCCAACACTCACATTCATGTTTACATTCTCACCATTGGCATTGTTGTTGGCATTCACATTAGTATTTGTATTAGTGATTGTTGTAGTTGTTTGCTGTGTTGTTACAGTTGAATTCGCATTATTCTGATTAATATTCACATTGTTTTGATTCACGTTTGTATTCGATGTTGACATTTTCCCGTTTCCTACAACCGCATCAGGTGAAGTGTAGTTGATTGTATTGGTTGATGATAATTGTTGGTTTGTTGGATATAACTAACCATTGCAATTTTATAATCTCCTTTTTAGATTTTTTGACCTCAGTAACATACTCATGGTCTGGATCTCAAAGCTGAATGCGCCCTTATCAATGTCTGGAGTCGCGCCATCAGCGGCAAAGATGACCTTTAGTTTGTAGGCTTGGCTAGTTAGTTGCTCAAATTTTACATTGGTTTGGCTCGGCATTTTGTTTAATTCCATTCAAAATCACATAAAATTGTTTTCCTTCTTGATTGAAAACAACTAATCTGATTTTGAGCATTGATGATTCCGCATATCCCGATCACCAAAGCAAAAAGTAACCATTTCTTCATAAATACTAATTTTTAAGATTTCTTTGTTGAGCAATGAAATTGTAAAGTGTTGTTGAAAGATTAACAAGTGATTTAGCATTTTCAATGAGGCTTCGCTCACAGCATTTCCGCTCAACATTTTGGCAATTTCGTGAATTCTTTCCTCTTTTGATAACAATTTGATATATGTTTTTGTCTTATACCATCAACACGCTTTCCTTGTAGACCTTATAGTGATTGGCACCCTTTAGAGCAACCTGAGGCAAATGGGTAATGGAAATTACTTGAAGGTTATCTGAGATCTTCGCAAGCAAATCTCCAATTTTACTCGCAATTTCTCCACTTATTCCAGTGTCAATTTCATCGAAAATCAATGTCGATAAAGACTTTTTCTTTGATAACAGATACTGAATTGCGAGCATAAGTCTTGACGTTTCCCCACCTGAAGCAGATTTTGAGATTTCAGTAAGCGTTCCTCCTAGATTGGCATTGAAAAGGAATCGTACCTGATCCATTCCAGTTGTACTATATTTATCCACCTTCTCAATGTCAAATCGAATCGTTGCATCTGGTAACACTAAATCTGAAAGTAAAGTTTTTAATTCGGACTCTAAATCCTTCGCAATTACTTTGCGATCCTCATGAATTTGAGATCCAAGGTCAGATAGCATTTGTTTTCGATCCAGAATTTGTTGCTCAAGTTTATGTAACATCTCTTCTGAATTATCAGCAAAATCAATTTTAGTTGCCAAGTCATCTTCAAGATCCATGAGCTCCTTAATATCTTTTAAAAAGTGCTTCTGAAGGAGTCTATTTATTTCATCAAGAACTTCAATCTTTAATTCAAGTGAATCCTCATTTTGATTGCTATCCAACACATTGGACAATTCTGATTGAATGTCCATCATTTCTATCAGACCGGAGTCAATTCGCTGATATAAATCTTCAAATTTCGAGTTAAACTTCGCGATCGAATGGATCTGACTTCTGATCATTTGTAAGTTTGAGATCAACCCTAAATCTTCCTGATCCATTAGTGCCAATGCAGATTCTAAAGCCGATTGAATATGCTCTTGATTAGAAGCAAATGCCACTTGTTCTTTCAGTTCATCAAAATTAATATCCTTCAGTTTCAATGTCTTGATTTCCTCATATTGAAAACGATTGTAATCCGCGTCGGCCTGGAGTTTTTGACTTGAATCCTTTAATTCTTGGAACTTTCTTTCCAAATCTTTCAAATGATTAAGTTCTGACTTATAAGTATTTCTTAAATCAGACTTATCTGAATAGCTATCTATCAGCTGTATGATGAAATCCTCATTTTTGAGTTGATGCGTCTGGTTTTGAGAATGGATATTGATTAATTGAGAAGCAAAATCTTTTAGAAGGACTAAATTTACTGGAGTATCGTTGATGAAAGCTCTTGACTTCCCCGAAGAACTTATTTCTCTTCGAATGATGGTGATGGGGTCGTAATCCAGGTCATTTTCCTCAAAAAAACCGGTTAAATGGTAAGAACTAATTTTGAATTCACCTTCAATGACACATTTTTTCTCTTGATCTTTTAAGACTGAAAAATCCGCCCGATCACCTAAAATGAGTCCGATCGCGCCCAAAAGAATCGATTTACCTGCACCAGTTTCTCCTGTAATAACTGAGAAACCTGTATTCAATTCAATTTCTGCCTTTTCGATCAAAGCATAGTTGCTTATGAAAAGTCTATTGATCATATCGATTTATTTTAGGATGTCTTCGTACTTCCCTGAATTTGCAGGATCCACTCTTTTCAATAGGTTCACAATCTGATTTTTTTCCTGCATACTGGCGTCACCATAAATTTTGGTAATCTCACTTACTTTACCATTCAAGAAAATGGAAACGTTTGGGGAACTTGGTTTGGTCGAGTGTACCTTGTTTAGCTCAGACAAACTCATGTATATGGTTTTTCTGGCTTGTTCTGGGTTTTCGTAAAGCTTATCTAAACCTTCTCTATGATAGGTGTAGAAACACTTTCTCAAAGGTTTGAAAATTTGATGCAAAACATTGTCTACAATCCAATATCTGTTTCGTCTGCTTGTTTCGGAAGAAGACCAACCAGAATACCCACTTGTTTGTGCGTTTAAAACTACTTGTTGAGCTTTATTGAACCATTTAGAACCACCTTCTAGAGAAAAGGAATCGTAATCAAATCCTAATATCAAATAGGCGTAATAGGCTAATATACTTGTCAAATTATTTCTGAATTGATCTTGTTGAAAAAGCAACACAGCATTTCTTTGATAGGATATTTGAAAATTCTCATCCACAAAATTGAACAACTGTGAATTGTAGGATGAATTGTAGGCTGGGCGAGTGGATTGAACCTGAATTTGTCCTCCATAGGTTCCTGAAGAAGGCATTTCAGTAATGGTCACCAAAATATTACAATTAATCCTTTCTTCTAATTCGAATACATCGTTCGTCCATTTCGTATTATTCATGAACTCGAAAATAGAGGTCTCCATCTGACCAAATATTTCCTTGTCCACCGCACTTAATTGTAGGCTGGGAGCTGCTTGTACTGTGACTTGACAGTTCAATTCCTGAGCAAACGATTGCCACCCAAAGAGAAATGCAAAAATGAAACTAAGATGTTTAAAATTCATTTACAATAACGTTTAATATATCTTCGGCTACTTCGGCCTTAGATTTTAACTCAAATTTAAGTATTTTATTGTGACGATCTATAATAGAAATCTTATTCGTATTTGTTGAGAATCCAGCTCCCTTATCTTGTAATGAATTCAACACAATTAGATCCAGATTTTTTTTCTCAAGTTTAGAGATTGCATTTTCTTCTTCATTGTTGGTTTCTAAAGCAAAACCAACAAGCTTGTATCCAAATTTAGTTTTAAGTTCTCCTGCATACTTCAGGATGTCTGGATTTTTGATCAATTCAAGATCCAGCGTTTCACCTTTCTTCTTAATTTTTTGATTCGCCGGATTTTTAGGTCTGTAATCTGCTACTGCTGCACTGAAAATACCTATATCCAACTTTTTTAAGTTTTCGGATACAACTTTAAACATTTCTTCAGCACTTTCAACTCGAGTGACTTTGCAATCTTTTAAATCAATTGTAGTTTCTTGACTGGGGCCTAATACAAGATGAACTTTAGCTCCCATTTCAGAAGCTTTTCGAGCTATTTCGATTCCCATCTTTCCACTGGATCGATTTCCTATGAACCGAACTGGGTCAATAGCTTCGTAAGTTGGGCCAGCTGTAATTAGAATGCGTTTATTTTTTAGCTTTTTTTTTTGATTGGATTGTGGCTTGAAAAAGTCTTGAACAAATTGAACAATATTTTCAGGTTCAGCCATTCTCCCTTTGCCAACTAAGCCACTTGCCAATTCTCCTTCCTCAGAATCAATAAGGTGACAGCCATGAGTCACAAGATTTGAGATATTGTTTTGGGTCGTGAAATGTTGAAACATGTCCAAATCCATTGCAGGAGCAAAGGCAACGGGACATTTTGCAGACAAATAAGTCGCCATAAGCAAATTGTCACAAATTCCTGAGTTCATTTTTGCCAGAGTATTTGCTGTACAAGGAGCAATAAGCAATAAGTCTGCCCACAATCCCAATTCTACATGGTTGTTCCAATTGTCGGAAGCATCTTTCCAATCAATTAATACTGGGTTGTTGGATAGGGTGGAGAGGGTAAGAGGAGTGATGAATTCGGTGCTGTCTTTGGTCATGATTACTTTGACTTCAGCCCCTTCTTTGGTTAGTTCACGAACTAAAAAAGCCGCTTTGTATGCGGCTATACTACCTGTAATTCCAAGTATGATTTTTTTTCCCTTTAACATAGCAAAGGTGAAATAGTATAATTATTTTTCCTCTTGAACTTCTTTACCTCTGAAGTAAGTTCCGTCGTGTTGCCACTCTTCAATTGCATAGGCATTTGGTTTAGGCAATCTCTCGTAGAACTTAGAGATTTCGATTTGTTCTTTATTTTCAAAGATCTCCTCAAGATTATCAGTGTGCGAAGCAAACTCAGTCAACTTTTGAGTAAGTTCTTCTTTCATTTCAACACTGATTTGATTTGCTCTTTTTGCAAGAATAACAATCGTTTCATAGATGTTATTTGTATCTTTTTCAAGATCTTCAAAACTTCTAGTGATAGTAGTTCTTGCTGCGTTGGTGTTCTTGAAGTTCATATAACTTATTTTACTTTTTCTTCTTTTTCCTTTGAGGATTCAGACTTTTTAGCTGCTTTTTCTTCAGCTTTAATTAAGTCTTTTTCCAAATATTTCATCTTTTCTGTCATCCCGTTCTTCACTTTGAGATTCGTAACACCTTCTATGTATTTGGTGATCTCCGGTTTCAGCTTATCGAATTCAGTTCTCTTTTTCGCCAGATCTCCGATGTTTTCCACCTTGGAAATCTTTAAATTCATTTTACTCAATTCAATCTGAAATTTAGTGTCTTCAAAAATCTTATCCGCACTCTTGCGATACTTGGATTCAGGATAACGAGCGGCAAATTTATGATAAACTTTTATAGTTTCCTCATATCTTTCCAATTTTTTGTACGAAACACTGTTCTCTGCTAGCTTATGAGAACTATTCAACATCATATATAACATTTCTTCTCGATACGCTGTATTTGGAAATTGCTGTAATGCAGCGTGAAGTGCAGTATACGAAGCTTTGTAATCCTCCATTTTGTAATACAATTTTGCGTAGTTGTATAACTTAAGCTCCAGTTTGCCTCTTAACTTATCCATGATTACATTACAAGTATCT
>JAWKMJ010000055.1:0-8417 GCA_041392305.1 Crocinitomicaceae bacterium
TGCCAACAAATCAAAACGCACCGAAAACTGGCTAACTAATTTTGATGAAGGCATCAATTTATTGCATCGTGGCGAAGATGGAATAATCGAGAATCCATACAAACATTTGCCACCCATAGACTTGTTGGAAAATGCCGAAAAGGTAAACGAAGGAACCGGAGCCATGCGAGCTTATGAAGATATGCTCTTTGGTATCAGTAAACACCAACCGGAAATAAAAAAAGCCTACAAAGAGGCTTTATTACGCTATTGCAAACTGGATACGCTTGCCATGGTGATTATTTGGGAGCATTGGAGGAATTTGAAATAATTAAATTCTCTTTGTTTGCTTTAAAAAGTCCTTTAGAGTGATGGTAGTTATCCCCAATCCTTTTGCTTTTATTTGAAGTCCGTGATCAGAAGTTAATAAAATAGGATTCTCATTTTGAAATTTAAGTAGTACAGATAATATAAAATTATCAGGAGATCTCTTATTAAAATCGTCAGGAAGCAAAGACAAATCAGCAACCTCCAATCGCAAATCCCTTTTGTCAATAAGTTGGTTAATTGACCTCAAAGCCTTCTGGACCATCATTTTACCGTTATTATCCAAAGTGCTCTTTAACTTATCTAACTCATCTAATACTTTCGCTGAAAGAATAACTGGATATTCTTTCTTGATTTTTGATATAATTTCAGGATAGTCAACAAATACATTTGTGTCAATGATGTAGAGATTTTCTTTGTCTTTTTTGATTTCCTTTTTTGGTATTTCAAACTTAGAAACATCAATTTTACCAATAACTTTAAGTCCTATTCTGCTTCGATTATCTTTCGGGTCAACCGCTTCAATTCCATTGGTGTTTATTTCCAAATCGGTTGATTCGGTTGTCAGTGATAGACTCTCTTCATTTTTATCATTATAGGTAGTGATACATGATAAAATACTATTGTTTTTATTTGGTAAGAAGGAGTAATTAAAAGCAAACTCATTTTTTAATTTCACCATGTATTTCGATACATCTTCAGGGAGGTTAACAAGTTTATCAAAATCACTCGTTGTTAATATGAAAGTGCTTTTCTTGGCACGACTTGTAGCAACGTTAAATCGATTAACATCAAACGAAAAAGAGCTTGATTTAGGTATAACATAGAAGCAGTAATCAACATCTAATCCTTGAACCCTGTCAACAGATTCAACTAAATAGTTTCTGTTTTTAGTCCTGTGTTTCAAGTTTTGTTGTAAATAAGTTAAAGTTTCTATGTATGGAGTTAAAACAGCAATATCATTGTTTTTTAGGTCATTCAAATTATCTATACATTCAACCAAAAAAGGAAGCATTATATCAATGATTTTTTTAGATTTATTATCACCGTCAAATAAGACTAAAGATGGACCTCCTTTTGGATGCATGATTTTAGCCAAATCAGGTAATTTTTGAATGTCTTCCGAAATATTTTCGAATAGAGATTTAGATTTGATTGTATTCTGATAAAAACTATTTGTGTATTCCGTTGATCTTGTAGTTAATCTTCGTGTTTCAATTTTTCTTTTGAATAACAATTCGTCTATAAGACTTAAGGTGTTCATACCATGTATTAATTCATCAATATTTGAAAATCGCTTGTAGTTCTTGTTAGTAACAATTGGAACAATTTGCTTTGGATCACCCACCACTATAACTTTCTTTCCAACTTTAGATGCAGCTGCGATTGTGGTCAAATAAGCTTGTGATGCTTCTTCTACTATTATATAGTCATAAGACTGAGTTTGTTCCTGCCAAATTCTCGAAAATTGATAATACGTTGTTAACGTTAAATGACCTTTTGAAGGAACCAAGTCTTTGGCACTTTGTAATTCCGGATATCGTTTCCTCTCATCTATGGATAAAGGTAATTTAAAGACCTTATTCTCATTCATTAGCTGTTGAAGAAAAGGTTTTTCACATACTTCAACAGCAGCTTTATTGGTTAATGCAGTAATTAATACAGAGTTATTATTATTGATCAATCTTGAGACAAGGTCAGCTATTTGATGAGTTTTCCCCGTTCCTGGAGGACCTTGAAATAAATAAATGTCAGTTTTATCAAGTTCATCAATTATACTCTGAGCAATATCAATTTCTTCTGTTAATAATTCCGGTTGACGTGCTGAATTTATTTCATATTTGAAATTCAAAATCCTGTTCCATATTGAGGTATCATCCGCAGATATTGACGAACTAAAATCTTTAAGATTCTGAAGGTATTCAAATGGTGGTATTATAGGACCAAAAGCAAGAATTTGATTATACTCTAAAAGATCAATGAACTCTGCATCCATTTCTCGTATAAGCATCGTAATCCATCCATCCCTTTTTGATGGGATATAATCGACAATTTTTATTTCACAACGATTTCTGTCTTTAAGTAAATCTGAATATGTTAAATTGCCCCAACTTGAAGGTCTTTCTAACCCTTCTTGCACTGTAAAACACGTCAATTTCTGATCTAATCTTGGAGCGTGATATTGGTCTCCCTTTGGAATATCTATAAAGATATTCCCCCTTTTCTCATCAATACCACGGTATTGACCAACATAAATATCACCATTTTGAAAAAGGGATAATCCCGTTGAATTAAAAGTTTTTTTAACTGAAAACTCTAATTCTTTTAATTCTTCAGCATAGAACTGAATTTGATCTTGCTTTGTCACCATACCTTAAAATTTAAAATCATCTCCTTTAACAGCTGTATCACCTTCTTTATGGAATTGATTATCCTGCTTAAGTTTAGAGAACAAACTCTCTTTCATTTTTTCACTAGTAACTAGGATAAGATGAGATTCAGATTCCAATGCTTCAAATACACCATTTACTTCATCAACTTGCTTAGAATTAGGTATTCTAAACAATACATTCTCAGCAAGTTCCTCTGCTAGGAGTTCTATTCTATCCTTAAATAATCTTGGAGCATTTCCGGGATAAATAACAACAAGATATGTATTGTCATCTTCCAACATATCCCAATGATGCTTATCTAAATACAATAATCCTCCTTTAGCACTTCTAACAATGCAATCAATATAATTTCCATTATTATCTCGAATTCCAGTTAAGTAGGCTCCTGAATTAGCAACCTGAGACACATCAAATCCTTCGCTGTCCAGAAAATAGACAGCATGAGTTTTTGCGTTACCGCTTTCTTTTTTCTGATCCTCTTCAGAAATCCCTAGGCGATCTTGTAGTAATCTATCAATATTTTCTTTGTACTCAAATGAATCTTCGTCTAGCAGTGATTCATTTTGTAGTGTTTTATAATGCCAATTTTTTAAATTGTTTAAGGCATTTTCAGGAAAACCTTCCGGAAGATTATCTAATATGTCATTCTTAATTATTTTGGAAACGAAAAATTTTCCATTTGATTCAACCTTTAAATCATTAGTGAATTGATTAATTGTTTTATTTCCAAATTGTCTTAGAAATGGAATTTCACCGCCTTCATATATGTAAATAGGGTATTCCGAATAATGCTCCCATTTTTTGTAATATGCTTCATTCCAGAGCTCAGAACACTGGTCAAGTAATTCATAATCAACACATTCATTTAATTCTATTTCGATTAAATTGAAATAGGAACCTAGATTGCCAATGCTTGAATCAATAATTATTACCTCGTCATCATCGTTTTTTAAAGCATTAAAAATGGAGGATGCATATTGCTCCTCTGAACCTATCTTGAAAATATCAGAACCCTTGCCAATTAATTTTATCGTGTATTGTCTTTTACCTTCTTTATCAACCGCTAATAGTACTGGTATAAATATTGATTGCTTACTTTCTGTGTTGAATGGAAGATTGTTTATTTGTTCAATCAGAAGAATATTTCTTGAAATAATTTCAGAGCTAAATTTCGACAACCATTCAATCGTATTTATTAAGACCTCGTAGTTCGATTTTGCTTCTTGAAAAAAACGAATCACCTGATTTTGGTCAAATTCTTTTGATATAGCCGATTGTCTTAATTTAACAATAGAACTATTTTCTCCATTGTAGCCAATATCTACAAGAAATTCATATCGCTTCGGATCCTTGTTAGTCCATTCTTGAAGCCAATTAGGTAGTATCTCACTCGGTAAGGCAAATTTATCATCCAAACAGTTTTTTAATTCAAATCCAACAAAATCAAATTCATTTAATTTGGTGATGTTTTGAGCAAATATTATGTCAAGAAATTTGAGATAATCATCCTCTAGCGCAACCTTATTATTTTGATTGATCCAAAAAGCATCAAAGTGTTTTTTGCTCCATTGTCTCTTACCATTATGAGTCGAAAAAAGAATTTGAAAAACAATTTGATGTACCGAATAATAAAGACTTTCTTCTTCCTCAATTCTTTGACAAATTTCCTCTTTAGTCATCCATCTTGTTCTGAAAATAATCTTTCTGAGTTTAGATTTTTGGCTTATCGAAGTAAATGCTTCTCGAATACTATCAAGGACATCTGATTCACCTTTAAATTCTTCTAATACATCCGATAACTTAAGCTCCTTTTTTTCTTCTCCTTTACCAAACTGAATAATATCACCAAGGTCAAAATCACTCATTGGCTGATTATTTATGGTAATTTTACCTCTCAAACAATCAATAATTTCTTGTATTTCATTAGAAATTGGATCGGCATCTCCAACATGCTTTAAAATAAGGCTAAGTATCACATGCTCAGGGGAGTTGGAGTTATAATCTGTGCCAGTAAACAGTTTAAACTCACTTAAATTCTTAACGAATGCTTCTAAACGATTCCAATTCAGATCTTGTGGGAGTAAGCTTGCAAGTGATTGAGTAAAGAGCTTAGAATCAATAATTGCATCAATCAATTTATCTCCTTGTAAAAGCCCAATTTTGTATCGTCCATTGCTACAAAGGGCTTTATCTAATTCTTTAAAACGCTCCTTTAAGTCTTCTTCTGAATTGATATATGTTTTCAAGGGTAAATCAGAACCATCAAAAACTCTAGCATTCTCAATTTCTACTACATTCCAGGTTTCATTTTCAGCATGAATTAAGGTGTGATTTTCAAAAAAGTCGTTATAGTCTCCATCATCTTGCAACCAATCCAAAAGTATGTTAGCAGAGATAGTATCAAGAGATTTTATTTGCTCCCAATCAGTAACTAACGCAGAATCAGTTTTTAAATCAAATAGTTTAACTAAATCTCCGCAACATTTAACAGGAAGAAGTTTTAATTCTGAATCACGGAAGATATGTTTGATAGTCAAATATTTATCCTCCGATAGATAAGAGAAAGCAGGTGACCAATAAACTCTATTGCTCTCAATGAATTTATTTTCTTCATCTGAATATAACCATGGTATCGAAGCCCATTGACTTTGCAGAATCTCTGTTTCAGGTTCCTTCCAACCAAAAAATAGAGATAATTCGCTTACATAGATTTCAAGATTTTCACTATTAAATTGTGCGTTCCATTCTTCGAAAAGTTGAGGGTTTAATATAAATGAAGTAAATACATCTTGTTTTTCTATCAATTCATTTTTAAATCCATCAGGTAACAGTTGATATTCTGTTTCATCCATTCTGAATGGCTTGATACTACTGTTCTCATCTAATTCAAATCGACTAATAAGGCATCTAAGAGGTCTAGGGTTATTATTTTCATCAATAAAGATTTCCAATTCCTCAAAGTATTTCTTTTCGCCAATTCCAAACATAAATTTACTATCCTTCATGAACTCAATAAGTTGAATCTTGTGGTTCATGTCTAATTTTGGTAATGATTTGTTTGAGGCTATTCGTTCGTATGCTTGGTTTTTATCGTTTAAATACCCATCATAAGAAAGAAGAAAATCATTAATCTCAGAATACTTTTCTAGCTGAAGATCTACGGTATGATAGCCTAAAGAATCCAACAGTGCTTTATAACCTTTTGTGTGTTTATTTAAAATCCATGCATCTTCTTCTGACACTAATCTCTCTAAGGAAAAGAGAGAGTTATTATGAACTATGAAAGGAATTTTACCAAAATTATCTGGCAAACAAACTACAAGCTTATCCAACCACAACATGAGTTCTTCACTTTCATAGAGAGAATTACTCGCAATATATTGACCTAATTTTTCACATAATTCAGGTGTGATATTTTGAGCTAGTTGATGCATGTCGATAAGCTCGACATCTAGATATTCGTATTTTTTTAGATACTTATTTTCTAAATCAGTGTGAGGTAACCTTTTATCTGTTGTTATTATTTCATAAAATAATTCATGTCCAAATAATTTTATCAAACCTGAATCATCAATAATGGTCTCCGAAACAAGTTGTTTTTGGCTAAGATCATTTACAATAAACGGTACAAGTTTAACTTGCTCAAGATATTTGTCGTTGTAACTTTCAATGATTTGTTGAGCTGTATCGTCCTCTGGAAGTAAGTCTTTTAAAAGTAATGAGAGGTAGGTTTTATTTTTATCCTTACTAAACATGAATTGTTCAGCTAAAAGTGAAAGAGTTTGAATATGCTTTTCAGCCACTTTTATCATTATATACTTATTCCACAGATTGTCACCTTGAATTTTTTGTCTATCAGAAGAAGGAACAAAGTCCGCATTTACTAGAAAGGGAAGTTGAAATCTGGTGTCCTCCATTGGTAAATAGGTAAACAAGCTAGAGTACTTTGGCAATCCTCTTAGATATTCTTTCTCAGGAGAAACCTCCCCATTTATTAATGCTATTGCTATGGAAATTTCAGTTTCTGTTGCAGAAGCCAATTTTGGAGGTATGGTTTCAATCTCTCGACCTTCTAGATCTGTGAAGTAGTAAGATACTTCATTATAGTCATTGATTCTTGATTCTTTTTTTAAACCAATTCCTATTGACGAAAATGCCTCGTCTGAAACTTCAATATTTTCAAACACTTTCTTGGTGTATACAAATGTATGCTTGGGTTCACCTCTCTTTGTTTTAGTTATCTCAATTACATCATCTGAATCAGTTCTAAAAACCGTTACGCCATTTTTGGGCGAACGAAACTTTGATGTGTTTCTTAAAAAGAGTAGGAATTGAGGTCTCTTTGTGATGTTGTCAATTGCGAGCTTATACTCTTCAATATTTGACTCTCCAAGCTTTAAAGCGAATTGAACAGGATTATTAAAGTTGTTAAAATTACTATCACTGAACTCACTAGGTAACTGTTCTTGCCATATAGGAATTACTTGCCATGGAATATCAGTTGAACCATTAAATCTCAATCGTTGGTTACGATATTTTAATTTATCTTCCTCTAATAGTTCCGGGTATTTTTTGTATCGAGTACTACTAAAATAAAATCGATCAAAGTCTTCAAATAATTCACTATTTCTAATAAAAGCAAATTGATAACCACCAGACTTCAACCAAACTTCTGTGCTGTCCGTAAAGACAGATTTAAAGCCAATTCCTTTATAGCCAGTCTTTTTACTGTTACTTCTTTTTGTGCTTTCTGCCGCACTTGTTATAGCTTCTACATCATCTTTGTTAAACGGAGCTCCATCATGCATTACAAAGAAATAATCTCCATTAATATCAATGTGAAATTCTACTTTTTCCTTGCCAGGCGCATCATCTGCATTTTGGAGCAACTCAAAAATCATTCGTTGCTTAGAAGAATACATCCCTTTACCAATTTCACGCATTAAATTGGCTATCATTTTGTTGGCTTCAGGATTGTTTAATCTCTCAAATCTTAACCTGATGTAATCTTTGTACGGATTTAAATTTAATTCCTCAATTGTGTTTGGTAAAGCATTCGGCAGTTTACCTTGGTTTTCTTTTATTGAAAAGGAATAAAAAGCATTATCCTTAAGTGGAATTTTCGGGGATACAAATACTTGTTGAGACTCTCCATTTCCCATCAAAATCTCTCCCGAATCCGAGTTCATAACATTTTCAAAAGCACAAAAGGTATCATTGACCTTTCTGTATCTTCCAAAATAAGTAACGGCATCATTTTCAGCACTGCTAACTGATTCTTCTAATAGTTTATGGACCTTTTCTTGATTAAGAGAAGAAACATTAGTTATACCTAACGAATAGGGATTATTTTTTCCATTAGGATTATCTGTATAGGCTAAACTTACTTTATAATAATCACCATGCTTTAAATTCTTCGAATTCGGATAAAAAAATGAAACTCTTTTATCTTCTACCTCAATCTCATCAAATACTGGATAGAACAACCGCATTTTGCTAGCAGGATTAATAAAATGATTAAAAAAACCCTGATTATCATTTATTTTATGAAGAGTAGCAATGAATGTTAAATCATTCGATTGCCAATATTTTTTCAGTTGTTCAATGTAATTGTTCATTTTACTATATCATTCTATATTTTTCGTTTCTCACTCAAATAATCCCTAAAAGCCTGTGGATAGACTACTTCAATCTCTCCGGGTAAGCCTAATACAAAGC
>JAWKMJ010000056.1:0-8020 GCA_041392305.1 Crocinitomicaceae bacterium
TTCTGAAGGATTGATATTCCAACTAATATGCACATCGCTCGTGGTGGTATCTACCGAAACCGATGTAATAATAGGAATAGCGGGTTTTATTAAATCCTCAAAATCGTCGCCTTGGATATTGGATGTAAATACACAGCCTGAAGTATGTTCCAATTGAATCTGATAATTTAAAAATGCAGAACAAATCGTAATAGTATCTAGAAGTTGTATTTGATTAAAGGGTAGAGAATCAATCAAAATCCAATTGCCAGTTGGATATTCCATGTAAATTTTGAAAAAACTCGACCAGTCATTTTGCCAAGCTCCGGGTTGATTCCAATCTAAAATAGCTGTTCCGTTTACGGGATTGGTCAACTCCAAATATATCGTTTTTAAAGTATCTGAATTCGCCTTTACTGTACCGTTACAACCAGATACTGTCGTTACGAAATAATTTTTGGCACTTGCATTAGCAGCAGCTCCAGAATGCACAAAGGAAAGGGTGTTGTAGTCAGTAATGGTTCCAACCAATCCATCTTGAATAGAATACACTTCATATTGTACAAAAGATGAGGTGGGGTCAGGGGGCTGACTCCAGTTAATGGTTACATCTCCATTTTGGTCTACTTGTAAACAATTAATGGAACATGGATCCATAGCATCTTCACCTAATACTGTAATTTTTACCGTGGCAAATGAGGTTAAAGGGATCGTACAATAATCGTCAGAAACTTTGAAAACAAATTGATAATCTTTTGAGGCTGCTGGTGTTCCATCCGAATTGGTAGCATGCACGCAATCCGTTTGCCAATTAAATTGAGAAGTGACACCTTGATTTCCAACTATGGGAATTCCTGAGCTCATAGTAGCACATGGAGGTAAATTGCAACCAGTGTTTGGATCTGTAAAATTTGTCCCAAATTGGTTCCCAGAAGGAGTGAGAATATTAGATTGATTGGAGCCGTCTTGCAAAAGTTCCACATCAGTCGAAATGAAATCAAAATTTACTAAATCGCCTGCATTTACTGTGGTTGAAAAACTTGTGTTACCATTGAATGGAGGGGTAATTACTGGGGCATTGTTATTGTAATTTGGACAGGCTATAACAATCAATTGAACCTCTCTCATGGTTTCCGATACAAGCTGACCATTTCGATATGCATGAATTAATATATTGATAGAAAAATTACCAATTGTATTTGAAGTGAAATTAACTGCTCCTGAAGTTGGATCAAGAGTTGCGGGAACATTCGTAGGAGAGAAGGCTTGATCTGGTGTTGGATTATCGAAGGAGTAACCATTGTTGAAACTTACAGGAACTGGATTTGTAGGTGGATTGAAAGTTCCGGAGAGGAAATGATCCAATGGGACACCCCAAGAGAAAACCAAGGAATCTCCATCAGGGTCATATATGTTTTGGCCTACAGTGAAATCATTTCCAGAACAGGTAATTGTTAAAGGGTTTTGACCAAATTGTGGCGATGAATCGTAACAAGGGCTTCCGTTAGAACTATTTAACGGATACATTCTCGCCCAAATGGTAATTCCTGTTGAAGATGGGTTGGCGATGTTGTCCAAATCATTATTTCTAGAGAAAGAATCATGAGTAAAAGACCAGCCGTTTGCAGGAGGTATACCAGTTAAGGTTACTGGTTGAGAAATATAAACAAATCGCTCAATGGCTCCTGCACCATTTCCTCCACTGGATCCTGTTCCACATTCCAGTTGAATAGGGCCTCCACTTACTTGTGTGCACGGAGGTGAAAGGTCTTCAGAATAGGCAAAAAAACACTGAATCTCCGTTACCGTAGGATGATCCCATACTTCTATGATTTGCAAAGGATCAGTGATGTCTTGACCATTGCAATCCCTGTAAATGACAAGTTGAAAAATGTATTGCCCATTACCCTGACATTCCCAGGTAATCTCTCCTCCCATGTAGTGCGAGCCAAAACTCACATAGGAAAAAAGCATAAACAATATGGTAGCGAATACTTTCAAGTACTAGTTCAAACGAATTTTAGGTTGATTTGTTATATAGTTGACGAAGGTTTTGAGCCTTAGTTGTCTGGTAAACCTGCGATCACCTTATTCATTTTATCATAGGTCAAATGCTTTTGAGCAATTTGCTGAAGATCCGAAGCAGTTATGCTGTCTAATGTTTGAAGGTAGTTAGAGTAATAAGTGTAGTCCAATCCATGATACCATAAACTCTTGAACCGCTCCATCATTGCAAAAGGACCATCGCTCCCTTGAATGAATTTTCCTTTCAAATAATTCTTCACCTTGAATAATTCATCTTCCGAAATTTTATCTTGATGCAAGATTTCGACCTCTTTTTTAATCTCGCTCAAAGTGTCTTCATAAACCTCCGCTTTGACTTCAGTTGAAATAAAGAAATAGGTCTTTTCTTGTAAAGAAACAATTCCCGATCCAATGCCGTACGTATAGCCTTTATCTTCTCGGATATTGGACATTAACCTCGATCCAAAATACCCTCCAAATAAGGTGTTAAGAATAGATAATGGAATAAAATCTTGTTGATTTTTGTCGATGCAGATGTTTCCAAGGCGTATGGCAGACTGAAGTGCGCCTTTTTTTGAAATTTTCTCTGTCACTCCAAATTTTCCTTCAAATGTAAATTCTAATTTTTGATTTTTGTAGGCATAAAAAGGTATACCTTCCAATTCTTTCATTAAATTTTTATCCATCGCCCCTACGATGAAAATTCCTTTTAGGCCATAGATGATATTGGAAGCAAACATACTTACAATGTCTTCTTCTTTTACTTTGTTGTAGTCTTCTAATTCAGGCACCTGGCTGTAAGAAGTATTGGATCCGAAAAGTGTTTCAGTGAATTTTCTTCTTGCCAAATGTGAGACTTTCTCCTGATTTTGTTTGAACTTTTCACTTGAAATCATTCGGTAATTCTCAATCTCGTTTGCCGGGAATTTGCAATTATTAATATTGTGTAAGACAAAGCTTAAAATCTTTGTGATGTTTTTCTTTAACCCAAATACAGAAATGACCGAATGATCCTTATCTGTGTCTATTTTGATATATCCACCGTAGTAATCAATTCGCTCAGAAATTTGAGAGGAATTCATACTATTTGTTCCCGAAAGTAAAAGGTTGTTCATAAAGCTAGAGACCAATTTCTTTTGTTGAAAACGAGTCCCTGAATTAAAAATTAGCTCGATTTTGTAGCTTTCATTGTAATGGTCTTCAATCCAATAGCAAGGAATCGAATTCCGTATTTTGAATTCATGTGGTTTGATAAATTCAAACTGTGTATTTAAGTTGATTTCGGGTTGTATTGTTCTATCGATCATCTTCTTAATTCTTTGCGTGTACGAATAGTTTAGAACATTTGCTATTGATTAAATTTTCTTTGGCAAATGCTTTAATTTTTTTAGTGGTGATCTTTTCGTATTCTTTTAATTCGGAATTTACGAGATCAATATTTCCAAGTAACTCGAAATAAGCTAAATTCAAGGCTTTACTTTGAACGCCCATATCAGAAAAAACTTTGGAGGTTTCCAGTTTATTTTTCACTTTGGTCAATTCATCTTCTGAAATTTCATTAGTTCTTATGGAGTCAAGAATTGTTTCAATTTCTTCTTCTATACGATCGAAGGTATGTTTTTTGGTGGCTTTTCCTGAAATCACCAACAACCCAGTGTCAAATGATCCTGTAATATAGGCACTGATTTCTGAAACCAAATTCATATTCTTCAAAAGTTTATCGTACAATCTTGAGGATTTTCCACGACCTAAAATGTCAGAAATGATATCTGCCGTATAATAGTTTGCATCAAGTCTATCTGGCATTTTGTAGGCAAAATAGAATGAATCTGCAGGAACTTCTCGATCTATATGTTTGGTTCTCATTTCTAATTGATCGGGTTCTGGAGTGAGATGTCTTTCGTATTTTGTCCTTGCTGGAATATCTCCAAACCAATACGCTACCTTTTCCTTGATCCAATCGAGCTCAAAATTACCTGCAATACTTAATATGGCATTTTGCGGTCCATAATGTTTGTAGAAGAAATCTTTTACATCCTCGAGGGTAGCATTTTCAATATGAGAAATTTCTTTACCGATTGTGGGCCATCTGTAAGGATGCTTTTTATAGGCAAGCGGACGAAGCTGAAGCCATACATCTCCATAAGGTTGGTTTAAATATCTCTGTTTAAATTCTTCTATAACAACACTTCGTTGAACTTCCAAGCTTTTTGGGGTGAAGGCCAATTGCTTCATCCGATCAGATTCGAGCCACAAAGCAGTTTCCAAATTAGATGCAGGAACGATATCATAATAATTGGTAATATCATTATTGGTAAAGGCATTGTTGTCTCCTCCTGCATTTTGCAAGGGTGCATCATAATCCGGGATATTGGCAGATCCACCAAACATCAAGTGCTCAAATAAGTGTGCAAACCCTGTTTTATCAGGGTTTTCATCTCGTGCCCCAACGTCATAAAGTACGTTAACCGCTGCCATAGGAGTCGTTTCATCTTTGTGAAAAACAACTCTGAGTCCATTTTCAAGTTCAAATTTTTCGTAGTGGATCATTTCAGAACAAGTATTTTGAAGTAGAGGTTCTACTCAGTGCTTCTTTGTATTCGTGAATTATTTCTTTAATTATCTTCTCAACAGGTCGAATTTCATCAATCATTCCAGATACCTGTCCAATCTCCAGTTCTCCTTCTTTAAGATTTCCTTCAAACATCCCTTTTTTGGCTCGACCCCGGCCTAAAAGTGCTTTGAGTTCTTCAAAACTCATTTTTTCACTGTAGGCATTTTCAACTTGTTTATAAAATTCATTTTTAATGAGTCGCACAGGAGTAATCTCTTTTAATGTCAATTGTGTGTCTCCTTCTTTGGCAGCTAAAACAGATTTTTTGAAGTTGAGATGTGCCGAAGATTCCTCCGAAGCAACAAATCTACTTCCCATCTGTACACCATCGGCTCCAAGTGTCATGGCCGCAAGCATCTGACTCCCGGTTCCAATGCCTCCTGCGGCTATCAATGGAATGTCAATGTGTTTGGCAACATTTGGAATTAAAACCAAAGTAGTGGTTTCATCACGACCATTGTGACCTCCAGCTTCAAAACCTTCAGCTACCACTGCATCTACACCAGCTTCTTGTGCTTTTAGAGCAAATTTTAGTGAACTCACCACATGCACTACAGTAATACCATTCTTTTTTAGGTATTCCGTATAGGTTTTTGGATTTCCTGCAGATGTAAAAACTATTGGAACTTTGTATTTAATAATGGTTTCAATATGCTTGTCAATGTCCGGATACAACATAGGTAGATTAACACCGAAAGGTTTACTCGTTGCTTTTAGGCATTTTTGAATATGTTCTTCCAAAATTTCCGGATACATCGACCCCGATCCAATGAGTCCCAATCCTCCATTATTCGATACAGCTGAAGCAAGCTCCCACCCACTGCACCAGATCATTCCTCCCTGAATTATCGGGTATTTAATTTGAAATAAGTTTGTTACCTTATTGGATACCATATTTTGTCTTTTTAGGACTGACAAAAATAGTCAAAATAGCGTTTGCAGAATTTTGAATGAAATAAATATGTATTTGCACAACAAAAAATTTTGTGAAGTCAATTTAAATTTGGTTATATTTGCTTTCTGATTATGACCAGACTTATTGCAATCATAGCATTCACTTTTACACTGACATTCAGTTGGTCCCAGAGATATTTCTTTGATATGGGGATCAAAGTTGGTGCTTCAAATTACCTCGGAGACATGGGAGGTAAGGAATTGCCACGTCGTGATTTTGTTTTGGATATGAAAATGAAGCACACACGATGGGATCTTGGATTGTTCTGGAGATATCGGGCTAATTATTGGCTGGCTGTAAGAGGGGATGTTACCTATACAAGAATAGAAGGAAACGATAACGAGTCAACTAACCCCGGTCGTAGAGGAAGGAATTTGAGCTTTAAAAATGATATGTTGGCATTAGAAGCTCGTGCGGAGTTTTATCCTCCATTTTTATCGGTTTCTGATGTAGGGTATTATGGTCGTTATCGTGCAGATTATCAAACTTACGTCTATGCCGGAGCAGGGGCGTTATTCCATTTTCCTTTTGCTGAATTAGGAGGTGAGAAATATTATTTACGACCACTTATGACGGAGGGGAAAAAATATTCTGTTGTTACGCTAACTGTACCAATGGGAGCTGGTTTTTTCTTTACTCTAAGGAGACAGCATAGAATAGGTTTTGAGATTCAGTGGAACTGGACACTAACTGATTATCTTGACGATGTGAGTAATTTGTATGTTGATCCATCAATGATGGGGTCTGACGCAATTGCCTCTACTTTGGCAAACAGAAGAGGGGAGTTAAATGAAGCGTTTTTACCTGATCCTGCAAATTATGACCCAGGAAGTAAAAGAGGAGACAAAACACATTTAGATAACTACCTTTCGGTTAAATTATATTATTCTTATGTATTCCGTCAAAGAAGAGGAGGTTTCCAAAGAAGAAACTATTCTTGGATGTACGGTCGTAAAGGACGCTTTAGAAAAGTGAAGGCCAAACTCTAATCTGCTTAAAATGCCGAATCGGCTATTTTATTTTGCCCTTTTATTTTTTATTTCTATTTCAGGGATTTCTCAAGGAACTGTTGGGGAAGTTAATATTATTGATGAAGATCAGCTACCTAAGTGGGTCAAAATAGATCGTATTAATATTGTAAACAATAAAATTACAAAGCCCTGGGTAATTCTGAATCAGTTTGAATATCAAGTTGGAGATTCTTTACAACGCTACGATTTTATCAATAGAACAATCCAATCCAGAAAAAATCTTGTTAATAGACAGTTGTTTTCCTTTATCGATATTCATGTAAAAACAGAGGAAGAATATAAAATAGTTTTAACGGTCACTGTAAAGGAAAGATGGAATATTTGGCCAGCCCCCATACTTCAAATTGATGCGCCTAACATTAACGAATTTTTTCAAAGAAATGATTGGTCTCGTCTGAGTTATGGAGCCTCTCTTGGATGGTCTAATTTTTTTGGAACTGGGCATAAATTAAAACTTAGAATGGTCTTTGGGAATTCCAATCAAGTCAATGTGAGTTATGAAATCCCGGCACTTTCCAAAAAGGTGTATTTGGGTTTGCTCCCCCATTTGGAATATAAAGGACTGAAAACAGTAAACTATAAGACAGTGGATGATAGTCAGCAACTATTTCAGTTGTCCAATGAGAGGGCTTATGAAAGCTTAAAGTTTGGTGTGGATTTAAAGTTTAAACACAATTTCTTCATGTTGCACCAATTGAAAATCGGTTATGAAGCACATAGAATTAAGGATACATTGCTTGCTACCAATCCAACCTATTTGACTCTAGATACTTCTTCCGGAGTACGCTATTTTTCTATTGGATATGAACTTGAATTTGATAAAACAGATTCTAAAACCTACCCACTAAAAGGATATGTGGTTAATGTAGGTGTAGATAAATATGGAATTGGGTTAGCTCGAAGTGGAAACATAGATGTATTTTATTTAAATGCCGAGATCGCTGCTTATTTTCCTATTGGGGCAGGCTTTTTTTGGGGAGCGAAAGCTAGGGCACGTTTGACACCCTCCCGGTTGCAACCCTATATTTTTAGAAACGGACTAGGATACGATAAAGTGGATTATTTAAGGGGTTACGAATTGTATTCTATTGAGGGAACATTTTATTCGTATTTCAAGACCAACTTTAAGTTCCAGGCTTTGAATAAAACATGGACCTTCGTTAAGAAGAAAAAGCCTGAGAAAGAAAAGAAAAAGAAAGCCGATAAATCGACAATGGATGTATTTAAGAACAGAGAAAAAAAGAACTACTTTCCTCTAGGGATTTATATTAACGCATTTGGAGAATGTGGGTTCGTGCAAGATAAATTTCGCTCCGCCGAAAATTTTAAGGCAAATGAGTTTCTTCTTGGATTTGGTGGTTCTGTTGATATCGTTACTGTTTATGATGTAGTTATTCGATTAGAATATGTTGCAAA
>JAWKMJ010000057.1:0-7932 GCA_041392305.1 Crocinitomicaceae bacterium
TAGATACTTATTTGCAGAAATTTTATCTGAAACATTTATGAAATACTGAATGGAATTCAAAGAATTAAAAATAAAGTGACGGTTCATACTCGCATTCAAACTTTGTTGCTCAAGCTGAAGCAATTTGGACTTATAAACTAGATTTTCATTGTCTTTCTTCTGCTTGATGATCTTTGTTCTATAATTCACTATGAAGAATACGATCCCCACGATTAGTAAAATGGAAGAGGAAATAAACCACCAGGTTAACCAAAATGGAGGTAGAATTTCGAAAGTAAATTCAGCCGTTTCAGAAATGAGTCCGCTTTTATTGATAGCTCTAACCTTAAACGTATAGATACCCGGTGATAAGGAGGTGAAAGTGGCAAAATCATTTTCAACGTAAGGCGACCATTCTTCGCGGTAACCTTCAAGTTTATATTGGTATTTCAAGTCATTATTATTCTTGAAACTCAATCCCGAAAACTCAATTGTAACATAGTTGAACTTAAAAGGTAATTTAAGATTTACTGGCAATCCATCTTTATCGAAGGAATTGGAATAGGCACTTAGATCTTTATCTTCAAGAAAAATCTTTAAATCAGAAATCGATATTATTGGCTCTATTACGTCCTCAATATTCTGAATATCATCGTATTGAAATTTCACCAAAGATTCTTCCATACCAAACCACACCACCTTTTCTTCAACGAAAACTGAATTCAAATTAACTTCAGATCCTGGCAATCCATCTATGGCCGAAAATCTTTTTAAATTTTCTAAGTACAAATTCTCCTTGTCGAATTCTCCTATATAAAACCCCGAATTCGTTCCGAAACAAAGCTTACCATCGAAGTATTTCACCATATTCACTTCTTTTGAAGTTTTCGATAATTTGACTGAAGGTGGCTGAAGAGTTTGATTCTTAATGAAATAAACTCCCCTTTCTGTACCAATTACTACCCTATCAGAATCAATGATATCCAATGCATTTACTTCAAGAAATCCTTGATCGTTCGGAATTTGAAGCAATTCTTTTCCATTAAAAACATAAACTCCATTAAGCGTGGCAAACCAGATTTTCCCATCTTCCCCTACCTGAATACTTCGAATCCAAACGTTCAATTCCTGTCCGAAGAATCCTTTTGAGAAGCTATTTCCATCATAAAAATTGATTCCTTCTGGGCCACCAATTAAAAACTGGTTTTCCCTAACTTTTGCAATTGCGGTGATCTTATCAGAAAGTAATCCATCCTTCTTAAAGTAGTTTTTAAGGATCCCATTCTTAACAATGGTCAGACCCTGTTGTGTTCCTACAAAGTAGTTGTTTTCATCTTCCACAAACATGGTCCAAACTGTGTTGCTTGGCAAACCATTAGATTCGTTTAGAATTTGGGTTCGACCGTCTTTGTCCCATATTGTAATTCCATTATTGTATGAACCTAAAAAGTAGGTGGATTCCTTTTTGGTAATGTACATTATTTGATTACTTCCTAAGCCTTCCTTAGTGGAATAACTTACAAATGTTTCTCCAATAAATCGAGTAAAGCCCTTCCCATCGGTTCCGATCCATAAATTGGCCTCGCGATCCATGAAAATTCTTAAAAGTTGGGCATTGGGAAGACCATTTTCATTTGAAATGGAATATTCTTTCTCTTGGGTAATTCGATTGTAACAAATTAAATTGGATTTTGTCGCTACACAAATATTATCCCCATTCAGCTGAAAATCACGAATGGTCTCCTCTTCCTTCAAATAAGGAAGCTTCTTTAGTTTTTTATTCTGATACCTAAAAACTCCAGTAGGTTTATAGGCTCCAACGTAAACATTTCCTTCATAGGATTTGATTCGGCCAAAAGAAACAGAATTTTCTACAATTTCGAAATTCTGATTTTTTTCTTTCACAAGTAGCCCTTCTTTTGTGGAAACCAAAAACTGATGTTCATCCGCATACATATCCCTAATTTTCGATCTTTTGGGAAATTCGGGTAAGGAATCAGCTTTTGATCGGATTGATAAAATATCGAAGCCCCATTTGTTCCGACAAAATTGTGTCGTTGTATTCCATGATGCAATCCACACGGAAGGTTTCAAATTCTTCTGGAAATAATATTTGTTGAAATTTCTTATTTGAATATATGCAAATCCCGCCTTTGGAGCCAATGTATAGTTTGTTGTTTTTGGCGTACAATGATCGAATCGCGTCACGGATCAGACCATCTTCAATCGTAAAAATTGTAAATTCCTTTCCGTCAAATTTATTTAAGCCCCCCTCAGTCGCAATCCATAAAAACCCTTTTTCATCCTGCTGAATGTCGTAAACCTGAGATTGACTTAATCCAGAATTCGTAGAATAAGAATCAAAACTATACTGTTGGGCATTGATCGAGAAGAAGAGGGTCCCGAAAACAAATAAAAGTATTGATCGGATCACAGACTCTTCAACATTTGAGTAAAACTCGTGATTCTGTTTCTGGCAATTGGAATTTGTTTGCCATTTTTAAGCACTGCATAATGCCCGTCTTCATTCAAATACTCCTTAAGTTGATTTAGATTAATGATATAGGATTTATGTACCCGATAGAACTTTCTTTGATCTAACAAATTCTCATAGATTTTCAAAGTTCGGGTATCTAAATATCGGCTTCCATCTTGAAAATACAACATAGTACAATTTCCATTCGCTTCTAAATAGGTGATATCATCATCCTCTACAATCTTCAACCCTTTGGAATGTGAAATTACTACTTTGCCAGATGCTTTACCTTTGACCAGTTTATCCGACAAATTTCTGAGCGATTCAAAATATACATCGTAGTTGTCGGGTGACGATTTAAAAGCCTCATAAGCAGCGGATAATTTCTCTCCAGCCGCCTTCAAATCATCAATATCGATCGGTTTAAGAATATAATAGACTGCGTTTGCATTGAAAGCTTTTACAGCATAATCTTTAAAGGCCGTTACAAATACGACCAAGAAATTTCTGTGTTCAACTTCTTCAAGAATTTCAAATCCCTCAGCCCCACTTGGCATTCTGATATCGAGAAACACCACGTCAGGCTTTTCATTGTTGATGATTTCAATAGCCGTTTCTTTTGAGTCTGCTTTTGCAAACACTTCAAGATCTGGGCAGAAGTCACCTATTAACATTTCCAGATTATTTCTGGCTAATTCTTCGTCATCAACAATTAGAGTTCTCAATTTCATAATAACTAGTTTGTAAGGTTTAACAAGAAAGACAAAGCATCTATCTTCTCAGGTAAATATACAAAACAGATAATTATTACACCTTACACAAGAATAAATCTTCACTACACTACACTCTTTCACAGCAGATTGAACCAAATAGAATATTTAAATTAGAGTAAGAAATCAATCAAATAATGTTGTTATGAATAGAAATTTACCTTTAGTTGCGAAAAATGAAATCTGGATTTTTATCGATTGTGGAGGATAAAAATTAAAATCTAAGAAACTATTTCTGTTAAGATTCTTCTTGTTGCTTTAAGATTTTCCCAAACAGACATGTGGCCCGAGTTTTCAATCATGTAAAACTTGGGCTTTTTTGTGAGTTGATTCAATGCATCTTCCATGTACTCAGATGGAATAATTGGGTCATTCTCTGCCTGAACCACACAGATTTTTTCGGAATACGTACTCACAATTTCTTTGTTATTTAATCGATCTCTTAGTCCTTTAGTGGATTTAATGATATCCAGCTCATTTATTTCTTTTGCTTTTTGAATTAAATCCTGAATTGTTCGGGAGGTAAAGTCATTTTCAACATAAAACAAATTGCGAATAGCTTCATTTAAAAAGACTAGTTTGTTTTTTTGGACTACTTCAATCACTCTATTTCTGTTCTGAATTCGCTCTTCCGAATCTTCCCAAAAATTTGAGTTGAATAAAATAAGTCGCCGAAGGCTTCTAATCTTTAATAATTCTAAACCAACATAACCCCCCATGGAATGGCCTATCACAATTGGATTTTCGATTTTCCTATCCTTTATAATCTCATCCACTTTTTCTGCCATGAATTTCATGGAATAGGCTTCTAAATTATAAGATGGACTCTCTCCATGTCCTGGTAAATCTATGAGTAGAAGTTGATGCTTTGGGAAAGCCGTCTTTACATCTTCCCACATACTCGAGTCCTCTAAAAAACCATGCAGAAAAACAATTGGAGCGCCTTCCCCTATTATTTGATAATGTAAAAGTGAATTATTCAATGAGCTAGGTATTCATCAAATCTTCAATTTCATCTGCTTCAATAGGAATTGAACTCATTAAATTAAATGGTTCGCCTTTTTCTTGCACAACCAAATCATCCTCAATTCGAATTCCCAGATTTTCTTCAGGAATATAGATTCCAGGTTCACAAGTGAAAGCCATGCCAGCCTGAATGGGTTTTGTCCATGACCCCACATCATGCGTATCCAATCCAATATAGTGGGAGGTACCATGCATGAAATATTTTTTATAAGCCGGCCAGTTAGGGTCCTGGTTTTTAATATCTGTTTGATCAATCAGTTTCAGACCCAATAATTCTGATTCCATTAACTTCCCAACTTCTAGGTGGTATTCAGATAATAGAGTACCCGGTCTGAGCAATTTTTCCGCCTCCTTCTTTACTCTTAATACGGCATTGTATACGTCTTTTTGTCTTGGAGTGAATTTTCCATTAACAGGAACACAACGGGTCAAATCTGAAGCATAATTGGCATATTCAGCTCCAAAATCCATTAGAATTACATCACCATCCTTACATTGCTGATTGTTTTCAATATAGTGAAGTACACAAGCATTTCCACCAGAAGCAATAATAGGAGTGTAAGCAAATCCTTTCGATCTATTCCTAATAAATTCATGTATAATTTCAGCTTCTATCTCGTACTCCCAAACATCAGGCTTTATAAATCCTAATATGCGACGAACTGCACTCTCAGTTATATTGCAGGCCTTTTGCATCAAATCTATCTCAATGGAATGTTTAATAGATCTAATTTCATGCATTATGGGTGCAGATCTTCTATAGTTTTGAAGCGGATAGTGTTCTTTACACCAATCAATGAATCGATCTTCCCTAGTCTGACCTTCCGTATTTGCTCTTAAATGTTCGTTGGTATTCAGGTAAACATTTTCAGCTTCAGTAACCATGGTTTTGAAAATTGTTTCAAACTGATCCAGCCAATACACGGTTTGAATACCAGAAACTTCAAATGCTTTTTCTTTGGTTAGCTTCTCCCCTTCCCAAATCGCAATTAATTCAGAAGTCTCTTTTAGAAATAAAACCTCACGATGCTTCGAATTTGTAGCATCAGGGAAAAGAACTAAAATACTCTCTTCTTGATCTACTCCTGATAAATGAAATATATCACGATGCTGCTGGAATGGCATTGTGCTATCGGCTGAAGTGGTCACAATATCATTCGAATTAAAAACTGCCAGAGATTTTGGTTTAAGATGTTTGGCAAAATTTGCGCGATTTCTCACAAACAGCGCGTTATCGATAAGATCGTATTTCATAGCCTGAATTTTTGGTCTAAAGTAAGAAAAACAAAAAAGATTCAAAATAATTTATGGTCGTAAATACTTTACGATCTAGCATAGTAAAATTGTATCAAAACGAAACAATTATGGATAAAAAAGCTAGAAACTTCAAATCGGTGATCATCAACTACATTACATTTGAGTCAGGTGATAACGAGGCACTTATTGATTGTAAGATCAAAGAAAACAAAAAAGAAAGAGAATCCAAATTGATCATTTCAATGTCGGATTTAAATAAGCTAATATCCTCTTTAAAAGATAATTTCTGCTGATTTAAATATATGGAGTGTCACACCATTAACGGGCAATCTAATTTTTATCAGATAGATGTTAAAAAATCAGGAATTGCAAAAGTCGATCTAAGTCAATTCTTCAAGACAAGCCCAAAATCAAACAAATAGTAGCATAATCATGAAAATTATCAGTAAAGTCAACAATCTAACTAGACATGATTTAATTTATGTCTATGAAAAAGATGAAAATCGGTGAACCTATAGAATTGGACACTGACCCATCCACAAATACGACTTGGGTCATTTATAAAAACCATAAAATTGGGACACTTGATTCCTTTGATTTTCAATTTTGGGGTTTGGGGAGTAAAGTAATGGCTAAAATAAATTCCATATCACTTAACAAATACCTTCCATTTGAAAATTTTGATATTGAAATAAAGCCAACCTTTTAAGGAATTTTTCGTTTTCATAGAAAAGTATTATTTTTACTGTTTACTAAAACTATTTTACTATGACCATTACGAAGAATACTCTATTTGCAGTTTTGGGGTTAACGTTTTTTGGTATTTCTTGTCAGAGACACCAGATTGTACCTCCACCAGAGCCGCCAGTTGATCAGGTTGAAGTAGACTGTATGTTTCAAGGGCAAGTGGATACTTCAAATTACACTTTGCAAGAAGGAACAAATAGTTACGCCTGCAATATGTTGGTTACAAAAAACATCCAACCTTCACCATTAACTTCAAGTGCAATTTATACTGATTCTTTGGGAAGTACATCTTCATCCATTAATCATGGTATTCGTTTGGACTTAGGTAGTTTTACTTGGATTGATGATGGATCAAACAACCCTTCTATTTCTGAATTTCAAACCTTTTTCTCAGGAGCCAACCTCATGGCTCAATTTGGTGACTCTGTTAATTTGCCGTATAGTAATGCGGGAGCTAGTGGTGTTCAGTTGACTTGGGTTGACCAAAACGGAATTCCTTACTTTTCAAGAGATACCTCAACTTATGCAGGTTCATTTTTTATGTTAAACAATGTAATGTATGAGGCTGACAACGACAATGAATACGTGAAATGGTCTGCTTTATTCACATGTGAACTTTGGGATGCAGCTGGAGTAAATTCAGTAGTAATTTCGAATGGGATCTTTAACGGAGCATTTAGAAGAAGAACTCAGTAATGTTATCATAGACTTAACTGAGGTTTAAGATATCCTTATAGAAGACCGAATTTTTTGATTCGGTCTTTTTTTTTGTTAAATTGCTTAAAACTAATTAGATGAACGCTTCTGTAAAAGTTGGCATTATCGGTGATTTTAGCTTTATGTACAATGCGCATCACGCAACCAATCACGCCTTGGAGCATTCTAAAAATCTTTTTGAAGCAAATCTCGATTATTACTGGATTCGAACCTCTGAAATTGCGGATGGGTCAGACAATATTCTAGATAATTTTGATGGAATCATCATAGCACCTGGACCCTATCAAAGCGATTTTTTCATGAAATTAGTTATCAAGAAAATTGCACATAAAGAAATTCCCGTTCTTGGGACAGGAGAGCCATTCAAAATGTATTTGGAATATCTCGGAACAAAGTTTTATTCTGAAAGCGCAAATGATATCATTTCGGATAATGAAAATAAATCCAATCATTTTGAGAAGTTGTATTTACAGGATCCTAATGGGAAACTTCTTAAAATGTATGGATCCAGACCCCTTGTTGAATATTCCTCTGTGCGTTATTCATTAAATCCTGAAATTCAAAAATTCTTAGAGCACAACGCAATTGATGTTTTGGCTAAAGAAGAAAATGGAAATTTATTGGCTTTTTCGGATAAAGAGAAGCCTTATATGAAATTCTCCGTTTTTTGTCCCCAAGTGCTATCATCTGAAGCGCTTCCTCATCCTATTTTCACCACTTTCATTGAAGAGATCCTAAAATTTAAATTGATTCCTAAAGTCATTTAGTTCTCTGCTTCATAACCTTCATCAACTAATAAATCTTTTGATTCAGCTGCGGCGACTGCAAGTTGATCACACATTTCATTGTAATAATGTCCATCGTGTCCTTTCACCCAATGGAAATGTAAATTATATCCTTTGGAGGCTTCAATATACCTTTTCCATAGATCAACATTTGCCTTCCCTTTGAAATTTTTTA
>JAWKMJ010000058.1:0-7729 GCA_041392305.1 Crocinitomicaceae bacterium
AGTCACTTTGGTTGCAATTACCAATTGATCTCTGTCTTTACGATCTTTTAACCAGGTTCCGATGTATTTTTCGGTCAGACCTTGAGTTTCTTCTCTACCAGGCACGGCATACATTTCAGCAGTATCGATAAAATTAACTCCTTGCTCTACTGCGTAATTGAGTTGCTCATGCGCTTCTGACTCTGTATTTTGCTCGCCAAAAGTCATGGTACCCAAGCAGATCTTACTTACTTTGATATCGGTATTTCCTAGTTTATCGTATTTCATTTTTATTTGAGATTTGAGGGTTAAAAATAAGAAGAACAGAAGGACAGAAGAACAGAAATACAGAAAATAAGTTCATTTTCTACTCCCGTCTCTTAGGATACCCTACTTTGCCTCCGGATGCCCTTCACGACAGCGCAGGATTCGGGGATCCTGCGCAACTGAGAGCGCTTATGACTTACTACTACCGACTTACAGATCAGTCCACATGTTAATATTTCTTAACAAAATCCGTTTCGGCACACAACTTGTATTTCAATAATCGTTTGTATTTTCGAACTAATTTTAAAAACCATGAAGATTCAGTTTGACAATTTAATGCCCAAACCCTTAGCGGAGATTGCCCATGCTGAAAACAGTATTTGGAAAACCGGTTTTGTTGTGGAAGGACAAGATCGTGTCATGCTGAATGCACATTCGGGGAAAGGGAAAACCACTTTTACTCATGTAATTACTGGTATTCGAAAAGACTACAGCGGGACTTGTCGCATCAATGATCAGGATATTCGAACCTTCAAATTGAAAGATTGGGAAAAGATTCGAAAATTTCAATTGAGCGTTGTTTTTCAGGATCTTCAGTTGTTTGATAAAATTACCGTTCGTGAGAATTTATTAATCAAAAACAGACTGACAAACCACAAAACCGAAGCGCAAATCAAAGAACGCTTGGACCAATTTGGTATGGCTGATAAATGGAATACCAAATGTGGAATTCTCTCCATGGGTCAACAACAAAGAATTGCCATCATTCGCTCTTTGTTGCAGCCTTTTGAAATGATGATATTGGACGAACCCTTTT
The DNA here is from genome assembly GCA_041392305.1 of Crocinitomicaceae bacterium. GTDB lineage: Bacteria > Bacteroidota > Bacteroidia > Flavobacteriales_D > Crocinitomicaceae > JAGQYP01. The sequence continues at coordinate 1,064 of JAWKMJ010000058.1, forward strand.
CTCATTTGGACAAGGTAAACCAAGCCATAGGTATACAAATGTTCAATGAAGAAGCCGACAAGAATAGTGCTGGATACATTCTAACCACTCTTGGGGAAGATCACGGCAATACATTTACTAACACTTTATTCTTGTAGAAATGCTGAGCAAATTACTTTTTCGAAATAGAAAGAAGCTATCGCTCTACATTTCATTCATTGGAGCGATACTTGGAATCAATTTCCTTCTGTTAACTACCGAAGTTTTCCAAAGACTGAAAAATATCTTGGAAGCTGAAGAAGTGATGGGAGAAAATACAGTCATGATCCATAAAATTGTCTCAGAACAACATCTGATAGGTCTAGGCTCTACTGATTTCAGTGAAAAAGAAATCAAAGAACTGCAAAACAAGGATTTTCTAACAAAGGTTTCTCCTGTAAAATTGAATCTATTCAGCGCATCTATTGGTCTGCACGAATCCATGGAAGGTACTATACCCTACTTCAGAACCGATACTTATTTGAACGCTGTTGCTGACGAATTTATCGATACGGATCGATCGCAATGGCACTGGGATGAAAAATCTGAATTCGTTCCTGTAATTATGCCGAAAGTCTATATGACTATGCTGAACCACGGTTTTGCTCAGTCTTATGGAATGCCAAAAATTTCAGAAGGTATTGCTAAATCGATCTTATTTAAAATTGAGATTGATTATCAAGGTAAAACCTACAAATTCACTGGCCGACTCGTTGGATTTTCTCAATCGATCAATGCCATTTTGGTTCCCGAATCTTTCATGGACTTTTGCAACGAAAGGTATGCAATCAAAGAAAAGATCAATCCTTCTCAATTGATGGTTCAGTTCAATGAAGGATCCTATGGCAAGTTTGCAGATTTGCTAAAAGATAAAAGAATGGAAATTCAAAAGAGTCAATTTGATTTAGCAAAGATTAAATCCATCTTAAACATCGTCATCTATTTTATTGGAATTGAAGCGTTATTGATCATCATTTTAGCGATTAACGGGATCATGCTTTACAGTGAATTGGTGATCACGAGAGCTTTATACGAGATTCGGACCTTGTTGAGAATTGGTTATGGAATCAATGCCATTTTAATGCGATTTATCCTGTTCTTCTTTTTAAGATTTTTATTGATCGTCATTTTTGCCAATGCCCTGGTTTATGCAGAATTTGCTTATTTAAGGCCTCATTTGGAAAGTATTGGAATGCATATGGATTACTCCATTTCAGAGCTCTCTATCATGATTTCAGTATCGATTCTGATTGGAATGGTAATTTTAAATTATATTGGAACCCGAATTACTTTGGTTCGCACAGGAAAAGAAAAAAGTTAAAAATTTGTTAAAGCAGAAACGCTCTGAAATTATGAGCGTCTATATTTTGTAATCTTATTTTAACAAGAAAAAACGACAGACAAATGAAGATGAAAATTGTAGTTGGAATAGCGATGGTAGTGGGAATGTTCGGTACAGCATTGGCACAAAAAATCGAAGTGAGAATGACAGGAATGACCGACACAGTATACCTTGCAAAATACAGAGGAAAACAGTTATTATACGCTGATACAGTAGTTTCAAAAGCTGGGAAAGCCATTTTCGACACCAAAAGACTAGGCGATTACCAACCTGGAATGATGGCCTTTTTAACTAAGGACAATAAAGGATTTTTCCAGTTCATTTACAATTTTGAAGATATCATTATCGAAGCCACTTTGGACAATGCCATGCAAAATGCTAAAGTGATCAAATCTGAGGAGAACAAACAGTTTTATGAATACTTGGGCAAAATTTCAGAATACAAAGAAAAAGCCAAACCCATTCAGATGCAGATTACTAAAGAGCAGGATGCTGCGAAAAAGAAGGAACTGGAAAAGAAAAGAGATGATTTAAACGAAGAAGTTCGCCAGTTTCAGTTGGATTTTGCCGAAAAAAACAAGGATAAACTCGTTGGAGCATTTATTAAGATGTCTGTTGATATTAAAATCCCAGATGCGCCTGAAGGAGCTGCAGAAGACTGGCAATACCAATGGTATATCAACCACTATTGGGATCACTGTAATTTAAAAATGCCGGGTATCCAAAACTCAGAAATTCTTCATGCTAAAATGGAGTATTATTTTGGAGATAAATTGCTTTTGGTTCCAGATTCGATTAATAAATATGCTGACTTACTTATTCAAAAATCCGAAGAAGGAAGTGAAACTTTCAGATATTTAGTTAATTATATTACAAGCAACTATGAAAGATCCAAAATCTTAGGCATGGATGCAGTTTTTGTTCACATGGCTTCGAAATATTATTGTCCACCTAACAATAAGGCGTTTTGGATGTCTGATGAACAACTAACCAAATTATGCGAAAGAAAAGACAAATGGGCTCCTTTGATTTTGGGTGTTGAAGCTCCTTATCTCAAACTTCCAGATTCAACAGAGAAAAATTGGGTGGCATTCTATGATTTAGAAGCAGAATATAAGATTCTTTATTTTTGGGATCCAGATTGCGGTCACTGTAAAAAAGCTACTCCAAAACTGCAAACACTTTATGAGAAGAAATTCAAACAGAGAAATATTGAAGTTTATGCTATAGGTAAAGCCCAAGGGGAAGATTTTGATAAATGGAAAAAGTACATCAGAGAAAATAATTTACAGTTTTACAATGTTGGCTTGACCAAAACAGTATTTGAAAAGGCAACGGGAAAAGATGGAGCAGGTCAATTCATTGTTCACTACCTTGAAAAAGGAGTTTCTACGGAAGAAAGTCTGAAAAGATTGAACCAATCCATGAATTATACAACTACCTACGACATTTTCTCAACTCCTAGAGTATTTGTATTGGATAAGGACAACAAAATCGTTGCAAAGTCTCTTTCCATTGCGCAATTAGAAGAGTTTTTGGATCGTAAACAAGGTAAAGCCGATGAACCTAAGATTTTCAAGATCGAGGATGAAGAGCCTGAGGACAAGATGGACCATTAGGAATTACGAACTACGAACCGAGCGATAGCGAGCTCATTGATCGATAGAAAAATAACTACGATTTACGATTTTTTTTATTTGATAAGCACTGACGGGAGTTGGTGCTTTTTTTCTTCAAATTTCCTTCAAAATCCTCTTTTATTTTGCGTAAATTTTGACAATGAAGGTATTGGTTATTGAAGATGAGGCGGCATTAAGAAATTCCATAGAGAGTTTTTTGAGAGAAAAAGAATTTCTTTGTGAAGTAGCTTCCAGCTTTGATGAAGCAGATTATAAAATTGGTCTCTATCCCTATGATATCATATTGGTTGATATTACCTTACCTGATGGTAATGGATTAGATCTTATTCAGAAAATTAAAATAGAGGATAAGGATGCTGGTATTTTAATCATTTCCGCCAAAAATTCAGTTGATGATCGAATTAAAGGCCTAGACCTTGGAGCAGACGATTACATCACAAAACCTTTTCACTTATCTGAAGTAAATTCCAGAATCAATGCCATTTTAAGACGTAAAAAATTCGAAGGGAGCAGTTTGTTGAAATTCGATGATATTGTTATTGATCTAGACGCAAAAACGGCAAAGGTTCAGTCTGAAATTTTGGAACTCACCAAAAAGGAGTTTGATTTACTGATTCATTTAGTGGTCAATAAAGAACGTGTATTGACTAAAGAATCTATTGCTGAACATCTTTGGGAAGACCAGGTAGACCTATTGGATAATTTTGATTTCGTCTACACACATATCAAAAATTTGAGAAAAAAAATCTTAAGAATAAACGGAAAAGATTATTTAAAAACCATTTACGGAATGGGCTATAAATTCACTTCAGTTTGAAACTAATCACAAGAATAAATATCCAAAACTTGCTCATTTCGAGCTTATTTATTTTAATCGCAGGATTAGCACTTTACCATTATCTTACGAAAATAATTGACGAAGAAATCTCCGAAAGATTAGTTATTCAGAAAACCAGAATTGCGCAACAAATTGAGAAAAACGGGACTTACCAGAATCTTCCTCCTATATATGAAGTGAAGGAATTGCCTTTTGAATCCAGAGAGGATTACTCGCATTTCAACGACCTTTTCATTTATGATTCTTTGGACCAAGATGAAGAGTACTTTAGAGAGTTAATCGCTGAGGAAAACATCAATGGTAAAAGATATCAGATCATTGTCCGTCAAATCATTTTGGAACCTCACGACTACATATACACTATTGGTTATGTTATTTTTTGGGTTCTCGTTTCCCTTATACTATTGATTTTCATTACCAATTATTTCAGTTCAAAGGTGATCTGGAAGACCTTCAATCATAATTTAGATCTTTTGAAGAAATTCAACTTGAATCATGATGTCCAATTTAAAGAATCGAAAATCAAAGAGTTTCAGGAATTGAATAAGGAACTTGGCCAACTACTTAAAAAGATCAAACTAGACTATTTAAATCTTAAAGAATTTTCAGAAAACGCTTCTCATGAAATTCAAACTCCTGTTGCCATCATTCAAAATCAATTGGAAGAATGTTTACAGGATCAAAATCTTTCCTCTAATCAAAGTAAATTAATCACTGACTCCTTAAAGAATCTCAAAAAACTATCGTCATTGAATGAGTCACTTTTACTTTTGTCAAAACTTGAAAACAAGCAGTTTCAAGAAAAAGAAAAGGTAAATTTAAATGCGTTGATTGAAGAGCAAATTGAGTTTTTTCAGTTTTTATTTGAAGGCAAAAACATTCAAGTAGAACTAGATCTGAAAAATTGTGAAATCAATGCAAATTCTGAAACACTCCAAATCATGATTCGAAATCTATTCAATAATGCAATTAAACACAATATTGAAAACGGAAAAATAAACATGGAACTTAGAGGAAACGAGTTCATTTTGAGCAATACATCGGATATTCTGTTGGAAGAGCCTGAACTTATGTTTGATCGTTTCAAAAAAGCGAATCAATCTTCAAACTCTACTGGACTTGGACTTTCTTTAATCAAACAAATTTGTGATAATCATGGATGGGAAATCACTTATGTAATCCAAAATAATTTACATATTTTCAAAATCACCTTCTAGCTTCAAATTTCCCACAAAATCATCCCATAGATTTGATTCATAATTTTAAAATATATCATTATGAAAACAATTAAATTTCTATCATTAGCTGCTTTATTAGTAGTATTTACGGGATGCAGTAAAGAAAAAGAATCATCGAAGGAAGTCCCTACTCCGGTTAAAACCAGCTTCGCAAACAATTTTCCAAACGCTCAAAATGAAAAATGGTCTAAAGATGGATCGGATTATGAAGTGGAATTCGAAAATGACCGTGTTGAATATGAAGTAGTATTTGATGCAAAAGGAAATATTCTACAGACTGAAAAAGAAGTGGATATTGAATCTCTACCTTCAAAAGTAAAAATTTATCTCACTGAAAATTTTGCACAACATACTCCTGAAGGAGCTATATTGAAATCTGAAGGTGGAAAAGATTTTTACGAAGTTGAATACGAATCAGAAGGGAAAGAAATCGAATTAGTTTTTGATTCAAATGGAAACTTCATCGAACAAGATACCGATGAAGAAAACGATGATCTTGAAAACGAAGACGAAGACGAAGAAGAAAATGATGATCAAGATTAATGTCAAAAAACAATAATTACCAAGAACGATTTACGAAATATGAATTAGATTTTGAAGCGCTGACAGAAGTTGGTGCTTTTTTTCTTTCCTCCTGGCACGATTTACTTTGAACTTTTCATTTTTCATTTTTAATTTTTAACTTTTAATTAAATACTCTCTATATTTACCGCAAACAAAAATCGAATAACAATGAAGATCTCAAAACTTTTATTTGCTCTTATGATTGGAGCATCTTTGGTATCCTGTAAGAAGTATGGTGAAAACCATCATGAAATTTCACAATCTGCTAAAAATGCATTTTTGGCTGGATATCCAGGTGCAGAAAATGCGGTTTGGAAAAAAGACGGTGACTTTTTTGAAGTTGAGTTTAATTACAACTATACAGAATATGAAGTAAAATATGATAAGAAAGGTTATGTCGTAGAAATTGAATACGAAATTGACAAATCATATCTTCCCGCATCTATCCTTGAGCAGGTAGAAGCTAAGTATCCTGGGAAAAAAATCGAAGCTTCTTACATTGAATACAGAAGATTCGGTTATTACGAAGTAGAAATTTCTGAAGATGCTCACCATGCTGAGGGAGAGCATGCAGAAGCTAAAGGTCATGAAATCGAAATGTTCTTCACGAAAAATGGTGAAGAATTTGATGCTGAGAAAAAAGTGGAGTGTATTGAAAAATGCCATGCAGGTGTTTGTGCTCCAAAGAAAGACAAATCTTGTTGCAAGTCAGGAGAAAAGAAAGCTTGTTGCGATAAGAAAAAAGATTCTTGCGAAAAAGATGCACATGCTGAAGGTGCGGGTCATGATGAAATGAACATGGAAGCTCCGGCAAATGAAGTTGCTCCAGAACATGCAGACGAAAATGCTGATCACCACGAAGATCACCATTAGTCTTCTATAGATAACATTCTGAAAAGCACCAATTTAAGTTTGGTGCTTTTTTTTGCTAAATACTTTTTTGATGATAAAAATCAATTTTCTCTCTGTCCTCTCTCATACGTTTTGATTACAATTGATTCTAACTTTGCAAATAGAATTAATTAA
>JAWKMJ010000059.1:0-7359 GCA_041392305.1 Crocinitomicaceae bacterium
GTGTTTCTAAAATCAATACTGGAGGAAAATATGATTCCAAAGCCTTTAAGAAGTCTGTGGGTCTGAACGGAGTAGGAACCAAAGCAGTAAATGCGCTTTCAGAACACTTCAAGGTATATTCTGTCCGAGAAGGAGAAATGAAAGAAGCCAGTTTTGTGAGAGGAGATATCACGGATGATTCAAAAGTGGCTAAATCGGATGAGAAAAACGGAACTTATGTAGAGTTCAAGCCAGATCACACCATCTTTAAGAATTACAATTTTAAGGTTCCTTATTTAGATAAACTGTTTTGGAATTATTGTTATTTGAATAGAGGGCTTTCTATTTATTACAATGGAGAAAAATACCAGTCCAACAATGGTCTTTTGGATTTATTGGAGTCGGAGATGGATTCAGATCCTTTATATCCGATAATACATTTGGAAGGTGAGGATATTGAAGTGGCCTTTACCCACGCAAGACAATATGGAGAGGATTATTCTTCCTTTGTTAATGGTCAGCATACCACACAGGGAGGGACACATCAAGCAGCATTTAGAGAAGCCGTAGCCAAAGTGATTAAAGATTTTTACGGAAAAAATTATGATGCTGTTGATATTCGACAATCCATTGTTGCTGCGATTTCTGTAAAAGTAATAGAACCTGTTTTTGAGTCTCAAACAAAAACGAAATTAGGCTCCTTAGAAATTGAACCAGATGGGAAGTCCATGCGCGCTTTTGTAATGGATTTCTTGAAAGAAAAGCTTGATAACTATCTCCATAAGAACCCTGAGGTTGCAGAAACGCTTGAAAAGAAGATCAAGCAATCAGAGAAGGAGCGCAAGGAACTTTCAGGTATTCGCAAATTAGCAAGAGAAAGAGCTAAGAAAGCAAGTTTGCACAATAAAAAATTGAGAGATTGTAGAATACACTACAACGATCAAAAAAACGAAAGAAGAGAGGAATCAAGTATTTTCATTACAGAGGGAGATTCTGCCAGTGGATCGATTACAAAGTCCAGAGATGTTAACACTCAAGCTGTATTTAGTCTTCGTGGGAAACCATTAAACTCCTTCGGACTCACCAAAAAAGTAGTTTACGAGAACGAAGAATTCAATTTGATTCAAGCAGCATTGGACATTGAGGATGACTTGGAGAACTTGAGATACAATCGAATCATCATTGCAACAGATGCTGATGTCGATGGGATGCATATTCGCATGTTGTTAATGACTTTCTTCCTTCAATTTTTCCCTGATTTAGTGAAAAAAGGGCATGTTTATATTTTACAAACGCCTCTTTTTCGTGTGAGAAATAAGAAAGAAACACGCTATTGTTACTCAGAAGAAGAAAGAAGGGATGCCATAGCTAGTTTAGGGAAGAATCCAGAAATCACTCGATTTAAAGGTTTAGGGGAGATTTCTCCTGATGAGTTTAAAAACTTTATTGGGGAAGACATGAGACTTGAGCCCGTATTGGTTGGAAAGGATAACTCAATCGAGAATATTTTGAATTTTTACATGGGTAAAAACACCCCAGAGAGACAGGACTTTATCATAGATAATCTAAGAATAGAAGAAGAAGTAGCCTAAGCAAATTATGGATGAAGAAAACGACATAAACGACGAAGAAAATTTAGATCCACAAGAAGGAGATTCTAACTCAGATCAAGAGGCTTCATCGGATGCATCTCCTAATTCAGATAAGATAATCCCCTTATCTGGAATGTATGAAGATTGGTTTTTAGATTATGCCTCCTATGTAATCATGGAAAGAGCTGTCCCATCATTATGGGATGGTTTTAAGCCTGTTCAGAGAAGGATTCTTCATTCCATGAAAGAAATGGATGATGGTCGCTACAATAAGGTTGCGAATATCATTGGAAACACCATGAAATATCATCCACACGGAGATGCTTCCATTGGTGATGCTTTAGTTCAAATTGGTCAAAAAGACCTTTTAATTGATTGTCAAGGAAACTGGGGGAATACTTTAACTGGTGATTCTGCAGCTGCTCCAAGATATATTGAAGCCAGGCTATCCAAACTAGCATTGCATATCGTTTTCAATCCAAAAACAACGGAATGGACCAAATCGTACGATGGGAGAAATCGAGAACCGGTTGAATTACCTGTTAAATTCCCCATATTATTAGCTCAAGGTGCTGAAGGAATTGCTGTTGGTATGGCTTGTAAAATCCTACCCCACAATTTTGTTGAATTGATTGATGCTTCAGTAGATGTTTTGAGAGGGAAAAAGCCTACTGTTTTACCTGATTTCCCAGGAGGGGGTATGGCCGATTTCTCTAACTACAATGATGGGCTCAGAGGTGGGAAAGTTCGGATTCGTGCTAAGATTGAGAAAGAAGACAATAAAACCTTGAAGATTGTTGAGATTCCTTACGGGACAACAACAAGTTCTTTGATCGATTCAATTTTAAAAGCAAACGACAAGGGCAAAATCAAGGTTAAAAAGATTGAGGACAATACAGCTGCAATAGCAGAAATATTGGTGCATTTAGCTCCGGGTACATCACCTGACAAAATGATCGATGCGCTCTATGCTTTTACGGATTGTGAAGTTTCGATTTCGCCCAACACTTCTGTAATTGATAAAGATCGTCCAAGATTCATGGGGGTGACGGAAATCCTAAAAAACTCGGTGGATTCTACTCTGAATCTTTTGAAAATGGAGTTGGAAATCCGAAGAGGAGAATTGGAAGAACAATGGCATTTCTCGAGTTTGGAGAAGATCTTCATTGAAAACAAAATTTACTCTTTAATCGAGGATGAAGAGACCTGGGAAGGAGTGATTTCGGCTATTGATAAAGGGTTGGATCCATTTAAGAAGAAACTTAAAAGAGAAGTTACTGAAGACGATATAGTCAAATTGACTGAAATTAAAATCAAGAGAATTTCAAAGTTCGATGCATTTAGAGCGGATGAAATTATTTTGAAAATCGAGGAAGAACTTGAGCAGATCAATCATGATTTGGATAATCTAGTAGAATACACCATTGAGTATTACAAAGATCTGAAAAAGAGATTTGGAGATGGGAAGGAGCGAAAAACTGAGATAAAAGTTTTTGATAATATTTCCGCTCAAAAAGTAATTGTTGCGAATAAAAAGCTTTATGTGGATGTTGAAGAAGGCTTCATCGGATACAATTTGAAAAAAGCAGACTACGTGGCTGATTGTTCAGAAATATCCGATGTCATTATTTTCTTCGATACGGGAAAGATGATGGTTACCCGAATTGCGGACAAAAAGTTTGTTGGTAAAGGAATCATCCATGTAGGTGTTTGGAAAAAAGGAGATACCCGTACGATTTATCATTTAATTTATCAAGATGGTAATAGCGGTCCGTCTATGATGAAAAGATTTGCGGTTCAGTCCATTACTAGAGAAAAGGAATACGATCTCACCAAAGGATCGAAAGGGTCAAAAGTTCTTTATTTTTCGGTCAATCCAGACGGACATAGAGAAGTTGTTACAGTTCAATTAAGACCTCGTCAACATCTGAAAAGGCTTAAATTCGACATAGATTTTGGTGAATTACTGATTAAGGGAAGAGGTTCGGCCGGAAATAGAGTTACCAAAGAGCTCATCTCTAAAATCGTTCAGAAAGAAGTTGGAGCTTCCACTTTATCAGCAATTAAAGTTTGGTATGATGAGATTGTTGGTAGATTAAATCATGAAGGAAGAGGGAAATATCTTGGACAGTTTAGAGGCGATGATAAAATATTGACAATCTATAAATCCGGTCATTACAGGTTGACAAATTTTGATTTATCCAATCGTTTTTCAGATGATTTGATTGGTATTGAAAAATGGAATCCAGAGCACCCAATTTCATGTGTTTATTACGACGGAGAGAAAGAATTGCATTTTGTAAAACGGTTTGTTTGTGAAGTTACTTCTGACAAAAAAGTATTATTCATTTCGGAAGATGAAAATTCTCATTTGGAAGTTGCATCTACTGCCTACAAGCCTTTGGTGAGAATAGTTTACAACAAGCATTTAAAAACAACAAAACATTTACCGGATAAGATATTAGATCTCTCTGAGTTTATTGATATTAAAGGAATGAAGGCTCAAGGAAATCAACTGACAAAATTAAAAGTGAAAGAAATTTTGGAAGAAATTCCGGAAGATGGATTAGAGCCTTGGCCTCAATCAGAAGCTGAAAAAGCCCAACAAGAAAGAGAGGATACCGAATATGATTCTAGTGTATCAGAAGAGGAACTTGATGATGATGAGGATATTGATGTTGAAAATGAGCAAGAAAATATTTCAGAAATAGAAGAGGAATCAACTCAGGAAAAGGAAAAACCTAAAGGAAAATCCTTAAATCAACTAAGAAATCAGTCAAAAGCTGAAGGTACTACCGAAAATGATAATCCTGTTGAATTCAATTTAGATGTCAAGCCTTCAGGTAAAGCCATTAAGGAAAACAAAGATGACGACTTAGATCAGCCTAAGTTATTTGATTAGTATTTGCTTGTGAATAAGTGTGTTATAAAGATTTTGACATATTTCGTACAAAATCTTATGCTTTTCTTGAAAATACCTGCGAGATTTACTTGCTAATGAATACTAATTTACGTATTTTCTTTTAATGAGGTTAAGGGTAAGATTCAAATATTTACTGAGGCTGGTATTTCGTTTTTTTCCGGTACAGCTGCTTGTTTTGCAGTTTAAGAAAAATCTCCTTACTATAATTTTTTGGTCCATTTTATTTGGATTCATAACAAATGCAATTGCTTCTAAATACGGTGTTCCTTATCTTTTTTTAGCACCGGAATATTTAGGGGAGGTTAGTGTTTATTCATTCGTGTTATTAGGTTTTGCTACTGGCGGGTTTATTATGGCATTCCATACCTATAGTTATGCTATGCTTGGGCCTTTGTTTCCTTTTTTAGCCACACTAAATCGCCCGTTTTTCAAGTTTTGCATTAATAACTCCACGATTCCTATGATTTACATTATCGTTTTTATTGTTAAAATGATTTTGTTTCAACTGGAAGAGGAGTTAATTTCATTTTGGCCCTTGTTTTTTCATATAGTTGGATTTCTCATAGGGAATACCATATTTATCTTACTTTCCATGCTCTATTTTTTTCGGGTAAACAAAAATGTTATCACTATTACAGGGGGGAAAGAAAAGTCGATTGAAGAGCCTATTAATACGACTTTTAATAAACCTAACCCATGGTACTCCACCTTTATGAGGAAAAAGACATTCCATACTGATATTTATATTGGTTCTGGATTTCGTTTGAAAAAGTCTCGGGATATTTCTCATTATGATGAAGATACAATCCAAAAAGTATTCTCTCAGAATCACTTCAATGCTTCCTATTTTGAAATCGCTATGGTTCTTGGATTCTTTGCACTAGGGCTTTTTAGAGATATTTCTATGTTCGTAATTCCTGCTGGGGCAAGTATTTTACTACTTTTCACCATCTTTCTGATGCTTATTTCTGCAGCTTATAGTTGGTTCAAAGGATGGACATTTGCGATATTATTCTCAGGATTTTTAATATTTAACTATTTGTCTTACCATATCTCGTGGCTTCAGGCAAAAAGCTATGTGTTTGGCTTGCAATATTCAGGGGAGCCAGTAGATTACAATCTTAAGGTATTGCAAGGTTTTATTGATAATAAATCATCTATACAATACGATTATGAGAGTCAGCTCCAAACCATGGAGCATTGGAAAAACAAAACAGGTGAAGATAAGCCCAAGTTAATAGTAATAAATTGTTCTGGAGGTGGCTTAAGAAGTGCGTTGTGGACTTTCAATGTGCTTCAAAACATTTACATTCAAACAGATGGCCGCTTTTTTAAGAATGTAAAGATGATTACAGGTGCCTCTGGTGGAATGATTGGAGCAGCTTATTTTCGAGAGCTTTATTTGCGAGAAAAACAAGGGGAAGCGATTGACTTAAAAGAATTAAAATATCGTGACTACATTTCTCGCGACCTACTAAATTTTATGTCATTTACGATCGCGACCAACGATATATTTATTCGGTATCAAAAAGTTTATGACGGTCAGGAATCATATATAAAGGATCGTGGGTATTCCTTTGAGCAAAACTTAAATGAAAACACTGAGTTTGTTATGGATAAAAGACTTGAGGATTATGTAGAACCAGAATACTATTCAAAGATTCCTCAATTGATTCTTACGCCCACAATTATCAATGATGGAAGGCGATTGATAATTAGTTCTTCTCCAATGAATTTTGTGAATAGAATAAAAAAAATGAGTCCTCGTGGTTTGCCCAAATCGTATGAAAACGTAGAATTTTCGAAACTACTAGAAAGTAAAGAACCCATGAGAACCAAATTCACTTCTGCTTTAAGATTGAATGCTACATTTCCTTATATTATGCCTATGGTCTCCTTACCAACTAAACCTGGTTTAGAAATTATGGATGCGGGCTTGAGGGATAATTACGGAGGAAAGTTCACTGCGGATTACCTTCTGGCTCTAAAAGATTGGATTGAATCCTATACATCTGGCGTAATCTTGATCGAAATTAGAGACACTCAAAAGGACTTCCATATACTTAAAAACAAAGGGCTTAGTCTTATTGATAAATTACTAATGCCTTTGGGTAATTTTTATGGTAATTTCCCACGCGCTCAAGATTTTGATCGTGATGAAATTCTAGTATTATTAAACTCTGGGTTTGAAGTACCATTCCATGTAGTGTCCTTTAACTTAAAAGCTTCTCCTCAGGAAAAAATATCTTTATCATGGCATCTCACTACAAGAGAGAAAAACAAAATAAATGATGCAATATATCTGGATAGAAATCAGAAAGAAATGGAAAAATTAATTAATTTGCTTCACTTTAATTAATCCAGAAAAATGGCTAAAGATCCTGAAGAAGATCCTATAACAGATTCGAATCAAAATGAAAAAGACCCTTTAGATCCTTCGTTAGAAGCTGAGGAATCGACCGATCGTCATACGGTGGAGGAAGATCCTACAAAGATTAAGATGAATCGAGATATGATTCAGGCTTCAACAAGCTTTTGGGCTTATATCAAGGGACTCTTTTCTATTAAGAACGATGTACACAAAAGTCAGGCTGAAGAAGAAATTCGAGGAAATATAACATTTGCCGGAATCAATGTTTGGGTTCTTATCTGTTCTATAATTGTAGCTTCAGTAGGTTTGATGTCAAATTCGATTCCAGTTGTGATAGGAGCCATGTTAATTTCTCCACTTATGGGTCCGATTAGAGGAATTGGGTTAGGCGCAGGCATATATGATTTCAAACTCGTCATAGATTCATTAAAGAATTTTGGAGTTATGACAATAATAGCTATTGTCGCTTCATTTCTTTTTTTCTTAGCTACACC